>NZ_CADCVZ010000011.1 GCF_902806265.1 uncultured Sphingomonas sp. | reverse complement strand
CTCTCGTGCTACGCGTTCCGAGTCTACCGATGAGCTCTGTTGGCGCATGACTCGGCTGCTACTATTTACAGCAACGCACCAATCAAAGCGACCCTGTACGTTCTACGATAACCATATTCTCGAGTGATCATCGTCTGGCCTGACCCGTCCTGATTGCGAACTCAATGGCTGCTTGCTGCTCATCGACTTGCTTTTACGAGGATAATTACAGTGTAGCCGAAGGACGTCCGGAGCTTCGGAGGTGAGATCCACTGCGGACTGGTCGGAGGATGCACATGAGCAAGCTGCTCTCATTTGGCGTACTAGCGGTCTCGAGCACGAGGAGCCGCCGAGCGCTTATCCGGCGCCTCGCCTGCGCTCTCGTCCTATGTGACTGCTCCACTTAGAGCCGTGGAACGACCCACGCAGTTTCCGCCTCATCCGAATGTCCCCCTTAAATCGAAAGCGGACCAGAGTAGAGGCTGAACCTCAACGTCTGCTTAGGTAGGTGTTGCACCGGAGGCTGACGGTCAGCTTCCGGCCACAAACGGTCGCTGAAATCGTTCCGCAGAGTTTTTGTAAGCCATTGATCTTGTTAGGTTCGAGTTGCCGCCGCTCCGCATCCGAAATGCCGGAGAACTGCCTATCGGCTCGGCTTTTGGTACCCGCTTCTTCAATGACACCTGAGCGAGCCCGCTCGGTGAAGCGAACTTTCGATCTCGAGCGCAGGCACTTGCCGAGTGACAACTTCAGATCAAGCGAGGTGATTGAGACCCGCCGCTTACATCGCTCGGGCTTGTTGGCGACGTGTCCGCTATCAGTACGTTGGCGAGAGCAGGGGAGGGTACCACTTGAGTGTACCCCCAAGGTGTGCCAACGGTTAATGCGCTCGAAAAGATTGTTCAAGAGCAGTGACTTAGGTGGCTAACGTCAGGAACTTGCCTTCCTGCCGCCCCAGCCAAGCTCAGATCGAGCGGGCGACCAGTTCCTTCATGACTTCGCTAGTGCCCCCATAGATGCGGGTGACGCGGGCATCACGCCACAAGCGGGCGATTGGATATTCGTTCATGTAGCCCGCACCGCCGTGCAGTTGCAGCGCCGCGTCCGCCAGCGCGAACTGCTCCTCGGAGTGCCACAGCTTGGCGGCACTGGCCTCCGCGGCGGTCAGCTTGCCCCCGTTGTGGCGGGCGATCGCCCAGTCGAGGTGCGCCCAGCCGACCTGCAGCCGCGCCTTCATGTCGGCCAGGGTGAAGCGGGTGTTCTGGAACTCGAACACGGTGCGACCGAAGGCACGGCGTTCCTTGGTGAACTCGACCGCGAGATCGAAGGCTCGCTGCGCTGCGGCCTGCGCCTGCACGGCAATGGACAGGCGTTCCTGGGGCAGCTGGTTCATCAGCATGGCAAAGCCGGCGTTCTCTCCTCCAAGCAGCCGGTCGCCAGGCAGCACGACTTCATCGAAGAACAGCTCGGACGTGTCGTTGCCGTGCAGCCCGATCTTGTCGAGGTTGCGGCCGCGGGTGAAGCCCGCGTCATCCGCTTCGACCAGGAACAGGCTGATGCCCTTGGCGCCGCCGCCCTCGGTGGTGCGGGCGCAGACGATCACCAGGTCGGCGCTCTGGCCGTTGGTGATGTAGGTTTTGGAACCCGACAGCCGCCAGCCATTGCCGTCGCGGCGGGCAAGCGTCTTCATGCCCTGGAGATCGGAGCCGGCACCAGGCTCCGTCATGGCGATGGCGGTGACGACCTCGCCCGAGACCATGCCGGGCAGCCAACGGCGCTTCTGGTCCTCCGAGCCGTAGGCGACGAGGTAGTCGGCGACGATGTCGCTCTGCAGGGTGAAGCCTGCGGCCGCGCCCGCGTAGCTGATCTCCTCGCCGACGATCGCATTGTAGCTGAAGTCCAGCCCGGGTCCGCCGTAGGCTTCGGGAACGCCGGGGCAGAGCAGGCCGGCGCGGCCGGCTCCGAGCCAGGCTTCGCGCTCGACCGTCCCCTCACGTTCATGTCGGTCGACGTCGAGTCCGCCCACCACGCGCCGTACCGTTTCGCGAAAGGCTTCGTGGCCGTCATCGAAGATGCTGCGCGCCGAAGTATCGAGCATGGTGCCTCCTTGCCGGGTGGAGCGTAGAGGCTACAGCACGGGGGAGCAAAGGGAGAGGCATGGCCGGGCCGCTTGCGGGATTGTTGATCGTCGAGATGGCCGGTCTTGGACCGGGGCCGTTCGCGGCGACCATGCTGGCGGACCATGGCGCTCGGGTCATCAGGATCGAGCGACAGGGCAATCTGGCGGTCCCCAACGACCCGCTGACCCGCAACCGCGAGAGCATCGCGCTCGACCTCAAGCAGGAGGCGGGCCGGGCGATCGTCCGGCGGCTGATCGAGCGGGCGGACGGACTGGTGGAGGGCTACCGCCCCGGCGTCATGGAGAAGCTCGGACTGGGGCCCGACGCGTTGCTGCAGATCAACCCGAAGCTGGTCTACGGCCGGGTGACCGGGTGGGGACAGGACGGTCCGCTGGCGCAGCAGGCGGGGCACGATATCAACTATCTTGCGCTCACCGGCTTGCTGTCGTGCATCGGCGAAGCGGATCGCCCGCCGGTGCCGCCGCTCAACCTGGTGGCGGATTACGGGGGCGGGGGGCTGATGCTGGCGTTCGGAATGGTCGCGGCGCTGCTGGCGGCCGGGCGCGGCGAGGCGGGGCAGGTGGTCGATGCCGCGATGACCGACGGCGCGGCGCTGACCGGCGCCCTGATCTACGGCCTGCGCGGGGCGGGAGCTTGGCGGGAAGGGCGGGGTGCCAACCTGCTCGATGGAGGCGATCCGCTTTATGCTTGCTATGAGTGCGCCGACGGCGAAACGGTGGCGCTCGGCGCGGTCGAGCCGCAGTTCCGCCGAGCGCTGCTGGACGGCCTTGGTCTGGCCGGCTCTCCGACCAAGCAAGAGGTTGCGACTGCGGTGGCTACCCGGCCACGCGACGAGTGGGTTGAGGTGTTCGCCGGCAAGGATGCCTGCGTCGCGCCGGTCCTGACCCTTCAGGAAGCGCCGGAGCACTCGCACAATCGCTCACGGGGGACCTTTATCGAAGTCGGCGGAGTCACTCAGCCGGCACCGTCGCCCCGTTTCTCCCGCACTGCCACCGATACGCCGCGAGCACCGCGCCGGGAGGGTGAAGATGGGAGGGCGATCTTGGCGGAGCTCGGGTTCAGTGCCGAGGAGACTGCTGCGCTATGCGACAAGGGCGTTCTGAGATGAGTTCGCAAAGCAGGCAGGTACCGGTCAGCGTGTTCGAACGGATGAGCCTGGCCGCGGCCCGGCACGGTGCCGTCAACCTCGGGCAGGGCTTTCCCGATTTCGGCTGGCCCGAGCCGGTGGTGGAGGCCGCGGCGCGGTTCGTGCGGGAGGAAAGCAACCAGTACGCGCCGTCCCGCGGGCTCATGGCGTTGCGGGAGGCGGTGGCCACCCACTATCGCCGGCACCACCGGACGGAGATCGGCCCCGACCATGTGGTGGTGACCAGCGGCGCGACCGAAGCGCTCGCGGCCTGCATCCTGGCGCTGGTGGAGCCCGGCGACGAGGTGATCGTCATGACCCCAGCCTACGATGCCTACATGCCGCTGATCCGGCGCGCGGGCGGGGTCGTGCGCGAGGTCGCTTTGCGCCCGCCCGCTTGGCGGATCGAGGCCGACGACCTGCGGAGGGCGGTCAGCGAGCGCACCCGAGCGATCGTCTTCAACAATCCGCACAACCCGACCGGGCGATTGTTCGGGCGGGAGGAGCTGGAAGCGGTGGCGGTCGTCGCGCGGGAGCACGACCTGCTGGTGATCAGCGACGAGGTCTGGGAGCATGTGCTTCTGGACGCCACCGAATTCATTCCGCTCGCAACCTTGCCGGACATGAGCGGTCGAGTCCTGAAATGCGGTTCTGCCGGCAAGATCTTCTCCTTGACCGGGTGGAAGGTCGGCTGGCTGATCGCCGAGCCGGAACTGGCGAGCACCGTCGCGCGAACTCACCAATATCTGACCTTTGCGACACCGCCGAACCTTCAGGCGGCGGTCGCCATGGGGCTCGACCAGGGAGACGAATGGCTCCCGGCTATGCGCCAGCGTTTCGCCCGAGCGAGAGACCGAACGGTCACGGGACTCGAGCAGGCGGGTTACCGGTTGCTGCCCAGTGCAGCCACCTACTTCCAGTGCGTCGACCTGCCAGCGTCCGGAATAACGCTGGATGACGAGCGCTTCGCCGCCTTAGCGGTTGAGCAGGCAGGCGTGGCGGTGATCCCGCTGTCGCCGTTCTTCGAGGACGCGCCCGTCCGCGGGATGGTGCGATTGTGCTTTGCCAAGCGGGACGAAACGCTGGACCGGGGTGTGGCTGCGCTCGCCCGGGCGCACGCACTGGCGCTCGCGGGCTGACCGGCTCAGCCGCTCGCCTTCAACCGGGACCTTGGTCGCGACTCCCGTGACGGTTCGACCAGCATCTGCCAACGCCGCCCATGTCGCGTCGCCCATGGTCCAAGCTCCTCTGGCGCGAGTGGTTGAGCGATCAGGTAACCCTGGATGATGTCGCAGCCGAAATCGCGCAGGATCGCGAGCTGTTCGGCAGTCTCCACGCCTTCGGCAGTGGCGGTTAGGCCCAGATCATGCGCCAGGTCGATGATCGCCTTGACGATGGTTCGGCTGTCCCGGCTCTGCGCCAGGTCCTGGATGAACAGCCGCTCGATCTTGACTTCGGTGAAGGGTAGTTGCCGCAACTGGATCAGGCTGGAGTAGCCCGTGCCGAAGTCGTCGATCGCCAGGCCGATCCCCTTGATCCGAAACCTGGTCAGGGTGTCCATCAGCTTGATGAGCGGCTGGGTCGCGCCTTCCGTAAGCTCCAGCACCAGCCGGTCGGCCGGAACATCAAGCCCGCGGCACATGCGCTCGACCAGGTCGGGGAAGTCGAGGTGCTCCAAGGACAGTGCCGAGATGTTGAACGCCAGCGCCGTGTCCACGCCCGAAGCCTGCCAGCTTCGCCATTGCCGCAAGCTGGTCCGCAGCCCCCATTGGGTCAGTTGGTCGATCAGTCCGTGGCGCTCGGCCAGCGGCACGAAGCGCGACGGTCCGACCATTCCAAGCTTGGGATCGTCCCACCGCACCAACGCTTCGACCCGCACCAAACGACCGTCAGCAGCCGCGACCTTGGGCTGGTAGGCCATGAACAAGCGGTGGTTGATCAACGCTCGCTCGAAGCCCTCCAGGAGGTGCAGTTCCGCGGTGCCCGTCATCTCGCCAGCGACGGTTTGAGGTCATTCAGGAGGACCGCCAGTTCTTCGAACCGCGCGGGCTTTTCCACCGGCCCTGCCATGCGGAGGCCGAGCGCTTCACCCAGGCGGAACGCGGACTCGAGCACCCTTCGATCGAAGCCCGAGATGATCAGCACCGGCCCGCGGTATTCGTGCCCAGCGAGGAAGCGCAGAAACTCCACCCCGTCGGTGCCGGGCATGCCGAGGTCGAGCGCAACCATGTCCGGGTTGACGTCGGCGAACCCTTGTCGGAACTCCGCCTCGTTGCGGGCTACCGAAGCTTCATACCCGCACTCGCGAGCGGCCGCAGCCAGGAAGTCGGCAAGCGCGGGCTCGTCGTCAATCAGCAGCAGCCGTGGCCGCTCCATGCACCATCCCTCCCGAGCGCTGTTCCTTGCGCACCTTTCGACGACATCGTCAAACGCATAAACAAGTTCTTAACCGCAATGGGTGCAAGGGAGGCGGTCGAACGGGCGAGGGGGAGTATGTGTTCGGAAGCCTAATCCGCCGCAAGCCAGCGAAGGGGACCGATGCTGACGGGGCAGCGTTCGAGTCGACCACCTTCTCGCTAAGCATGGCCGTTCCGCGCCCGATCGAGCGGCGCGAGGAGCACCGGCTGCTGTCCACGCTGCGCGTCGCCAAGCTGTCGAGCGCGCTTGGGGAACAGCTGATCCGACTTCGCAACGTGTCGGCGGGCGGGTTGATGGCCGAGTGCAACCAGGCGCCGGCGATCGGGGAACAGGTCGAAGTCGAGTTCTCCAGCCAGCGTATTCCATCGTCTGTCGTGTGGACCCGCGAAGGGCTGCTGGGCGTGAAGTTCGACGGCGATGTCGATCTTGGCGAACTGCTCGCTGGACGCAAGCCGCGCCACGGTTTTCGCCCCCGGCCACCCCGGCTGGAGGTCAACTGCAAGGCTTCGGTCAAGGTCGGCAAGGCCTATTATACCGTTGACGTGCACGACATCTCGCTTGGCGGGATGAAGGTCGAACCCATTGACGAATATTGCCTGGGCAAGCCGGTCTTGGTGGTCGTCGAAAGTCTCCGCCCGGTGAAAGGGGAGGTGCGCTGGTACTCCGAACGGCGCGCCGGCATCGTGTTCGACAAGGAACTGGGCTTCGAGGAGCTTGCCGAATGGATCGGCAAGCGGCTCGAGCTCGCCAGCCTCAAGGCGGCCTACAAGCACTAGGGTCTGCACCCTTGGGGATACAAACCGGCCGGCCGAACGCCTATCTCCTGTCAACATGTTACAGGAGCGGTGGTGATGGCGGATCAGGTTGCAGTGCTGGCGGGCGGGTGCTTCTGGTGCACGGAGGCAGTGTTCCTCGACGTGGCCGGGGTCAAGGCGGTCGAGAGCGGCTATACCGGCGGGCAGACGGTCAATCCGACCTACAAGCAGATTTGCGGCGGTGATACCGGCCATGCCGAGGCCATCCGGGTCACCTTCGATCCCGAAGTGGTGAGCTACGCCGACCTGCTCGACATCTTCTTCGCGACCCATGATCCGACCCAGCTCAACCGGCAAGGGAACGACATCGGTACGCAGTATCGGTCGGCCATTTTCCCGCAGAACGAGGCGCAGGCGGCCGAAGCACGGGAAGCGATAGCTCGGGCGAATGCCGAACATGGCGGGCGGATTGTCACCACGGTGGAGCCCGCCGCCACCTGGTACCCGGCGGAGGATTATCACCAGGATTATTGGGCCACCGAGGGCCAGCGCAATCCTTATTGCGTGGCGACCATCCCGCCCAAGCTCAACAAGCTACGTAAGAGCTTCCAGAATCGCCTCAAGTCGGCGGCTGCCACGGCCTGAGAACCGCGCCGACTACCCGTGGTCCGCCGCGGCGCGACGAAGCCGGTCGTTGATCGCGATGCCGAGGCCCTGCTCGGGCACCGGCGCCACCGCGATCTTCGGCGGCGACTCCGCGTCCGCCGCGTGTAACGCTGCGAAGAGGTTCGCGGCGGCCTCCACCAGGTCTCCCGACACGCTCAGGGTGGCGTCACCGGCGACCGGGCCGAAGCCGATCAGCCACTCGCCTGCTTCCGCTCTGCTCGCCTCCAGTCGCACCGGCTTGGCGGGGGCGTAGTGGGTGGCGAGCTGCCCCGGCGCTTCGATCCCGCGGGCCGCCGAGATCGCTCCGGGGACGCTGATCGGGCCAGGGCGGAGCAACCGCAGCTCGCCTCCGGTGGCCGCCACGATCGTGGATTCAATGCCGCGCTGCGTTGGCCCACCGTTGATCACCGCAGGGATGCGACCGCCCAGGCTGGCCAGGACATGCTCCGCCCGGGTGGGGCTGATGCGCCCGCTGGCGTTCGCCGAGGGGGCGGCGAGGGGCCTGGCCGTCGCGCGCAGCAGCGCTTGCATGACCGGATGAGCGGGGACGCGCAGCGCAACGGTCGACAGCCCGGCGGTGACCAGGGAGGCGATGGTCGCGCCGGGCCGGAGCGGAACCACCAGGGTCAGCGGTCCCGGCCAATGCGCTTCCACCAGGCCCCTGGCCAGCTCGTCGAAGATCCCGATCGCTTCGGCCGTCGCCAGGTCGGGCACATGGACAATCAGTGGGTTGAAGCTCGGGCGGCCCTTGGCGGCATAGATGCGCGCGACCGCCTCACCCTCCAGCGCGTCGGCGGCGAGGCCGTAAACTGTCTCGGTCGGCACCCCGACGGGCTGCCCGGCCGCAATCAGTGCGGCGGCCTCCGCGATCCCAGCCGGGTCGCAGCCGAGCACGCGGGTGTCTGGAACGGTCACCGGCTCACCGCTATGGCATCGCCGGCCAGCCTACAAGGGAACCCGCCAATGACCTTTCGCGTGCCAGTGCAGGAGCAGCGCTTCGTCCTTGATCACGTCGTACGCATCGACGAACTAAGCAACGAGAGCGAGATCGTCGACGCGGTGCTGGAAGGCGCTGCCGCCTTTGCCGAGGGTGAGGTCGAGCCCTTGAACCGGGTCGGCGACACCGTCGGCGCCAAATGGTCGCCCGCCCAGGTCAGCATGCCGCCCGGCTTCCACCAGGCTTACCAAGGGTTCGTGCAGGGCGGCTGGAGCACCATAGCGGCCCCGGAGGATGCGGGCGGGCAGGGGCTTCCGTTGGCGCTGGGCGCAGCGGTGATGGAGGACCTCAACGCCGCCAATCTGGCCTTCGCGCTCTGTCCGATGCTCAGCATGGGGGCCATAGAGGCGCTGGAGGCGCACGGCTCGCCGGAGCAGAAGCGCGATTATCTGAGCAGGATCGTGTCCGGCGAGTGGCCGGCGACCATGAACCTCACCGAGCCGCAGGCCGGATCGGATGTGGGTGCGCTGAAGACCCGCGCGGAACCGAACGGCAACGGCAGCTGGCGACTTACCGGCACCAAGATCTACATCACCTATGGCGAGCACGACCTGGCCGAGAACATCATCCACCTGGTGCTGGCCCGGACCCCGGACGCTCCGGTCGGCACCCGCGGCATATCCTTGTTCCTGGTGCCCAAGGTGCTTCCAGACGGAAGCCGCAACGATGTCCGCTGTGCGTCCATCGAGCACAAGCTTGGCATCCATGCCTCGCCAACCTGCGTGATGACCTACGGCGACGCCGGCGGCGCGACCGGCTGGCTGATCGGACCGGAGCATGGCGGCATGCGGGCGATGTTCACCATGATGAACAATGCCCGGCTGAACGTGGGCCTGCAGGGCGTCGGTATCGCCGAGCGCGCGACCCAGCGGGCGATCGACTATGCGCTCGGCCGGGTGCAGTCGGCGCGCACCGGGGCCGAGAGTCGCGAGGCCGTCGCGATCCACGAGCACCCGGACGTGCGGCGGATGCTGCTGCGGATGCGGGCGCTGACGGGCGGTGCTCGGGCGCTCGCTTACTACGCTTTCGGGCAGGTCGACCGGGCGCGCGCCGGAGACGCGGAGGCGAGCAAGCGCGCCGACCTGCTGACGCCCCTGGTCAAGGCCTGGGGCACGGACGTGGGCTGCGAAGTCGCGAGCCTGGGCGTCCAGGTGCATGGCGGCATGGGCTATGTCGAAGAGACCGGCGCCGCGCAGCATTACCGCGACGCCCGGATTGCGCCGATCTACGAAGGCACCAACGGCATCCAGGCCGCGGACTTCGTGGGGCGCAAGCTCGGGCTCGACGGCGGGTTGGCGTTCGATGGGCTGATCGCCGACATCCGCGCGGAATGCGAGGCGCCCTCAATCGAGGCGTTGGCGGACGCGGTCGAGATCGCCGCGGCGACGCTGCGCGTAGCGGGTCACGACGATCGGTTGGCAGGCAGCTACCCCTTCATGACCATGTGCGCGGTGCTGACGGCAGGCTGGTTGATGGAGCGGCAGGCGCGCGCGGCAACCGGCAATACTCCGTTCGAGCAGGCCAAGCGGGCGGCCGCCAACTACTTCCACTCCGTGATCGTGCCCGAGGCGCTCGGGCTTGCGGCCGGAGCAGAGGCGGGTGCGGAGCTGCTCTACGCGGTACCGGCGGAGGCGCTTGCCTGAACGGTGGCTCCGAGCAGCTCGCCGGGCTCGATCCCCAGGCGCTGCATGCGGGCCCGGATTGCGGGCCATTCGTGACTGATGAAGGCATCCCGCTCCCGCTGGGCAAGGCGGCTGCGCGCGCCGGCCGCGACGAACATGCCCACGCCCCGCTTGACTACGATCAGGCCCTCGTCCTGAAATCCCTGATACGCCTTGGCCACGGTCAGCGGGTTCGCCCCCTGCTCCACCGCGAAGGCGCGGACGGAGGGCAGGGGATCGCCATCGCCGTACCGGCCCGCCAGGATGGCGTCGGTGATGACTTCCCTCAAGCGGACGTAGACAGGCTTATCGTGCGAACTGCGAAGCGTCATGCTGTTCTAATACAGCGCGGCGCAGCAAAGATCAAGGTTTGTCCGCTCCGTTGAGCGGTGCTTCCCAGCGCCGCACGACTGACGGCAGCTCGGGCCGCGGCCGCTCGACCACTGCCACTCCAGGCGAGCCGAAGAAGAAAAAGCCGGCGATCCGCTCGTTGCCCAGGCAGAAGGCCCGGCGCACGGTCGGATCGTAGGCGGCCCAACCGCTGAGCCAGCTGCCGACGAAGCCCATGGCATGGGCCGCGTGCAGCAGGTTCATGGCAGCCGAGCCGCACGACAGATGCTGTTCCCATATTGGGATCTTGTGGTTCTCTACCGGTGCCGAGATTAGCACCACCAGCGCCTCCCCGCTGCGCGCGAAGTCGTCCGCCTTGTCATGGTGTGCAGCGGTCGAGTCCGGATGATTGTCATCCAGTGCGCGATGGAGCAGCTCAGCCAGGTCCTCGCGTTGCGTCTTGTCCACGATCACGAACCGCCAGGGCACGAGCTTACCATGGTCGGGAGTGCGGCTGGCGATGACCAGCATCTCTTCAAGCTGTTCGCTCGTCGGCCCGGGCCCGACCATCTCCCGCGCCCGGCCGGAGCGCCGGGTCTGTAACAGGGACAGGGGTGAGGACAGGTCGTTCAGCATGGTCGCGGCCGATCTAAGCGTGCGAACCGCTCGCAACAACATGCTTGGCAAGGGAGATTTGCTCGTTACGGTGCCGGGCGAGTCTGAACAGCAAGGGTTTGTAACAGCATGAAGCCGATCTCTGCTTGGGTTGAAGGCGATTGGATTGCCGTCATCGCGGTTGTCCTGTTGGGCGTCTTCCTGACGATCGGCGCCAAGATCGCCATCCAGAAGGAGCCGGAGTTCGCTGGGCATCCCAAGGGCTTGTACATGCTGTTCTTCGCCGAAATGTGGGAGCGCTTCTCCTACTACGGCATGCGGGCGCTGCTGATCTTCTACCTGACCAAGCATTGGCTGTTCGCCGACGACAAGGCGAACCTCATCTACGGCGCCTACACCAGCCTCGTGTACATTACGCCCGTGCTCGGCGGCTATCTTGCCGACCGCTACCTCGGGCAGCGCAAGGCGGTGCTGTTCGGCGGCCTGCTGCTGGCGATCGGGCACAGCCTGATGGCGGTGGAGGGCAGCGGCGGGCAGACCGACCCGGCGATCAACGTGTTCTGGGGAGCGCTGGCCTTCATCATCGTCGGCTCGGGCTTCCTCAAGGCCAACATCTCGGTGATGGTGGGGCAGCTCTATAAGTTGACCGACGTCCGCCGCGATGGCGCTTACACGGTGTTCTACATGGGCATCAACGTCGGCGCGGCGCTCGGCACCATCCTGGTCGGTTACCTGGGCGAGACCATCGGTTGGGGCTACGGCTTCGGCCTCGCAGGGATAGGCATGCTCGCGGGCCTGGTCGTGTTCGTGCTGGGCAAGCCGGCGCTACGTGGAGCGGGCGAAGCGCCGCGACCGCTGGCAAAGAATACCGAGTTCGCGCTGTACGGCGTTGGCGTTGCATCCGTCGCTGTGATCTGGGCGCTGGTGCAGTACCAGGACGTGATCCAGACCTTGCTGATTGTGTCGGGCATTGCGCTGCTTGGTTACGTGCTGTTTCAAGCGTTCAAGCTCGACAAGGAACCGCGCGAGCGGATCTTCGCGATCCTGTTCCTGATTGCTCTGAACCCGATCTTCTGGGGCCTGTTCGAGCAGGCGGGCGGGTCCATGAACCTGTTCACCGACCGCTACGTCGATCGCGGCGGTGTGCCGGCTTCGATCTTCCAGTCGATCAATCCTATCTACATCATCCTGCTCGCCCCAATCTTCGCCGGGCTCTGGGTGACGCTGGGCAAACGCGGTGCGGAGCCCTCGGCGCCCGCCAAGTTCGGCCTGGCCTTGCTGCAGGTCGGCCTCGCCAACCTCGTCCTGGTCTGGGGCGCGCAGGCGGTCGGCGTTGCGGTGATGACCCCGGTGTTGTTCGTGTTCCTCTACTACCTGCTCGCCACCACCGGTGAGCTGTGCCTGTCGCCAGTGGGCCTCAGCGCAATGAACCGGCTTGCGCCCAAGTTCATGGCCAGCCTTATCATGGGTGCCTGGTTCTACATGACGGCCGTCGGCAATTTCGTCGCGGGCAAGATCGGCGAAGCGACCGGCGGTCACGGCGGCGAGATGACCAAGGACAAGTTCCTGGAGATCTACACCCTGTTCGGCTGGGTCACCATCGGCATCGGCATCGGCGTGCTGCTGCTGTCGCCGCTGGTGAAGCGCTGGATGCACCTCGATACGCTCAAGGACGAGGAGCTTGGCGGCCGCGCGGAGCTGGCGGAGAACCAGGGCGCCGGCATGTTCCCGCAGGGCGAGACCGCGCCGGTCCGTCCCAAGGAGGCCTGATGCACCGGCGAGCGATTGGAGCTGCGGCGTTCGCCGCTGCGCTGCTGACGGGGTGTGCGACTGGCGGCGACAAAGCCAAGCCGGTTCGCATCAACCAGGACCCGTTCCCTTCCACCTACCAGCGCTACCCGGGCGCGCCGACGCTGATCCGCGGTGTGACCATCCTCGATGGCGAAGGCGGCCGGATCGAAAGCGGCGAGATCGTGCTGGTCGACGGCAAGGTGCAGGCGGTGGGAACCGGCCTCTCGGCTCCGAGCGGCGCAGTGGTGATCGACGGAACGGGCAAATATGTCACGGCCGGGATCATCGATGTCCACAGCCACCTTGGCGATTATCCCTCCCCGAGCGTCGAAGCGCATCAGGACGGGAACGAAGCCACCGGCCCGGCGCGGCCCGAAGTCTGGGCGGAGCACAGCGTGTGGCCGCAGGACCCCGGTTTCAGCCGGGCGCTGACCAACGGCGGAGTAACCGCGCTGCAGATCCTGCCCGGCTCGGCCAACCTGTTCGGCGGCCGCTCGGTGACCGTCAAGAACGTGCCGGCACGAACGGTGCAGGCCATGAAGTTCCCGGGCGCCCCTTACGGCCTCAAGATGGCCTGTGGCGAGAACCCGAAGCGGGTCTACGGGTCCAAGAACCAGGCACCGGCGACGCGGATGGGCAACATCGCGGTGACCCGACAGACCTGGATCAATGCGCAGAAGTACAAGCGCGAATGGGACGCCTACGAGGAAGATGGCGGGGAGATGCCCGACCGCGACCTGGCCATGGACACGCTGCGCGGCGTGCTGGCCGGCGACATCCTAGTCCACAACCATTGCTACCGCGCCGACGAGATGGCGGTCATGATCGACCTCTCCAAGGAGGCCGGGTACAAGATCGGCACCTTCCACCATGCGGTGGAGAGCTACAAGGTCGCCGACCTGCTCGCGCGCGAGAGCATCTGCTCGGCGATGTGGGCGGACTGGTACGGCTTCAAGATGGAAGCCTATGACGCGGTCCGGGAGAACATCCCGCTGGTCCATCAGGCCGGCGCCTGCGCGATCGTGCATTCGGACGATCCCAACGGGATTCAGCGGCTGAACCAGGAGGCCGCCAAGGCGATGGCCGCCGGGCGTCGCATGGGGGCGAACATCCCGGAAGAGGTCGCCTGGACCTGGCTGTCCGCCAATCCGGCCAAGGCGCTCGGCATCTTCGAGCAGACGGGCAGCCTCAAGCCGGGCAAGAACGCCGACGTGGTGCTGTGGAACGGCAACCCCTTCAGCAACTATTCGCGCCCCGAGCGGGTGTGGATCGACGGAGCGCTGATGTACGACGCCAACAACCCGCGCCTCCGTCCGGTGAGTGACTTCGAGCTCGGCCAGCCCGGCGAGGGGGATGTGAAGTGACGCGCCCCCCAGCGCATCACCCCGGCGCAGGGCACCCATTGAAGTACTACTTCGATGGGACCCAAGGTCGGGGTCCAGACAGGAACTCGGAAGCCGTGCCCCAGCGCGCGCGACGCACGTGGATCCCGGCCTTCGCCGGGATGACGCTTGCCGCGATGGCAGCGTTTGCTACTCCAGCCGCCGCCCAGACCATCGCCATCACCGGCGGCACGGTTGCCCTCGGCGATGGCTCCGAGCCGATCCCTGGCGGCACGGTGGTCCTTCGCGACGGGCGGGTGGTCGCCGCGGGCAACGTCGCGGTGCCGGGCGGCGCGGAAGTCATCGACGCCACCGGCAAGTGGGTCACCCCCGGGCTGGTCGCCGGCTTCTCGCGGCTCGGGCTCCTCGACGTGGATGCGGTGGATGCCGCCAACGACGTCAGCTCGGAAGGACCGTTCAGCGCCGCGCTGGATATCGCGCCCGCGGTCAACCCCAACGCCCAGCCGGTCGCGATCAACCGCGCGGACGGCGTGACCCGCGCGGTGGTCGCTCCGGCGGTCGGCAAGAGCATCTTCGCCGGCCAGGGCGCGCTCATCGATACCGGCGCCGATCTCGACCCGGTCACTCGTCCGCGGCTGTTCCAGTTCGTCGAGCTCGGCGAGCAGGGCGCTGAGGAGGCGGGCGGCTCGCGCGCCGCGGCACATGTGCTGCTGCGCAATGCGCTACGTGAGGCGTCCGAGCTGGGGCGCTTCGGCAGCTCCATTGCCTCGCGTGGCCCCGAGGCTCAGCCCGGCGTGCCCGAGAACCCAACCGATCCCAAGCTGCTGACCCCGCAGGCGCAGCGCAGCCAAGATGTGCTGCTGACCCGCTTCGACGCGGCCGCACTGGTGCCGGTGCTGCGCGGGCGTCAGATCCTGATGGTCCATGCCGAGCGCGCGACCGACATCCTGCAGGTGCTGGCGCTGAGGCGCGAGTTCCCGAACCTCAAGCTGGTGATCGTCGGGGCGGACGAGGGCTGGACGGTGGCGGACCGGCTGGCGGCGAGCGGCGTGCCGGTGATCGCTTCGGCCCTGTCCGACTTGCCCGCCGGGTTCGAGAGCCTGGCGGCGACCCAGAGCAACGTCGGTCGGATGCGCGCCGCGGGCGTGAACGTCGCCATCGGCACCATCAACGACGACGACTCCCGCATGGCCTTCCGCGGCCGCTACTATGCCGGGAACCTGGTCGGGCTGGGCAAGGTGCCGGGAGCCGCGGGCCTGAGCTGGGGCGAGGCGCTGGCCATGATCACCTCCCGCCCGGCCGAGGCCATGGGGCTGGGCGGCGAGCTCGGCAGCCTCCGGCCCGGTCGGCGCGGCGACGTGGTGGTGTGGTCGGGCGATCCGCTGGAGAACAGCAGCGCGGCCGAGCTCATCCTGATCGACGGCGTGCGCCAGCCGCTCGCGACGCGGCAGACCAAGCTGCGCGACCGCTATCGCAACCTCCGCCAGGACGTGCTTCCCGAAGCCTACAAGAGGTAAGCTTACAGCAGCGACCTTCGGGCAGGTGGCTTCACCGGGAGCGCACCTGCTTGGTCCTCCACGCCGTAGAGCTGCTCGTAGGCAGCCACGCACTTGGGCATGGCGAAGCGCTCGAAGGCGGCCGAGGCAGCCTGCGCCATCTCGGCGCGATCCTCGGGGCTATCCATCAGGCGGCGCATCGCAGCAATCAGTTCCGCGACCTGGATCGAGGTTCCGTCGAACGGCAGCAGGCAGCCCGCCAGCCGACCGCCGGGCGCCTTCAGCATGGTGCCGATTTCCCCCACATCGGTCGCGATCACAGGCTTCCCGAAGGCCAGATACTCGATGATGGCGGTGGGCAGACTTTCATGAGGGAACAGCGTCGGCAGCAGGCAGACGTTAAAGCGGGCGATGAAGTCGGTCGGGCGCGCGGCGAACCCCGTGAAGATGACGCCTTGCAGTGACCGACGGCGCAAGCGCTCGATTGCCGGACCCTCGCCGACCAGCACCAAGGCTGCGTTCTCGCGCCCAAGCTTTGCGAAAGCCTCGACCGCCAGCGCCCAGCCCTTCTGTTCGACCCCGCGCGATACCAACCCGAAGACGAACTTGCCGGTGGGAAGCGGTGGGTCAATCGCGGATGCGGGCCGCGGTTCGGGGTACCCGTTGTAGATGAGCTGGAGTTTGCCACGGGCCTCCGGGTGGACGGAGCTCAGATGCTCGACATGTTCGCGAGCGACCCCGACGATGGCATCGGCTGACTGCAGCACCCGCCCGATCCAGCGCTCCGCATGGAGCATCTGGGGATCCGCGTGACCCTGCAGGTAGGGTCGGTAATCGCCATGCAGGGTCACGACGTGCCGTGGGCGGCGGGGCGCGGCGGACCTGGCTTCCGCCGCCAGCCGGTCGGCCTTGAGCAAGTGCGAGTGCACCACGTCCGGCTGCTCCCGAGCAATCAGACCCCGGAGCCAGCGGCGCTGCAGCGAGCGGATGATCGCGGCATCGATGCGCGCCTGCCGCAGGAGACGGTCGAAGCGCCACAGCCAGCGTTCGGCCGGAAGGCGCAAGCGTTCGAGCCGCACTTGGGCGTCGAGCTGCCCGGCGAGCTGCGGCTGGATGCGGTCGCCATGCATCACCGCCACGATCACTTGGTGGCGCACGGCGAGCGCGTTGGCCAGGCGGATGACGAAAGTCTCCGCACCCCCGGTCTCCAGCGTTTCGCTGACCAGCAGGACCTTCATGGACGCAAGCGCCCGATGCCCGGCAGGAAGGCGAGCAGCGCCGCAACCGGTTCGGGCAGGGCATGGTGCAGGCGGATCGCGGCGAACCACGCAAGGGCGGCGGTGGCGGCTAGCCCAACCGCCGCTCCGATCCATGGATCCACGGCCGTCACCGCCGCCGTCCCGAGCAGGGCGAGGCCGACTGTGAGCAGGGCCTGCACCGCGGCAGCGGAAGGTCGGTAGCCGATCAACCGCCGGGCAAGGGCGAAGACCACACAAAGGTAGACGAGATAGGTCGCGACATAGGCCATCCCCGGCGCCAGCAGGCCGGCGCGGGGCAGCAGGGCGGCGGTGATGCCAACCAGCACGGCTGCGCCGAGCGCTTCGGTCAGCATGAAGGCGCGGCCGCGTCCCGCAGCAAGCAGGGTGAAGCCGAGCGGCCAGCTGGCGATCTTGATGAGGTCGCCGGCGATCTGCCAGCGGAGGAGGGCGGCGGCGGGTTCGAACTCGGGCGAATAGAGCAGCTGAACGATCCAG
>NZ_CADCVZ010000010.1 GCF_902806265.1 uncultured Sphingomonas sp. | reverse complement strand
CGCAATCAACGGCATCTTCGTCTCCCGGCTCGGTCAGGGTTGATCCTTCCTTTCCGCAGCCGCCTTGGCAACAGCCAGGATGATGCCAAGCAGTCTCTGCCGATGCGCCAGCTGAAGGCTCACCTTGCGAGAAGGCTGCGCACGGCCGCGACCAACGCCCCGGCGGATGAATGAACGTCCGCTCACGGGCGCGCACGTTGCGCCTGCCAACGTCTGGAATGGGCGCAAAGCGGACGCTGGTATACGTTGCGATAGACCTGGAGGAGGGTATTGTTCCGCTATCCGGAGGCGCGGCCTGAGTTAGGCCAACTGACTTTTCAACGGAGTTGCACCGGACCGGGGATTCCGCGCCATGGGCCAGCAGCTCTGCGAGCCTCTGTTTTTCAAAGTGAAAAATGGTGGGCGTGGCAAGGATTGAACTTGCGACCCCTGCGATGTCAACACAGTGCTCTACCACTGAGCTACACGCCCACTGCGGCGGGCATCTACCCGCGCCTTGGGGCTTGCGCAACCCGAATCGGGCGGTCGTCAGAGCCGGCCGTGCGCGTCCTCGGTCTGGAAGATGCGATCGACCTCCGCCACCAGGTCCTTGAGGTGGAACGGCTTACTCAGCAGCTTCGCTTCCGGCGCCGTTCGTCCGCTCTGCAGGGCGACCGCGGCGAAGCCGGTGATGAACATGACGCGGATCGCCGGGTCGATGTGCGAGGCCTTCTGCGCCAGCTCGATCCCGTCCATCTCGGGCATCACGATGTCGGTCAGGAGGAGGTCGAACCGCCCTCGCTCCAGCAAGGGCACCGCTTCCGTCCCGCACCCCACCGCGCTCACCTCGTAGCCGACGCGGGTCAGGGCGCGAGCCAGATACTCGCGCATGGAATGGTCATCTTCGGCGAGCAGAATCCGGTACATGACGCCGTTGTATGCGCCCAACGATTAATATTTTCCAGCGCAACTCGTCCTATCTCGCGGGGCAGTTGTGGCGGCACGCCCCCAACCCTAAGAGGGTAGGAGGTGACTAGCCCCCTTTCCGCCCCGACCGTGCTTCCAGGCACCGGCAGTTTGCCCGTTCTGCTGTCGGTCCCCCATAGCGGGACCGACTACCCGGACTGGCTCCTGCGGGCAGCGCGGCGCGGCAAGGGTGCCCTCGAGCACCTGGAGGATCCGCTGGTCGACCGGCTGGTGTGGCGCGCGCTAGCGCAAGGGTGCGGCGCAGTGATTGCCCGCGCGCCGCGCGCGGCCGTGGACTGCAACCGCTCGCTGCAGGAGATCGACCCGGCGATGGCTGGCGGTGTTCCGGGCAGCGATCCCGGCCCCCGCGCCCGGGGTGGGCTGGGCATCGTACCTACCCGCACCCCACGCGACGGCGACCTATGGCGAAACAAGCTCGGGTCCGGCGAGATGGAGCGGCGTATCGAAGGCGGGTGGCGGCCTTACCACCTGGCGCTGCGCGACCGCCTGCAGCAGCTGCAGCGGCGGCATGGCGAGGTGCTGCTGCTCGACTGCCATTCGATGCCGAGCCGGGGACCGCGCCAGCCGCAGATCGTGGTGGGCGATCGCTACGGGCGCAGCGCTGCGGCCTGGCTCGGTGACCTGGTCCGGCGCACGGTGGAGCGCGAAGGGTTCACCGCCGCGTTCAACGACCCTTATGCGGGCGGCTGGATCGTCGAAAGCCTAGGCGATCCCCCGGCCGGTGTTCACGCGATCCAGCTCGAACTGGATCGCAGCCTCTACCTCGACGGCAGCTGCCGCAAGAGCGGTCCGGGGTTCGACGGGGTCGCCAGGCTGCTGGAGACGCTGGTGGTTACCGTGGCCGACGCGTTGACCGCGCGGCAGGAGCTGCCCGCCGCAGCAGAATAGGGCGTCGTCAGGCCTGAACCGGAAACGGCGGCGCGCCCGTGAAGCTTCCGGCCGGACCTTTGCCCTGCTGGACCTGCCGAGCGAACACGTCGCGGATTTGCCCCAGGCTGAACAGGTGGGCGAAAACCAGCGCCAGCATGCCGTTCTGGTTCATCTTGCGCAGCTCGTCCCCGCGCATCTCGCGCAGCTTCTCTTCGTCCACCATCTGGAACCCCCGGTAGACGAAGGGCTGGGTCGCGCCTTCGGGTTGAATTGCCACCTCGCCGTCCATCAGCAGCCCCGACCGCTGGAGCTCAGCCATGAACAGCTGGGTGCGCTGCCCCGCAGTCTCGAACTGCTCGCAGAATTGCAGCACCGCGTTGGTGGCCTCGCTCGGCCCCTCCCCTTCGAACAAGGGCTCGCCATCCGCGAAGTCGCCGACCGCGCCGGCAGTCGGATCGAAGCACAAGGATAGCTCGTCGCTGTCCGGCCGCAGCTTGGCCAGCATGAACGGGTAACGGCGGAGATAGGCGGGCATGTAGACCGCCCGGTCGAGCGGCTCGCCGGTCTCGTTCACGAATGTGTTGACCCCTTCGTTGAGGCCCATCAGCGCGAGCGGCACCGGATCCTGCCCGACCGAGAAAATTATCGGGTAGTAGCGCTGCGCCATCGCGAACTCGTCAATAGTCAGCGGAATGGCGTGGGCGGTGGCGAGCCCGGGCAGGCTGGTCAGTCCGCGCACCCGGAAACCGCCGTGCTGGTTGCTGTTTAGCGGCTCCAGCTGGTTGTAAAGAAACGGCAGGGCATTCGGCGCGGCGGTCGCCATACTCTTGATCTCCTGGGGTGCGGCGCCATGATGCTCATGGAGCCACCGTCGGCTTCGGGCCAGTTTTTGTCCGGGCGCGCTACTATGCCGGCGCTCACCATCTGGCAAGGCCGGGGCGGAGTTCATGGGGGGTTCAATGGTGCTGATGGAGGCCGGGCGGAGCAACCGAGGCCCATCCGCTTGAACCTTTATGGCTTATCGATCCTGTCGCAGCTGCTGGCGCTGTTTGGCGGCCAGCCTCCGGCGACCGCGACCGTCAGCCGGGTGATCATCCGCGACGAACTCGTGATGCGCGTGCCCGTGGTTCGGTCGCGCATGGCCTGGCCGGTGCGGTGGGTAGAGAAGCGCGGGCCCAAGTGCATCAGGAGCGGCGCAGTCGCCGCGGCCGCGTTGGCGGAGGATCGCAGCATCGATTTCTTGATGCGCGACCGGCGCCGCATCCGCGCCAAGATGGACAGCGAGTGCCCGACGCTCGACTTCTACGGCGGCTTCTATCTGCAGCCCGCCGACGACCGGATCTGCGCGCGCCGTGACGAGATCCGGAACCGCATGGGCGGATCCTGTCAGATCGAGCGCTTTCGGACCGTGGTGCCGAGACCGGTCAAGTAGCCACATTCCTTGACTTTCCCGGTGCCCTCCCGCAGTGGGCGGGGGCCGGCGGCGCCGCTATTGGCAGCTGCCACTTTCAAAGACCCCGCATGAGCTTCGCCGACCTCGGCTTATCCGAAGAACTGCTGCGCGCCATCGACGAGAGCGGCTACACCGAGCCGACGCCGATCCAGCGCGGCGCGATCCCGTCCGTGCTGATGAACCGCGACCTGGTCGGCATCGCCCAGACGGGCACCGGCAAGACCGCCGCCTTTGTGCTGCCGATGATCGATATCTTGGGCCACGGCCGCAGCCGCGCGCGCATGCCGCGGTCGTTGATCCTGGAGCCGACGCGCGAGCTCGCCGCCCAGGTCGCCGAGAACTTCGAGAAGTACGGCAAGTACCACAAGCTTTCCATGGCCCTGCTGATCGGCGGCGTGCAGATGGGCGATCAGGTCAAGGCCTTGGAGAAGGGGGTGGACGTGCTGATCGCCACGCCCGGCCGGCTGATGGACTTGTTCAGCCGCGGCAAGATCATGCTCAATGACTGCAACCTCCTGGTGATCGACGAAGCGGACCGGATGCTCGACATGGGCTTCATCCCGGACATCGAGGAGATCGCCTCGCGCTTGCCCAAGCAGCGCCAGACCCTGCTGTTCAGCGCCACCATGCCGCCGCCGATCCAGAAGCTCGCGGCCAAGTTCCTGAGCGAGCCCAAGACGATCGAGGTCGCGCGGCCCGCCACCGCCAACGTCAACATCGAGCAGCGGCTGGTGGTCACCCGCGGCGACAAGAAGCGCGACGTCCTGCGCGACCTCCTCCGCCACGAGGAGTTCAAGAACGCGATCATCTTCTGCAACCGCAAGACCACGGTGCGCGAGCTCTATACCAGCCTCAAGCGCTCGGGCTTCGCGGTCGGGCAGATCCATGGCGACATGGAGCAGCCAGCGCGCATTGCCGAGTTCGACCGGTTCAAGCGCGACGAGATCAACATCCTGGTCGCCTCCGACGTCGCGGCCCGCGGCCTGGACGTGAAAGGCGTGTCACACGTCATCAACTTCGACGTGCCCTGGCAGCCGGACGACTACATCCACCGCATCGGCCGGACCGGCCGCGCGGGCGCTCAAGGCATCGCGATCACCCTTGCCACCAAGGAGGACGCGGAGGCCGTCGCGCAGATCGAGAAACTCACGGGCCTCAAGATTCCGCGGGTCGTGCAGGCAGCCACGGAGCCCGCAGCGGAGGAAGCGGCGCCGGCGGAACGGCCGCGGCGCGAACGGCGGGAGCGCAAGTCTCCACCGGCCGCAGCCCAGCCGGAACCTCGCCTCGAACGGACGGAGCCGCCACCCCGCCGCCAGCGCGAGCCGGAACCCACTGCCGAACGGGCCGAGCCTTCGCCCCGCCGCCCGCGCGAGCCGGAACCCGCGGAAGAAGGCGGCTGGAACGGCCCGCTGCCTGACTTCCTGTCGGTGTCGCTCAGCTAGCTTCCGTCAAACCCCCCGCCGGCCGCGCCGACGGGGAGGTTTGCCGACTTTCGCGAGGGCTATCGGGCGTAGAACAGCGCCACCGTACGCCGGTACTGGGTGGTGAACTCCGGCGTGTCATCGCGCTTGAACTTGGGCGCGCTTTCGAGCTGGTCGCTCGTCAGGTTCAGCCGGTAGCCGTCATGCTCGACGTCGTAGTCGAGGGCCGACCAGGGCAGCGGGAACAGGTTCCCGCCGATGCCCAGCGTTCCGCCGAACGACAGCACGGCATAAGCGACCCGGCCGGTGTATTTGTCGACCATGAAGCTGTCGATCTTGCCGAGATGCTGCCCGTCGCGACCGAGTACCGGCGTGCCCTCGACCTTGGCGGACGAGATCAGACGGGCGGTCTCGTCGGTCTGCAGCCGCAGCTCGAACTTCTTGGCGTCGGCCTTGTCCGACTTCTGCCGGCGGGCGTAAATGGCCGCGCCCGCAGTCGCCGCGGCAGCCGCCGTCCCGAGCGCGATGCCGGCCCAGTTCGGACCCGAGCGCCCCTTGGTATCCCTTCGGGAGTTGGAGTTTCTGGGGCTGCTGTTCTGCGCCTGGTAGGAGGTGCTGCTGGTGCGCGTATCGGCGCCGGTGCTGCCGCTCCGTGCGTTTGCACCGCCGGTAACGAGGGCGGACGTGCCTTGATCCTCTTCCTGGAACATCAACGCGTTGGCCGCAGTCGCTGACAACCGCACCTTGCCGCCTTCCACGTCGGCCACCAGGCCGGTCGAGAGGTAATGGTGATGACCTTGGTGACTGCCCTGCCCGCTGTCCTTCTTGGTCAGCTTGATGCGGTCGCCCTCGACCTTGTCGACGGTGCCGACGTGAACGCCGTCGGCGCCTATCACTTCCATATGTTCTTCGATGCCGCTGATGCGCGCCATGGTCGCCTCCTTGATTTGGATGGCGCTTTAACGACTCGGTTCAGCAATGGATGCGCGGCTAAGCGCAGCGCTCGCGGTACCGGTCGAGAAACGCGCGGGCATGGTCGTCGAGTCTGCGCTCGCCGACCGCGCGGCGGAGGTCCGCCATCACGCGCTGGTAGAACCACAGATTATGCTCGGTCATCAGCATGGCGCCCAGGATCTCGCCGGAGCGGACGAGGTGGTGGACGTAAGCGCGCGACCAGGTGGCGCAGGTCGGACAGGGACAGCCGGGCTCCAGCGGCTCCCCCTCCTCCGCGAAGCGGGCGTTGCGCAGGTTGAGCGGACCGTCGGCGGTGAAGGCTTGTCCGGTGCGGCCGCTGCGGGTGGGCAAGACGCAGTCGAACATGTCGATGCCGCGGCGCACCGCCTCGACTAGGTCGTCCGGCTTGCCCACACCCATCAGGTAGCGTGGCTTGTCCGCCGGCAGCTGGCCGGGCGCGAAATCGAGGCAGCCGAGCATCGCCTCCTGCCCCTCGCCCACCGCCAGCCCGCCCACCGCATAGCCGTCGAACCCGATATTGATGAGCGCGTCGGCGGACTGCTGGCGCAGTTCTTCGTCGAGCGCGCCCTGTTGGATGCCGAACAGCGCAGCCTGCTCGGCGTGCTCGCCGCCGCGGTCGAACTCCACGCGGGAGCGGCGGGCCCAGCGCACCGAGCGTTCCATCGCCGCCTGCTGCTGCTCGCGGGTGGCGGTGGTGGGCACCAGCTGGTCGAACTGCATGACGATGTCGGAGCCGAGCAGCCGCTGCACCTCGATTGATCGTTCCGGCGAGAGCATGTGCCGCGAGCCGTCAAGGTGGCTCTTGAACGATACTCCCTTCTCCGTGACCTTCGTGAGGTCCGACAGGCTCATCACCTGGTAGCCGCCGCTGTCGGTCAGGATCGGCCGCTCCCACCCCATGAAGCGGTGCAGGCCGCCGAGCCGCGCCACCCGCTCGGCACCGGGGCGGAGCATGAGATGATAGGTGTTGCCCAGGATGATGTCGGCACCCGCCGCGCGCACGTCGGCGGGCTTGACCGCCTTGACGGTGGCGGCCGTGCCTACCGGCATGAACGCCGGCGTGCGGATCTCCCCGCGGCTCATGCGGATCATGCCGGCGCGCCCGGCGCCGTCGGTAGCGGTGATGGTGAAGTCGAAACGCGTCATCGGCCGCGCTCCTAGCGGGGCACGGCCCCCATCGCTACAGCGCTCCCAATGATCGAACCCTGGGTCTACCCCGTGCTCACCGCGGTCTCGCTGCTCGCAGGCTTCATCGATGCGATCGCGGGCGGTGGCGGGCTGCTCGTGATGCCGGCGTTGCTGTTCTGCGGTGTACCGCCCTTGCAGGCGCTGGGGACCAACAAGCTGCAGTCGATGTTCGGGACGCTGGTGGCGATGGGCAACTACGCCCTGTCCGGGCTGATCGAATGGCGGCGCAACCTACCGACCGTGGCCGTGGTCTTTCTCGGCTCGGCCACCGGTTGCTGGATCATCCAGAGCATCAACCCGCGGCTGCTCGGGCTCATCATCCCAGTGCTGCTGGCCGCCGTCGCCCTCTACGTCCTGGTAAGCCCGCGCATGACCGACGAGGACGCCCACCACCGCGTGAGCAGCACCGGCTATGCGCCGATCGGCGGGGGCATCGGCTTCTACGACGGCTTCTTCGGTCCGGGCACCGGCACTTTTTTCACCGCCAGCCTGGTCGGCCTGCGCGGCTACGGCCTGACCAAGGCGACCGCGCTCACCAAGCTGTTCAACTGGACCAGCAACATCGCCGCGGTGCTGCTGTTCGCACTGGGCGGCAAGGTGCTGTGGCTGCTCGGCTTGTGCATGGCGGCGGGCGCGATGCTGGGCGGCTGGCTGGGCAGCCACACCGCGATGAAATTCGGTGCGCGGCTGATCCGCCCGTTGCTGGTGACGATCAGCCTGGCGATGACCGCACGGCTGCTGTGGGGCTATTTCGCCGGCTAAAGCTGAGCTGCGTTAACCAACTAAGGGGTTGAAGCGACTCGCTCATCGGCTCAGCTTTGTGCGGCACGGTCGATCGCGCGCCCAGCGGACCAACTCGCCTGCTGCGCGCAAAAAGGGGAGCCAATAGCATGGGCCTGCGCAACTTCTCGGGAGTGTACGTATTCGGCGATAGCCTGGTCGACGCCGGCAACGCCCTTGACCTGGCCGAGGTCTACGACTTCTTTCCGTTCACCTCGCTGCCGGACGGCGCGCCGTCGACCGGTAGGGGCTACTACAAGGGACGGTTCACCGACGGCTTCACCTACGCCGACCTGATCAGCAACAAGTTCATCGGCGTGCCGACCAAACCGGTGTTCCCATTCGGCTATGACGATCCCCTGCTCGGCATCTCGTTCGGCTTCTTCTCCGATCCGAACGGCAACAATCTGAACTTCGCTTACGGCGGCGCCCAGATCCGGCAGGGCGGCGAGGCGGTGCCGGACATGGACGACCAGACGGACGCCTTCCGTGACGCGGTGGACGGCGATGCCGACGGCGATGCGCTTCACCTGTTTACCTTCGGCGCGAACGATGTGCACGACTACGTCCCCGCTACCGGCCCCTGGCGCGATCTCGAGTCCGTTCGGGCCAGCATGGAGCGGGACGCGGCGGAGTTCATCGAGGAGATCCGCCAGGCCATCGACATCGGCGTCGACCACATCCTGATCACCGGCGTGCCCGACGTGGGGCTGCAACCCTATTACAACGGCCTCTTCGATGAAGCCCAGCGCCGCGCAGTCGCAACCGAATATGCCCGCATGCTGGACGAGTTGATCCGGGCGGAGATCGAGGATCTGCGAACGCTCCGGCCGGAGGCGGAGATCATCTACGCCAGCTTCACCGAAATGGGCGACTTCATCTTCGACAATCTGGAGCGGATCTACCCCGCCTCGGCCATCTACCCGGCCAACCGGAGCAGTCTGGTCTTCATGGACCAGCTGCACCCAACCGCGCAGCTGCATGCCCATGCCGCCGCCTACCTGATCGATGCGGTCAACGGCGGATCCTCGGGCGAAGCGGTCCGGATGGCGCAGTCGGACGTAGGGCTGCGGGGGTCCATCGCAGCCAAGGGAGAGGTGGACCGATTGACCTTCTCGCTGGCCGCCAACTCGACCTTCACCTTCGAGATGCTCGGCCTCGGTTCGGGCAAGCTCACGGCCAATGCCTCGGGGACGCTGGCCGACCCCGAGCTGCGGATCATCGGCCCGGACGGGACGGTGGTCGCGTCGAACGATGACGGCGGGCTGGGCCTCGACGCGTTTCTCCAGTTCACGACAACGGTCGCAGGCAACTACACCGTTGAGTTGCGCGGAGTTGGGGTCCTAACGGGCGCCTACCTCCTCCAGGCCGACAATGCGGCGGTTCAGAACGACAGCTATACAGTGAGGAGCAGCTCCACGCTGGTGGTCGAAGGGGCCGGCGGCGGGACCGACCGCGTCTACACCACCGTCAGCTACCAGTTGGCGAAAGGCTCCGCGATTGAGGTGCTGTCGACCACCAACAGCAGAGGCACGGCAGCGCTCAACCTCACCGGCAACGAACTCGCACAAACCATCATCGGCAACGCGGCAAGCAACATCATCGACGGCAAAGGCGGTAGCGACTCGCTGCACGGCAAGGCAGGCGCGGACGTGTTCGCGTTCACCACCGCACTCGGCAGCGGCAATGTCGATCGGATCGGCGACTTCTCGGCAGCCGAGGAAAGTATCCGGCTGGAGAATGCGGTCTTCGCCGGACTGCCGACCGGAGCGCTTGGCGCCGGCGCCTTCCGCACTGGAATCGTCGCGGTGGACGCGGACGACCGGATCATCTTCGATCCCGTGGCCCGCAGGCTCTACTTCGACCCGGACGGCGCCGGCGGAGCGGCGCAGCTGCTGTTCGCGACGGTGGCCGGCAGTGACCTCAACTTGACGGCGGCGGACTTCTTCGTCGTTTGAGGCGCCGCCTGAGCGGCTCGGCGCGCATTCAGCAGGTGCAGGCCCATGTGCGGAACGGTCAGCGCGGCCAGCCACCAGAACACGGTCCGCACGAACGCCGCGTCCGCCGCGAGTTCCTGGCGCAGCAAGCCGTAGCCGAGCGCGGCCAGAGCCACAGCCGCGACACTGAAGGGGAGCGCGGCTTTCAGCAGCTGCGGGACCGTCTCGCCCGGCAGCAATGAAGACCGCAACGCCCGCGGCGAGTGCAGCAGCGCAAAGTAGGCAGCGAAGGCAAGCAGTGGCGGCAGGAACAGGAACAGCGCAGTGACGCCGATCAGCTCCAGGCGACCGATTGCCTCCCGCTCGATCGCGAGCGTTACCACCGCTGCGCACAGCCAGACGATCAGCCCCGGCCCGGCCAGCCATGGCACCAAGGCGGCGCCTTGCTCCCCAGCGAGCCAGCCGAAGATCGTGGTCAACTCTTCCCGGTGAGCCGCCGCGGCGGCGATTGGCGGAATCGCGCCTCGGGCGAGGACCGCGACAGGTGCCCCGCTGGGCGAATCGTGGCTGCCGAAGTGGACCGTGGCAAGGATCAGGAAAGCGGCGAGCGCGGGGCCGGGCGCGGCCAGCCACCACAGCAGCATCGCGCCAGCCGCCGTCAGGTAGAGCAGCAGGAACGCGCCGAGCCAGCCGCGGCCCAGCACGGGCTCCAGCAGCCCCCGCGCGACCCGATGGTCCAGTGCCCCGTGGGGGGTTCCGCCGACGAACACCGCCAGGCCCAGCAGCGGCAGCTGCGCGGCGAGGCTCACCCGCCGCGGCCCCTCCGCTCTTCGCTCGAGCCCGGTTCCCAGACCTCGTGGTGCGCGGCCGGGGCCGGCCGAAGCTCATGCTCGGGAACGCGTCCGTCGGCGAGCGCGCGGGCGGCCTTTTCCTGCGTGTTGCTGAGCGAGTAGAGGCCGAACAGGATTTTCGCGGCGATATCCAGGCCGGTGTAGATGCCGGTGCTGGTGTCGTCGTCGATCAGCTCCAGCGCCTCGGGGCCGATCAGGAAGTTGACCGGGTAGCCGGCCCAGACGATGCTAAGGAAAGTGAGGTTGCGGCGGTAGACGTCGGCGGCTTCCTCGCCGGTCTTCTCCGATTCCTCCCGCAGCGGACCCCAGAGCAGGTAATAAAGGCCGACGAACGCTCCGGTGCTGACGCCGTACCAGCTCCACTTCATCGAGCTGTCCTTGGGTGCTTCGTCCGCCAGATAGCCGGTGGCGATCATGTACAGGTCGGTGAACAGCGTACCGAGGAGCAGGCCCCAACGGCGGAACGGGGTGCCCAGCGCGGTCAGCCCGAGGCTGGTGAGCAGCAGGGGCGTGGTGATCGACCAGTCGACGTAGCGCATCCAGAACAGCTCGCGCCCGCCTTCTTTCGGCTTGCGCCCGCCGCCGCTGGCCATCAGCAGGTAGGCCGTGCCCGCGGTCAGCACGACCAGGCTGTGGATGAGCTTGTCGTTCTCCTCCTCGCGGGTCTTCACCGCGATCTCAGGCTGGTCCGACTGGTCCGCGGTGGCGCCGCCTCCGCCCTCGTCCGGGCGGCGCATGGCGAGGATTGCCACAAAGCCGACGACGAACGCCGCCGCACCGAAGCCAAGCCACTGGTTGCGAGTCATGCGCATCACCCCTGCTGAGCCGCCCCGCACGTGAAATGGCCAGCAAGTCCTAGGGTTCCAATGGTTCGCTTGCCGGCGCCGGACTGGTAAGCCGGTGGGAACGGCACTAAATGACCACCATGCTCATCGCCGCCCAGAAGCGCCGGCAGACGGTGATCGGGCTTGGCCTCGCCGGGCTGATCATGGTAGTCTGGCTCGGGCTGCACGTCTATTCGGTGTTCTTTCACCCTCTCCGGAGCATTGGCCTGCTGGCGGCGCCGCTGCTGGTGGCGGCGCTGACTTGGCTCAGCGTCGGCCTCTTCATCGTTGCCCACGACGCGATGCACGGCAGCCTGGCGCCCGGGCGCCCCGCCGTGAACCGGTCGGTCGGTCGACTGGCGCTGCTGCTCTACGCGGGGTTCTGGATGGACCGGCTCGCCCCCAAGCATTTCGACCATCACCGCCATGTCGGCACCGGGCACGACCCCGACTTCTCCGAAGATCATCCGACCCGCTTCTGGCCCTGGTACGGGCAGTTCATGCGGCGCTATTTCGGGCTGCGCGAGTTCCTGCTGCTGACCGCCCTGGTATGGAGCTACATCCTCCTGCTGGGCGCGCCGCTCGCCAACCTGCTGCTGTTCTGGGCGGTGCCGTCCCTCTTGTCCTCCGTGCAGCTGTTCCTGTTCGGCACCTTCCTCCCGCACCGGCACGAGGAAGCGCCGTTCGCGGACGAGCATCGCGCGCGCAGCAACGAATACGGCTGGCTCGCCTCGCTGCTGACCTGCTTTCATTTCGGCTACCACCGCGAGCACCATCTGAGCCCTGGGACGCCCTGGTGGCGGCTGCCGGCGGAGCGACAAAGGCGCCAAGCGCAGCTACAGCCCTGAGCGGGCCATGGCTCATTTCGCGCTGATCTGCCCGCCCTTCGCGAGCCATATCCACTCGCTGAGCGTGCTCGGCGAGGAGCTGGTGCGGCGTGGCCATCGTGCGACCTTTGTGCTGAACGCCGAGGCCGAGGCCATGGTGAAGTCGGCGGTGCTCGGGTGCGAAACCGTGGCCGGACGCAGCGGCGATCCGGCGGTCGGACGGGTGCTCGCCAACGCCACCCGGCCCGCCGGACTGTTCGGCACGCTGCGCACCATCGCGGAGAGCGCGGCCATGACCGCCCAGCTGTGCGCGGGCGCCCCCGAGCTGCTGAGGCGCATCGGCTGCAACGCGGTGATCGCCGATCAGCTGGAGCCCGCGGGCGGACTGCTGGCGCTGGGGCTTGGGCTGCCGTTGGTCAGCCTGGCCACGGCCCTGCCGATCAACAGCGGGCCGGGCGTGCCCCTGCCTTTTCTCGACTGGCCATTCGACCCGAGCCCGCGTGGGGTCCGCCGGGCGCGGGTGGCGGTGCGGATCGGCGGCTTGCTCAGCCGACGCCAGAATCGGGTGATCGAAGCTTGCGCGCGGCGCCTCGGTATCGATCCGCCTTGCCGCAGCATGGAGGATTGCCTCAGTCCGATGGAGCAGATCGCGCAGCTCGTCTGCGGCTATGACTTTCCGCGCCCCGAGCCGGTGCCGTTCGTGGGTGTCGGACCGTTGCGCCACCCCGAGGAGGAGCGCGGCGACGAGGTGCTGCCGTTCGCCTTCGCGCCCGAGCGGCCGCTGGTGTTCGCCAGCTTCGGAACGCTTCAGGGCGGGCGCGTTGGGCTGTTCCGAGCAATCGCTGGCGCCTGCCGCGACGCAGGTGCCGACCTGCTGGTAGCGCACGGCGGCAAGCTGGACGAGGCTGAAGCGGCCGGGATCGGCGCAACCTTCGTCACCGATTTCGTCCCTTACCGTGCGGTATTGAAGCGGGCCGCGCTGTGCGTCACTCACGGCGGCTCCAACACCGTGCTTGACGCGCTGGCGTGCGGCGTGCCGCTGCTGGTGCGTCCGGTCGCCTTCGACCAAAAGGGCAACGCTGCGCGGATCGTGCACCATCGGCTAGGCGAGCGTATAGACCTGCGCCGGCTGCCCGAGCAGATCGGCCGCCTGGTCGCCGACGAAGGCTACCGCCGCCGCGCTCGGACGCTCGCGGGGGAAATCGCCGCCGCCGGCGGCCGCACCCGTGCCGCGGACATAGTGGAAGCGACGCTCAACTATTAGGCAGCAGCAGGCTGCCGTCCCCGTAGCTGTAGAAGCGGTAGCCTTCCGCGATCGCATGAGCATAGGCGCGTTGCATGGTGTTGAGGCCCATCAGCGCGCTGACCAGCATGAACAGCGTGCTCCTGGGCAGGTGGAAGTTGGTCAAGAGACCGCCCACGGCGCGGAAGCGGTAGCCCGGCGTGATGAAGATGTCGGTGTCGCCCTCGAACGGACGCACGGTGCCGTCCTCGTTGGCGGCGCTTTCCAGCAGCCGGAGCGACGTGGTGCCGACTGCGATCAGCCGCCGTCCCGCCCGTCGCGCGGCGTTGAGACGCTCGGCCGCTGCGGCGTCGATCCGGCCCCACTCGGCGTGCATCCGATGCTCGGCCGTGTCCTCCGCCTTGACCGGCAGGAAGGTGCCCGCGCCGACATGCAGGGTCAGCGTTTCCCGCCCGATGCCCGCCTGGTCCAGGGCGGCGATCAGCCGGTCGGTGAAGTGCAGCGCGGCGGTGGGGGCGGCCACCGCACCCTCCTCGCGCGCGAACATGGTCTGGTAGTCGGCGGCGTCCTCCGCGTCGGCGGCGCGCCTGGAGGCGATGTAGGGCGGCAGCGGCATCGTTCCCGCGCGCTCCAGCAGCAGTTCCACCGGCTCCTCGCCCGCGAACTCCAGCAGCACGGAGCCATCCGCGCCCTTATCGGCCGCCAGCGCCTCGACCCCGCCGCCGAACTCCAGCCGGTCACCGGCCCGCACCCGCCGCGCGTTGCGCACGAACGCCCACCACCGCCGCAACCCCTCGCGCTTGTGCAGGGTCGCGCCGATGCTCGCTTCGCCCCGGCGGCCTTCCAGCTGGGCGGGGATCACGCGAGTATCGTTGAACACCAGCACATCGCCCGGCTGCAGGAGCCGCGGCAGGTCGAGCATGCAGTGATCGGACAGCCCGCCGCCCTTGACCCTGAGCAACCGCGCGCTGTCCCGCGGCCGCGCCGGACGCAGGGCGATCAACTCGGGCGGCAGCTCGAAGTCGAACAGGTCAACGCGCATCGTCTCTCGTCATTGCGAGGAGCATAGCGACTAAGCAATCCAGTACCTTGAAGTGAGCGGGATCGCTTCGCTGTGCTCGCAATGACGGATGCTTAGTTCGTCGGCTTAGGAGGCTGCTGAGTCTCGGTGGGCGGCGCCACCGGCTCGGGCGCTTGCGCCTCGGGTGCAGGCTGGTTCGACGAGCCGAGCGAGGCCCGCACGATCCGCGTCGGCTGCGCCGGCGGCTCGCCCTGCGCGATCTGGTCGACGAAGGTCATGCCCTGGATGACCCGGCCGAATACCGTGTATTTGTTATCGAGCGAAGCGCGCGGCGCGAACATGATGTAGAACTGGCTATTGGCGCTGTCCGGGCTCTCCGCGCGCGCCGCAGAAACGGTGCCGCGGAGGTGCGGCAGCGTGGTGAACTCGGCCTTGAGGTCGGGCAGCGGAGAGCCGCCCGTGCCGTCGTTCTTGGGATCGCCGCCCTGTGCCATGAAGCCGGGGATCACCCGGTGGAAGGCCAGCCCATTATAGAAGCCGCTGCTGGTGAGCGTCTTGATCCGCTGCACCGTCTGCGGCGCGGCATCCGGGCGCAGCTGCACCACGACCCGGCCGCCGTTGGACAGCTCCAGCGTCCATTGGTTGCCGGGATCGGCGACGACGTCGGCGGGAGCGTTGATGGGCAGAGCGGTCGAGGCGGCCGGCGCCCGCTGCGCGACGGCGAGCGCCAGGCTCAGAAAGGCAGCTGTGAACATGCGAAATCCCTCTAGCGAACCAGCTTCGCGGCGACGTCGGCCGCGACGGCTGGCGTGACGAACTTGTCGATGGCGCCCCCGTAGCGGGCGATTTCTTTCACCAGCCTTGACGCAATCGGCTGCAGCGAGACGTCGGCCATCAGGAAGACAGTCTCGATTCGGTCGTTCAGCTGCTGGTTCATGCCGGCCATCTGATACTCATACTCGAAGTCGGCGACCGCGCGCAGCCCGCGCAGGATCAGCGTCGCCCCTTCGCGCTCGGCGAAGTCCATCAGGAGGGAGTCGAACTCCACCACGCTGACGTTGCCCAGGTCCGCGGTCTCGCGCCGCACCATCTCCAGCCGCTCGGCGACGGTGAACATCGGCTCCTTGGACGGATTGGAGGTGACCCCGATCACCAGCCGGTCGACGAAGCGCGCTCCTCGCCGCACGATGTCCAGGTGCCCCAGGGTGAGCGGATCGAAGCTGCCCGGGTAAACGCCGATGCGTGTCGTCACCGGTCGCGCTCCACCGCGTAGCGGGCGATCGCGCGGAGGAGATCCGCCTCCTCGCCATGGTCGTGGAGGTGCTCGACCGCCTGCTCAACAAGCAGCCCGGCCTGCGCCCGCGCGCGCTCCTCGCCGAGCAGCGACACGAAGGTCGCCTTGCCCGCCGCCGCGTCCTTGCCGACCCGCTTGCCCGCCGCCGCCTCGTCACCGCCATGGTCGATGAGGTCGTCGGCGATCTGAAAGGCCAAACCGACGTTGCGGGCGTAGCCGCGGTAGGGCGTCCTCCCTTCGGGCGGCAGCTTCGCCATGATCACTGCTGCCTCTACCGCAAACTCGATCAGCGCACCCGTCTTGAGCTGCTGCAGCCTGGTGATCGCGGGGAGGTCTAGCTGTTCCTCTTCGGCGGCCAAATCCATCATCTGCCCGCCCGCCATGCCATCCATGCCCGACGCCTTGGCCAGCTCCAGCACCAGCTCCGAGCGGACGAACGGGTCCTCGTGCGTCTCCGAGTCCGCCAGCATCTCAAAGGCGAGTGCATGGAAGCAGTCCCCGGCCAGCACCGCCGCCGCTTCGCCGAACGCCTTGTGCACCGTGGGCTTGCCGCGGCGCAGGTCGTCGTCATCCATGCAGGGGAGGTCGTCGTGGATCAGGCTATACACGTGGATCGCCTCCACGGCCGTTCCCGCCCGCAGCGCCCGCTCCTCGTAGATCGCGAACAGGCGGGATGCCGCCACCGTGAGCAGCGGCCGCAGCCGCTTGCCGCCGCCGATCGCCGCGTGGCGCATCGCCTCGCACAGCCGGTCGCGGCCGTCGCAGCGGCTGGCGAGCAGCCGTTCGAACAGCCGGTCCACGCCGTCCGAGACCGCCCGGGCCTCGGCCAGCAGGTCCACGCTGGAGCGGGGCGTCGCGTCAGCTACCGTCAAAGGGCACGGTTCCGAGCAATTGTCCGTCGGGCCCCAGCGCGATCGCGTCGATCCGCACCTGCGCCGAGCGCAGCCGTTCCTCGCACAGCCGCTTCAGCCGATCGCCTTCCTGGTAGAGGTCGATCGACTGGTCGAGCGGCGCCTCGCCCCGCTCCAGCAGCCGGACGATCTCCTCCAGCCGCGCCAGCGCCGCCTCGAAGCTCAACTCGCCAGGTTCGGAGGGCCGGTCCATGTCGTTTGGGGTGGCCGAAGCGCCCGCTTGAATCAAGCGCGCTTGAACGGGTCGCGGATGCCGGGGACGATCTCGTCGGGGCGGCCATGCTCCGCCTCGTCGGCCGCGATCTCGGCATCGCGCACATGCTGCTCGCGCTCGGTCCGGAGCTGCTCGATCAGCGCCGCCCGGTCGCCCTCCAGCCGCGTATCGGTGCGCGCTTCCATGCCGGCGGCCTTTTGCGCCTTGGCCACCGCCGCGTCGAGTTCGCGCTGGCTGGTGAGGCCCAGCGTCACCGGGTCCTTGGGCTGGATGTTGGCCATGTTCCAGTGGCTGCGGTCGCGGATCGCGGCGATGGTCGTGCGGGTCGTCCCGATCAGCTTGCCGATGGCGCCGTCGGTGACCTCCGGGTGGTTGCGGATGATCCAGGCGATGCCGTCCGGCTTGTCCTGCCGCTTGCTGACCGGCGTGTAGCGCGGTCCCTTGGTGCGGGTGACCGCGTCCGGCTCCTTGTGCATGCGGAGCCGGTAGTTCTCGTCAGCTTGGCCGCGCTCGATCTCCTCATGGGTGAGCTCGCCCGAGCGGATCGGATCGCGGCCGGTCAGCTTGGTCGCTGCGGTGTCGTCGGCGATCGCCTGCACTTCCAGGAGGTGGAGACCGCAGAACTCGGCAATCTGCTCGAAACTGAGGGACGTGTTGTCGACCAGCCAGGCAGCGGTCGCGTGGGGCATGAGCGGCTGGGCCATGCGGCAAGATCTCCAGACATGAAAAGGGCCGCCCCTCGCGGAGCGGCCGGTATGGCCGAGCGCTTACGCCCGAGTGCCGCGCAGGGCAAGGCTGCACGTTGCTCTGGAACTTGGCAATTGGCGGTGCTATGTTTGCCAAATGGCAACGCAGCTCCAGGTCGACGATCTTCCTCGCACGGACGAAATGCGCCGCCGCCAAGCGGTCGAGCAGGGGCTCCCCGTGAAGATGCTCCGGGCCCTAATGTCCGATGGCACGGTTGGCTTGCACCACCTGACTCGAGTGATCGCACCCAGGCGAACGCTGGAACGCCGGCTGCGGGACGGGGAGCGCCTGACGGTTGAGGAAAGCGACCGGCTCGCCCGGTTGGTGCGCGTTCTGGACCTTGCAAGCCATACGTTCGGCGACCGGCAGAAGGCCGTGGATTGGCTTTCCGCACCCAAGCGGGCCTTTGGCGGCGCAGCTCCGCTAGACCTCATTCGAACCAGCGTCGGCTCCGATGAAGTCGAGAACTTCTTCCATCGAGCGGCGCACGGGATGCTCGCCTGAGTGCATCTATGGCGCATCTCCGAGCATCTGGAGCTGGATGGCTATGGTGGCTACCTGTATCCGGGCCGGTGGAACAGCGGTGGCATCCACGTTATCTACACGGCGGAACATAGCTCCCTCGCCCTGCTTGAGGTGCTTGTGCAGTTCGAACTAGCCGAGCTTCCGCCACCTTATCAGCTGTTGCAGATCCAAGCTCCCGATCAGCTCGAAACGCGCAGCTTCGCCGGAGCGCTGCCTGCTATTGCTGAAAGCCGGGCCTGGGGAGACGCTTGGCTCCGCGCCGGAGAAACTGCAGTGGCGCAGGTTCCGGCGGCGGTCGCTCCGGAAGCCTACAACATCCTGATTAATCCTGCGCATGCCGATGCCGCGGGCATCCGGCTCATCCGCAATGCGCGCTATGGCTGGGACCCGCGCCTGTTCGGCTGATCATGGCACCAGCACGATCTTGCCGACATGCTCCCCCGCTTCCATCCGGGCGTGGGCGGCGGACGCTTCAGCCAGCGCGAAGGTGCGATCCATTACCGGGCGAAGCTGGCCGCTCTCGACGAAGGGCCAGACGGTTCGGCGGAGCTCTTCGGCGACGGCGGTCTTGAACTCGGTAGGCCGCGGCCGCAGCGTCGACCCCGTGAGGATCAGGCGGCGGCGCATCACCTCCATGATGTTGAGTTCCGCCTTGGCGCCGCCTTGCGTGGCGATGGACACGTGCCGCCCGCCCTCGGCCAGGCAGCGCAGGTTGCGCGGCAGATAGTCCCCGCCGACCATGTCCAGCACCACAGCAACTCCGCGACCGGTGGTCAGCTGCTCCACTTCGACCTCGAAATCGCTCGCCCGGTAGTTGATCGCCGCCGCCGCGCCGATCTCCCGGGCGCGCTCGCACTTCTCTGCCGTGCCGCAGGTTACGATAATCTTGAGCCCGAACAGCCGCCCGAGCGCGACGGCGGTGGTGCCGATCCCGCTGGTCCCGCCGTGCACCAGCACCCAGTCGCCCTCGGCCGCCCCGCCGCGCTCGAACATGTTGATCCATACGGTGAACAGGGTTTCAGGCAGGGCCGCGGCCTCTCGCAATGTGAGTCCGGGCGGCACCGGCAGGCAGGTTCCGGCCGGAGCGACGCAATATTCGGCATAGCCGCCGCCGGCAACCAGGGCACAGACCGGTTGGCCGACGAGGTGGGTCGCTCCCTCGCCTGCGGCCACGACCTCGCCCGCGATCTCCAGCCCCGGGACGTCGGGTGCACCGGGCGGCGGCGGATAGGCCCCTCGCCGTTGCAGCACGTCCGGCCGGTTAACTCCCGCCGCGGCCACCCGCACCAGCACCTCGCGCGCACCTGGCCGAGGCACCGGCCGCCCGACCGGCAGCAGCACCTCGGGTCCGCCGGGCTGCTGTGCCTCCACCGCCACCATCGTCGCTGGTATGTCTCCGCTCATGCCGCGTGTTATTGACAGCGCCCCGCCCCCGGTCAACGCTGCCGCCCATGGACTTCGACGAGCTGTTCCCGTCCAAACCCGACGACCCGCTGGCGCTGCTCGCCAAGCAGGACCTTGGCCCGTTGTCGCAGGACGAGCTGGATGCCCGCATCGAAGCGCTTGGCGCGGAGATCGAGCGCACCCGCACCCACATGGCCGAAGCCGCCAGGCACCGGTCCGTGGCCGATGCGCTGTTCAAGCGCTAAGGTCCGGGCCGGAGCCTTCTTCGCAGCCCTTGCGCGGGCTTCAACCTCTTACGACATATGCCATAAGTCCGGAGGGCCTACCGCCTTTCGGCTGAGGAGCCAGTAATGCCGAGTTTCGCCCGCGAACTTGAACAAACCCTTCACAACGCTCTCGGCGAGGCGAGCCGGCGGCGCCACGAATATGCGACCCTTGAGCACCTGCTGATGGCGCTGATCGACGACGGGCATGCGTCCAAGGTCATGACCGCCTGCGGCGTCAACCGCGACGAGCTCAAGGCCACGGTCAAGCAGTATCTCGACGGCGAGCTCGGCGCGTTGGTCGCCGACAGCGGGACCGACCCGACGCCGACCAGCGGGTTCCAGCGCGTGGTTCAGCGGGCCATCCTCCACGTCCAGTCCTCGGGCCGCGACGAGGTCACCGGCGCCAACGTGCTGGTTGCGCTCTTCTCCGAGCGCGAGAGCTACGCCGTCTACTTCCTGCAACAGCAGGACATGAGCCGCCTCGATGCGGTGACCTACATCAGCCACGGCGTCGGCAAGGGCGAGACCGCGGAGACCCCGCAGGCCGCCGCTCCGGGCGCCGAGCAGCCGGAGCAGCAGAAGGGGGCCGACAAGAAGGAATCGGCGCTCAAGCAATTCTGCGTCGACCTCAACGAAAAGGCCAAGAACGGCAAGGTCGACCCGCTGATCGGGCGCATGGCCGAGGTCGACCGCACGGTGCAGATCCTCTGCCGCCGGTCCAAGAACAACCCGCTCTACGTGGGCGATCCGGGCGTCGGCAAGACCGCCATCGCCGAAGGGCTCGCCCGCAAGATCATCGAGGGCGACGTGCCCGAGGTGCTCAGGCCCGCAGTCATCTACGCGCTCGACATGGGCGCGCTGCTGGCCGGGACCCGCTACCGCGGCGATTTCGAGGAGCGGCTGAAGAGCGTGGTGTCCGAGCTTGAAAAGCTTCCCGATGCCATCTTGTTCATCGACGAGATTCATACGGTGATCGGCGCCGGCGCGACCAGTGGCGGGGCGATGGACGCGTCGAACCTGCTGAAGCCCGCGCTGTCCGGCGGTTCGATCCGCTGCATCGGCTCGACCACCTACAAGGAGTTCCGCAACCATTTCGAGAAGGACCGGGCGCTGCTCCGGCGCTTCCAGAAGATCGACGTCAATGAGCCGACGGTTGAGGACACGATCAAGATCATCAGTGGCCTGCGCTCGTCCTTCGAGCAGCACCATGGGGTCCGCTACACCCCCGACAGCATCAAGTCGGCGGTGGAGCTTTCCGCCCGCTACATCCATGACCGCAAGCTGCCCGACAAGGCGATCGACGTGATCGACGAGGTCGGCGCGATGCAGATGCTGGTGCCGCCGGGCAAGCGCAAGAAGGTCATCACCACCAAGGAGGTCGAGGCCGTGGTCGCGACCATGGCCCGCATTCCGCCCAAGAGCGTGTCGACCGACGACAAGCGCGTGCTCGAAAACCTTGAGTCCGATCTCAAGCGCGTCGTTTTCGGTCAGGAGATGGCGATCGAGAAGCTTGCCTCGGCGATCAAGCTCAGCCGGGCGGGCCTGCGCGATCCCGACAAGCCCATCGGCAACTACTTGTTCTCGGGCCCGACCGGCGTAGGCAAGACGGAGGTCGCGCGCCAGCTCGCCTCCATCATGGGCATCCCTCTGCAGCGGTTCGACATGTCCGAATATATGGAACGCCACTCGGTCAGCCGGCTGATCGGCGCGCCTCCGGGCTATGTCGGCTACGACCAAGGCGGCCTCCTGACCGACGCGGTCGATCAGCAGCCGCATTCGGTGCTCCTGCTCGACGAGATCGAGAAGGCGCATCCGGACCTGTTCAACATCCTCCTGCAGGTGATGGACAACGGCAAGCTGACCGATCACCACGGCAAGACGGTCGATTTCCGCAACACCATACTCATCATGACCACCAACGCCGGCGCGTCCGACATGGCGCGGGAGAGCATCGGCTTTGGCGCCATGAGCCGCGAGGACGTGCAGGAAGACGCGATCAAGAAGATGTTCACCCCCGAGTTCCGCAACCGCCTCGATGCGGTGGTGCCGTTCGGCTACCTGCCGCCGGCGGTGGTTTCGCGGGTCGTGGACAAGTTCATCCTCCAGCTGGAAATGCAACTGGCTGATCGCAACGTCCACATCGACCTCGACGAAGAAGCCCGCGAGTGGCTGACCGTTCGCGGCTACGACAAGCTCTATGGCGCGCGTCCGATGGGCCGGCTGGTGCAGGAGAAGATCAAGCAGCCGCTGGCCGAGGAGCTGTTGTTCGGCAAGCTGGTCAACGGCGGCGAGGTCAAGGTGCGGATCAAGGAGAACACGCCCGTGTTCGAGATCGCGCCGGCGCCGCCTAAAGCCGTGAAGCCCAAGGGTAAGGGCCGCAAGGCTGCGGGCGCGAACGAGCAGCCGGAGCAGCCCGAGCAGCCGCCGGCGGCCGAGTAGGGCCGCCGCGCGAGCCTCGCCGGGCTATGGAGTAGTGGCGAGCGTCAGCGGAGATCACGCTCGCCACGACTTCCCGTGGGAGCTGCAGCCGGGTATGAGGCGGGCCTCGCACACTCGCGCTTGCACACAATAAGCGCTTGACGGGCCGGAGCTTTTCCCGAACCAAGCGCCCGTCTGGAAACGCTGGCCACGGGCAGGGGCCGGAGGGGAGCAGCCCGGTACGATGAAGCTGACGTCGACTCGCACCAACGCGGTGATGGCCGAGGCCCTGCGTGCCTGCCGCCGCCACTTCGGCTACGCCCTGCTGTTCAGCGCCGCGGTGAACCTGCTGTTCATCGCCCCGATGCTGTACATGCTGCAGGTCTACGACCGCGTAATCCCGACGGCGGGCGGCATCACCCTGCTGCTGCTAACCTTTGTTCTCACCTTTTCCCTGCTCACCCTGTCCGGGCTGGACGCGATCCGCTCCCGACTGCTGGTGCGGGCCGGGGTCCGGCTCGACCGGGTGCTGTCGGGCACCATCATCGACGCCACGCTGGTGCGACCGGACGGCGCTGGCCAGCGGCTCGCGCGGCAGGCGGTTCGGGAGTTCGACACGCTGCGCCAGGCGCTGACCGGGCCGGCGATCCTGGCCCTGCTGGATGCGCCCTGGGTGCCGGTGTACATCCTCATCGGCTTCCTCATCCATCCCTGGATCGGCGTACTGGCGCTGGTCGGCGCGGGGCTGAACGTGATGCTCGCCTGGCAGAACGAGCGAGCAACCCGCGATCGCCTCGACCAGGCCAACAGCGCGGCCGGCCGCACCTATGCCGAGTTCGAGTTCACCGCCGCCTCAGCCGACGTGATCCGCGCGCTGGGGCTGCGCCGGGCCATGGTGCAGGGCCACCTAGCCGATCGCAGCCGCATGCTGCAGCTGCAGACAGACGCCAGCCTCGCCTCGGGCGGACTGACCGCCACCTCCAAGTTCGTGCGGCTGCTGCTGCAGTCGCTCGCGCTGGGCCTCGGCGCCCTGCTCGCCATCAACAGTCTGATCAGCCCGGGCGCGGTGTTCGCATCGATGTTCATCATCGGCCGCGCGCTCGCCCCGATCGACCAGCTGGTGGGCAGCTGGAAGACCATCGTCCAGGCCCGCGGCGCCTACCGTACGCTGAACGAGCTGCTCGACGAGACCCCACCCGACGTGGCGCTAACGCAGTTGCCGCGGCCCAATGGACGGCTCGAGGTCGAAGGTGTAGCGGTGCTCGACCCGCAGCGCCGGCCGATCATCGCCAACATCGGCTTCGCTGTGCATCCAGGCGAGGTCGTGGCGATCGTGGGCCCAAGCGGGGCCGGCAAGTCGACCCTGGTCCGCGCGCTCGCCGGGGCGCTGATCCCGGCGACCGGCACCATTCGCTTCGACGGCGCCGACCAGAGCAACTGGGATCCCGAGCGCTTGGCCGAGCATGTCGGCTTCATGCCGCAGGACTCCATGCTATTTGCCGGCACGGTCAAGGACAACATCTCCCGCTTCCGCAACCGGCTCGGCGAGGACGCCGCCGCAGTTGACGCCGACACCATCGCGGCCGCGGAAGCCGCGGGCGCACACGAGATGATCATGCGCCTGCCCGGCGGCTACGACCAGCCGATCGGCATCAACGGGCGCGGGCTCTCGGCAGGCCAGGCTCAACGGGTCGCGCTCGCTCGCGCACTGTTCCGCAATCCCCGCTACCTGATCCTCGACGAGCCCAACGCCAGCCTCGACGCCGAGGGCGAAGCGCACCTGGCCCGCACGCTGGAGGGCGCCAAGGCGCGCGGCACCACCATCCTGCTCGTCGCCCACCGGATGAGCGTGCTGCAGGTGGTGGATAAGCTGATGGTGGTCCGCGACGGCCGGATCGCCCTCTACGGCCCGCGCGACGAAGTGCTCGCCAAGATCACCCCGCAACCGCCGCAGCCGCAGCCCCAGCCGCGGGTGGCAAGCATGACTCCGAGAGCCCAGGTATGAGCGAACTCGTCGCCAGCAGCGCCGACCTCAACGCGGTCGCCTTCCCATCGCCCCGGATGGCGGGCAGCGCCAGCAGCGCGGCCGTCGGGCGCGACGATCCGCGGAGCGAGATCCGCATCGGCCTGATCGTCGCCGGCATCTTCTTCGTGCTGTTTCTCGGCTGGGCGGCCTTCGCCCGCCTGGACGCGGCCGCCAACGCGCCCGGGCGGCTGGTGGTTACCGGTCAGCGCCAGACGGTGCAGCACCGCGACGGCGGAGTGGTCGGCGAGATACTGGTCAAGGAAGGCGACCGGGTCCGCAGAGGTCAGATTGTGATGCGCCTCGCCGCGGCCGACGTCCGCGCCCAGGAGCGGGGGCTCGCGTCCCAGGCGATCACCCTTCTCGCCCAGCGCCAGCGCATCAAGGCGGAGCAGACCGGCAGTCCGCTGACCGCGCCCGTCGAGTTCGCCAGCCTGCCGCAAGAGGACCTCGCCGCGGCCGCCGAAGCCATGCGCATCCAGCAGGCGCAGCTCCGCACCCGCGCCGCTGTCCTGTCCGCGCAACGCGGGGCCTTTGGCGAACGCGGCAGCCAGGCGGGCGCGCAGGGCACCGGCTACGCGCGCCAGATCTCATCGATCGACGAGCAGGTCCGGCTGCTGGATGAGGAACTCAACAGCCTGCGGACGGTCGCCGAGAAGGGCTTCGTGTCGCAGAACCGCCTGCGCGCGCTGGAACGCTCCCGCGCCGAGCTGATCGGCCAGCGCGGGCAGTACACCGCGACCATCGCGCAAAGCCGGAGCCTGGGCAGCGAGTCGCAGCTGCAGTCGCTCGAAGCCCGCAGCAGCTACTTGGAGCGCGCCGCGACCGAGTTGCGTGAAGTGGAAGCCGCGCTGAACGACGTGCTGCCCAAGCTCAACGCCGCCCGCGACCAGCTGTCCCGCACCGAGATCCGCTCACCCGCGACTGGAACGGTCGTCGGCCTGCAGGTCTTCACTCCGGGCGGGGTGATCGCGGCCGGGCAGAAGCTGATGGACGTGGTGCCCGAACGCACGCCCCTAACGGTGGAGGCTCGAGTTTCCCCGGCCGACGCGGACGACCTTAACCCGGGTCAGATTGCCTATATGCGCTTCGACACGCTGCACGAGCGAACGCTGCGCGCGCTGGAAGGCAAGGTGACCCGTGTTTCGGCCGACAGCTTCACCGACGAGCGCACGGGCGAGGACTTCTTCACAGCGTCCATCGACATTCCGGTGAGCGAACTCGAGGAAATCCGCCAGGTCCGCGGCCAGAACTTCGAGCTTCGCGCCGGCATGCCGGTCAGCGTGCAGATCCCGCTGCGTTCGCGCACCGCGCTGCAGTATATGCTGGAGCCGCTCACCGCGTCCGTGCGGAAGTCGCTCAACGAGCAGTAGAGTGCGGCGCGGGCCTAGAGCTCCGCGCCGTTCACTTCCCCCAGGCGGATGCGCTTGGCCCGGTCGGGCAGCGGGTATTTGTTGCCCGCCGCACAGTTGAACAAGACGATCTGCTCGTCGCGCCCGACCAGCCCGCGCTCCAGCGCCATGCGCCAGCCGGCCAGCACCGCACCGCCCTCCGGGCAGAGCAGCACGCCGTCCAGCCGCGCCGCGTCCTCGACCCCTCGCGCGATTGCCTCCTCGGGCACGGCGATCGCCGCCCCGCCGCTCTCGCGCACCGCGCGCAGGATCAGGAAATCGCCAACCGCCTTGGGCACGCGGATGCCGGTGGCGACTGTCGCGGCACCTTCCCATCGCTCGGCGAACTCGTCGCCATTCTTCCAGGCGCGCACGATTGGAGCGCAACCCTCGGCCTGCACCGCGAACATGCGCGGGCGCTCGGGCCCGATCAGCCCGACCGCCTCTAGCTCGGCAAACGCCTTCCACATGCCGATCAGGCCCGTGCCGCCGCCAGTCGGATAGAAGATCGCGTCCGGCAGGCGCCAGCCGAGCTGCTCGGCAAGCTCCAGGCCCATGACCTTCTTGCCCTCGATCCGGTAGGGCTCCTTCAACGTCGAGCAATCGAACCAGCGGCCGGCCGCGGCGCCCTCGCCGATCAGCCGGCCGCATTCATCGATCTGGCCGTCCGCAACATAGACCTCCGCACCGTAAGCCGCGGTCTCCGTCACGTTGATCGCCGGCGTTTCCGCGGGGCAGATCACCGTCGCTCCGATCCCGGCCGCGGCGGCGTAGGCCGCAAGGGCCGCACCCGCGTTGCCGTTGGTCGGCAAGGCGACATGGCTGGTCCCGAACTGCCGCGCCATGCTGATCGCCATCGCTAGCCCCCGCGCCTTGAACGAGCCGGTCGGCAGCCGCCCTTCGTCCTTAACCAGCAGGTTGCCCGCCTCCGCTTCCGCCGCCAGCCGTGGGAGGGGCAGCAGCGGGGTCTCCACCTCGCCCAGGCTGACCGGCTCCGCACCATCGGGCAGCGGCAGCAGCTCGCGCCACTTCCACATGCCCGGCGCGCGTTCCTGCAGCAGCTGTTTAGTGAGCCGCTCGCGGACGGCCTGAAGGTCGTAGCGCACCAGCAATGGCTTACCGGCGCGGCTGAGATTGTGGATCTGGCCGGAGGGGTAATACTCTCCGGTGAGCGAGCATTCGAGATGGTTGACGAACATATGCCCACCCCTATTCGAGCGAACCTAAAAGCTGAAGTGCGCCGACAGCCTGATGTCGCGCCCGGCCAGCGGCACGAAGTCCTTTGTGAAGCTGGCATGCCGCCGCGCTTCCTCATCGAAGATGTTGTTCGCGGACAGGATCAGGCTGGTCTCGTTGCGCTTGCCCCAAGGATGCCAAACCACCGACGCGTTCACCCGGGTGAAGCCTTCCGTCGTGGTCTCGAACGCGGCCACGCGGGTCTGGTCGTCGATCCACTCGACCTCCGCCCGCGCGTCCCACCGTTCAGATTGCGCCTCCAGCCCGCCAAGCAGGCGCAGTGGGGGTATCCGCGGCACCGGTCCGCCGCTCTTGATCGTCGCGCGAACGTAGTCGCCGACCACATCGGCGACGATGCGAACTCCACGGACCTCGCCGAGGCGGGCCGAGGCTTCCACCTCCACTCCGCGGTAAGTCGCGTCGCGCTGGAAATATTGGAAGACCGGCAGCTCGTCAATCTCCTCGCCCGTCTCGGCTTCGTAGATGAAGTTGCTGAAGCGGTTGAGAAAGGCCGTGGCGCTGACGTTGTAGGTGGGACGATCCCAGCGGAAATAGAGCTCGCCGCCCAGGCTGCGCTCCTTGCGCAGGTTCGGGTCACCGATTTCGAACGCCTGGGTGGCGATGTGCGGACCGTTCGAGAACAGCTCCTCCGCCGATGGCGCCCGGGTGGTCCGGGACAGGTTGAATCCGACCTTGGCACTGGTCGCAAGTTCATAGCTCACGCCGCCCGCAACCGAGAAGGCATCGAACCTCCGCCGGACCTCGACGGTGCTCGACCTGACGTTGGTCCGCTCCAGCCTCGCCCCGATCTCAAGCCCTAGCCGGCCCAGATCAAGCTCTTGCAGCGTAAACAGACCAACCTGATCGGTCTTGTTGGGCGGGACAAAGGCCTCGGCGCCGATGGCCTCGAAGTCGCGTCGGAAATATTGCACGCCCGACGCCCCGCTCCAGCCGTTACGCTCGGCCTGGGCCAGCTCCAACCGGCCTTCCGCGCCCTTCGACTTGAAAACGGTTCCGACCTCCTCGCCTTCGAATTCGGTGTGCCGGTAATTGGACGCACCCGCGCGCAGGCGGACCGATTCCAGAAAGCCGCCCTCCAGCCGGTACTCGCCGCGGAGGTCGAACCGGTTCTGCCGCAGGCCGATAGTGACCGGCGCCTCCCCTTCCTCCTCCTCGACCGGCAGTTCTCCGCCTTCTTCCTCCTCATGGTGGTGGCCAGCTCCCGGCCGGGTGGGAACGCCGTAGTCGCTTTCGAAGCGCCCGTAAGACACGCCCAGGCTCAGCGGGCCTTTGATGTAGGCGAGGCCGATCCCGCCGGACTTCTGCTCGGTCGCACTGTTGGGCACCTTGCCGCGGAGGCCCGCCAGTTCTTCCGCTTCCGCCGCTTCCTCGAGCTCGCCTTCTTCCAGCGCCTCTTCCACCAGCTCCAGCTGTTCCGCGCGCAGACGCGGGCTCAGCACATAGCCGCCGGTTTCCAGATCGTCGGTCTTCACGAAGTTGCCGTCGACGTGCAGCACCAGCCCGCTATTCCCGAATGCCAGGTCGCCCGAAGCGCCGACCGAGCGCTCGTCGGCCGCGGAGCCGAGCGCGCCGATCACGTCCACGTGGTAGCCACCCGCCGGCACGCCGCGCGGGATGCGGCGATCGATGACGTTCACCGCGCCGCCGATCGCCTGGCTGCCGAACAGCAGCACGGCCGGGCCACGCAAGACCTCCACCCGCTCGGCGGTGAGCGGATCGATGGTGACCGCGTGATCCGCGGACGTATTCGACACGTCGATCGAGCCGATGCCGTCGGTCAGCACCCGGATGCGCTCGCCTTGGAAGCCGCGCAGCACCGGGCGGGATGCCCCTGGCGAGAAGGATGTCGCGGAGACCCCGGGCAGCCTGGTCAGCGTGTCCCCGATCTGCGGACGAAGCTCCCGCTGCAGGTCCTCGCCCGACAGCACGGACGTGCCGGCGAGCAGGTCGAGGTCGCCGCGGTGGGGCGCCGTGACAATGATGTCGTGACTTCCCTGATGCTCATGATCTTCGGCGCCGTGGGGGGCTTGGTCGGATCGCTGCTGGGCGAGCGCCGGTGCGGCCGGCAGGATGCTGGAAGCAAGAAGCAGAACAAGGACGCGCAAGGCAGAAACTCCGGAGCGGGTTCGCTGCGCCTTATCCGTTACATTACATCATCACAAGGCTGGTGGGGTCCGTTCGTGGGACGGAAGCTGTCGGCTCATCGTAGCTGGCTCACCCGCATCTCCCATGTGCCTCTCGTCAGAGCTCGATCCCGCTGGCAATCTGCTCCAGCTTGCGGACCCGCTCTTTGAGATCGGCGATCTCTATTCGGCCGCCGGTCAGTTGCGACGGGGCGTCGTGGTGCCCGCCGTGCGCGATCTCCAGCTTGCGGAGCTCCAGCCAGCCTTGCCAACCCTTGAGGGCGAAGGTCGCCGCGATCAGGATCGCGGCCAGCGTCACCAGGCCGATCGCCAGAATGGTTTCCGCGCCGATCATTTCGTTTCCTCCTTCCGCAGCGCCTCGATCTCCCGAGCGAGGTCATCATTCTGGCTGTTGAGGTGGTGGTCGATCGCCATCATCCGCCGGTCGGTCGCGTCCAGCTTGGTGCGCAGGTCGTGAACCGAGGGACGCTCGCCACCCGCGTCTTCCATCCGCTCGAACTCAGAACGCCCGTCCCGCCGAGCCAGGCGGTTGCGCTGCACGGTGCCGATGATCCCGCAGATGAGATAGGCGACGATCGCCTGCCACACCGTCACGAAGGTGAGCAGCGGCACCGCCACCCAGGCAACCCGGATGAACGTCGGGTCGATGCGCATTGTCCGGCCCAGCCCCGAGCAGACGCCGAGCAGCTTCTTCTCGCGACGGTCGAGGGTAAAGGGGATCTTGCGGTCCATGATCTGAAGTTCCTCAGGCTTTGATGGCGGTGAAGACACGCTGCAGGGCAGTGGCCAGCACGATGTCCAGCATGTCCAGTGCTCCCAGCAGCGCGGCTCTGGGGCCGATGGGGGATGGGGCGGGTGCCGGGTCCACTCGGCCGACGAACTCGGCGCGGACGCTGTGGCGGACCGGCACCCTTGCGATCACGGGCTCAAGCACTGGCCGCAATCCCGACGGGCAGCTGCAGACCGGTCGCTGGAGCAACGGCGGAGCCGACGGTGGCGGTGCTCACCAGCAGGGCGGCAACGGCGGCGAAAAGGCTGGTCTTGACGTTCATCTTGGTTCTCCCTGTCCCGCCTCGGCAAGATCCGCTGCGGTCTCGGGTTACCCTATTCAAGCAGCGTGCCAGATGCGGTTTTCCGCCATTTTCTTGAACGTGGGCGGCCTCGGATCGGCTTGGTGGCAGATTCCACCACCGGTAATTGGCGTGGCGTCCCATCCCACTTCGCGGAACCTCCCAAGCGGGCTGCGCGCTTTACCGGGCAACAACCCATCGCGAAGGAGAGCGACATGCTTGGGAAGATCGCCGGCGCTTACCTCGGTAACAAATTGGCCGGCCGCAACGAAGGCGTCCGTGGGGCGCTTCTGGGTTATGGAGCAACCGCCATTGCCCGTCGCGGACTTGGCCCTCTGGGCGTTGCTCTGGCGCTCGGTTGGGGTGGCAAGAAGTTGTACGACCGGTATCAATCGCGTCGCATCACTCCGCGCTACCCGGGCTCGGCCACGCCGGGCGGTACGGACGCGAGGTCGCACAGCCTGTAAGGATTCCACGTCCGGGTACGCAGGTGGCGATTGGCAGGTGATCGACCTCCACTCGCCACCGCCGCCCTACGCTTGAACCGAGCGTTAACAGGTTGTCCTTAGCTACGCGTTCCAAATGACGGAACAGCGTAAAGGCAGACTTGGGGCAGGCACTGCCGTCCAGCTTATGCTGGCCGGTTCGGTGCTGTTGGTTGCAGCGTTCGCACCGCCGCCGCACGGACGTCTGCTCTTGCTGGCGCTTAGCGGCTCCCGCGTCGATGCGGGTCTCCTGACGCGCGTCGGCCTGGCTCACGTCAGGGCCGGGCCGCTGCCCGGAAGCGTTATCGCGGACGGCCCGGGCGTTCAGCTCGCTCCGACGCTGCTGCAGCAAGGTATGCTGATGGTCGCCGCGCCGGCGACTATCTGCGGTAACGCTCGTACCTAGGCTCGGGGGTGGCAGGCTGATGACCCAATTGCAGATGTTGCGTGTGCGTGGAGTTCTGCAGCTGACTGCGTTCGGCTGGGGCTGCACCCTGTCGCTCATGCTCCTGACGTTGGTGTTCGACTTCCGGAACGAGGCAACCGGCGTTCTGTTGTCGGCCGCCATCAACCTGCTGCCGAGCTTTTATGCCGGGAAGCAGCGGTACGATCTTCAGGTCGGCACGGCCTTTGGCATCATGGCGGCGGTTCAACCCGCGTTGCTGATCTATGTCATGAGCGGCCATCCGTGGCAGATGGAAGGGCACATGTACTTCTTCGTCGGCCTGGCCGCGCTTATGCTGCTGTGTGACTGGCGCCCGATTGCCGCGGCGTCCGCGGTCATCAGCGTTCATCACCTGCTGCTCGGCTATGTGGCTCCGGAGTGGGTCTTCATCGGCAGCGGCGACCTGGCGCGTGTGCTGGTGCATGCGCTGGCAGTCGGGCTCGTCCTGGCGATGCTCGGTCCCACCGCCCGCGACATGGCCAAGCTGTTCGTCGAACGAGCCGACGCGAGACAAGCCAGTGACAGCTTTGCCGATGCCGCCCGCAGGGCCAAGGACGAAGCCGAATCAGCGCTTGCCGCCGCGAACACTGCCCAAGCGGCCACGGAGGAGCGACAATTTCGCCTGGAGGCGGAGCGCGAGGCGCACGCGGCCGCCCGCAGCAAGGAACTGCTGGCGTTCGCCGAGACCTTTGAAGGTTCCGTCGCCCAGATCGTGGGAGCCGTGAGCGCAACGGCCGGCCAACTCGAACAGGCCGCCCGGCAGATGCACCACTTCGCCCAGAATACGGGACAACATACCGCCAACGTCGCCGCCGAAGCGAAGACCGCTTCTTCGAACGTGCTGGTCCTTTCCGCGGGCGTGACCGAACTCGCGCGGGCGATCTCGGGGATCGCGGTCACCGCAGATCAGCAGGGCGAGCTCGGCCATTCGTCGCAGTCCGGCGAGCAAGCGATCCAGACGCTGGCCACTCGGACAGCCAACATCGAAGCCTTGGTCAGCCTGATCCAGGGCGTGTCGTCGCAAACCAACCTTCTCGCGATCAACGCGACCATCGAGGCCGCTCGCGCCGGCGACAAGGGCCGCGGCTTTGCGGTGGTTCCGTCCGAGGTGAAGCTGCTGGCCCGCAAGGCCCAGGAGGCTGCGGGCGACATCACCAGCCTGGTCGCCAACGTGGGCGAAGGAGCCAACGAGGCCAGCGGGGCGATCGCCGAGGTCGCCAAGGCCATGCAGCAGCTGGTCCGCTCCGCCGAGAACATGCGCAACGCCATCCGCCAGCAGCACGATGTCGCACGCGCAATCGAGTCGAACGCCATCGACAGCGCGGCCAGTACGGACGCCATGGCCAAACGGGTCGAGCAGGTCGCCAAGTCAGCAGCCGAGGCGGCGGACCTTTCGCGGGAGGTTCAGGGATCCGCCGACGGGCTGGCGCCGCTAGCCGGCAACCTCCAGTCGGCGGCCGACCGGTTCCTGCTCCATCTGCGCGCCGCCTAGGCGACTAGTTCTCGTCCGATGAGTGCGTCGTAACGGCCGGGTTCTCGAAGTAGGGCTCGACCGTGCCCTTGAGCTTGACGGTCATAGGGTTCCCGAACCGATCGCGGCTGCGTCCGGCGGCGACCTTGATCCAGCCTTCCGAGACGGAATATTCCTCAACGTTGGTCTTTTCCTGGCCATTGAAGCGGATGCCCACGCCGCGCTGCAGCAGTTCCGCCTGGAAATGCGGGCTGCGCGGGTCGAGGCTCAAGCGGTCTGGCGGGGTGTCGGACATGGTGCGCGCCCTAGCGCTCCGCGCGAGAGACGGTCAACCGTTGCCGCCCCTTCCTCCCTGCATTAAGCGGCTTGGCGACATGAGTGATGCTGACCCCCAAGCCCGTCGCAATGCCCCGGCGCTGACCCTGCACGTGCCCGAGCCGCCGTATCGGCCCGGCGACACCCCTGACTTCTCGTCCTTGGTGGTGCCCCCCGCGGGCGCCACGGCACGCCCCGACACGACCGCGGAGCCGCGCGAGACCTTCCCGCTGACCGACGCGCTCGTCCGCGTACTCGACGAGGATGGCCGGGCGGTGGGCGCGTGGGACCCCAAGCTCGACCCCGACACAATCCGCAAGATGCTGCGCGACATGGTGATCGTGCGCGTATTCGACGACCGCATGTACCGTGCCCAGCGGCAGGGCAAGACGAGCTTCTACATGAAGTGCACCGGCGAGGAGGCGATCGCGGTCGCCACTGCCGGGGCGATGCACCGCGACGACATGCACTTCCCGACCTATCGCCAGCAGGGGCTGCTCGTGTCGCGTGGCTACCCGCTCACCAAGATGATGTGCCAGATCTACTCCAATGCCGGCGATCACATGAAGGGCCGCCAACTGCCGATCATGTACTCGGACAAGGAGCATGGCTTTTTCTCGATCTCCGGCAATCTCGGCACGCAGTATCCGCAGGCAGTGGGCTGGGCGATGGCGTCCGCGATCAAGGGTGACAGCCGCATCGCCATGGGGTGGATCGGCGACGGCGCCACCGCCGAGGGCGACTTCCACTCGGCGATGACGTTCGCCACCGTCTACAACGCGCCGGTGATCTTGGCCGTGGTTAACAACCAGTGGGCGATCTCCAGCTTCAGCGGCCTCGCTGGGGCCGAGCGCGCGACCTTTGCCGCGCGCGCGGTGGGCTACGGCATGGCCGGGCTCCGGGTCGACGGGAACGATGCGCTCGCCGTCTATGCGGCGGTGCAGTGGGCGTCCGAGCGGGCGCGCTCGAACAACGGCCCGACCCTGATCGAGTTCTTCACCTACCGCGCGGAAGGCCACTCTACCTCGGACGATCCCACCGGCTACCGGCCTGCAGGGGAGGCGCAGCAGTGGCCGCTCGGCGACCCGATCGCGCGCCTCCGCCAGCACCTGGTCGCGCTTGGCGAGTGGGACGACGAACGCCACGACGCGCTGGTCAAGCAGGCCGACGCCGAGGTCCGCGCCGCCCAGAAGGAAGCGGAGAAGCTCGGCATCCTGTCCGAACAGGGCCGCGAGAACATCGAGAGCATGTTCGAGGACGTCTACGCCGACGTGCCCTGGAACGTCGCTGAGCAGCGGGATCAGGCGCTGAAGGAGGCGCAGGGCTGATGGCGACCATGAACATGATCCAGGCCATCAACTCGGCCCATAAAGTGACCATGGCGCGCGACCCCGATGTGGTCGTGTTCGGTGAGGACGTCGGCTATTTTGGCGGCGTGTTCCGCGCGACCGAAGGACTGCAGCGCGAGTTCGGGATAACCCGTTGCTTCGACGCGCCGATTAGCGAGGGCGGGATCGTCGGCACGGCGGTCGGCATGGCCGCCTATGGCCTGAAGCCTGTGGTCGAGATCCAGTTCGCCGACTATATCTATCCCGGTTACGACCAGATCGTCTCGGAGGTCGCGCGGATGCGCTACCGCACGGCGGCTGAATGGACCATGCCGATGGTCATCCGCACGCCCTATGGCGGCGGCATCTTTGGCGGGCAGACCCACTCTCAGAGCCCGGAGGCCCTGTTTACCCACGTGGCGGGCTTGAAGGTCGTCATCCCCTCGAACCCGTACGACGCCAAGGGCCTGCTGATCGCCGCGATCGAGGACCCCGATCCGGTGGTCTTCTTCGAGCCCAAGCGCATCTACAACGGCCCGTTCGACGGCCACCACGACCGACCGGTCACCCCCTGGGCCAAGCGCGCCGAGGCGGAAGTGCCCGACGACCACTATACCGTCCCGCTCGGCCAGGCCCGGGTGGTGCGCGAAGGAGCCGAGCTCACCGTGCTGACCTACGGCACGATGGTCCACGTCGCGGCCGCCGCGGCCGAAGAGAATGGCGTCGACGCGGAGATCATCGACCTGCGCACACTGGTCCCGCTCGACATCGCGACGATCGAGGCCTCGGTGAAGAAGACCGGCCGCTGCCTGGTCGTGGTGGAAGCGACCCGCACCTCCGGCTTCGCGTCCGAGCTGGTTACGCTGGTTCAGGAACGCTGCTTCTACCACCTCGAAGCGCCGGTCGAGCGGGTCACCGGCTGGGACACGCCCTACCCGCACGCCTACGAATGGGCCTATTTTCCGGGGCCCAAGCGCATGAAGTTCGCATTAGAAAAGGTCATGGCTGACTGATGGCTACGTACCAGTTCAAGCTCCCCGATATCGGCGAAGGCATCGCCGAGGCTGAGATCGTCGCCTGGCACATCAAGGTCGGAGAACGGGTCGAGGAGGACCAGCAGCTCGCCGACATGATGACCGACAAGGCGACGGTGGAGATGGAATCGCCGGTCGCGGGCACGGTGAAGAGCCTGGCGGGCGAAGTCGGCGACCAAGTGGCGATCGGCTCGGTGTTGGTCGAGATCGAGACCGACGGGGCCGCCGCGGCCGACACCCCGATCGCGACGCAGGAAGGCACGGAGACGGTCGGCAAGGGCGAGCGGACCGACACGGTGGCGATGGGCGACGGCGCGGTCGCTCCGACCAAGGCTCAGGAAGAAGCGCTGCCTGCGCTCACCATTGGCGAGGAGCCCGTTCGTTCTGAGCGGAAGGCGCGACCTGAAGCCGAAGGGCGTTCCCCCGAGCAAACGGTCGAACAACGCCCTTCGACAACGCTCGGCACGAGCGAAGCTGAAGTATCTCGCACTGCCGTCCTCGCCTCCCCCGTCGTGCGCCAGCGCGCCCGTGACCTCGGCATCGACCTGGCGCAGGTGAAGACCGCCGCCGACCGCGTTCGCCACGCCGACCTCGACGCCTACCTGCTCTACAACAGCGGCAGCGTCTCGGCCCGCGGCACAGCGGCTCGCCAGGACGAGCAGATCAAGGTCGTCGGCCTCCGCCGTAAGATCGCGGAGAATATGCAAGCGGCCAAGCGCCGGGTGCCGCACTTCACGCTGGTCGAGGAGTTCGACGTCACCGCGCTAGAGGACACGCGCGCGATGATGAACCGCGATCGCGGCTCCAACCCGAAGCTGACTTTGCTCCCCTTCCTCATCACCGCCATGACCCGCGCGCTGCCTGAATGGCCGATGCTTAACGCGACCTACGACGACGAGGCGAACGTTATCACTCGCCACGGCGCGGTGCACATGGGCATCGCCGCCCAGACCGCGAACGGGCTGATGGTGCCCGTCCTGCGCAACGCGGAAGCCAAGAGCGTGTGGCAGCTCGCGGCGGAAGTGCTGCGGTTGTCGGACGCAGCCAAGACCGGCAAGGCCACGCGCGAGGAGCTGACCGGGCCGACCATCACCATTTCCTCGCTGGGACCGATGGGCGGGATCACCTCCACCCCCGTAATTAGCCCGCCGCAGGTCGCGATCATCGCCGTCAACAAGGTCGAGGAGAAGCTCGTGCCCGTGAACAGCGAGATCGAGGTCCGCAAGCGGATGAACCTGTCGCTCAGCTGCGACCACCGCGTGGTCGACGGCTGGGACGCGGCGAGCTTCCTGCAGGCGATGAAGCCGCTGATCGAGAACCCGCTCAGGCTCCTAGCCTGAGTGCCCCCGCGCAGGCGGGGGCCCAGACCAGCGCCGCAAGCGCTGCCTTTGCCAGCGGACTGGGCTCCCGCCTTCGCGGGAGCACATCGGCCTCAAGCCGCCAGCCGCTCCACCTCGCCCAGCGCATTCGCGACTGACGCCTCACGCTGCTCCGGCCCGACCGCGATCCCGTCCGCCGCTACGAATTCCGGCACGATGCCAATGAAGCCGAACGTACCAGTCAGGTACGTCTCAAGATGCTCCAGCCCCGCGGCGGGCGAGTCGCCGCGGTAGAAGCCGCCGCGGCTGAGCGCCACGATCACCCGCTTGGGGCCAGCCAGTCCTTCCGGCGAACCGTCCTCGCGGTAGCGGAAGGTCCTGCCTGCGACCAGGATCCGGTCGAGCCAGGCCTTGAGCTGGCTCGGCAGGGTGAAATTGTACATCGGCGCGCCGATCACCACGGTATCCGCGGCCAGGAACTCGTCGAGCACGCTGCTGTCGGCGAAGGCGCCGAGCGTAAGGTGGTCGAGCGGCTCCGCCACTAGATCGCGATGGGTCACGTCAGCCCGGGGCTGTGCGGCGGTGAGCTGCTCCACGATCCGCTTGCTTAGCACGCGGCTGACGCTGTTCTCGCCGGTGATCGAACTGTCGATGTGCAGGATGGTCATGTTCAGGTCCTCGGTATTGATTTGTAACCAGGACGCGTTACGTAACCATACATGGATCAGCCGCAAGAACCGAAAACTTTGTTCCTTAGTGACACCGATGTGACCCCCCTCCCCGAGCCGCGGTTCGCCAGCCACCGCTGCACCCGGATCACGCCGGTGCTCAACCGGGTGGGCGACAAGTGGAGCATGCAGATCGTGATGGCACTTGGCTCAGGGTCGCGCCGTTTTTCCGAGCTGAAGCGAGAGATCGACGGCATCTCGCAGCGCATGCTGACACTGTCGCTGCGCGGCCTTGAGCGCGATGGTTTGATCAGCCGGCATGTTACGCCGACGATCCCGCCGAGGGTCGACTATACGTTGACCGAGCTTGGCGTGTCGCTGAGCGAGCCGGTTCGCGCCCTCGGCGCCTGGGCGGGCGAGCACATCGAGTGCATTCGCGCCGCCCAGCAACGCTTCGACCAGCGAGAACGCTGAGCGCCGGAACAGCGCTCAGCCTTTCTTTCGCTTAGCCGCGTTCGCCGCTCCGCACCGGCGCCGTGTCAGTCGGAGTGGTGCCGGTAGCTGCCGGCTGCTGCATCATGGCCTCGACGTTGAGGCCTTGGGCACCGACCAGGTGCTGCTGAACAATCGGCACGGCCGTCGCCGCGACCTGGCGCAGCGCCGGCACGTCGCCGCCGTTGGCATAGCCTTGGTGCAGCTGCAGCGCGGACTGGTGGCCCGTGATCTGCGCCTGCTTGTACGCCGCGTCGAACGCCGGACCGGTCCCGGCCGCGCGTACCTGGTCGAGCAGTGCCTGCTCGGCCGGCATCAGCGCGGGCGGCGGCGGCGCCAGCCCGGCCGACTGTGCGGCCTGTGTTAGGTTGGCGGTGGTCGCCTGGTGATGCGCGATCATCAGCCGGGCATAGCTCTGCACCGCCGGGTTCTGCGAGGCCTGCAGAGCCAGCTGGCTCGACTGGATCTCGAACTGGTCGCTGCTGGCGGCCATCATCGTGTAGCCAGGCGCGCCCAGCGGATTGCTCGGGTCGGCAACCGGTGCCGTGGTCGCGGCGGTTTCCGTGGTAGCAGCATCGTCGGTGGTGGTGGTGCCGCAAGCGGTGAGGGCGGTGGCGGCAACTAAGGTGATCAAGAATGAACGCATGGTCTGGTCTCCCGGGCTATCGAACTCAGCAACACAGTGCACCGATCATCGGTTCCGAACAGAGTTAGCGGCGCGTTCACCATTCCTGGTGAGTTTGCGTTGATTATACGAGGTCACAACGATGCCGGGATGCTTTTTGGAAGGCCGGCAATGACGATATTCGGTAAATGCGGCGGCGGTGGACGCCGCCAGGCGCAGCGCTCCCCCGCCGACCTGCCGGCATTGGTGACCACCGTCGCCCGCGCGCAACCGGTGCTGCTGATGAACGTGTCGGCGGCGGGGGCCCGCCTGCGGGGAACTGATCTGCCGGACCTCGGCGGGGACCTGATGTTGAAGATCGACAAGACGGAGGCCTTCGGCGTTGTGCAGTGGAAGCGCCAGGACCTGTGCGGGGTAGCCTTCGACCAGCCGCTGCGCGAGCCGCAGGTGGAACAGCCGCGGTCGGAAGCGAGCCGGGCGCGGCTGACCAAGCTCAGCCCCGAGGAACGGCTGGCGATGCAGGACTGGAGCTCCGGGATGGCGCGCTAAGGCCCGTCGCCTCCGCCTGCTCCGCGGTCGGTTTCATACCGCATGAACACCCGCTAGGGCGGCCGTCATGCTGAAGCCCGCCTCCCCGCCCGATATTGCCGCCTTGAAGCTGCTCGACGAGCGGCTGCGCTGGTTGTCCGCCTGGACCATCCACCACGCCAACCACCTGCGGGAGAGCCCGGACGGGCTCAAGGTCGGCGGGCACCAGGCGAGCTGCGCGTCGATGACCGCGATCATGGCCGCGCTCTACTTTCACGCGCTCGGGCCCAACGACCGGGTCGCGGTGAAGCCGCATGCCGGACCGGTGCTGCACGCGATTCACTACCTGCTCGGCAGCCAAACGCGCGAGCAGTTGGAGAACTTCCGCGGGTTCGGCGGGATGCAAAGCTATCCCAGCCGGACCAAGGACCGCATCCCCGTCGATTTCTCCACCGGGTCGGTCGGCCTTGGCGTGGCGGTGACCAGCTTCGCCAGCCTGGTCCAGGATTACCTCGCCGCTCACGGCATGATGAGCGAGAATGAGCGGGGCCGCATGGTCGCGCTGATCGGCGACGCCGAGCTGGACGAGGGCAACATCTACGAGGCGCTGATAGAAGGCTACAAGCACGACGTCCGCAACCTGTGGTGGGTCGTCGATTACAATCGCCAGAGCCTGGACGCGACCAGCGCCGACCGCATGTTCGAGCGCTTCGACGAAATCTTCCGCTCGTGCGGCTGGCGGGTAGTGGAGCTGCGCTACGGCCGGCGGTTGGAACAGGCGCTCGCCACGCATCACGGCCAGCCTGTCCGGCATTGGCTGGAACAGCTGCCCAACGCCGACCACAGCGCCCTGCTTTACGGCGGGGGCGCGGCCTGGCAGGCGCGCATCGCTAACGATCTCGGATCGGCCGCGAGCCCCTTCCTCGCCGAGCATGACGACGAGCAACTCGGCCGCCTGATGACCGACCTTGGCGGCCATTGCATGGAAACACTGGTCGAGGCGTTCGACGAGTGCGGCGCCGAAGACGTGCCGACGCTGTTCGTTGCATGGACGGTGAAGGGCTTCGGCCTGCCTTTCGCCGGCCACAAGGACAATCATTCCGGCCTGATGAACCCTACCCAGCTCGCCGCGCTGCGTGAGAAGATGGGCGTGCCGGAAGGTGCGGAATGGGAGCCGCTGGCCGGGATCGGCGACAATGCGCGAGCTGGAGTGCAGGCGCTGATCGAACGGGCGCAGGTCGCGCGCGAGAAGCGGCCCCGCGCCTTCGGCCAGGTCGAGGTTCCTGCCCTGCCGGTACCCGCGGGAGAGGAGCAGTCCACCCAGGCCGCCTTCGGCCGCATTCTGCTCGACCTCGCCAAGGCGGGCGGACCGCTGCCCGATCGGATCGTCACCACCTCGCCGGACGTCACCGTTTCGACCAACCTCGGCGCCTGGGTGAACCAGCGCGGGCTGTTCCGTCGCAAGGAGCTGCCGGACGTATTTGCGCGGGCCAAGATCCCCAGCGCGCAGAAGTGGGGTGCGACGACCCAGGGGCAGCACATTGAGCTGGGCATCGCGGAGAACAACCTGTTCCTCATGCTCGCCGCGGCCGGGCTGGCCGGCGACCTGTTCGGGGAGCGGCTGTTCCCGGTCGGCACCCTCTACGACCCGTTTATCGCCCGCGGCCTCGATGCGCTGAACTACGCCTGCTACCAGGATGCTCGCTTCCTGCTGGTGGCGACTCCCAGCGGCATCACCCTTGGGCCGGAGGGCGGCGCCCACCAGTCGATCAACCCGCCGCTTATCGCGCTCGGCCAGCCGGGCCTGCGCCACTACGAGCCCGCCTTCGCAGACGAACTCGCGGCGATGATGGAGCAGGCCTTTCGCCTGATTGACGATCCCGCGGGCGAGACCACCTACCTCCGCCTGTCCACCCGCAACGTCCGCCAGATCGAACGCGCGGACGACCACTGGAAGGCCGATGCGCTAGCCGGCGGCTACTGGCTGCGCGAGCCCGGTCCGCATGCGGAAGCGGCGATCGTCGCCATGGGCGCGGTCATGCCCGAAGCTCTGGAGGCGCACGAGGAGCTATCCGCCGACCTCCCCGGGCTCGGCCTGCTCGCCGTCACCTCCCCCGATCTGCTGCACCGCGGCTGGTCGGCGGCGCAGGCCGCCCGCTGGCAGGGCCGCCGCGAGCCGAGCCATGCCGAGCGGCTGCTTGGCCGCCTCCGTCCGAACGCCGGTTTCGTCACTCTGTGCGACGCTGCCCCCGCCTCGCTCTCCTGGCTCGGCGGCGTCCTTGGCCAGCGTGTCGCGCCGCTCGGCGTGGACCGCTTCGGCCAGACCGGCAGCCTCCCCGACCTCTACGCCGCCTACCGGCTCGACGGTTCCGCCATCACCGAGGCGATTGCCGAGCTGCTTATCCAAGATGGACCAGTTCGAGTTTCATTTAGCTCCTGACCTCCTTCTATAAGTTCACCAGGGCATCGGGGGATGTCCGGGGGGAATTCAACATGAACAACGCTGTACGTTTTCGCTCGCCGGAGCAGTTCCGGCGTGAGGCCGTCGCTCAGGTCGCGCCGGGCCGCCCGATCCGCCGAATCGAGGTGCCGGTAACCGATCCTGCCCTGGCGCAGACCGACCATCTGCTGAGCCGCCACATGGCGGAAGAACTGGAGTTCGCCTGGCGCCAACTGAATTCGCTGGCGAACGGCATCGCCCGCGACGGCATCATGGCGGCGCGGCACGGCACGGCCGTTCCGACGCTCGATGCCGTCGGACAGCTGCTTGGCCAGCTGGCGGTCGTGCTCCGCTCGGCCAAGCCCGACAACGCCGTTGATCGCATCCCCAGCACGGAACTGCGCGCGCGACTGCAGCGCAAGGGATCGGTCGAGTAGCCGCCGCTTCCCGGCAGCAGTTGGCAAGCCGGGTCGCCTTGCCTAAGCGGGGGCATGGCCGGACGGTATTTCGACGAGTGGCAGGTCGGCGACAAAGTGGCCCATGCCCTAACCCGCACGGTCACCGAGACCGACAATCTGCTGATCTCCACCCTGACCCATAATCCCCAGCCTTTGCACCTCGACGCCGAGGCGGCAGGAGCGAGCGAGTTCGGGCGGATCCTGGTCAACAGCTGCTTCACCTTCAGCCTGACCGTCGGGGTGTCGGTCGCGGATACGACCATGGGCGTGCTGGTCGCGAACCTCGGCTTCGATGAGGTGAAGTTCCCCCACCCCGTGTTCGTTGGCGACACGCTTCGCATCGAAAGCGAGGCGGTGGCGCTGCGGGAAAGCAGGTCGCGCCCGACCGCCGGGCTGGTCACCTGGGAGCATCGTGCGGTCAACCAGCGCGGCGAGACGGTGTGCACCATGAAGCGCACCGCCTTGCTGCACCGGAAACCGGCATGATGGAGCCCCGCTCCTGGCTGTTCGTGCCCGCGGACAGCGAGCGCAAGATCGCCAAGGCGCTGGACAGCGCGGCCGATGCCCTGATCTTCGACCTGGAGGACAGCGTCGCGCCCGGCGAAAAGGTGCGGGCTCGCGAGGTGCTCAAGGGCCTCGCCAGGCGCAGCGGCGGACCGCAATGGTGGGTGCGGGTGAACCCGCTGCGCACCGACGAACACCGGCTGGACCTCGACCTGCTCGGCATTGCCGACCTCCACGGCATCGTGCTGCCGAAGGCCGAGAGCGGCGCGGACGTGGCCGAACTCGCCCACCGTACCGGCAGCATCCCCGTGCATGCCATTGTGACGGAGACCGCCGCTAGCTTGTTCGGGCTGCTCAGCTACCGCGATCCGAATTCGCCGCTGGCCGCGATGAGCTGGGGCGCGGAAGACCTCTCTGCTGCGCTCGGTGCCAGCAGCAAATATGACCAAAGTGGCGAATTCAGTTTTACCTACAAGCTTGCTCGCTCCCTGTGTCTGGCCGGCGCGGTCGCCGCGGACGTGCAGCCCGTCGACGGTGTCTTCGCCGATTTCCGCGACGAAGCCGGCCTTACCGCCGAAGCCCGCGCCGCCGCCCGCGAAGGCTTCACGGCGAAGCTCGCCATTCACCCGGCGCAGGTCGAGGCGATCAATGCGGCTTTCAGCCCCTCGTCCGAAGAATTGGCGCATGCCCAGTCTATTGTCGCCGCCTTCGCCGCACAGCCCGGCGCAGGCGTGCTCTCCGTGGGTGGAAAAATGGTCGACCGGCCACATCTCCTCCAGGCGACGCGCGTTTTGGAGCGAGCACGATAGGAGACACCCGCATGGCGACCACCGCAGAACCCCGCCCAAGCACGGCCCAGACCAGCGGCCCAACCAAGGCGCGGGGGTGGGGCACGGACGCGCCTGATCAGCCGTTGCGGCCGATGGAGGTTGAGCGGCGGGCGCTCCGCCCGGACGACGTCGCCATCGAGATCACCTACGCGGGCATCTGCCACAGCGACCTTCACACCTGTCGCAACGACTGGGGCGGGTCGAGCTACCCGGTAATCCCCGGGCACGAGATCGTCGGCACCGTCACCGCCATCGGGGACGAGGTCAGCCGGCACCGCGTCGGGGACACGGTTGCGGTCGGTTGCATGGTCGACAGCTGCATGGACTGCGACCAGTGCCTGGAAGGCTGGGAGGTCTTCTGCCGGAAGGGCTGCGTCCAGACCTACAACAGCAAGGATTATCACGACGGTAGCGTCAGCAAGGGCGGCTACACCGACCACATCGTGGTCCGTGACCACTTCGTGCTCAAGGTGCCCGACGGCATGGACGTCAGCCGGGTCGCGCCGCTGCTGTGCGCCGGGATCACCACCTATTCGCCGCTGCGCCAGTATCAGGTCGGCGAGGGCACCAAGGTCGCGGTGATCGGCCTGGGCGGTCTCGGCCACATGGGCGTGAAGCTCGCCGCGGCGATGGGCGCGCACGTGACCATGATCACCACCACGCCCAGCAAGGGCGAGGATGCGCGGGCACTCGGCGCGCACGACGTGATCATCTCCACCGACGCCGAGCAGATGAAGGCCGCGGCGACCCGCTTCGACTTCATTCTCAACACCATCCCGGTCAGCCATGAGATCGACGGCTACCTCAACCTGCTCGGTCGGTCGGGCCGGATGATCATCGTCGGCGCGCTGACCCCGATGCCGGGATTCGTTGGGGTCAACCTCATCTTCTGGAATCGCGCGGTAGGCGGGTCGGCGATCGGCGGCATTCCGGAAACCCAGGAGATGCTGGACTTCTGCGCGGCCAGGGACATCTACCCGGACGTCGAGATGATCCGGATGGACCAGGTCAACGAAGCCTACGAGCGGCTGCTCAAGAACGACATTCGCTATCGCTTCGTGATCGACATGGGGAGCATGGACTCGGCCGCATGAGCCAAGCCGTTCATCCCGTTCCGCCAAGCTTCCGGACGCGGCTCGGTCCGGATGAACTTGGCAGGCTCCAGCAGCTAGCGGGAACGGACGAAGGCGCGTTCTGGCTGGAGCAGGCCGAACGGCTTGATTGGGCCCGACAACCGACGCAAGCGGGCGATTGGTCGTTCCACCAGAACGACTTCCGAATCCGCTGGTACGCCGACGGGCAGCTCAACCTGTCGGTGAACTGCCTCGACCGGCACCTCGCCGAGCGCGGCGACCGCACCGCGCTCATCTTCGAAGGCGACGAGCCTGGCGAGGGCCGCACCCTGACCTACCGCGAGCTCACTGAGGAGACTTGCCGCTTCGCCAACCTGCTCCGCCAGCGCGGGATCGGACGCGGCGACCGGGTGATGATCTACATGCCGATGATGCCGGAGGCGGCGGCGGCGATGCTGGGCTGCGCGCGGATCGGGGCAGTGCACTCGGTGGTGTTCGGCGGCTTCTCGCCGGAGAGCCTCGCCGGCCGGATCGACGATTGCGGCGCCCGTGCGGTGATCACCGCCGACCAGGGCATCCGCGGCGGCAAGGTCATCCCGCTCAAGGCCAATGTGGACGCAGCGCTGGAGATGAGCCGCGGCATCGATACGGTGATCGTGGTCAGCCGTACCGGCGCCGAGGTGCCGATGAAGGACCGGCGCGACATCCCCTACTCGGCGATGCGCGACAGCCTGCCCACGATCTGCGAGCCCGAGCCTATGAATGCGGAGGACCCGCTGTTCATCCTCTACACCTCCGGCTCAACCGGCAAGCCCAAGGGCGTCGTCCATACCACCGGCGGCTATGCGGTCTGGGCCGCGACCACCTTCGACTGGGTGTTCGGGGCGGAGGACGGCGACATCTTCTGGTGCACCGCCGACGTCGGCTGGATCACCGGCCACAGCTACGTCGTCTACGGGCCGCTGATGAACGGCGCGACGAGCGTGATGTTCGACGGGGTGCCCAATCATCCTGACTACGGCCGGTTCTGGGAGACAATCGACCGGCTGGGCGTGACCATCTTCTACACCGCGCCTACCGCCATCCGCGCCCTAATGCGGGAGGGCGACGCGCCGGTGAAGCGCCACAGCCGGAGTTCGCTCCGCCTACTCGGGACGGTCGGCGAGCCGATCAACCCCGAGGCCTGGGAATGGTACCATCAGATCGTCGGCGACGGCCGCTGTCCGATCGTCGATACCTGGTGGCAGACCGAGACGGGCGGCATCCTGATCTCGCCCCTACCCGGCGCGACCGACCTCAAGCCGGGTTCCGCCACCAAGCCGCTGCCCGGGATCGAGCCGCTGCTGGTCGACACCGAGCACAAGGTCCTGGAGGGACCGGCGAGCGGCAACCTGTGCCTCGCCGCCTCCTGGCCGGGACAGATGCGCACCGTGTGGGGCGACCACGAGCGCTTCTTCCAGACCTACTTCACCGCCTACCCGGGCCTTTATTTCACCGGCGACGGGTGCCGCCGCGACGAGGACGGCTATTATTGGATCACCGGCCGGGTGGACGACGTGATCAACGTGTCGGGCCACCGCATCGGCACCGCCGAAGTCGAGAGCGCCATCGTCGAGCATGCCCAGGTGGCGGAGGCGGCGGTCGTCGCCGTTCCGCACGACATCAAGGGCCAGGCGATCCATGCCTTTGTGACCCTCACCGCCGGCACGGACGGTGGCGATGCGCTCAAGGGAGAGATCAACGCGGAGGTCCGCAGGCACATCGGCGCGCTTGCCATCCCGGCGCGCATCCAGTTCGCGCCCGCCCTGCCCAAGACCCGCTCGGGAAAGATCATGCGCCGCATCCTTCGCAAGATCGCGGAGGGCGAGCTCGGCAGCCTGGGCGACACCTCGACCCTGGCCGACCCCTCGGTGGTGGACCAGCTCGTCGCCGGGCGGGACGCATGATGGCGCGCGTTCCGGCGCTCGCCTGCTTGGGCCTCCTGCTGGGGTCATGCACCAGCGTGCGGCTGCCGGCTGACGGACGCGTCCAGTTCGACCCCATTCGATATTTCGCCGGCTGGAGCCACGGCACCGGCACGCTGCGGATCACCCTGTCGGCGCCCCAGCGCGTGCTGGTCGAAAGCGTCGGCACCCCACTGCCCGGCGGCGGACTTCGGCTGCGCCAGTCGGTGCAGCAAGGCGAGAAGGCCCCGCGCACCCGCGAGTGGCGGATCGTGCGGGTCGGCCCGGACCGGTACAGCGGAACGCTGACCGATGCCGCGGGACCGGTGACCATCACCACCGCCGGGCCGCGTGCGGTAATCCACTATCGCATGCCGGGCGGCATGGCGGTGAGCCAGCAGCTTGCCCTGCAGGCCGACGGACGGACCCTGCTCAACCACATGACGGTGACGAAGTGGAATGTGCGTGTGGCCCGGCTCGACGAGACCATCCGCAAGCTCGACTAGAAGTTCACGGGCGCCTGCACATAGCCGTACCAGGCGACATAGGGCTCGCCGCGTTCGTTCGTGGCTGGGCGGAACCGCACCTGCTGCTCGACGAGCCGGCAGGTCCATTGGTCGACGACCGCGTTGCCGCTCGAGCGATTGACCTTGCAGTCCGTGGCGCGGCCGTCGAGCTGCACCCGCACCGCGACAAAGGTGCGCCCACCGCGCGGCCAGGCGCGCAGCACCGCGCGCGGATAGTCGCGGCCGGTCAGCGTGGTGCTCTGGATGACCGAGGGGCTGCGCGGCGCCTGCCCGCTCCCACCGCCGCCGGTTCCGCTGCCGGCGTCACCGCTGCCGGTGCCCGTCCCCACGCCGCCGGCACCCGTCCCGGGACCCGCAATTAAAGCTGCGCCTTGTGTGGCCTCGGCGCCCCGAGCTGGAGTTTCCGAGGCGACGACCCGCGGCGCCTGCGGCAATCTCACCGCCGGCTCCGGCAGGACCACCGGAGTGGCCTGGCTGCGGATGTTGGGCGGAGCGGCCGCGCCTTCTTCCTCCGGTCGGACCTCCGCCACTTCATCAGTCCTCGCGGGGTCGGCAGGCGGCGGAGGCCGCAGCGGCTCGGGCGGAGGCGGCTCGATCACGTCGAACGTCTCGATCGGCACCGCTTGCGACGGGAGCTCGCCGACCTTGCCCGACGCGTTCAGCAGCACCAGCGCGAGCGCGCCGTGCACCAGCAGCACGGCCAGTGCTGCGCCCGTGCGATCGCGGGAGGACAGGACGGATCGTTGCATCACCGGTACAACGCCGGCCAGCCCTCACCGGCTCCCTAGCCGAAGATCCAGTCCAGGCTCATCATCACCGTCAGTCCGACCATCAGCGCGCCGGTGGCCACCCCTTCGTTGCGATCGCGGTGGGTTTCGGGAATGATCTCGCTCGACACTACCCAGATCATCGCGCCGCCGGCGAAGCCCAGGCCCCACGGCAACAATTCGGACGACAGCGTCACCGTTGAGATGCCGAGGAAGCCGCCGATCGGCTCGATCAGGCCGGTCAGCACGGCGATCAGGAAGGAGAACAGCCGGCTGTAGCCCGCCGCCGCAAGGCTGAGGGCCACGGCCAAGCCCTCCGGCACATTCTGCAGGCCGATGCCGAACGCGGTTGCGTAGCCGGCGGTGTCGTCCGGGCTGCCGAAGCTAACCCCGACCGCCAGTCCCTCGGGAAAGTTGTGCAGGGATATGGCGATCACGAATAGCCAGATGCGCGCCAGCTTGGATCGCTCCGCCCCGGACATCGGTCCGGAGGTGAAATGCTCGTGCGGAGCTACGCGGTTGAGGAAGTGCAGCGTCCCGGCCCCCAGCAGAACGGCGCTGCAGACGATCAGCGCCGCAATCGTCTTGCTCCCGCCATGCAGCTCGCCCGCGGCCTCCAGCCCGGGAATGATAAGCGAGAAGAAGGAGGCAGCCAGCATGATGCCTGCGGCGAACCCGAGGAAGGCATTCTGGGTGCGGTCGCTGATCGAGCGCATGAAGAAGACCGGCAGCGCCCCAGCCGTTGTCGCCTGCCCGGCAAGGAAGCTCGCCAGCGTTCCGGTCGCGATGAGCCCCCAATCCATGCCTGCCCGCTCATAGCGGGGGAAACGTCCGTGCCAAGCAGCTTACTGGGGGGTGACCTCCAGGCGCATGTCCAGCGCCATCTCGCCGCCGGGCTCCAGCACCTGCAGCCCCAGCTCCGCCCAGCGCTCCTCCGGCTCGTTGAGTGCGGCGTTGGCGTGCGTCACCGGCTCGGCCACGAAGATGTCGCCCGATGGCGGCGAGTAGAGCTGGAAGAAGCGGGCCCGTGGCGACGACAGGGTCAGGGCGGCCGGCCACCCCGGATCGCTCATCCGCGCACTGCCGCTCCAGCCGCCGAAGCCATGATCGAGGTTCTGCCCGCACACGGTGCGGTCCCGGAGGTCGAACCGCCCCTCCGCCGGAACCCGGTCGGTGGGCAGGACATGCTCGTCGATCTCCCACGCGGCTTCGACCTCGGTGTCGAGGCGGGTGTCGGGACCGCACGGGAAGTAGGGATGCTGCCCTAGCCCGCATGGCATCGGCCCGTCGGACAGGTTGCGGCAGAGGAGGCGCAGGCTGAGGCCGGCTTCGTCGAGCGCGAAGACCTGCAAGGCCTCGTAGCGCCACGGCCACTCACCGGCCTCGTGGACGAAGCGCAGCTCCGCATCCGCGTTCCCGTGCGCCTCGATCGACCAGTCCCCAAGCCAACCCTGTCCATGGAGTGGGCTAATGTCTCCCGCCATGTGAGGCTGCAGCACGACTTCGCGGTCGCGAAAGCGGAAGCGGCCGCCCCGGATGCGGTTCACGAACGGCACCAGCGGGAAGCTCGCCATGTCCAGAACAGATGGTCGGTCGCTGTTGCACTCGCGCAATAGTGGGATCCGCCGACTTCCAGCGCGCCGGTAGAAGCCGCGAATTGCCCCGCCAGTTGAAGGACTTAGCTCTAGTTCGAGGTGACCGGCGCTAAGCCGCAGAAGGTCGCTGCTGGTCTCCATGATGAACCCTTTCCAACAAGCGTGTTCAGTAGTTGGCAACTGCCACGGGGATAATCGCGAAATCGTCGTTGCGCCGGGAATCCACTCGGCGCAACAACCGACCCGAGGATCTGGGGAGGGACTCGAACATGCGTACTCGCGTCAAGGACTGCATCGAAATCAGCGATCATACATCGCTCGATCGCCTAATCACCACGCTGGTTGCGATCCGCGACAGCCTGCCCGAGAGCGCTGAGCCCGAGCTGAAGATGCGAGGCGACGATGTGTTCGGTCGCCGCCTGTCCATCAGCTACTTCCGCGAGCTTACCGCAGAAGAACTGGAGCTGCAGGCCAAATACAGCGGCGAGGTCGAGCGGCGCACGGGGGAGCGGCGCCGGGCGGCCTAGTTCTCGGTTGCTGCTTCAGCGGGGCCACGTGGTCACCATTCCGCGAAGCTGCCGTCGCGCTGGCGCCAGATCGGGTTGCGCCAGCGATGCCCGGCCTTGGCGGCTTCGCGCACCGCCGCCTCGTCAATCGTCACGCCCAAGCCGGGCTTCTCGGGGATCGGGAGAAATCCGTCGGTCGGGGTCAGCACCTCGGGATCGGTGACGAAGTTCAGCAAGTCGTGCCCGACATTGTAGTGGATGCCTAGGCTCATCTCCTGGATCGCGACGTTGGGCGTGCAGCCGGCCAGTTGCAGGCAGGCGGCCAGCGCCAGCGGCCCAAGCGGGCAATGCGGCGCGACTGCGATGTCGTAGGCCTCGGCCATGGCGGCGATGCGACGGCACTCGGACAAACCGCCGGCATGGCTGAGGTCGGGCTGGATGATGTCCACCGCGCCCTTTTCGAAGAAGGGCTTGAAGTCCCAGCGCGAGTAGAGCCGTTCGCCCAGTGCGATGGGCGTCGCGGTCATGTCGGCGATCTGCCGCAGCCCTTCCGGGTTCTCACTTAGCAGCGGCTCCTCGATGAACAAGAGGCCGAGCGGCTCCAGCACCTTGGCCAGCTGCTTGGCCATCGGCCGGTGCACGCGGCCGTGAAAGTCGAGCCCGACGTCCATGCCCTGTCCCTGCGCCGCCTGCACCCGGTGCACGACCTCGTCGAACAGCTTGGGCGTCCCGATCCAATCGAGCTCGGCGGTGGCGTTCATCTTGACGGCCGAAAAGCCCTGCCCGCGGCGCACGGCGGCGGCGCTCTCGATTTCGTCCGGCCGGTCGCCGCCGATCCAGGCGTAGGCGCGGACCCGGTCGCGCACCCGCCCGCCCAGCATCTCCCACGCCGGCAGGCCCACGGCCTTGCCCTTGAGGTCCCACAGCGCCTGCTCGAACCCGGCCAGCGCGCTCATCAGCACCGGCCCGCCGCGATAGAAGCCTCCACGGTAGGCGATCTGCCAAATATCCTCGATCCGCCGCCCGTCATGGCCGATGAACCGGTCGCGCAGCGCCTCAAAGGCGCCGAGCACCGCCTCCCCATGCCCTTCCAGGCTGGCCTCACCCCAGCCTGAAGCGCCGTCCGCCGTTTCCACGCAGACGAACACCCAGCGCGGCGGGACCAGAAAGGTCTCGATACGGGCGATCTTGAGTTCGGGCAGCGCCATCATGCGGCCTCCGGATTGGCGGGCTGCTGGGTAGCGAGCCGCAGCCCCTTTTGCAGGGTGTCGCCACTGCGCGGGGGCCAGCAGTCCTGCCCGGGCGGTACTATCGGCACGGCCAGGCACAGCGACTGGGCCGGCAGCACGTCGCGCCAATCCTTGATCAGCTGCTTGTAGGCGCGCCCGACGTTGCGGATGTTACGGTCGAGATCGTACAGTCCGAGCGGATTGACGTTGCCGTTCTTCTCCCGCAGCGCCGTGTCCCAGTCGACCTGATCGATCAGGCTGTACCAGGTGAAGCCGACGGTCGGGATACCGACGTTGCGCAACCTCAGCACGTTGGCCCATTCTTTCCACAGCCACTGCACCGCTTCCTGCCCGGTCTCCCCTTCGCGCAGGTTGGTCTCCGTGTGCATGATCGGCAGCCGGTAGCGGTTGTGGTACTGCCGAGTGATCTCGGAATAGCCAAACACCTCACCCGACGATTCCGTGTGCCCGTCCGCGTGTACCCGATGCTCGTTGGTCTTGTAGTAATCGTTCCCCAGAATGCAGTGCTGCTTCAACCGGTTATGCAGGAAGAAGTGGTATTCTTCCCGGGTCATGCCGTTATCCAGCAGATACTCGTACATCTCACTGTCGACACGGCGGCCGTAGTTGAGATCGAGACTGAGGAAGCGGCGGGCGTTGAGCACCTCCGCCGGACCGATGGCCGCGGGCGAGTCCGCATGGAAATACTCGGAAGACTCGGACTGGATGAAAATGGCGTCCGGACGCGCCTTCAGGATCTCCATCATCGCCAGCACATTGCCTTTGACGATATGCTTGAGCGCCGTGACGAACGCCTGATCGGTCCGCTGCTGCTCGTTCCACCAGCCGTAGCGGGCGGAAAAGGCGGCGCAGATGAACATCTCGTTCACCGGTGTATAAAGCTGGATCCAGGGATAGCGCTGCGCAAACGCCGCGGCATAGCTGGCGAACAGCTCGGCGAAGTCCGGGTTCTGGAAATTACCCATCCAATCCGGCACGCCGAAGTGGCACAGGTCGACGATCGGGGTGATCTCGCGGCGACGGAGTTCGCCCAAGGTGAGGTCCGCAAACTCCCAATCGTACCTGCCCGGGGCGAGGTACGCCTTGTGCAGCGGCGGCCCGAAGCGAAGGAACTGGATGCCGATCTCTTCAACGCAGTCGAAGTCTTCGCGCCAACGGCGATAATGGTCGCTTGCCTCCATTTGATCGACGCGGGTCTTGCCGTTGTGGATGGTCGGAATGCTGTTCTCGATCCCCGTGGCGAACATGAAGTTAGCGATGATTGCCTCCTAGCGTCGCGCGTCGGATTGTGATCCCAAGCCGCGGCCCAATACGCGGGCGCTGGACGGGGAGATAGCCACTGCCGTCATAAAAAACAGCGGAGCCATGTCGCGCCTCGTCGCTTTTGCTGCAATGAGCGCAGGCATGTGGACCAACGGCTACATCGCGGTGGACTGGGGCACCACCAACCGGCGCGGTTATCGGATCAACTCGACCGGCGAATGCGAAGGCGAGTTCGAGGACGGCAAGGGCATCACCGGCGTTCCGTCCGGCGGCTTTCCGGCAGCGGTGGCCGAGATCCGCGAGCGGCTGGGCGACTTGCCGCTGATGATGGCCGGGATGGTCGGCTCGAACCGCGGCTGGGTCGAGGCACCCTATGTGCCCTGCCCGGCCGGCCCGCAGGTACTCGCCCGCCACCTCTTCCCGATCGAGGGTGAGCGGGCCGCGATCGTGCCCGGCTTGTCCTTCACCGATGAAACCCGTGCGGATGTGATGCGCGGGGAGGAAGTGCAGTTGTTCGGCGCGGTAGCGGCCGGCCTGGTGCCGCCGGACTGCTCCGTCTGCCACCCCGGCACCCACAACAAGTGGGTCCTGCTGGAGCGCGGCGAGGTGAAGCGCTTCCGAACGGTCATGACAGGCGAGATGTTCGCCATGCTGCAGGAAAGAAGCATCCTCAGCCAGTGGATGGACGGGGAGGTCGAACCCGGAGCTGCCTTCCAGGAGGGCGTCCGCCGTGGCCTCTCGGACGACGCGCTGACGGCTGAGCTGTTCGGGGTCAGGGCAGGCGTGCTGCTTGGCCGCCTCCAGGGCGAGGACGTCCCGGCATTCACCAGCGGCCTGCTGATCGGCGCGGACGTCGCGACCGGACTGAGGCACGCGCACTACGCTGGCGAGGTTGTGGTAATGGGCCGGCCAGAGCTCACCCGCCTTTATGCTGCGGCACTGAAGGAAACTGGCCGCAACTCCCGCGAGATCGACGGGGAACAGGCCTTCCTCGCGGGCATTGGAGAGATTGTGAGGCAGATCACATGAACGCCCCCGACGAATTCCGTGAGCGCCTGTCGCGCGCCCCGCTGGTGGCGATCATCCGCGGGGTCACGCCCGACGAGGTGGAAGCGATCGGCGAGGCAATCCTGGCGGGCGGGATCGAGATCATCGAGGTCCCGCTCAACAGCCCCGAGCCGCTGGAGAGCATCCGCCGCCTCGCCGGGCGCCTGGCGGGGCGGGCACTGGTCGGGGCCGGAACCGTGCTCAACGACGGCCATGTGGGCGAGGTGGTCGAGGCCGGCGGTCGGCTGGTGGTTTCTCCCGGCACCAACACGGCCGTGATCCATGCCTCCGTGATGGCGGGCATGGTCTCCAGCCCGGGCTACTTCACCCCGTCCGAGGCCTTCACGGCGCTGGACGCCGGAGCGCATTGCCTGAAGCTGTTCCCGGCCGAGGGCGCCTCACCGACGGTGCTCAAGGGGCAGAAGGCCGTGCTGCCCCCGCACGTGCCGGTGCTGGCTGTCGGCGGGATCACGCCCGACAACATGGGGCCATGGCTCGACGCCGGCGCCAACGGGTTCGGACTGGGCGGCGGGCTCTACAAGCCCGGCCAGTCGCCCGAGGAGACCGAGGCCAAGGCCCGCGCCTATGTCGCAGGGCTGGGCCGGTGAAGCCGCTCCGCACCGCCATCATCGGCTTCGGCAAGATCGCCGCCGACCAGCATGTCCCGGCAATACAGGACAATGACCGCTTCGAACTGGCCGCCAGCGCCAGCCGCCACGGCAGCGGGCCCACGCCTCATTTCACCAGCCACACCGACCTCATCGCCCAGCTGCAGGACCTCAACTGTGCGGCGATCACCACGCCGCCCGGCCCGCGCTACGGCATCGCCCGCGACTGCATCGAGGCCGGCCTGCATTGCTTGCTGGAGAAGCCGCCAACCGCCACCCTCGGCGAGATCGAGGAGTTGCGACAGCTGGCGGACGCCAAAGGCGTTACGCTGTTCACCACTTGGCACGCCCAGCACAATCCCGCGGTGACCGCGGCCGCCGCCCTGCTCGAAGGGCAGCGCGTGGCGGAGATGCGGATCACCTGGCACGAGAGCGTGCACAAATGGCACCCCGGCCAGCAATGGATCTTCGAGGCCGGCGGGTTCGGCGTGTTCGATCCCGCGATCAACGCCTTTTCCATCGCGACCCGCATCTTCCCCGGGCCGCTGTTCGTCCGGGAGGCGAAACTGCAGGTTCCGGGGAACGCGCAGACCCCGGTGACCGCGGAGATCGGAATGGAGAGCCCCGCCTGCGAGGGCCCGATCCGCTGCAGCCTCGACTTCCTCAAGGAGGATGGCGAGGAATGGACGATCGCCATCCGCACTGCCGCCGGGCAGCAGATCGAGCTGCGCGAAGGGGGCAAGCAGCTGTTTGTCGATGGCGCGGAGCAGGCGGCCGAGGGACCCGGCGAGTATCCCGACCTCTACCGCAGCTTCGCCGACCTGATCGACTGTCGCCAGAGCCTGGTCGACGTCGAGCCGCTCCGGCTGGTGGCTGACTGCCTTCTGGTCGGCGAGCGGGCGGAGATCGCGCCGATCACCATGTGATCGTCTCCTCGGACGGGAATCTTAGCGCACGACTGGCGCCGGCTGAGCTGCGCTCGACGGCCGCTTGCCCGCCACTTCCGGCCAGCCGTCGCGCCAAACCAGCCGATCAAGCAGCATGATCCGGCGCGTGTTCATGTCGTCGGTCAGCTTGGCGCGTGGGCGGCGGCGATCGACCGCGTGGTAGAGTATCCAATCCTGCCCCGCATCGTCGCTGACTACGCTGTTGTGTCCCGGCGCGTTCCAGTGCTCGTCCGCCTCAACGACCAGGTAGAGCGGCCGCGGCCGGATCTCGAATGGCCCCGTTGCGCTGCGCGAGCGTGCCACCATGGCGGCATAGTGCGCCTTGGGCCCACAGCAGTTATCGCCCGAGTAGAACAGGTAGTAGTAATCGCCGCGGCGGATCACCCAGGCGCCCTCGACCAGCCGCTGGTACTCGGCCGGGTTCTCGGTCTTAATCACGGGAACGAGGTCGACGGGCTCGCTGCCCGGCGCGAAGGAGATGCGGTCGGGAGACAGTTCCTGCACCTTGATCGGCCCGAAGCCCGAGCCCCAGTAGAGCAGCCGCTTGCCTGTCGCGGGGTCGTCAAAGGCAAACGGATCGATGTTGATGAAGCCCTCGCCGCATTGCAGCGGCCGGCCGCTATCGACGAAAGGTCCTTGCGGCTGCCGCGCGGTCGCAACCGCCAGGCACAGGCCGCGCGCCTTGTCGGTCAACGCTACATCGGGCTTGGCCGAGTAGTAGAGGTAATAGATGCCGTTGGCCTCGCGCACGTCCGGCGCCCAGAAATCCTGGGTGCGGCTGGCCCAGCCGGGCTTGGTCGGCAGGGCATCGCCGATCATCTGCCAGCGCACCAGGTCGGCGGAACGCGCCACCTGAATGTTGCGATTGGGATCGCCGCCTTGCGTCGCATAAACGTAGAACAGGCCGTCCGCTGCCCTGATGACCGCCGGATCGGGGAAGTCGGTGTCAAGCACGGGGTTCTGGTAAGTCGCGGTGCGGGTCGCCGGCGCGACGCAGGAGGTCGCGGCAAGGCAGGCGAGCAGAAGAACAAGGAGGCGCATGGGCTATGTCTGCGGCAATGCGCAGCCCCTGGCAATGAAGGGCTTCTCACCCGCCGCCGGCAAGCCTAGCGCGCCCGCATGAGCAGCACCGACTTCCCCACCTTCATGGTTGAGCCCGTTGCCGACGGCGAGGCGACTCGATTGCACGTCAGCGCGGGCGAGAGCCGCGGGGCCTATCGCATTGAGGGCGGCGAGCAGGCCGACTATCTGGCGTTCTTCCATGACCTGGCGAGAGACTTCGGCACCCGGGTGCCGCACGCCTTCGGAGGGCCCGGGGAGCGCGGCGAACCGAAAGGCTGGAAGCCGCTGATCACGACCAACCTCAGCGACCGGACGGAGGCCGGGTACGGCGATCCGGCGGTGCTTAGGGTCGAGGGCGGCTGGCTGCTCACCGCCACCTCCAATGACGGTCTTGACGCCTTTCCGCTGGTCTTCTCGCCCGACCTCCAGAGCTGGGAGCATCGCGGCTTTGTGTTTCCCGAAGGGGAGACGCCCGACTGGGTCCTGACCGGTCACCACCGCGCCGACTTCTGGGCGCCCGAAATCCAGCAGGTCGGCACCGAATGGTGGATCGCCTACACCGCCCGCCAGCACAGCAACGCCCTGGCGATCGGCCTGGCGCGGGCCAAGGACCCGTTCGGCCCCTGGGTCGACAATGGCGAGCCGCTGATCACCGGCGGCAAGGTCCTCTACCGGGGCAGCACGGCCAGCGGCGGGGTGATCGACAGCCACATCTTCAAGGACGCGGACGGCACGCCCTACCTGTTCTGGAAGAACGACACCAATGGCTTGTGGCCGCGGCCGCTCGCCGGGCTGTTGCGCGAGCACCCTTCCCTCATCGACCTGCTGTTCGAAGCGGAGGCCGACCGGCGCACCGCCGCCTTCGCCGCCGCCGTTCAGCCCTGGGCCAACACCCGCCGGCCGATGGAGCGCTTCTTTTGGATGCAGCCGCTGATCGAGGCCGCGATCGACAACTGGCCGCGGGTGCGCGCGGCGCTGATCGACTTCGGCCAGGCCGGCGAGATCGTGGAGGCGATGCGCACCCCCATCCACGCCCGCCGCCTCGCGCCGGACGGCCGCTCGCTGATCGGCGACGAGAAGATCGTGCTCGCCAACGACCGCGACTGGGAAGGCCATCTGATCGAAGGACCCTATGTCACCTTTCAGCAAGGCCGCTACTGGCTGTTCTACGCCGGCAACGATTTCTCGACGCCCGCTTACGGGATCGGCGTCGCGGTCGCACACCATCCGCTGGGACCCTACGTCAAGCAGGACGAGCCGCTGCTGAAGTCGGCGAGCGACTGGTGGGCGCCGGGCCACGCTTCGGTCGCACCGGGCGCCGACGGCCGGCCCCAGCTGTTCTTTCATGCCTTCTTCCCCGGTCAGTGCGGCTACAAGGCTTTTCGTGCATTGCTGACGGTAGGGCTCGACTTTTCGGACGGAGGCGTGAAGCTTCGGCCGGTGTGAGTTGAGGTATCGAGGGAGAAGCAGGATGCGTTTTCGGTTGCGAAGTGCTGCAGCCGCCCTGTCGCTGACGGCCGCGGCGGCCCCGTCCGCACAAGGTCCGCTGTTCGTACCGGTGTTCGCCGAGAACTTCCCCGACCCATTCGTGCTGCCGCTGGCGAACGGCGAGTTCCTCGCCTACTCGACCAACGACGTGCAGAATGTGCCGATGGCCAGCAGCCGCGATCTGGTGAACTGGCGCTGGGTCCGCGACGTGGCGGGGCGCAAGCGGGACGCCATGCCCAAGCTGGCGCCGTGGGTGAAGGAAGGCTTCACCTGGGCGCCAGAGGTGATGAAGGTCGGCGAACGCTACATCCTCTACTATACCGCCAACCACCGCCGGCAGGACAAGCAATGCCTCGGCGCGGCGGTCTCGGCCGATGCCATGGGTCCGTTCGTGGACAACTCGGCCCAGCCGCTGGTCTGCCAATACGAGCTTGGCGGATCGATCGACGCCAACCCGTTCCGCGACCGCGACGGCAAGCTGTACCTCTACTGGAAGGCGGACGGGAACCGCATCGCCAAGCCGAGCCGCCTGTTCGGAGCGGAGCTTGCTGCCGATGGCTTGACCCTGGCGGGCGCCCCGCGCGACCTAGGGATTGACGACGACGAGGCGTGGGAGAACAAGGTGGTTGAAGCGCCGACCATGGTGCGAACGCCCGACGGTCTCGCCATGTTCTACTCGGGCGGCTTTTTCGGCTGGAACGGTCCTGAGCGGCTGTCACCCTATTCGATGGGCTACGCGATGTGCTCCGGGGCACTCGGGCCGTGCACGGAGGCGCCCGCTAACCCGATCCTGCGCAGCTTCAACCAGAAGAATATCGGCTGCCTGAGCGGGCCCGGGCACCAGCACATTTTTCAGGCGAATGGCGGCACGTTTATCAGCTTCCACGCCTGGGCCGCCACCAAGGGCTGCCGCTCGGCCGAACGCGGCCGCCAACTCTACATCGCCCCGTTCGGCTGGGAAAACGGCCGCCCCGAACTCGCGCCGAGCCTCAGGCGGGAAGAGACGAAGGTGGGTGAGCGAGGCTGAGGCACGTGCCCTTGTCTGCCCGCTGAGCCAGATAGGAGCCCGAGCTGCTGCCCGGGCTCCGCATACTCGCTCTGCAAATCAGAGACGTGCCCGAATGCCCAGCGAGTAGACCCGCTCCTCGTAGCGTACGTCACGCGGGAAGGTCGCGCCGTCGATGGTACCGCGGTAGTTCCTGAACGGCTTGCCAAGGATGTTGGAAACGTCCGCGGCCAGGGTGAGATTGTCGGTAAGCGTATAGCTGAGCGACCCGTCTAGGCGCGATACGCCCTTGGTGAACTCGCCCACGGTAGCTTGGGGTTCGTTGTTGAAGAACTGGATATAGCGGGAACGGTAGTTGTACGCGAGCCGCGCGGTGAGCGGTCCCTGCTCGTAAAAGCCGACCAAGTTGTACGACCACTTCGATACGTCGGGAAATTCGACATCGGATTGATCGACGAAGTTGGGCGGCGCATCCAGCCGATTGTCGATGTAAGTCACGTTGAGCTCGGTTCCGAACGCCCGCGCCCATTCCGGCACGAAGTCGAAGTCGAAGAAGCTTCGGAACTGTGCTTCCGCCCCCTGAAGG
>NZ_CADCVZ010000009.1 GCF_902806265.1 uncultured Sphingomonas sp. | reverse complement strand
AGGTCGCCATGCCGCCTGACCATTCCCAGAAGTTGGTCAGGTAGATGACCGCTTGCATGTTGCGGCGCCCCATCTCGGCAAGCGTTAAGTCCAGACCCTGGAGCAAGGTCTCATTGTAGGTGGAGCCACGGTCGCGGAAGCCTGGGGCGATCGAGTTCTCCAGGGGGGATAGTTCGGCGGAGCCAAGGATACGGATGTTGTTGATGCCGAGAGCCGAGAGTCGATCGAGCTCGCGGTGCAGCCGATCGCGACTACCGATCGGAGCTTCCGCACCGAGGAAGGGAGCGTACCACATGTTCGTGCCGATGATGCGGTACGGGCGACCATCGACCCGGAACTGGGTTCCCGCCCTGCGAACGAAACCCGCTCGGGCACCAAGCTCCCGGCCGCTGCTTGGTGATGCACAGGCAGAGACGAGCGCGAAACTGGCAACGAGCATCTGTCGACGTGTGAGCATGATCAGACTCCCCCTATCACCCGTCGTGCTTCCGTCTGTCTGGGTAGCTATGAGACGCTCCGGCGCAACCACCGAAACACGACAGATGTCCCTTTCAAAGGTCACGCGCCTTTTCAGCCCAGCTCTCCGCTTAACGTACAGAACGGCTCGCACGCAGCCAGCGAGATCTCGGTGAGATGCCCGCCGTCCGCTTGAAATCATAAGCGGACACCGGCTCACATTGTGAACAAGCGTCCGCTTACGGGTAGGGGTCATCCCAGCCTGAGCGGGCCGAATTGGGCGCTAAGCCGACGTCTTGGTCCGCCTGAACAAGCGGCAGCTTATCGGCATTGCTCGCCCAAAAGCTGCCAGTCCGCTTGCCACCAGAAGCAGCCGTTTGGCCGCGTGTACGCCAGACGTGAGGCTTCGATCGGCGCGTCTAGATGCCTGCTGTCATTCAGCGTTGGGCAGCAACAAGCTTACCTTAGGCGCGGACTCCTTGGGCCCAAGCCTTGGACATACGCGCCCGCCACCCGGCCGATAGCTCGACCGGTTTGCTTTGCTTGAGGTCCTCACGCCCGCTCCTGTCTCCAGGAGCGCTGGTGTTCTGATTGCTGCGGGCTTGGTCGGCAAGGGCGCACAATCCAGTCGACTTCGCGCGCGGGCAGAGCATTGGAGATGTCAGTGAGTCGCGGTGCCCGCTGGGCGCTGCTGCCCTGCGTGCGCGCCGGCAGGGCTGTGGGCGGTGGAAGCAGCAAAGGGCTGCCGACCACCGGAGGACTCACATGACCAACCCAAGTACCTCGACCGGAACCGGAAAGCCAACTCGTAAAAGCAAGGCGAGCAAGAGCCCAGACGCGAGCAGCCGCAATGGGCCTGCCGACCCCAAGCAGCCCAGCAAGCAGGACCGGCTCGCTGCCATGCTGCTGCGCGATGATGGTGCCACCCTCGATCACATGGTGGAGAGCACCGGCTGGCTCCCCCACACCGTGCGGGCGGCACTCACCGGGCTGAAGAAGAAGGGCTACGGCATCACCAGCGACAAGGTCGATGGCCTGCGCACCTACCGGGCGGTCGCGCCCAAGTGAGCCGAATCGACCTCGATGCTGAACTCACCAAGCTAGAATGGATGAGCCGTAGCGAGCTTCGGCTTGCCTGGGGCAGGTGGGTCAAGACCAGCCCGCCCAACGTCAGCGCGGGGCTGCTTCGCCTCGCGTTGGCGCACCACCTCCAGTCCAAGGTGCTGGGCGGCGTTCCCAAAGCCACCGAGAAGCGCTTGCGAGACGCGGTTCGGGGCCGCTCTGTTACGGCTCCGCAAGCTGGTGCCAGGCTCATACGCGAGTGGCGCGGCAAGGTGCATGTGGTGTCGGTCACCGATGAGGGCCGCTACCGCTGGGGCGAGCAGGACTGGAACAGCCTGTCCGAGATTGCTCGGACCATCACCGGCACGCGCTGGTCCGGCCCAGCCTTCTTCGGGACCAAGCCCAAGCGCCGGCAGGCGGCATGAGCAAGGTCCGCTGCGCGATCTACACCCGCAAGTCGAGCGAGGAAGGTCTCGAGCAGGACTTCAACAGCCTGCATGCCCAGCAGGAGGCTTGCGCCGCCTACATCAAGAGCCAGGCCAGCGAGGGCTGGAAGCTCGTTCCTGCTCGCTACGAGGACGGCGGCATCTCCGGCGGCACGCTCGCCCGCCCTGGGCTGCAGCGATTATTGGCGGACATCGCTGCCGAGCACATTGACGTGGTCGTAGTCTACAAAGTCGATCGGCTCACCCGCTCGCTGCTCGACTTCTCCAAGCTGGTCGAGGCGTTCGACAAGGCGGGCACGAGCTTCGTCTCTGTTACCCAGTCGTTCAACACGACCACCAGCATGGGCCGGCTCACGCTCAACATGCTGCTGTCCTTTGCCCAATTCGAGCGCGAGGTTACCGCCGAGCGCATCCGCGACAAGATCGCGCAATCCAAGGCGCGGGGCATGTGGATGGGGGGCACGCCGCCGATCGGCTATCGCGCGGATGGACGAAGCCTGGCGGTAGTAGACGAGCATGCATCGGCCGTCCGGCGCATCTTCGAACTCTACCTGCAGCTCGGTCGGGTCAGCGCTGTGACCGAGCAGCTGGAAGCAGAGGGCTTGCGGACACCCCAGCGTACATCCGCCAACGACCGTACCTACGGTGGATCACCCTTCACCCGCGGGCAGGTCTACCGCATCCTTGCCAACGAGACCTACATCGGCCGGATTGAGCACGGCGGACGCTCCTACTCCGGCAACCATCCTGCCATCATCCAGCCCGAGACATTCCAAGCCGCTCGCGAACAGCTTGCTGCCAATCGCACCGTTGAGCAGCGTGGGCAGCGCGCCGCCGAGCCAAGCCTGCTTGCCGGACTGCTGCTCGACGATCGCGGCGTTCCCATGGTCGCCAGTCACGCCTGCAAGGGCAAGCTACGCTACCGCTACTACATCAGCCGTAACCTCCAGCGTGCGCCTGATGCAAAGGTCGCTGAGGGTTGGCGACTACCTGCCCGCGAAATCGAGACACTGGTTCGAACGCGGGTGTCTGAGGCGCTTGCCGACCCGGTTGCACTCGTAGCTGCGCTGAACGTGCCGCTGCCAGAGGCTGCCGACTTCCCAGGGCTGCTTCATACCGGCCAGCAGCTTTCCGGCGAACTGTCCTTCCGCTCGCGTAAGGGTGCAGCGCTGCTGCGGAAGTTACTTGCGCAGGTTCAGCTGGCCACAGGCGAGGTGCGCATCACCTTGCATGCGCGGCAACTCGCTGCTGCGCTGCAGCTCTCCCGCCTTCCCTCAAGCGACGCCTTCAGCATCTCGGCAATCGCAACCATGAAGCGGCGTGGCGGTGGGATGAAGCTCGTAATGCCGAGCGGAAGTCCTGCCACTCCAAACGTCAACCTGCCGCTTTTGCAGCTTATCCATCGCGGACGGCAGTGGTGGCAGGAGCTCCAGACCGACCCCGGACTGACCTTGGAAGCCATCGGTCGCCGCGAAGGTGTTACCGGCGGCTACGTGGTTCGTCTGGTACGCTTGGCCTTCCTCGACCCTGCTATCCTGACCGCCATTCTGAATGGTCAAGCGCCTCTCCAGCTCACAAGCGATGCTCTCACGGGGCCTCGAGCAGTCAGCCTCCACTGGGTCCATCAACGGCGCGAGTTCGGCTTCACGCAGGTAAGCTGAACTACCAGATCCCAGACCACCGAACCTGCCGCCGGAGAAAACGCGTGAACACGGCGTAAGGAGCGCTTTAGACAAGAGCTCTCTCGGTGCGACTAATAGCCAAGAAGTGGCGTGCTACTGCCGTACTACGCCCGGCCATTTAGCCAGCAAACACAATCACTTAACTGCTTGGCGGAGAGGGTGGGATTCGAACCCACGGTACGGTTGCCCGCACGCCGCATTTCGAGTGCGGTGCTTTCGACCACTCAGCCACCTCTCCGCTCTGTCACGAAGTGCTGCCCGGCTTGTGCCGGCGGTCGCGAGCGGGCCTCTAGCAGCGGTCGGGGGCCTTGCCTAGCCTCGCGCTGCAGGCGGGCTTGCCCTGCCGCGCCGCGCCATTAGATTGGGTTCATGTCCGCGACCCAAGGTTCAACCGACGCGAACCGCGACCCCATTGCCGCTCCGGTCACCCGGGCCCGCTTCGGGATTGGAGCGGTCGTGCGCCACCGGCTGCTCGACTTCCGCGGCGTGATCTTCGATGTCGACCCGGTCTTCGCCAACACCGAAGAATGGTACGAGGCGATCCCGCCCGAGATCCGCCCGCACAAGGACCAGCCCTTCTACCACCTGCTCGCCGAGAACGCGGAGTCGAGCTACGTCGCTTACGTCAGCCAGCAGAACCTGGTGCCGGACGAGGACGAAGAGCCGATCGACCATCCCGCGATTGACGGCCTGTTCGACGGTTTCGAGCCCGGCCTTTACCGGCTGCGGCGGGAGCACCGGCACTAAGCTCCTTTGGTTGACACCTGCGGCACCCTCCCCTAGGCGGCACGCTTTCCGCGCGGGGCTCGGCGTCCGGCGCCAGCATGCGTGCGGAAGCGGGATCACAAGACAAAAAGAGAAGAGCCAATGTTCGCAATCGTGCGCACGGGCGGCAAGCAGTATCGCGTTGCCCCGGGAGACAAGATCGTCGTCGAGAAGCTGGACGGCAATGCCGGCGACAGCGTCACCCTCTCCGACGTGCTCTTGGCGGGCGACGGCTCCGACCTCAAGGGCACGGACGGGCTGACGGTTGCCGCGGAGATCATCGCCCAGGCCAAGGCCGAGAAGGTGATCGTGTTCAAGAAGCGCCGGCGGCATAACTACCGGCGCAAGAAGGGCCATCGTCAGCAGCACACCATCCTGCGGATTGTGTCCGTTGGCGGGCAGACTGCGCAGCAGAGCGCGAGCGCAGCCGCACCGGCGAGTGGCGGCGAGCAGCCGGCCGAGGGCGCGCCTGCCCCCAAGAAGAGCCGGAGCAAGGCCGCTGCGGCGCCCGCGCCGGCGGCGACGGACGAGGCCGTTCCAGGGCCTGCCCCGCAGGAAGCGACCAGCTTCGAGGGCGTCGCTCCGGCGGATGCGGGCACCGAAGCTACGCACGACGTATCGACAGACAATGCTGCACCTGCTAAGGGCGGCGCGAACGAGACTCCTGAGGCTTAACTCGCATGGCACATAAGAAGGCTGGCGGTTCGTCACGCAACGGCCGCGACTCCGAAAGCAAGCGCCTGGGCGTGAAGAAGTTCGGCGGTGAGACCGTTCGCGGCGGCAATATCATCGTGCGTCAGCGCGGCACGCGCTGGTACCCGGGGACCAACGTCGGCCTGGGCAAAGACCATACCCTATTCGCTCTTTGTGACGGCCGAGTTGCGTTTCGCGACGGCCGCCAAGGCCGCAAGTTTGTCCACGTCGAGGGCATTATGCCGGCGACCGAGGCAGCAGAATAGGGACTGGTCGCTGACGGGCTGGTCTCCACGAGGGGGCCGCCCAGACCGAGATCCGCAAACCGGATGCCAAGTCAAAGGGAGAAGAGGGAAGCCCCCTCCTCTCCCTTTCTTCGTGTCAGGGGCAACCATCTTCTCCCGAAACTGTCACGGAGCCCGGCTAGGCGGGCGCCGGAGTGGGGAGAAGTTTCAATGTTCGCGCGGACGCAAAGATTGCTGCTGAGGCCAGGTTGGGCGGAAGATGCGCCGGCACTCGCGGCTGCCATCGCCGACGAGGCGATCGTGCGAAATCTCGCCACCGCACCCTGGCCTTACGGCCTGCGCGAGGCAGAAGCCTTTCTGGCCTCGCCCAAGGACCCGGCGCTGCCGACCTTTCTGTTGTTCGCCCGGACGAACGCTGCGCCGGAGCTGGTGGGAGCGTGCGGGCTTGGCCGCCGGCCATCGGGCGCGGTTGAGCTCGGCTACTGGATCGCTCGCGTCCACTGGGGCAAGGGCTTCGCGACCGAAGCCGGGTATCAGCTTCTGGAGATCGCCCGGACGCTGGGCTTCACCCAGCTGGAGGGCTCGCACTTCCTCGACAACCCCGCATCCGGCCGGGTGCTGGAGAAGCTCGGCTTCGCGCCCACCGGCGTGACGGCTCCCCGGATGAGCTGCGCCCGCGACGGCGAAGTGATGACGCGACTGCTACGGCTGAGCCTGGCCGAGCCGACGGAGCAGAAGATCGCGGCTTGATCCGCCATCACAAGCGCAGCGAAGCGATCCAGTTCTGTTCTGCACTCACTGGATTGCTTCGGCGCCCTTCGGCTTCTCGCAGTGACGGCTTAGACCGCGCTCCGGACCCGCTTGGCCGGCGGCTCCTGGCGATAGTCATACTCGCTGTCCCAGCCGGCGATCAGTGCGCGGTCGTCCTCGTTCCAGGGATGGAAGCCGGGTAGGAAGAACTTGGCCCAGGCGGAGAACACCTTCCGGAACACGCCCGGGCGTCCCCACATGACCCAGAGCAGCGGGATCCACGCCCGGACTCGGGTGATACCGTCCTGCCGCAGCAGCTCGATCGCCCCTGCGGTCCGGTCGACGATGAAGTTACGGGTCACGTACAGCATCAGCAGCGCTTTGATCTTCCACCGCTTGGCGCGCGTCCAGTCCTTGGTCGCCTCGAGCCAGGTGTCGTAGGCGACGCCCTTGTGCTCGATCTCCTCGACCGCATGCCAGCGCCACAGGTCGGCGCTGGCTTGGTCGGCTCCAGCCAGATGCCGCGGCGTCTTGAGCAGTTCGTGCGCCAGCATGGCGGTGAAGTGCTCCAACGCCATCGTCGCGGCCAACGAGACGATCGGCGGTCGCGACCGGGTCAGCGCCAGCCGCTGTTCGACCCGCCGCTCCAGCTCGGTGAGATCGTAGCCAGCGTCGGCCGCACGGCTGTTGAACGCCAAATGCTCGCGGCTGTGGATCACTTCCTGGGTCGTGAAGGCGCGGATCTCGCCGGCCAGCTGCTCGTCGGCCACATCGCGGAACTTGCGAACGCTTTCCACGAAGAACGCCTCGCCCTTGGGAAAGGTCGCCGACAGGCAATTGAATAGCGCCGTTTTGTACGGATCGCCACCATGCCACCACCGCGGAGTCTGCTCGTCGCGCCCGAAACGGCGATCGCGGGGTGTGATCGTAAGATCCTTTGGCGTAACCGACACCCGCTTCAGGCTTGCAACGCTCATGCCCGTCCTCCACTCACCATTGCTTCCGCCGCTATGTGAGCTGTGCTTACAAAGATGTCAATAAACCTGCTCGGTCGCAAGAGGGTTTCACCCCAGGAGAGCCGCTCGGCTGCGGTCAAGGCGGCGCGGGAACTGTTGATTGATGAGGGTGCGGCAGCGGTCACGCTGCAGGCGGTGGCACGCAAGGTCGGACGGACCCACGCCAACCTGCTCCACCATTTCGGCTCCGCGGCCGGGCTACAGCGCGCGCTGGCCGAGGACATCGCGCGCACCGTCTCGACGGCGATCGAGGGCGCGATTGAGCAGCGACGGGCCGGCGCCGCCACCGAGCGCGATGTGATTGACGCCATGTTCGAAGCCTTCCGCCGCGAGGGCGCGGGCGAGCTGATCGGCTGGATTGCCCTGACCCGTCAGCGCGAAGCGCTGGAGCCGGTGATCGCCACCATCGAGCGGATCATCCGCATCATGCGGGCAGCCGGCGACACCCGGCCGGTCGACCGAATGACCCTTGGACTGACCTTACTGGCGATCGGCGACAGCCTGGCAGGGGAGGAAGTCGCCCGGGCGACGGGCCTTCCGCGCGAGGCCGTTCGGGAAATCGCCGCGACTCAGGTCGAGGCCCTCGCCGGGGAGCGGCTGCGAGAGTAAGAAAAGAGGGGCTCCGCAGGGGGAACACGGAGCCCCTCCTCTTCCGCGCCGCGAGGGCGCGGGCTCTCTCCTAGGGGGCCGGAGAGAATCCTGCGGCTGGTACGCGGCCTCGGCCCAAACTGACCTGCCCACAAACAGGTGAAAGAGCGAAGCCGCCTAGCCTCCAGACTATCTAGGCACTGGCACTAAGCGTTCAAGTATCTTAATGGCTCGCTATTGATTAGAAATAGCGATGAGCATGTACCTCCCGACCCTCAAACAGCTGCAGTACCTGGTGGCGCTGCACGACCATGGGCACTTCGGCCGCGCGGCTGACAGCTGCTTCATCACCCAATCGACGCTGTCGGCGTCGTTGCGTGAGCTTGAGACGCTACTCGGGAGCACGTTGGTCGAGCGCACCCGCCGGGTCGTGCGCTTCACTCAGCTCGGCCAGCGAATCGTCGCCAAGGCGCGGCGCGTGCTCCATGAGGCCGAGGAATTGGCCGACATGGCGCGAGCCGAGCGCGAGCCGCTGACGGGCGAACTGAGAATGGGCGTCATTCCGACGGTGGCGCCGTTCCTGCTGCCCCCGCTCCTGCCGGGGTTGCGGGCGGAATGGCCTAACCTCAAGCTCTACTTGCGCGAGGAGACCAGCCAGGTGGCCTGCGACTCGCTGCAGCGTGGACAGCTCGATTGCGTGCTGCTGGCGATGCCCTTCGGCTGCGGCGATGTTGATGCGGAGGAGCTGTTCGACGACGACCTGCTGATCGCCTTTCCGCGCGACGAGGAACCTGCGGGCTCTACCGTCGACCCGGATGAAATCTCGCCTGGCCGACTGCTGCTGCTGGAAGACGGGCACTGCCTGAAGGACCATGCCTTGTCGGCCTGCAACCGACCGGAGCTGCGCGCTTCGGCGACCATGATGGGCACGTCGCTGCATACGCTGGTGCAGATGGTCGACAACGGCCTGGGGATCACCATGGTCCCGCAGATGGCGCTGGATGCGGGATTGCTGGCCGGCACCGGCGTGACCGTCCGGCCGCTGAACACCGACCATGCGTCGCGCCGCATCGCGTTGATCTGGCGCCGAGGCAGCCCGCGCGCCGAGGAGTTCCGGCTGCTGGGCGAGGCGCTACGGCGGCATCATGCCGCGCTCCACCCAGCGGCCGAGCGGCTGCGGCAGGCCGACCCCGCCGCAGCCTGAGCTTCAAGCGTCTACCGGAGCCACATCCGCGGCCCGCTGAGCCTGCTCGACCATGTCGAAGCGGTCGGCGTTCATCACCTTGGTCCAGGCCCGCACGAAGTCGCGGACGAACTTCTGCTCGTTGCCCCGCTCGGCATAGACCTCGGCCGTCGCGCGCAGCTGGCTGTTGGAGCCGAAGACGAGGTCGGTGCGGGTCGCCCGCCACCGCTCCTGCCGGCCGCCGCGATCATAGCCGATGAACTCCTCGTCCGCGCTGGTGTCGACCACTTCCCAGAAGGTGTCGTTGTCGAGCAGGTTGACGAAGAAGTCGTTGGTCAGCTGGCCGACACGGTCGGTGAGCACGCCCTCGGGCTTGTTGCCATGATTGGCGCCGAGCACCCGCAGGCCGCCCACCAACACCGTCATCTCCGGTGCCGACAATCCGAGCAGCGCCGCCTTGTCGAGCAGGATCTCCTCAGTCTTCACCGAATGCTTGGTCTTCAGGTAATTGCGGAAGCCGTCGGCCGCGGGCTCCATCACCACGAAGCTCTCGACGTCTGTCCACTCCTGGGTCGCGTCGCCGCGGCCGCCGGTGAACGGCACCTCGATGTCGGAGCCGGCATCGCGCGCCGCCTTCTCGACCGCCGCCGTGCCGGCCAGCACGATCGCATCGGCCATCGACAGGTTGCCGCGGAGCTCCTCAAGCTTGGCCACGACCTGCGCCAACTCGTCGGGCTCGTTGACGGCCCAGTCCTTCTGCGGCGCCAGGCGGATGCGTGCGCCGTTGGCACCGCCGCGGTGGTCCGTCCGGCGGTAGCTGGAGGCCGACGCCCAGGCGGTCTTGACCAGCTGGCCAACCGTGAAGCCAGCACCCAAGATCTTGTCCTTGAAAGCAGCCACGTCACCGTCCGCCGGCACCGTCCCGGCCGGAACCGGGTCCTGCCAGATGAGGTCTTCCTGCGGAACCTCCGGACCCTGGTAGCGGATCTTCGGCCCCATGTCGCGATGGGTCAGCTTGAACCAGGCGCGAGCGAACGCGTCCTTGAAGGCCTCGTGGTCATTGCGGAACTTCTCGGAGATGACCCGGAACTCGGGATCGACCTTCAGCGCCATATCCGCGGTCGTCATCATGGTCGGGACCTTCTTGCCCGGCACATGCGCGTCGGGCGCCATGTCCTCCTCGCGCTGGTTGATCGGCTGCCACTGCTGGGCACCGGCAGGCGAGCGCACCAGCTCATACTCATAGTCGAGCAACAGCCTGAAGTAGTTCTCCGACCACTCGGTGGGCGTGTTCACCCACGCGCCCTCGAGGCCGCTGGTGATGGTGTGCTCGCCCACGCCGCTCTCGTGACCGCTGGTCCAGCCGAGGCCCTGCATGGCGATGTCCGCACCCTCGGGCGCGTCGCCAACCAGGCTCGGATCGCCCGCGCCGTGGCACTTGCCGAACGTGTGTCCGCCGGCGGTGAGCGCCACGGTCTCCTCATGGTTCATCGCCATGCGCTCGAAGGTAATCTTGATGTCGCGCGCAGAGCCGAGCGGATCGGCGTTGCCACCGGGGCCTTCCGGATTGACGTAGATGAGGCCCATCTGGATGGCCGCCAGCGGGTGCTCCAGTTCAAGCTCACGCTCCGGCTGGATACGGGTCTGATCGTTGGCGACCCATTGCTCCTCGGCGCCCCAGTAGATGTCGCGTTCCGGCTCGAACACGTCGCGGCGGCCGCCGCCGAAGCCGAAGGTCGGCCCACCCATGGACTCGATGGCGACGTTGCCGGCCAGGATGAACAGGTCAGCCCAGCTGATGTGCTTGCCGTACTTCTGCTTGATAGGCCATAGCAGGCGGCGGGCCTTGTCGAGATTGCCGTTGTCGGGCCAGCTGTTGAGCGGGGCAAAGCGCTGCTGCCCGCTGTTGGCGCCGCCGCGGCCGTCCGCGGTGCGGTAGGTGCCCGCCGCGTGCCAAGCCATGCGGATCATGAAGGGGCCGTAGTTGCCGTAGTCAGCCGGCCACCACGGCTTGCTGTCGGTCATCAAGGCCGTGAGATCGGCCTTGAGCGCATCGTAGTCGAGCGCGTTGAAGGCTTCGGCATAGTCGTAATCGTCACCCATCGGGTCGGGCGAACCGCCGCGCTGATGGAGGATCTCGAGCGGCAGCGCCTCGGGCCACCAGTCGCTGTTCTTGCGTCCCAGCAGCGAACGAACGCCGCCCTTCACCGGACAACCGCTTAGCGCGCCATCGCCTGTCTTCGCGTCCATGGACCCATTCTCCTCGGTAGCTTGGTTGAGCGTGCGTTAGGCCGGACCTCCTTTCAAAGGAAACGATTATCTTTCCTCTGCTTCGCGCACGGAATCGATCAATATAGCTGTGAGCGAGCATGCACCCTGCTCATCTTTCCAGCATCTTCGATCTGCCGTTAACGGCACTTCCTGTCGGTTAACTGTCGAAACCGGTTGGGGGCCGTTCAGCTTACCTCTGCCACCAAGACGTCACGAACCGCTTTGCAAGAGGAGATACACAATGCGGACCATGTTGATGGCACTGGCTGCCACCTCCATGACGGTTCCGGCTGTCGTTGTCGCAAGCCCGGCCGAAGCCCGGCAGGGCTATTACCAGGGCCGCACCTGGTACGATGGCAACGGTCGCCTACGGTGCAAGCGTCGTAACGGCACCACGGGCCTGATCGTCGGCGCTGCCGGCGGTGCGCTGCTCGGCCGCGCGGTCGACACCCGGGGCGAGCGGGCCACCGGCACCATCATCGGCGCCGCGGCGGGTGCGCTGCTCGGCCGCCATGTCGACCGGAGGCGCAAGGGGGGGTATCGCTGCCGCTAAGCCAAGCGCCTCACCGTATTGACATGGTAAGACACCTCCCTTAGCCTGCGGGCGACAGGGAGGTGCTCATGTACTCGCAACAGGACATCGATGACGCGATCGCCGCGGGGGCGTTGAGCCCCGACGCGGCGGTCGCTTTGCGCAGCCATGTGGAACGGCAGCGCACGACGCCAGCGGTCGACGAAGAGCATTTCCGGCTGATTACCGGCTTCAACGACATCTTCGTGTCCATCGCTGCGGCCATCCTGCTCTTTGCGGTTGGCTGGATCGGGCAGAGCATCGGAGAGGCCATCGGCTTCACGCTTGATTTTAACGGCCCTTCCCCGCTTGCGTCGGCCGCAGTTGCCGCGACTGCCTGGGGACTTGCGGAGTTCTTCACCGCCAGGCGGCGAATGGCGCTGCCTTCCATTCTGCTTCTGTTGGCTTTCGCCGGCGGCGTGTTGGCGACAAGCGGCTTCCTGCTGATGCTCGGAGCGGTCGAGGTGCTTGGCCCCGATCCGTTCGACAACGCCGACGAACGCACGGCAACCGCTGTCTTCGGCGTCATCGGCGCCGTTGCCGCGGCGATTACGGTTACTGCGACCTGGTTCCATTGGCGCCGCTTTCGCGTGCCGATCACCATCGCTGCGGGCGCTGCCGCTGCGGCCGCGGTCGCCGTGGGCTTGCTCGTCGCCGCGATCGGCCCGGTGGACGGCATCGATCGCATCGTGCTCGGTTTCGTTCTGGCCCTTGGCATCGGCGTGTTCCTGTTCGCCATGCGCTGGGACTCGTCGGATCCCGGCCGCGTGACCCGTCGCTCGGACGTCGCCTTCTGGCTCCACCTGCTCGCTGCGCCGATGATCGTGCACCCGGTCTTCACCCTGCTCGGCCTCAACGACGGGAGCGCCTCGATCGGAGAAGGGCTGGCGGTTATCGCGCTCTACGTTGCGCTGGGGCTCACGGCGCTTGCCATCGACCGCCGCGCGTTGCTCGTCTCAGCCCTCGCGTACGTGCTGTTTGCGCTCAATCGTCTGTTCGAGACGGTCGGCGCCGTCGAACTCAACGTGGCGTTCACCGCACTGGTGATCGGTTCGGCCCTGCTGCTGCTGTCGGCCTTCTGGCATCAAGCGCGGGCGGCGATCGTCACCCGGCTTCCCGCAGCCCTGAGCGGCAAGCTGCCGACCTTGGGCGAGCGGCTTACTCCTCGACCAGCCGCATAAGCCGGCGCTCGAGCGGGGCCAGCACGGGCGACAGCTCGTGGCCCCGCTTGAGTACCGCGCCATGTTCGGACACCAGCGCCCACACGCCCTGCTTCTGCCGGAGCGATGGGCGCTTCTCGATCCGCACCTCCGGCCGTTCGGCCGAGCGGCGAAAGGCGGCAAAGCTCGCCAGGTCGGGGGCGAAGTGCATGGCGTAGTCGCGCCAATGCCCGGCCGCGACCATCCGGCCGTAAAGGTCGAGGATGCGCTGCAGCTCGCCGCGTTCGAAGGTAGTGACGGCTTTCCGGTCGGAACGCACCGGAAAGGGATGCACGACACTCACGAAGCTTTGGCCTCCGGCGCGTCCTGCCGCGTTGCCTTGAGCACAGCTACCTCCCGGCGAAGCGCTGCAAGCTCTTCTTCCAGCTCAGTCAGCCGAGCGCGGGCCGGATCGCAATCTTCGCCGCACGGGGTGCCGTAGGGGACGAACCCGGGACTATAATGAACTACGTCCATCGGCACCGGTCTGGCCGGGATGCCGACCACCGTGGTGCCGGCAAGAACATCCTTGGTCACCACCGCATTGGCCCCGACCCGCGCCCCGGCGCCGACCTCGATCGGCCCCAGCACCTGCGCGCCCGAGCCGATCACCACGCCGTCATTCAAGGTGGGATGCCGCTTGCCTCCGACCCCGGTTGACGGATTGGTCCCGCCCAAAGTGACGTTCTGGTAGATAGTGACGTTGTCGCCGATCTGCGCCGTTTCTCCGATCACCGTGAAGCCATGGTCGATGAAGAAATTGCGGCCGATGGTCGCGCCGGGATGGATGTCGATGGCGGTCAGGAAACGTGCAAGGTGATTGACGAAGCGTGCCAGAAAGAACAGCCGGCCCGCGAACAGCCAGTGGGCCACACGGTGTAAGCCGAGCGCCAGCACGCCCGGGTAGAGCAACACTTCCCAGCGGCTCCGCGCCGCCGGGTCGCGCGCCTTGACCGAGTCTAGGTAATCGAAAAGCGCCAGCGGCAAGGCGATGCTCTCTTGTGACCGTTGCCGATAATGTAAGGCGATGCCGCTGCGATTGCCAGCATCGGTGGCTGGGCCCGCTGCTCATGCACCAAGGCCGCCGGGCAGCTAGTGCAGCCACCTTGTCGCCGGCGAACGCTTGCGGCAATGCAGCGGGCGAAGATTAGGAACGGGGGCCACCATCACGGAACTGTTTGCCGATCCCGCTGCCCTGCTCCCGTTCATCCTGATCGGCTTCGCGGCGCAGTTGATCGACGGCGCCTTGGGCATGGCTTACGGAGTGATCAGCTCGACCCTCTTGGTCGGGCTTGGCGTGCCGCCGGCCGCTGCCTCGGCAGGAGTGCATACGGTGGAAAGCTTCACCACTGGGGTGAGCGCCATCAGCCATGTCGCGCATCGCAACGTGAACTGGAAATTGTTCTTCCGGATCGTCTTGCCCGGCATCGTCGGCGGCGTTCTCGGCGCCTATGTCATCAGCAACCTGCACGCGGAAACGGCGCGGCCGATCGTGCTCGGCTACCTTTCCCTGATCGGCCTTTACCTGCTGTGGCGCGGAGCCACCCACCGCCATGTGGAACGCGAGCCCAAGGTGGTCGAGCCGCTCGGGCTGGTCGGCGGCTTCCTGGATGCGGCAGGCGGCGGCGGCTGGGGTCCGATCGTTACCTCCAACCTGATGGTCCAGGGCGCGACTCCGCGCACCACCATTGGCACGGTCAACACGGCCGAGTTCTTCCTGACGGTAACTATCTCCGCCACCTTTCTGTTCACGCTTGGCTGGGAAACCTTTACGCGCGCGACGATCGGCCTGCTTATCGGCGGCATCCTTGCGGCGCCGCTCGGTGCCTTGGTTGCCAAACGGATCGAAGCCGACAAGCTGCTGGTACTGGTCGGCATCGTGCTGACCTTGACCAGCGGCTACGGGCTGTACCGCTTCTTCAGCTGAAGCGCTTCGGTGGTCTTTGCCCGGCCGGTTGCCTACATGGCGCCCCATGCATTTCCTTGACCAGGCTAAGATCTTCCTCCGGTCGGGCGCGGGCGGGCCGGGTGCCGTCAGCTTCCGGCGCGAGAAGTACATCGAATATGGCGGGCCCGACGGCGGCGAGGGCGGCAAGGGCGGCGACATCGTGTTCGAAGCGGTGCCGGGCCTGAATACGCTGATCGATTTCCGCTACACCCAGCACTTCCGGGCGCCTCGCGGCAAGGGCGGCGCCGGGTCCAACCGCACCGGAGCGGGCGGCGAGGATCTGGTGATCAAGGTCCCGGTCGGCACGCAGATCCTGGCGGACGACGAGGACCGGACCCTGCTCGCCGACCTCGCCGAAGTAGGCCAGCGGCTGGTCTTCCTGAAGGGCGGCGACGGCGGCCGCGGCAACGCCAGCTACAAAACGTCCACCAACCGCGCGCCGCGCCAGCACCAGCAGGGGTGGCCGGGCGAGGAGCTGTGGGTATGGCTGCGGCTGAAGCTGCTTGCGGACGTCGGGCTGGTCGGCTTGCCCAACGCCGGCAAGTCGACCTTCCTCAACCGCACGACCAACGCCGCCGCCAAGGTTGGAGATTATCCCTTCACCACCCTCCGCCCCCAGCTCGGCGTGGTCCGCCACAAGGGCCGCGAGTTCGTGCTGGCCGACATCCCGGGCTTGATCGAGGGCGCGGCCGAGGGTGCCGGGATCGGCGACCGCTTCCTGGGTCATGTAGAGCGGTGCAAGCTGCTGCTGCATCTGGTGGACGCGGCTGGCGATGATCCGGGCGAGGCTTACGCCGTCATCCGGTCCGAGCTGGAGGCCTATGGCGCGGGCCTGGAGGCCAAAGCCGAAGTGGTAGCGCTTAGCCGTGCCGACCTGGCCGACCCCGACGCCCTTGGGGCAGCCAAGGCCGCAATTCGCAGCATAGGCAGAGGCGACCCGCTGATCATCTCGGCCGCAACCGGTGACGGCGTTGACGCTCTGCTCGATACCATCGTCGAGAAGCTGGGCGAGGATCGCGGGGCGGAGCAGCAGGAGGGTACCGGAGAGCGGGCATGGTCGCCGCTTTGAGGCTGGCGGTGACCGGCGGCACGGGCTTCGTCGGCGGCCGGCTGCTGACCTTGGCCGAAGCAAGTCCGCACAGCATCAAGGCTTTGACCCGGCGGCCGCAGCCGCCTCGCGACGGGGTTGAGTGGATCGAAGGCGCGCTAGACCAGCGCGAAGCTCTTCATCGCCTGGTGCATGATGCCGACGCGGTGGTTCACATCGCGGGGATCGTGAACGCGCCAACCGCGGCCGGCTTCGAGGCGGGCAACGTTGCGGGCACCCTTGCTGTCCTCGCCGCCGCAACAGCCGCCGGGGTGCGCCGCTTCGTTCACGTGTCCAGCCTCGCCGCGCGGGAGCCGGAGCTCTCGATCTACGGTGGGTCGAAGGCCAAGGGCGAGCGGCTGGTGACCGGCTCGGGCCTCGACTGGGCCGTGGTTCGTCCGCCCGCAGTGTACGGCCCTGGCGACCGCGAGATGCTCGAGCTGTTCAAAGCCGCGTCGACCGGGATCATGCCGCTGCCGCCCGCCGGACGGCTGTCACTGATCCATGCTGACGACCTCGCCCGCCTGCTGCTGCGCCTGGCGGAGCCGCGAACCCCATCCCGGGTCACCTACGAACCCGATGACGACCAGCCGGGCGGGTACAGCCACAAGGACTTCGCCCGCATGATCGGCGCCTCGGCGGATCGCCGGCCCTTCCTGTTCCATGTTCCGGCGGCCGTGCTGCGGGCCGCCGCGCGGATCGATCGGGCAGTACGGCGCGACCGGGCGAAGCTGACGCCTGACCGTGCGGCCTACTTCTGCCACCCTGACTGGGTCAGCGATCCGTCGCGCAAGCCGCCGCCGGAATTGTGGCAGCCAGAGGTTCCGGCGCCTCGCGGGCTAGCGGAGACAGCGCAATGGTACCGCCGTGAAGGATGGCTCTAGCCGCGGGCCTTATAGCCGCAGACGGCGCCCAGCAGGAAGCAGATGATCACGGTGATATGCAGCTGCCCGCCGGCGTCCGACCAGGCACCATAAGCCTTGCCGAAGCCCAGGATCATCATAAATGCGCCGAGCGCGATAAAGCTCATTGTCGCCCTCCACTTCCCCCGCGACCACCTGCACCAGCCAGGGTAAACAGACGGTAAAGCTTGCCTCGCCCAAGCACCGGCGGCATATCGGCGCCGCTTCCATTCTCCCCAAGGACCAAAGCCGATGAAGGCCCGCGTGTTCGTGACCCTGAAGTCCGGCGTGCTCGATCCACAGGGCCGGGCCATCCACCACGCCCTGAAAGGGCTCGGTTTCGACGGCGTACGGGACGTGCGTGCCGGCAAGCTCATTGAACTGGAGTTGGCCGAGGGCACAGACGACGGCGAGATCGAGCAGATGTGCCGCAAGCTGCTTGCCAATACGGTTATCGAAAACTTCCGCGTCGAGCGACTGGGGTAGGCTGGTGAACAGCGCGGTGATCGTCTTTCCTGGCTCCAACTGCGACCGCGACCTGGCAGTGGCGCTGAACCAGGTCACGGGGGTCAAGCCGCACATGGTCTGGCACCGCGAAAGCGAGCTGCCGAGCGGCCTCGACTTCATCGGCATTCCGGGCGGCTTCTCCTACGGCGATTACCTCCGTTCGGGAGCAATGGCGGCGCGCTCGCCGGTGATGCGCGCGGTGGCCGAGGCAGCGGGCCGCGGCGTTCCGGTGCTGGGCATCTGCAACGGCTTTCAAGTCCTGACCGAAACGGGCCTGCTCCCGGGTGCGCTGATGCGCAACTCAGGGCTGAGCTTCGTCTGCCGCCCGGTCGAGCTCAGTGTTGAAAACAGCCAAACCCTATTCACCTCCCGCTATCGCGCCGGGGAGCGCATCACGGTGCCCGTGGCCCACCATGACGGCAGCTACCAGGCCGACGCCGAGACGTTGCAGCGTTTGGAGGGCGAGGGCCGCGTTGCGTTCCGCTACTCGGGTGCCGTGAACGGTTCGGCCAACTCCATCGCCGGGATCGTCAACGATGGCGGAAATGTCCTGGGCATGATGCCGCATCCCGAGCGGGCGGTCGAGGAAGCTCATGGCAACACCGATGGGCGCAGGCTGTTCGAAGGCCTGCTCGAGACCGCCCTCGCCTAGCGCTTCCGCTTGATCGGCACTTCCCGGCACTGGCGAACAGCAGGCGGCGTCGAACAGTGGATCAGCCGATCGGGCCCGGACGAGCCCAGCACCACCGCCCGCTGCTCAAGGCTCATGGGCTCGGTGTACACCACGATGATTACGGCGTCCGCGGCGGCCGGAGCAGCCAGTAGCGCCATGAAGGCGAATGCGTTCGAGACTCCCATCAATCAACCCCCAGATCGACACCGCATACAGCTCCCGATCTCTTTAATCGAGGATGAACGAGCAACCTGTTTGCTTAATCGCATCCGCCGGTTAGGCAAGCCAAACGCGCCCGTAGCTCAGTTGGATAGAGCACGAGCCTTCTAAGCTTGAGGTCGTAGGTTCGAATCCTACCGGGCGCGCCACTCCTGTATAGAAGTAAGAACCCCATCACGCGCGTCGGCGCTGAGGAACACTGCGTATTCGAGCGCGCGCTTGTTTCCTCTTACGAG
>NZ_CADCVZ010000008.1 GCF_902806265.1 uncultured Sphingomonas sp. | reverse complement strand
GAGTTGAGCCCCGGGCTTTCACCTCTAACTTACAAAGCCGCCTACGCGCGCTTTACGCCCAGTAATTCCGAACAACGCTAGCTCCCTCCGTATTACCGCGGCTGCTGGCACGGAGTTAGCCGGAGCTTATTCTCCCGGTACTGTCATTATCATCCCGGGTAAAAGAGCTTTACAACCCTAAGGCCTTCATCACTCACGCGGCATTGCTGGATCAGGCTTTCGCCCATTGTCCAATATTCCCCACTGCTGCCTCCCGTAGGAGTCTGGGCCGTGTCTCAGTCCCAGTGTGGCTGATCATCCTCTCAGACCAGCTAAGGATCGTCGCCTTGGTAGGCCTTTACCCCACCAACAAGCTAATCCTACGCGGGCTCATCCCTCGGCGATAAATCTTTGGACCGAAGTCATCATCCGGTATTAGCTCAAGTTTCCCTGAGTTATTCCGAACCGAAGGGCAGATTCCCACGCGTTACGCACCCGTGCGCCACTAGACCCGAAGGTCTCGTTCGACTTGCATGTGTTAGGCATGCCGCCAGCGTTCGTTCTGAGCCAGAATCAAACTCTCAAGTTGATGTACGATCCGTCCGAGTGGAATAACCCAGGCGGACCGGCATCTCTGGGAGCCGTTCCTGCACAAATATACAAACTGGTGTGTTTGCGTATGAGGACAATTGGAACGGCTTAGCTTTATCGACCAACCTGAACCCAGAGGCTCCAGGTGACCGAGCCGCCGCCCGCATGTCCCTTCATCTAAACCAACAATGTCAAAGAGCCGACGCGTTTTCCTACCCGGTCCTTGTGGTTCCGGGCGCCGGTGGTCCGACTGAGAGAGACGCGAAACGAAGACCGACCCGGGAGGGCCGTCCCCGCTGCTGTGAAGCGGCATATATGGTGGGCTCTTCAGCCCGTCAACACCCTTTTTCGCTTTTGTGACAAAGCCAGATGTCGAACCATGCAGTCCGCTTGCCCGAAGCGCTTCCGTTTCCGTCGGCGCCCCGTCGCTGAAGCACCATTTAGCGGCACCGCCGCTCGCTTCAAGCCCAAAGTTCTCTTTTTCCAGTACCTTCCTCGGACATGCGGCTGTCCGAGCGAGCGCATGCTTAGCTGAGCCGACCGCTCAGCAGTTCTGGATATATGCGCGCATCGCGTCGGCTTCAGCCTCGATCCGCTCCATTCGGAACTTCACGAGATCGCCGATCGAGACGATCCCGACCAGCGCGCCGCCATCGACGACCGGCAGGTGGCGCACCCGGCGCCTGGTGATAAGCGCCAGGGCCGCCAGCACCGGCAGGCTCGGCTCGACCGTGATCACGTCGGCGGTCATCGCGTCCCCGACCATCCGGTGCGTGAGGTCGGCCCCGTGCGCCGCCAGGCATCCGATGATGTCGCGCTCCGACAGGATGCCCGCGATTTGGCCGCCTTCCATGACCAGCAGCGCGCCGATCCTGCGGCGCGCGAGCTCGGCCGCGGCCGCCTGCAGGCTGGCGCCCGGCTCCACCGTGGCGACTTCCCGACCCTTGTGTCCGAGCACCGCCGCTATGGTCATCGCTCTTCTCCTTGGGCAGAGTCGCCGATGGGCTTGATACTCCCATGCCTCCCGCCCAAAGGGAAGTGCATGCCCATCCCCGATCCGGTTCCTAGCCCGCGCGGCTCGGCGTGGCGGCGCTTTCGGCGGATCATGCGCTGGATGAGCCTGGCTGCGATCCTTGCGGCCGCGCTAGCCGTGTGGTTCGTCGCCCGGGGCGAGCCGGAGATCCGCATCCATATGCTGATCGCCACCGCGCTGGGCGCCGGCCTGTCCGTGCTGCTAGGTGCGGCGCTGATGACTTTGGCCTTCGTCAGCTCCGGTTCCGGGCACGACGAGCAAGCGCACCACCACTCCGGCGAACAAACAATCGAGGACGACCTTTGACCAACGATCTTAAGAAGAATGCCATCCTGCGGGTGGTACCCGGGCCCAGCGACATCAACGCCAACGGCCATATCTTCGGCGGCTGGGTCCTCTCCCAGATGGACATCGCGGCCGGCATCGTCGCCTCCCGCCGCGCGCAGGGGCCCGTCGCCACCGTGGCCATCGAGCGGATGGAGTTCATCGCCCCCATCGAGCTGCGCGACCTCATCTCGGTCTACGCGGACGTCGAAAAGCTTGGCCGCACCTCCATGGTCATCCGCATCGAGGTGATCGCCCACCGGGATCGCGGGCAGCAGCAGATCAAGGTCACCGAAGGCTTGTTCACCTTTGTCGCGCTGGACGAGAACAACCGGCCGCGCCCGGTCGAGGCGCCCCAGCCGCTAGCGGCTGACGCTATAGCGTAGCGTCCGGCTGCCGTTCGCAGGGATCGTTGCCGCCCATAGCGGCCGCCCATTGCGCCGCTCGAGGCGGACGGCCGCAACCACCCGGTCGTCGCCGGTGAACAGCTGCGCCTCATGGCGGATCGTGCCCGGCGAGTCGTTGAAGACGGTCAGCTCGTAGCGGTCGTCCGCGACCTTGGTCAGGCGCGTCCTGACGCCTGGTGACTGGTCGAACGCGATCTCAACGTCCTCGCCGATCGCCAGGTCGCCGAGCGAGCCTTCACCGAGCAGGATCGGGCGGCCCTCGCGCGTGCCGAACAGGGCAACCCGCCCAGCGGGCAGCGGCAAGCCCAGGCCTTCCGCCGTCCGATTGCGGGTCAGCAGCACCCGGGTCGCCAGCCGGTCGGACCCGGCGCTGTCCGCAGTGACCATGGTCCGATAGGCGGTGCGGACCTGCACCGCGGACCGCTCCAGCAGCGCGACCTGCTTCTGGCTGTTGGCGGCGACGGTGACCGGCTCGGGGATGCGGTAAAGCTTGACGTCGCCGAGCTGCTCCTGCCGCGCCACGATGCGGGAGCCCGTCACCACGATCTCGTCGCCGCCGCGCTCTGGCGCAGGCGGAGGCGGCGGCGGCGGCGGGGCGGCCGCGGACACGGCCGTGACCGGCACCGGGGTCGCGGGCACGTCGCTGGTCTTGGCCTCGGGCCAGCACTCCAGCCGGATCGGCCGCGACTCGGACGGGGGCACCTGCGCATCCTCGCGGTTGAGCCGGCCGGCCACTGCGCTGGTTTCCGCGGCGCGAAAGCTGGTCTCGTCCGTGCTGGCCAGGGTCAGCCAGGCGAACAGGTCCACTCGTGTCGCATCGGCCGACAGCCTGGCGATGTAGTTGGCCTGCCAGTCGAAGCCGGTGGCGAGATAGGACAGGGTAATCCGAGCGTTGACTGGTTGCGCGTTGCGCACCCGCACGGACAGGGTCGGTTTGGCCGACAGCCCGGACGGCACCCCCGGGTAGACCAAGGTCTCGGCCTGCCCCGAGCAGCGCAGCGCCTCGAACCCCGCGGGCGTTTGCAGCACCACCGCCCCGTCCGCGCCCGAGCGGATCACGACTTCCTGCTCCGTCACCCGCCCCGTTGCCCGGCTGGTGCGGCGGAGCTGGACGCGGCGTCCGAGCGAACGGTCGAGCAGGGTTCCGGGTGACAACAGAAAGGCGTCGCGGTTGCGCTCGACGATGCCGTCGGGAAGACCGGACACGATCGCGCTTTGCGGAACGATGCCTCCGGCCACGCCCTCGAAGCGGAGGTCGCTGGCGCCGGCGGGCAGGTTCACGGTGCGGGTCTCGCTGATCAGGGCATAACCGCCCAGCCAGTCGAGGCTCAGCCGCTCGTCGCTGCTGCGGTTGAGGTTGCGGTAGACTGTCACTTTGACCGCGTCTGGCCCGGCCGAGGTAGCGACCGACTGCGCTGTCGCAGGCAGCGGAGCCATGAGCAGCGCCAGCGCGGCGAGTAGGCGCATCGCCCTAGTAGCGGCTGTCGAAGGTCGCGGTGACGCTGGCTTCGCCATTAGCCGGCACCGCCACCCGCCAGATCACCGCGTCCGCGCTGTTGCGCTCGCTCTTCTGGCTTTCGGCAAGGATTCGGGTGTCGCCCCATAGACCGTCCTGGAAGACGATCACCGTGACGGCACGCGGCGAAGCATTGGTCAGGCGGTAGCGCATGGCCGTCCGCCAGCGCGAGCCGTCGCTGCTCACCCGCTCGCGCTGCTCGACCACCGGCTGCACCTTGATGTCGAACGCCTGGCCGGTGGTCAGCCCGAGGGTGGAGCCCATCGGCGTGTGGCCGATCGCGCTTTCCCCGACGAACTGCGGCGTGCCGCGGGCGTCGCGCTGGTACACCCGGACAGTTCCCGCGGGCAGCGCGTCGCCAAGGCCCTGGTCGCGCAAGGTCGAAAAGCGCAGCACGGTGTTGGCGCTAACCGCCTGCTCCTGGGTGCCGAGCCAAGGGTTACGATACTCGAACGCGCGCTGGGCGGGTGTTCCACTTACATCGAGAAAGCTGACCTGCTTGGTCTGGGCGTTGGCGATGGTGGTGCGGACCGGCAGCGGGTAGAGATAGAAGTCGGCGAGCCGCTCGCGCCCCGCGGTCTCCGGTCCCGGCCGGCGCAGGGGCATGCCCGGGGGCGGCGGCGGAGGCAGTGGTGGATAGCCGCCATATTCGCGGTAGTTCGGCTGCCTCTGCCCGACCGATCCCGCCACCAGCAGCGTGCTGGCGTTCACGTAGGGCGTGCCGCTGTTGTTGGTCAGCGTGATCCAGCCCTGGACGTCCATCCGCCCGGCGCCCTCGTCGAACAGCGCGACATAGTCCGCCGCCCAGCCGAGGCCCGGCGTCAGATAGGTCAGCGTTACCGGCTGCCGTCCGCTGCGGTTCGCCTCCAAGGTGACAGACAATGTCGGCCGCGCCCGAAGGTTGTCGGGCACCTCGTCGAACACCACCCTTACCGGCAGGCTGTCGTCGCGCAGCACCTCGATCCGATTGCCGATCTGCAGCACCACACCCTCGTTGGCCGCCAGCACCGTCGCCCGCTCGCGGGTCTCGGCGCCGGTCGCGGGGTTGGTCCGGACCAGCGTCACCTGCTGCCCCACGGCCTTGGTCATCAGCGCGCGGGGCGACAATAGGTCGAAGTCGAAGTTCTGTTCGACAATGCCGACGCCGCTCCCCGTCAGCGTCACTGTCTCGGGGCGGATCTGCGCCGAAACGTCGGGGAACTCCTGGCGCGAGCGGCCGCCCGGCAGGCTCAGTTCGCGCCGGTCCTGAACCAGCGCCAGATTGTTGTTGTAGATGGTGACCGCGACGTCGCCTTGGGCAGTCTGCCCGGGTGAAGGCAGCAACTGCGCCGCAGCCGGAACTGCAACGGCGGCCAGAACGGCGGCGAGAATCTTACGCATACAACCTCCCGACCATGTCCGAGCGGGCAGGAGATACACTGTCACATGAACTGTCAACTAGGCGTGGCCCGGATGCAGCAAAGGCCTTCCTACCTGTGGCAGAAAGGCCTCGCCGCGATCCGGGTGCGACGGCTCAGAAGTCGATCTGGGCGCGTGCCGTGACCGTGTCGACGCCATATTTGCGCTCGTCGACCGGCCTGCCCGAGTCCGGCTCGATAACGGCGGCCTGCGGTCCTCCGGTGATCTGCGCCCGGGCGTACTGGAAGTAGACGCGGAAGTAATCCTCCGGAATCCAGATCAGGCTGCCGAGCAGGCCAAGCTGCTTGCCGCCGCGGCCAAGACCCAGGGACGGCGTCCCGACCCCAGTGACGAAGTTGTTCGACAAGCCGTTCTTGAGCCGATTGGAGTCGAGATCGAGGTAATCGAGCCGCCCGTTCAACTGCAGCGCACCCCAGCCGCCCTTGCTGAAGGGCTTGAGAACCTTGGTGCGATCCCATTGGCCGTTGCGGTAGCCGCGGGTCTCGCCCGTAAGAAAGTAGCCGGCCTCGATATAGCCGCCCCAGAAGCTCGGGTCGCCATCGGGGACCAGCACGGCCGGCGTGGGGAATAGATCGAGCACGTCGGCCGGGTCGGAGCCGTCGAAGCTGTCGCCCTCACCGTAGGCGTTGCTCTTGAGGTACTGACCCTCCGACGCGAAGTGCAGCGACTTGGCGATCGCCGCGAACTCCAGGCCGAAGATGTTGTCGCTCTTTGCCGCGAAGTTGCCGGTGTCCACGAAACGGACGTCGGTGGTCTGGGTGAACGGGCGCGCGCGGTAGCGGGCCAGCTGGTTGGTCGAAGGCGCGCCGGTCGAGGTCGAGGCTGTGGCGCCGTTGTTGGACTGGAACTCGCGGTGCTGGAAGTTGGCGCCGAAGTGGAGCTGGGTGGTGCCCATCAGCGGTGAATAAACGGCACGCGCGGCCCCGATCCAACCGTCGTTGTCGAAGCTGGAGTCGATCGAGTGTGCGGTGAACAATCCGGCGTTGAAGCGCAGGTCGCCGGCCGCGTTGGCCACGCCGACCGATCCTCCGATCCTCCGCGTGTTGAGGAACGCGTCGTCGAACGCCGCCCGCTCCACAAACGACAGGAAGCGCGAGCTCGAGATCTGCTCCAGGCCGTTCCAGGTCTCATGATTGCCGACGATGAAGTTGTAGGGCTTGTCCTTGGGCTGGTAGGTCAGAATCACGTCGCCGAAGCCGACGCTGGCATTGGCGAAATCCATCTCGAATTTGTAGCCGAAGCCGCCCGGGATGGTGCCTTCCGCGCCAAGCCGGATGCGCCGCGCCCGGCTGTTGAAGCCGAGATTGCGGGTGGCGATCGCATCGTCGGGGTTGGACACGTAACCGGCGTCATACTGGATGCGGCCGCGCGGCTTGAACGACCAGCCGGCGTCCTTGTCCTCGAACTGCGGGGCGCCCTTCCAGCTCGGGGTCGTCTTGACCATGCCTTTCTGCAGTTCCGCAAGCGATTCCTGGAGCGCTTCGACCTGCTGCTGAAGCAGCTCGATCCTGGCCTGGGCATCGTCCACGGGTGCGGCATTGGCGATGGCCGCGTCGGCAGTCGCGTCCGACGAATCGGGCTGGGTCGGCTCCTGCTGCGCCTCAGGAGGCTGGCCGGACGCGTCCTGCGCGCTAGCCGGCGCCGCCACAGCGATGGCGCTGCCGCACAGCAGCGCCGCGAAGATGGTCTTGGTCGTCATGTATCGTTCCCTTGTCCCCCGGTGCCCCCCTTTGAGGGCGTGCGCGCCTCCCGTTAAGAAGGCGCGCGAGCTTTGATCCTGCTTGTTGCCGCTACTTGAGCGCAGCCAAGTTCAGCGGCGCCAGATTCCGGGCGGCCTGCTGCGAGCGGGCGCGCACGTGGGTAGGCGCTGCGACCATTCCCATGGAGAGCAGGTAGCCGCGCGGCCCCATCGCGCTTTCCTTGGTGAACTCGGCGACAAAGGCGCGCACCATCGGAATGGCCGCGGCGTGCGCGTTCTTGACGTACACGTAGAGCGGCCGGGCGCCCGGGTAGCGGAAGCTGCTGATGGTAGCGTAGCTCGGCTGCACGCCGTTAATGGCGATGCCCTTCACCTTGGAGGCGTTCTCCTCGAGGAAGCTGTAGCCGAACACGCCGACCGAGCCCGGGTTCGCCGCGAGCTTCTGGACGATGAGGTTGTCGTTCTCGCCCGCCTCGATGTAGCCGCCGTCGGTGCGGACAGCGGTGCAGATCGCCTTGAACTTGGCTTCGTTCGCCTTTTTCATCGCGGCCATGCCGGCATTGGCCTCGCACGGCGGCGTCATGATCAGCTCGCCCAGCGCATCGCGGGTGCCGCTGGTGGACGGCGGGCCCATGACCCGGATCGGAATGGCGGGCAGCCGCCCGTTGACGTCCTTCCAGGTGCGCGCCCGATTGGGCTTGCCAAACGGCGTCTTGGCGATCGCTAGGTAGATCTCGCGCTGGGTCAGGTTGGCAAGCGGCGTGGCGCGCGCGGTCGCGATGGCGATGCCGTCTAGCCCGACTTGCACTTCGGTGACCCGGCTGACGCCGTTGCTGGCGCATAGCTTGGCTTCCGAAGCCTTCATCCGCCGCGAGGCATTGACCACGTCGGGAAAACGCGCGCCCACCCCAGCGCAGAACAGCTTCATGCCCGCACCGGTGCCGGTCGACTCGATGATCGGTGTGCCCAGCCGCGGGTTGGCGCGGGCGACCCGCTCGGCCACGGCCTTGGAGAACGGATAAACGGTGGACGAGCCCACCGCCCTCATCTGGGTGCGTGCATCCGCCATGGAAGGAATGGCCAGCGTCAGCACCGCGGTGGCGGTGAGCGCGAAACTCTTGGTGGTCATCTGGTGTCCCCTCGGGCGACTCTCTGCGGCCGCCGACAAGGGGTGGGTAGGACGAGGCCGCGTCGCGTCGGTTACGGCCTTCTTTCCGTTTTGTGACAGCGCCCCGAGGCCGCTGCCGGTACCCAACAGAAAGGGCGGCGAGTTCGCACCCGCCGCCCTCTGCTTACCGCATGTACCCCCGCTTCAGGCAGCCGGCGCGATCTCGTCGCCGCCTTCGGCCACCCGCGGGCGCCGGGTCCGGCGGCGCGGGCGGGGAGCTTCCTCCTGCTCGGCAGTATCGATCGTTTCCGCCGGGTCCGCGGCCACGCCGATGGCAGGCGGCAGGATGTCGGCTACGAGCCGCGGTTCCGCTTCTTCAGCCTCCGACGGTTCGGAGTCGTTCCCGTTCCCGCCGTTGTAACGCTCGCCGTTGAAGCGGTCCCGGCGCCCACGCCGTTCGCCGCGGTCCTCGCGTGCGAACCGCTCGGGGCGGCCATCGCCGTCGCCTTCGTTGCGGCGGCTCCGCGGTTGACCGTCACCATCGCCATCGCTGCGTCCGCTTCGCGGCGGCTGTACGTCGCGCTGCGGCGGACGCTGCGGCTCCTGGCGGTCGTCACCGTCGGCCTCCATCGCCTCGTCGTCGTAATCTTCCTCGTCGTCGTAGTCGTCGCGGCCGCGCCGCTGCTCCTCGAAGCGGGAGCGGGTTTCGCCAAGCACGCGGAAATAATGGTCGGCGAATTGCAGGTAGTATTCAGTCTGCACCCGGTCGCCGGCGAGCTGGGCGTCGCGCGCCAGGCTCTTGTACTTCTCCAGCAGCTGGGCGGCATTGCCCCGCTGCCGAGTGTCGCGACCGTTCCCCCCGTTCCCCGGAGCGCCCGGCGGACGCTGCCCACCGCGACCGCGACGGCGGCCACCCTGCTGGCGATTGTTCATCAAATGCTTATTCCTTGTCGCACTGGCGCTTGCTTTCTCCACAGCGCGGGACAACCCTGCCCCGGCGCGCAGCGGCAGCACGGTGCCGGAAAGCGCCGTGTTGCCCCAAAGTCGTTCTGTCGGAGCGCTTGAGCGGCGCTGCCACGACCGATTTCGTCGGGGGTAGCCGCGGGTGGCGTCAGGCCTTGTAGTGCGTGAGGCGGCCCCGTTGCTGACTGACGATGTAATGCGGATCGCACGGCTTTCCAAGCTAATATTGCTTGACCTGGATCAGGAGCGCTCGGGGCCGGCCGCCCAAGTCCCGTTCTAGGACAGGTTGGAGACCGTGAGCCGCGAACAATGCAGCGGCAGTTTCGCCCTGGTCGGCGCCGATCTCCACCGCCGCCAGCCCGGTCGGGGCGATCAGCCTCCCGATCGCCGGCGCAAGACGGCGATACTCGTCCAGGCCGTCGCCACCGGCGAACAGCGCGCCGGCGGGCTCATGCTCGGCAACGCCAAGCCCAAGCGCCGCGTGCGTCGCCACGTAGGGCGGATTGCACAGTAGCAGGTCGAAGCGCTCGTCGATGCCCCCGGCCCAATCGCCCAGCCGGAAGTCGGCGCGCCCAGCCAAGCCCAATCGCGCGGCATTCGCCCGGGCATAGCCGAGCGCCCGTTCGCTGCTGTCGATCCCGAGTCCGGTCGCGCCGGCCCATTGATCGAGCGCGGCGAGCAGCAGCGTACCCGGTCCGGTGCCGAGATCCAGGACGCGCCGCGGCCCGCCGCTCCCCGCGAAGTGCCGCACTGCGGCGGCGATCAAGGTCTCGCTGTCCGGGCGAGGGATCAGCACGCCGGGACCCACCTCCAGCTCGATGTTCCAGAAGCCTCGGCGGCCGACGATGTAGGCGACCGGTTCACCCGAGCGGCGGCGCTCGACGGAGTCCTGGAAGGCGGCCGGCACTTCATCAGCAGGCGGCCATAGCAGCAGTTGCTCGCGTTCTATCCCAAGCGCGCGAGCCATGAGCAGCTCGGCATCCAGCCGCGGCGTGTCGCTGACCTCGGCCAACGCCCGCGCCGCTTCCGCCAGCGCGCGCTCGACCGGCTTCACGCCTCTTCCAGCCCCGCGAGCCGCTGCGCTTCGTCTTCCGCAGTTAGCGCTTCCGTGAGTTCGCGGAGACCCGGACCTTCTAGTATCTCGGGCAGCTTGTGCAGGGTCAGGTTGATCCGGTGGTCGGTGACCCGCCCCTGCGGGAAATTGTAGGTGCGGATGCGTTCGGACCGGTCGCCGGAGCCGACCATCGACTTGCGCGCGCCCGCCCGCTCGCTGGCCAGCCGCTCGCGCTCCAGCTCGAACAGCCGCGTGCGCAGCACCTTCAGCGCCTTGGCCTTGTTCTTGTGCTGGCTCTTCTCGTCCTGCTGGATGACCACCAGGCCGGTCGGCAGGTGGGTAATGCGGACGGCACTGTCGGTGGTGTTCACGGACTGGCCGCCCGGTCCCGACGAGCGGTACACGTCGATGCGCAGGTCCTTGTCGTCGATCTGCACGTCGACGTCCTCCGCCTCCGGCAGCACCGCGACGGTTGCCGCCGAGGTATGGATGCGCCCGCCGCTTTCCGTCGCGGGAACGCGCTGGACGCGGTGCACGCCGCTCTCGAACTTCAGCCGCGCGAACACGCCCGCGCCGCTGATCGAGGCCACCGCCTCCTTGTAGCCGCCCACATCGGCCGAGCTGGCGGAGATCAGCTCGAAGCGCCAGCCCTGCTCCTCGGCGAAGCGCTGGTACATGCGCAGGAGGTCGCCCGCGAACAGCGCCGCCTCGTCGCCGCCAGTCCCCGCGCGCACTTCCAACATGGCCGCGCGCTCGTCCGCGGCGTCGCGCGGGAGCAGCTGAAGGGCGAGGGCTCGCTCGGCTCGCGGCAGCTGCTCCTCGATCTGTCCGAGCTCCTCGGTCGCCATCGCCCGGAGCTCTTCGTCGCCGTCGCGGGTCATGGCGGTCAGGCTCTCGCGCTCCGCCCGCAGGCGGCGCACCTCGCGGGCCGCCGCTGCGACCGGCTCGATCTGCGCATATTCCTTGGACAGGCGCACGAACTCGTCCGGCGGCAGGTCGCCCGCCGCCAGCGCCTCGGCGAGCTCCGCCTTTTTCGCCTCGATCTGGACGATCCGCGCCGAGGAAATGCCGTTCATGCCCGGATGGACGCTTCCAGCAGCGCAAAGGCCACTGCCCGCTGCTCGCCTGTCTTCAGGTCCTTGACCTGCGCCGCCTCGGCCTCAAGTTCGTCCTCGCCGATGATCAGCGCGAAGCCGGCGCCGGTTGCCGCGGCCCGCTGCATCCGCTTCTTCATGTTGCCGCGATACGCCATGTCGATGGCGATACCCCGCAAGCGAAGATCGGCCAGCAGGCGAACGGCCGCCGCTTGGGCCCGCTCGCCCAGGGGCACGAGCACCGCTTCGGGCCGCTCGGGCTCGGGCGCCGCAATCATCATGCTCAGTCGCTCAATCCCCGCCGCCCAGCCGATCGCCGGCGTATGCGGTCCGCCCAGCGCCTCGACCAGCCCGTCGTACCGCCCGCCCGCGAGCACCGTGCCCTGCGCGCCCAGCGTGTCGGTCATGAACTCAAAGGCGGTGTGGCGGTAGTAATCGAGCCCGCGCACCAGCCGCGGCGCCCGTTCCCAGCGGACGGCCGCGGAGTCGAGCCCGGCGGTGACCGCCCCGAAGAACTCGCCCGCCTCGCTCGTGAGGAAGTCGTCGATGACCGGCGCGCTGTCGATGACCGGCCAATCGCCATGCACCTTGCTGTCGAGGATGCGCACCGGGTTGCGCTCCAGCCGCTCGCGGCTTTCTTCGCTCAACGCATCGCGGTGCCCCTGGAAATGCTCGTGAAGCGCGTCGCGCCATGCCCGGCGGGTCTCCGGATCGCCCAGCGTGTTGAGCTTCAGCACCGCAGTCTCGCCCAGACCCAGCTCCTTGAGCAGCTGGTCGGCGAACAGCAGCACTTCCACGTCGGCCTGCGGCTCGGCTGCGCCCAGGATCTCGGCGTCGAGCTGGTGGAACTGGCGGAAGCGCCCCTTCTGCGGCCGCTCATAGCGGAAGGCCGGCCCGTGCGTCGCGACCTTCAATGGCGCGAACTGCTGCCAGCCTTCGGACAGATAGGCCCGCGCGATGCCCGCGGTGAACTCGGGCCGCATGGTAACGCTGTCGCCCGAACGGTCCTTGAAGCTGTACATCTCCTTGGAGACGACGTCGGTGGTCTCGCCCAGCGAGCGCGCGAACACCGCCGTCTGCTCCAGCACCGGCACCTCGACCCGCTTGAACCCGAACAGCCGCCGCACCCGGTCGAACGCCGCGACCACCGCGTGGAAGCGGTCGGCCTCCTCGCCAAGCATGCTCTGGGTGCCGCGAACCGGCTGGGGTGGTTGGATTTTGGCCATGGGCAACGCGGCGCCCCTAGCCGCTCGCCCACGCAAAGGCTAGGCACCCACCTCATGCGCTTTCTGCCTGTCGTCGCGGCCCTACTTGCCGCCACCGCCGCCTCCGCTCAGGTCCCCACCGGCAACTCCGCCCCGCAGCCGCTGCCGGTTACCGACCTCATACCGGCCGCCCGCGACATCCCGTATCCCGGCACGGTGCGGCTGGAGGTGGACGCGACCGACACCCGCCAGGGCATTTGGACCATCCGCCAGACGATCCCCGTCGTGCAGCCCGGCCGCATGACCCTGCTCTACCCGCAGTGGCTGCCCGGCAACCACGCGCCCCGCGGCGAGCTCGACAAGCTGTCCGGGCTGACCTTCCGCGCCGGCGACCAGGTGCTGCCCTGGACCCGCGATCCCGCCGACGTGTACGCCTTCCACCTCGACGTGCCCGCCGGCGTCCAAGAGGTACAGGCCAGCTTTCAGCTCCTGACCCCAACCAGCCCGGACCAGGGCCGGGTGCTGGTCACCCGCGAGATGCTCAACCTCCAATGGGAAGACGTGTCGCTCTATCCCGCGGGCTACTACACCCGCCGCATCCCGGTGACCGCCACCGTCGCCTACCCGGCTGGCTGGCGCGCCGCGACCGCGCTTCGCCCATCGGTCCAGGCGGGCAATCGCGTCACTTACGGCACCGTCAACTACGAGGTGCTGCAGGACTCGCCCGTCTTCGCTGGCCGCTACTTCCGCGCCGACGACCTCGGCCAGGGGGTCACCCTCAACACCGTCGCCGACCACCCGAGCGAGCTGGCGGTTCCTGCGGACGTGCTGCAGAAGCACCGCAACCTCGTCACCCAGTCGCTGCGGCTGTTCGGCGCCCGCCATTACGACCATTACGACTTCCTCCATGCCATCACCGGCCGGCTCGGCGGCATCGGCCTGGAGCATCACCGCTCCTCCGAGAACCAGAACGACCCCGGCTATTTCACCGACTGGCAGGCGAGCCTGCCCGACCACAATCTGCTGCCGCACGAATTCGTGCATAGCTGGAACGGCAAGTTCCGCCGCCCCGCCGATCTGTTCACCCCCGACTTCCGCACGCCCATGCGCAACAGCCTGTTGTGGCTGTACGAGGGGCAGACGCAGTTCTGGGGCCATGTGCTCGAAGCGCGCTCGGGCATGTCGACCAAGGAACAGGTGCTGGGCAAGCTGGCGGTGATCGCCGCGACCCTGGACGTGCGGGCGGGACGGCAGTGGCGGCCGCTGGTCGACACCACCAACGACCCGATCATCTCCGCGCGCCGTCCCAAGGCGTGGACCAGCTGGCAGCGCTCGGAAGACTATTACAACGAAGGCCTGCTGATCTGGACGGAGGCCGACGCGATCATCCGCGGGGGCACCGGCAACCGCCGCGGCATGGACGATTTCGCCCGCGCCTTTTTCGGCATTCGCCCCGGCGATTGGGGCGTGGTCTCCTACACCTTAGACGACGTGGTGCGCACGCTGAACGGCGTCTACCAGTACGATTGGCGCAGCTTCCTCGACCAGCGCGTCAACCAGACCGGGGACGGCGCGCCGCTCGGCGGCTTCACCCGCTCGGGCTACCGGCTGGACTACGCCGAAACGCCCAACGCTGCGCAGGCCGCGTCCATGAAGGCCAGCAAGGCCAACGACCTCAGCTTCTCCGCCGGCCTGACGATCGACAAGGACGGCAAGATCACCCAGGTGATCTGGGGCAGCCCGGCCTTCCGCGCGGGCCTGGTGGTCGGGGAAACGATCCTGGCGGTCGACGGCCGCACCTACAACGAAGCCGCGGTCAAGGAGCGCATTACCACCGCCAAGGGCGGCTCGGCCCTCCTCCAGCTCACCACCAAGCGCGGCGAGGAAGTGCGGCTGGTGCCCCTTTCCTGGAACGGGGGCCTGCGCTATCCGCGCTTCACCAAAGTGGGCGCCAAGCGGGGCGCGCTCGACATCCTTCTGGAGCCCAAGTGAACCTCGAACTCGTACCAGCGGGCAGCAACCCGCCGACAAGTGTCAACGTCGTCATCGAAGTCCCGATCGGCGGCGAGCCGGTCAAGTATGAGCTGGACAAGACGTCTGGCGCCATCTTCGTCGACCGCATCCTTCACACCTCGATGCGCTATCCGGCGAACTATGGCTTCATTCCGCATACGCTGGGCGATGACGGCGATCCCCTGGACTGCCTGGTGATGGCGCGTTGGCCGTTCATGCCCGGCTGTGTGGTGCGGGCGCGGCCGATCGCCGTGCTGTTCCTGGAGGACGAAGCGGGCGGCGACGAGAAGCTGCTGGCAGTGCCGGAGATCAAGACCTCGCCCTACTACCAGGATGTCAGCGAGGGTGAGCATCTGCCGCCGATCGTGATGGAGCAGATCAGCCACTTTTTCACCCACTACAAGGATCTGGAGCCCGAGAAATGGACCCGGGTCGGCCGCTGGGGCGGGCGTGACGAGGCGTTGAAGGTCATCACCGACGGCCTGGCGCGGGCGAAGGACGTTACCTTCCAGTCGCCGGACGCGACGCTCGGCGAAGGCCGCGCGATCGAGGCTTGAGCCCGGCGCGAAGCTGGTCAATGAGGATCTGCCGAAGCGTCTGAACGCGAAGGAGTTTCGCTTGTCCGTCCGCCTGCTCGCCAGCGCCGCCCTTGTTCTTGCGGCCACCTCCACCGCTTTCGCCCAGCCGCGCGGTGTGGCTCGCCCCTCCCAGCCGGTCGGGGCGCGCCCGCTCGGGTTTGCCGAGACCCAGACCCTCGCGGCGCTGCAGCGAATCCGCCAGATCGACGGCCGGGTCGGCTCGGTGATCGCGATCGATCCGACCGCGCTGTCCCAGGCGGCGCGGGTGGACATGGGCGGCCCCCGCGGACCACTGACCGGCCAGCCGGTGCTCATCAAGGACAACATCGAGATGGCGGGGCCGCTGCCGACCACGGCGGGCAGCCTGGCGCTCCTCGGCAACGTCACCGGCCGCGACGCGCCGCTGGTCACCCGGCTGCGCAACGCGGGCACGGTGATCGTCGGCAAGACCAACCTCAGCGAATGGGCCAACTTCCGCTCCACCAGCTCCATCTCGGGCTGGAGCGCGGTGGGCGGGCAGACGCGAAATCCTCATGCGCTCGACCGCAACCCGTGCGGCTCTTCCAGCGGCAGCGCCACTGCGGTCGCTGCGGGCCTGGTCCGGCTGGCGATCGGCACGGAGACTGATGGGTCGGTGACCTGCCCGGCCGCGATCAACGGCATCGTGGGCTTCAAGCCCACCGTCGGCATGGTCAGCCGCACCCACATCATCCCGATCAGCAAGAGCCAGGACACCGCCGGGCCGATGGCCCCGACCGTGCGCGAGGCGGCGTTGCTGCTCTCGGCCATCACCGGTAGCGACCCTTCCGACCCGGCCACCGCCGAGGCCGACAAGCGCAAGCGCGACTTCGCCGCCGGCCTCAACCGAAATGCGCTCAAGGGCAAGCGCATCGGGGTGATGCGCTTCGCCGCGGGCTTCGGCACCGACGAGCCGTTCGAGCGCGCGCTGGCGGTGCTCAAGGCGCAGGGCGCAACGCTCATAGAGATCAAGCAGTTCGACGACAGCGCGATCGGCGGCAACGAGTTCAAGGTGCTGCTGGCCGAGTTCAAGGACGGGCTGAACGACTATCTGAAGTCCAGCCCGGCCCCGCTGCCCGCGCGCGACCTCAAGGGGCTGATCGCCTTCAACCAGGCCAACGCCGCGCGTGAGATGCCGCTGTTCGGGCAGGAGTTGTTCGTGCAGTCGCAGGCGACCAAGGGCACCGTCGACCCCGCCTACCGCCGCGCGCGCCAGCTGAGCTTCGCCGCGGCCGGTCCGAACGGCATCGACCGTCTCCTTCGCGCCAACCGACTCAGCGCCCTGGTCGGCCCAACCATGCCGCCCGCCTGGAAGATCGACGCGGTGAACGGCGACCAGATCAGCGGCGGCGGCGCGGGCAGCCTGGCCGCGGTCGCCGGCTATCCGCACCTCAGCGTGCCGATGGGTCAGGTGAAGGGGCTGCCCGTGGGCCTCAGCTTTATCGGCGGCAAGTGGCGGGACGGCGATATACTCAGCCTCGGCTACGCCTACGAACAGGCGCGCGGCCCCCTGCCGAACGCGCGCTTCCTGCCGTCGATCGAGACGAGTGCGTTCGCGGCCCCGGCGCTACGCCGTTAGCTTCAGCCCGGCGATCGCCGCGACGATCCCCAGGATCAGCAGCGTCCGCACCGTGGTCACCGGCTCCCCGAAGAAGACCATGCCGACGACCACGGTCCCGACCGCACCGATGCCGGTCCACACCGCATAGGCAGTGCCCATCGGGATCGTCCGAGCGGCATATTCCAGCAAGACCATCGACAGGGTGACCGAGACGAGAAAGGCGCCTGTCCACGGCAGGTTGCGGAAGCCGTCCGCGAAGCGCAGCGAGGTGGTGAAGCCGACCTCGAACAGGCCGCCCAGGATGAGGAAAAACCAAGCCACGCTCGCCTCCTATGCCACGGCCTCTAGCGCCGGTGAGGCCTGCTGCGGGCGCCGCGCCGCAAGGATGCAGCCCGCCACGATCAGCAGCGCGCCGGCCAGGGTGAAGGCCGACACCGGCTCGGCGAAAAACAGCCAGCCGAACAGCGCCGCCCACAGGAAAGCCGTGTACTCCGTCGTCGCCAGGTAGCTCGCCTCCGCCCGCGCGTAAGCCCAGCTCAGGAGCAGCATGGAGGTGACGGACAGCAGCGCCGCCAGCAACAGCGGCGGCCATTGCTCGGCGGGCGGCGGCGCGGCGCCCACGAAGGGCAGGGCCGCGAAAAGCGCCGCGCAGACCGTCAGGTTCTGGAAAAAGGCAATCTCCTGCGGTCCCGCCGCCAGGCTCTGCTGCCGCATCAGGATGATGTTCACCGCGTAGCATACTGCCGACACCAGCACCGCCACGCTGCCGAGCAGGGCTTCGGATCCAAGGTCGGCCCGGGCCTGGCCCAGGAAGATGACCAGCACGCCCGCGAACGCCACCACCGAGGCGGCCACTGTGCGCCGATCCACCGTCTCGCCAAGCCAGACGGCGGCGAGATACAGGGCAATCAGCGGCGCGATAAAGGCCAGCGCGATCGCTTGCGCCAGCGGCACCCGCCCAATGCCCCAGAAGAACAGCAGGCCCATGACCGTGGACAGGAGGCCGCGGGCGACATGCAGCCGCAGTGCCCGCTTGCCTGGCCAACCCTTGCGCCCCGGCAGATAGAGCGCCGCCGACAGGCCCACCGTGGCGAAGCTCCGCCAGAACATGGTCGCAAAGGCGCCGATGGCGAGCACCAGACCCTTCATCACCGCGTCCATGCCCGAGAACAGGGCGATGCCGATGCTGCCGACCAGAAAGGCCGCTGCGGGGGTGTGGCGAAACGGGTGCACGCCCCAGCCGCTAGGGCATCTGCCGCCCCGCGCAACCCCGGCCGTTGACGAACCGTTGGCTTGTTCATGACTGCACCTAGCATCACCCGCCTCCGCTTTCAGGACGAGCTGCTCGCCGAACTGCCCTGCCCCAAGCGGCGGCTGCGAATCCTGCGCGGCCTCGGCTCCGGCCTGACCCGGGCGCCCGACGGGCGGCTATGGGCGGTCGGCGATCGCGGGCCCAACCTCAAGGTCGAACTCGCGGTCGAGACCTACGGGCTTGAGGCGGTGGCGCAGCACGGCGCGGTGAAAGGCGCCAAGGTCATGCCGGCGCTTGATATCGGACCGGCTTTGGCCGAGTTGCGCCTGACGGACGACGCGGTTGAACTGGTGCGCGCCTTACCCCTCGCCGGAGGAGACGGTAAGCCGATCAGCGGGCTGCCCACGCCCGGCAGCGTCAACAGCCGGATGGAGCCCGCCGTGAGGGTGGACGGAACGCCGCACACCCCCGATCCCGGCGGGGTGGATAGCGAAGGGATCGCGGTGGCGCCCGACGGCACGATCTGGATCGGCGACGAGTACGGCCCGTCCCTGCTGCAGGTCGCGCCGACCGGCGAAGTCCGGATGCGGTGGGTGCCGCAGGGCGCCGAGCGGACGGTGGCCGATGCGCCCTACCCGACGGCCGCCGTGCTTCCGGCGCTGGCCGCCACCCGCCACGTCAACCGCGGGTTCGAAGCGATCGCCCTGTCCGACGACGGCCGCCGCCTGCACCTCGCTTTCCAGAGCCCGCTCGCGCACCCCGACGTGGACGCGCACGCGGCCGCCCGGCACACCCGCTTGTGGACGCTCGACACGGCCACGGGCGCAGTGGCGGCGCAGTATCTGTACGCGCTCGACGAGCCCGACAGCTTCCGTCGCGACTCGGCCGAAGGTCCGCTGCAGCGAAGCGACATCAAGGTCAGCGAGATGACCTGCCTCGGCGCGGATCGCCTGATCCTGCTCGAACGCGGCTCGGCCAGCACCAAGCTCTACCTCGTGCAGCTCGACCCCGAGTGCGCCTTGCCGCCGGAGCATCTGAACGCAGCCACGCGGCCCACGGTCGAGGAGCTGAGCGCGGCCGGAACCCTCGACTTGCCGGTGCTATCCAAGCAGCTGCTGTTCTCCACCGACCACCACCCGGAGATCAGCCGCGACCTTGAAGGCATGGCTCTGCTGGACGAGCGCACGCTGTTGCTGGTCAACGACAACGACTTCGGGATCGAGGATGCGGAGACCGCCTTCTGGCGGGTCGCGTTCGCCGAGCCGCTCTGAGGCGGCTACTCCGCGGCGTCGAGCACAGCCGAGGAGGCGGTCGCAGCCTCAATCTCCGCCGCCTTGGCCTCCACCAGCCGAACGATGTGGTCGACCATGCCTTCGTCCTGGACATGGTGGTCGGTGACCCCCGACAGATAGACCATGTGCCGTCCGTTGCCGCCGCCGGTCAGCCCGATGTCGGTCTCGCGCGCCTCGCCCGGACCGTTCACCACGCAGCCGAGCACGCTCAGGGAGAGCGGCGTGCGAATGTGCTGCAGCCGTTCTTCCAGTGTCTGCACGGTGCGGATCACGTCGAAGCCCTGCCGCGCGCACGATGGGCAGGAAACCACGCGCACGCCGCGGTTGCGAATGCCGAGCCCCTTCAGGATCTCGTAGCCGACCCGCACTTCCTCCTCGGGCTCGGCCGACAGCGACACCCGGATGGTGTCCCCGATGCCGAACCACAGCAACGATCCGATGCCGATCGCGCTCTTGACCGTGCCCCCGACCAGCCCGCCCGCTTCGGTGATGCCGAGGTGCAGGGGGCAGTCCACGGCCTCAGCGAGCTGCTGATAAGCGGCGACGGCCAGGAACACGTCCGATGCCTTCACCGCCACCTTGTAGTCGTGGAAGTCGTGGTCCTGGAGCAGCCGGATGTGGTCTAGCGCGCTTTCCACCAGCGCCTCCGGACACGGTTCGCCATATTTCTCGAGCAGGTCCTTCTCAAGGCTGCCCGCGTTCACGCCGATGCGGATCGCGCAGCCGTTCGCCTTGGCCGCATTGACCACCTCCCGCACCCGGTCGGCCGAACCGATGTTGCCGGGATTGATCCTGAGGCACGCCGCACCTGCGTCCGCTGCCTCCAGCGCGCGGCGATAATGGAAGTGGATGTCGGCAACGATCGGCACCTTCGCGGCGCGCACGATCTCGCCCAGTGCGGCCGTGCTTTCCACGTCCGGGCATGACACGCGGATGATATCCGCGCCCGCCTCCTCGCAGCGGCGGATCTGGTCGATCGTGGCGCGCGCATCGGAGGTCGGCGTGTTGGTCATGGTCTGCACGGTGATCGGCGCGTCGCCGCCGACCGGCACGTTGCCGACCATGATCTGCCGGGAAGGGCGGCGCGCGATATCGCGCCAGGGGCGAACGGACATGCCCCGCATATAGGCGAGCCGCCTCTTGCAGCCAAGCTAAGCAACGGTGCGGTAATCCGCCATTTCTGTTATCTACCCGACATCCGCGACTCGGGGGCACGTATGGAAGGCTCGGCCGTCCTGTCCCGCAGCGTTGCCGCCGGAGTTCGGCGAGGACCCGTTCGCGCGCCCTTTGTTCAGCGCTACTGGGCGTTCCTCAGCTACAGCCACGCGGATGCAAGCGAGGCCGAACGGCTCCACCGGGCGCTTGAGCGATTCCGGGTGCCCAAAGCCCTGGTCGGACGGCGGGCGGAGCGCTTCCTGGTTCCGGCACGGCTGATCCCCATCTTTCGCGACCGCAGCGAGTTGGCCGCCGCGGACGACCTGTCGGAAGAGATCGAGCAGGCGCTGGAATGTTCGCGACACTTGATCGTGCTGTGCTCGCCGGCGGCTGCGAAAAGCCGCTGGGTCGACGAGGAGATACGCACCTTCAAACGGCTGCGGCCTGACGGCGAGGTGCTCGCCGTCATCGTCGCCGGCGAGCCCTGGGCGTCACGGCTGGCTGACCGCGCTGCCGACGAATGCTTCCCACCCGCGATGCGCGAGCAGTTCGACGAGGAAGGCGAGCCGACCGGGGAGGCTGCGGAGCCGATCGCCGTCGACCTTCGCCCGGGTGGGGACGGGCGCGCACGGGGGCTGCTCAAGCTCGTCGCGGGCATGCTCGACCTCCGACTCGACGAGCTGGTTCGGCGCGACGAGGTCCATCGCCATCGCCGCATGGTCGGGATCAGCGCGGCATCGATCGCCGGCATGCTGGCAGCCACCGGCCTTGCGGTCAGCTCCGTCCAGGCGCGCGACGAAGCGCGTCATCAGCGGCGAGAGGCCGAAGGGCTGATCGGCTTTATGCTGGGCGATCTACGGGACCGGCTCGAACCGATCGGCAAACTCGAAGCGCTTGACGTGGTCGGCGTGCGGGCTCTCGAATATTATGAAGAGCAAGACAAACGCTCCCTCACGGACGAGGGTTTGGCGCAGCGGGCTAGGGCACTGACGATGATGGGCGACATCGCCCAGCGCCGGGCTGACCTCGACGGCGCGTTGCGGCGCTACCGGGAGGCAGGCGCGACCACCCTTGAGCTGCTCCGCCGCCATCCCGACGATGCGCGGCGCTTGTACGACCATTCGCAGAACCTGTTCTACATCGGCTCGATCGCCTGGCAGCGAGGCCGGATCGCCGAGGCCGCGAGCGCCTGGCGCGAGTACAAGCGGATGACGGAGCGCATGATCGCGCTGGCGCCCGCCAATCGCGAGTATCTGATGGAAGGCATCTATGCCGACCACAACCTTGGCGTGCTTCTGCTCCAGGCCCATGAGCGGTACTCCGAGGCAGGCCGACTGTTCGCCGGCACCCTCCCACCGCTCGAGAGGCTGATCGCACTCGAGCCTCAGAACCGCGACTACCAGAAACAGCGGTTGGAGTCGCTCGCCTACCTCGCCGACGCACAGGCCGGCGCAGGACGGCTTCGGGAAGCGGTTCGGACCAGGGAGAGAATGATCGGACTTGCGGGACGAGCGATGGCTGCTTTCCCCGACGACATGGAGTTCCGGCTCAAGCGGCTGGCCGGTGAGCCGGCTCTTGCTCGCCTGCATCTTACAACCGGTCAGGCGGAGTCAGCTTCCGTGCACGCCCATACCGGAGTGAAACTTGCCAAACAGCTTCTCGCTACCGACCCGGCCAACTCGCAATGGTCGGAGCGCGCGGCACGCGCTTACTTCGTTGCAGCGGAAGTGCAACTGTCGCACGACCAGTTGGCCGCTGCCGCAGGCTCGGCGCAAGCCGGCTGCGGGATCGTGGATCGCCTGATCGCCCGCGACAGCACCGTGGTGGGCTGGAGCGAGACCTTGCGGCGTCAATGCCTGCTGGCGCGGGCGCGGCTGGCGCTTGCCGGCGGTGCGCCCGGCGACGCACTCACCCAGGCGGACGAAGCTGTCGCGAACGCCGAAGCTTCCCGCCACAACACCTTGCGGGGTCAAGCGGATTTGGCCCGTGCGCGGCTGTTGGCGGGGGATGCGCTGCAAATGCTTTCCCGCGGGCAGGAGGCGGCGCTCGCCTGGCAGACGGCGCTGGAGAACTGGCGGGCCGAAGCGGCCACCAGTCCCGACGATCTCGCGCTGCGATCCCTGTTGCTCAGCCGCGTCGGGCAGACTGGCGAGGCCCAGCGCATCGCGGCGCGCCTTGGTGGCTTGGGCTACCAGCACCCGCTCTACGCCAAGTTCATGCAGCAGGGGGGCTGACGATGCCAACCAAGGTGGTGGTCACGTTGAAGGCGAGACCTGACGGGAACGGCGGGATCGACTGGGACGACAGAGACTGCCGCTTCGTCCCGCCCGGAAGCGGCAGGAAGAACGGCCAAGTACTTCAGATCACGGCGGATGGACCTGCCGATATCACCTTCGACCTCGACGATCGGACCGGCCGCAACCTCCGATTTCCCGAAACGCCGCGCGAGGCGATCTGGCTTCAGAACGGATCGGCCTGCCCGACCCAGCCGGGCGACGCGGATGGCGAGTTCCTGATCCGGCAACTCGGCAGGAAGAAGCTCACGATCACCGACACCAATTCGCAGAATGGCGAGTTCGGCTACGCCCTCAACTTCGAGGGCGACGGCGGCACGTTCCACTTTGACCCGATCATCAAGAACGGCTTGTGATCGGCTCAGCAGCGATCAACAGGGAGAGCACCATGGATCAGGCAATGTTTGGCGACGAAACTCAAGCCGAAACGCTGGTGCCACTAAAGGTCAAGGTGAACGTACACGCAATCTGGGATCGGGATCTCGATACGGTGTTGTTCGCGTTAGGCGGAGCCGTCGACGACAAAAAGCCGGGTGAGAAGGTGAACGCTCACGCGATCATTACAAAAGCCGGCCGACGAGGGATCATACGCTTCAGGCTTATCGATGACACGGGGCTAGACCTGAGGTTCAGTTCAACCCCATTTAGTGTGCAAGAGGGACTTGAGTGCCCAGTAGACCGCGCGAAGGACTGGCCTGCTCAAGTCGATGATTCCACGATAGCCGGCCGTTCCCTTGATGTAGAAAACCCCGGCACCAAAGGGGTTTATACCTATTCCCTGTTCTTCGATGGCGAGGACAAGTCCACTTACGAGTGCGATCCTATCATCAAGAACATCGCCTGAAGCATGGGGGAGGGTGGGGGAGCTGCCGGCCTTGGGCCTCCGCGCCCCCCTTTCTCCCTGACTGTCGGGATCACCGGGCACCGCAGCGAGGCGCTGCCGACGGGCGACGCCCTTGACCAACTTGCCGTCCGGATCGGACAAGCGCTCGACGCCTTGCGCAAGGGGGCGCTCGTCATCCTGGAGCGCGAGCGCGAGGTGTTCGCCCATGACCCGCCCTGCTTCACCCTGGTCTCCCCCTTGGCCGGCGGGGCAGACCAGATGGCGGCCTTGCTCGCCGTAGAGCAAGGCTGGGAGCTGCAGGCCGTATTGCCCTTGCCGAGCGACGACTGCGCTCGGCTCGAGCCCGAAGCCGCGGACCGGCTTCAACAATTGCTCGCACGCTCCCGCTGCGTGCTCGAACTGCCAGGCGATCCGGCTTCCCCAATCGATGCCTATGTCATGGCCGGGCGCGCGACGGTGGCCCACTGCGACCTGCTCATCGCCGTGTGGGACGGGCTTCCCGCACGCGGCCGCGGGGGCACGGCCGAGACCGTCGAGCTGGCGCTGACCCGCGGCACGCCCATTCTCCACATCCCGCCGGACGGCACCGCGCCGGCCACACTCCTGTGGAGCGCCTTCGATCCGGTGGTCGTCACCCTCCCGGGAGATCGAGCGTGCGGCCGGCCGGCCACGCCCGAGGCCCTGCGGACGATCCTGGAGGCGATGCTCGCTCCTCCCGCAGTCGACTCCGAGCGGCGGTTCGCCCGCGGCTTCCTTGCCGAAACCCAGCGGCTGCTGCGCTGGCGGCTGGAGTATCCGCTGCTGATGGCGCTTACGGGAACTCGCGCCCTGTCGCGCAGGGACTTGAGCGCGCGCTCCCAGATCGCTGCGGACCAGGCCGAATGGCACGCCTACCGCGAGACCTGCGTCGGCTGCCATGGCGTGTCGGCGTCGTTCGACATGCTGGAGGCGGCTTACGGCTGGAGCGACCGGCTGGCGACCCATTTCGCCCAGATCTATCGCAGCAGCCATGTGCTCAACTTCCTGCTGGCGGCGCTCGGGGTGTGGCTCGGCCTGTCCGGGCTGGTGCTGCATGCCGATCCGGCACTGCTCGCGCTGGCCGAGTTCCTGGTCGTGCTGGTGGTGGTGGTGAACACCATTACCGGCTCGCGCCGCTGCTGGCACCAGCGCTGGCTCGACTACCGCCAACTGGCCGAGCGGCTGCGGCCGATGCGCAGCCTCAAGCTGCTGGGCATCGCCGCGCCCGATCCGCCAGGCACCGCCGCCGAGCCGATCGCCGGACGGTGGATCGACTGGTACTCGGCGGCCATGTGGCGGACCGTCGGCTGTCCCGCAGGCCGGATGCGGAGGGAGGACCTGCCCACGCTCGCCGCCGCGATCGCCGAGCGCGAGCTGCAGCCGCAGATCGCCTACAATCGTGCCGCGGCGACCCAGGCCGAGCGGCTCGACGGCCGGCTGGAGCATGTCGGCCTCGCGCTGTTCATCGCGACGCTTCTGCTGACGTTCCTGACCATCGCCGCGCTGGAGTTCGCGCCGGAGCTGATTGGGCGGGCCGGCAATTGGACAACGGTCCTTTCGGCCGGGCTGCCGGCGCTCGGCACCGCCATTTTCGGCATCCGGGTGCAGGGCGACTACCGCGCGGCGGCCAACCGCGCGCGGCATACGGCAGCGCTGCTCGACCGGATCGCCCGTGATCTCCGCGGCACCTCCGACCTCCCCCGCGCCGCCGACCTCACCGAGCAGGCGGCGCGGGTCATGCTCGCGGACCTCGGCGAGTGGCGGCTGGTGAGCGAGCTGCACGAGTTGTCGCTCGGGTAAGCGCGTCCGCGCGTTGCACGAAGCCCGGAGGAGCGGCTACGGCCCCGGTCATGGGACGATGGCGATTGGTGATCCACGGCGGCTGCGGTGCGATGCGGCTGACGGCGGAAGAGGAAGCGGCCGGGCTGGCCGGGCTGAACGGGGCGCTGGACGCGGGGCAGGCCGTGCTGCGCCCGGGCGGAACGGCGCTGGATGCGGTCGAGGCCGCAGCGCGCCAGCTGGAGGACCATCCCGCCTTCAACGCGGGCCGCGGCAGCGTGCTCAATGCGGAGGGCCGGATCGAGCTCGATGCCGCGATCATGGACGGCCGGACCCGCGCCGCCGGCGCCGTTGCGGGCCTGCGCACGGTACGTAGCCCGATCACCGCTGCCCGAGCGGTGATGGAACGGAGCCCTCACGTGCTGCTCAGCTTCGACGGGGCGGAGGAGTTCGCGCGGGAGCAGGGCCTGGAGACGGTGGATCCAGGCTGGTTCGAGATCCCCGAACGCCGGGCGATGCTGAGCAAGGTGCTGGACGCAGGCGGCGCATTCGACGCCGACGTCAAGTACGGCACGATCGGCGCGGTGGCGGTCGACGTGCACGGCCATGTCGCCGCGGCGACCTCCACCGGCGGGCTGACCGCCAAGCGTTGGGGCCGCATCGGCGACTCCCCGCTGATCGGGGCCGGGACCTACGCCGACGACCGCGCCGCTGCGATATCCGCAACCGGCTCGGGCGAGTATTTCATCCGCGCCGCCGCCGGCCACGAGCTGACCGCGCGCATGCGGATGCTCGGCGAGGACCTGCAGACCGCGCTCGACGCCGTGCTGGCGGACATCGCGGAGCTGGGCGGGAAGGGCGGGCTGATCGCGGTGTCACCGCAGGGCGAGGCGGCGTGGGGCTTCACCACCGCCGGCATGTACCGCGGGCGCGCGGACGCGGAAGGTCGGCAAGTGGCGGTGCACGGCTTCTAGGTCACCATCGCCAGCAGCGTCTCGACCCGATCCGCTTCATGTGCCGGCTTGTCGGTGCGGATGCGGCTGATCCGGGGAAAGCGCATCGCCAGGCCCGAGCGGTGGCGCTTGGACAGGTGGATGGAGTCGAACGCCACCTCCATTACCAGCGTCTTCTCCACTTCGCGCACCGGGCCGAAGCGCTGCACCGTATGCTGCCGCACCCAGCGGTCTAGCCATTTCAGCTCCTCGTCGGTGAAGCCCATGTAGGCCTTGCCGACCGGCAGCAGCTCGCCGTCCTCGGCCCAGCAGCCGAAGGTATAGTCGCTGTAATAGCTCGACCTTTTGCCCGAGCCGCGCTGGGCGTACATCACCACGCAGTCGGCGGTCAGCGGGTCGCGTTTCCATTTGTACCACAGGCCGACGCGGCGCCCGGCGACGTAGGGCGAATCCCGCCGCTTCAGCATCATACCCTCGATAGACGCGTCGCGGGCCCCGGCGCGGATCTCCTCCAACTCGGCAAAGCTACCCGCTTCGATCAGCTGCGACAGATCGAACCGGCTCGCGTCCAGCTGCGGCATGAACGCTTCCAGCCGCTCCCGTCGCGCTTCCCATGGCAGCTCGCGCAGGTCCTCCGCACCCTCGAACAGCATGTCGTACAGGCGAACGAACGCGGGATACTGTTCCTGGTGCTTGGCGGACACCACCTTGCGCCCAAGCCGCTGCTGCAGCGCGTTGAAGCTCGCCGCCGTTCCGCCGTGCTCGTCGCCGCCCTGGCCCGCGCCCTGCACCAGCAGCTCGCCGTCGAGTACGCCGGGGGTGCGGTAAGCATCGGCGATCTCCGGAAAGCTGCGGGTGACGTCGTCGCCGGTGCGGCTGTAGAGTCGGGTCTGCCCGCCGGCATGCACCAGCTGCACCCGGATGCCGTCCCACTTCCACTCGGCGGCATAGTCGGCCAGCGCGACCTTGCCCTGCTCGAGCGGGTGGGCCAGCATGAACGGGCGGAACACCGGCACGTCGCGCGCCGTAGGCTGCTCGCCGCGGCCCTCACCCCAGGCGAACAGCTCCAGATAGGGTGGGGCCAGACCGTGCCACACCTCCTCGACCTGCTCGACATCGAGCCCGAACCCGTCGGCGAAGGCCTGCTTGGCGTTGCGCGCATTGACCCCGACCCGCAGCTCGCCCGTGGCCAGCTTCAGCAAAGCGAAGCGGCCGGACGCGTCCAGGTGGTCGAGCATGGCCGCGAGCACGCCCGGCGCGTCGGAGCGCGAGGCCGAGCGCAGCCGCTCCACCGCGTCGGCGATGCGCACCGTGCCGTCGTCCAGCTCCGGGTCGTTGCCGGCCGGCACGGGCCACAGCAGCGCGACCGTTTCGGCCAGGTCGCCGACATAGTTGTGGCTCATGCCCAGCAGCAGCGGATCGACGCGCTCCTCGGCCAATCCACGGATCACCGCGCTCTTGACCGCCGGGATGTCGAGCGTGCCCGTCAGTGCCGCCAGCGCCACCCCCCGGTCGGGATCGGGGGTGCGGCGAAGGTAATCGCCGATCAGCTTGAGCTTGCCGTTGCGTGAGCGGGTGTAGACCAGCGCATCGAGGAGCTGGGAAAAGGCCCGCATGCACCGCTTAATGCGTCAGCGGCCGTTCCGTTTCCGTATCAGTGCAGGCGCACGGCAACTGCAGCTAATATGGTCTGGCGGTCGGCTGCCGACCCGCTGCTAAGCGCGGCGTCCATGTGCGCCAGGCAGCTCTGCACCGTCACCCGGCAGCCGGGCAGCAACGCCAGTTGGGCGGAGCGGGACGCCAATCCTTCCACTGCCGCCAAGCCCCCTTGGGCCGCAAGATCGCGGATCGCATCCATCCGCCGGTGGATGTCCAGCGGCGACAGGCGCTCCGCCCGCCGATGCACGTCCGCGATACGTGCGCGCAGGTCGCGGTGTAGGTTGTCGGCCGACTCGGTCATGGCTCACCTTCCATTTACCGGCCCAGAGTTGCCGCGTCCGGTTAAGGAGTGACTAAGGCTCAGTGGCAGCGCCGTGACTGAGGAGCTTTCTTGACAAGTCGTGGCCGCGGCGGCATGGGGCTGCCCGGATTGAGCGGCGCTTTTGCCGCTCTTTGTTTTTCAAGCATTCGGGACCTTCTGCGATGGCCAAGCCGGCAACCGTCAAGATCAAGCTCGTCAGCACGGCCGACACCGGCTTCTTCTACGTGACCAAGAAGAACCCGCGCAACCAGACGGAGAAGATGAGCTTCCGTAAGTACGACCCGGTCGTGCGCAAGCACGTCGAGTTCAAGGAAGCAAAGATCAAGTGACGACCCCCTAGGGTCGTCATCCCGGACGCTGACCGGGATCCAGTAAGATAGAGCCGCGGCAGCGGTCGAAGGGCGCTTCGGCGCCCTTCTTCGTTGTTGGCTGTACCCCGGCCTTCGCCGAGATATGCCTCACCCGGCCACCGGCTCCCGCCGTTCGAGCAGCGCTGTCACTTCGTCGACGAACCTCGCTACCGAGATCGGCTTGGACACATAAGCCTGCGCCCCGGCATCGCGGACCCGCTCCTCGTCGCCCGCCCCCGCATAGGCGGTCACCGCCATGATCGGCACGTCACGCAGCGCCGGGTCGTCGCGGACCTGCCGGATGAATTCCATGCCGCTGATGTGCGGCAGCTGGATGTCGGTGATGATGAGGTTGGGCTTGGCCGCCTGCGCCCGCTCCAGCGCCTCGCGGCTGTCGGTCACTGCGTGCGGCTCATGCCCGTGCGCCGCCAGCAGGTCGCAGAACAGCTTGATGTTGAGGGCGTTGTCCTCGACAACCAGGATCCTGGCCACTTACTAGCTCCCGAGCCTCACCTCCCCTTATAGGCGATGATCAACCCAGCCTCAAACAACGACGACCCCCTGACGGTTGCACTGCACGCGCTCGCCGTAACGATTCGGGACGAGCGCCGCGCCGAACGGCTGCTGGACTTGAGCGGCATCGCACCTGCAGACCTGCGCGAGCGCGCCGACGATCCGCAGCTGCTCAGCGCCGTGCTGCGCTTCCTGGAAGCGCACGAGCCCGACCTGCTGGCGGTCGCCGCGGAGCTTGGCCGCAAGCCGGAGGAACTGGTCGCCGCTCGGAGCGCTCTCGAGGCATGAACCGTCCCCTGCTGGTCACCGACTGCGACGAAGTCCTGCTGCATATGGTCTCGCACTTCGCCGAATGGCTCCACGAAGCCCACGGCATCAGCTTCCGCCCGGAGGACGGCGATTTCGGCGGCTCCATGAAGCGTGCAGCGACCGGCGAGCGGGTGCCCTCCGAAGAGGTCTGGCCGCTGCTGCATGCCTTTTTCCGCGGCGAGATGCATCGGCAGACGCTGGTTCCGGGCGCTCTGGAAGGGCTCGGGCGGATCGGCGAGGTGGCGAATATCGTGATCCTCACCAACCTTCAGGACGAGGCGCACCCGTGGCGGGTGGACCAGCTCGCCAGCCACGGCATCCGCCACGAGGTGGTCTGCAACCAGGGGGGCAAGGGCGCTCCGCTGCTGCAGCTGGTCGAACGCCATTCCGCCACCCGCAGCCTGTTCGTGGACGACTTGGCCGTGCACCACGCGTCGGTCGCCAAACACTCGCCCGAGACCATCCGGCTGCACATGGTCGCCGAGCCGCGGCTGGCGGGGGTTACGGAAACTGCCGAGCACGCCCATGCGCGCATTGACGACTGGCCTACCGCGACCGGCTGGATCCTTGATCGCCTGAAGGACGCGGCATGACCAAGACGATCCTGATCACCGGCGCCACCGCCGGGATCGGCGCGGCCAGCGCGCGGCTCTTCGCCCGCAACGGCTGGCGGGTGATCGGCACCGGCCGCCGCGGCGACCGGCTCCGCGCCCTGCAGGAGGAGCTTGGCGAAGCCTTTCTCCCACTCGAGCTCGACATGCGCGACCTGGACGCGCTCGGCCGCATGGGCGAGCTGGCCGGTGAGTGGGGCGGGCTGAACCTGCTGCTCAACAACGCTGGCCTCGCCCCGCCGGCCGAGCCGCTGCACGAGCAGGACTGGCAGCAGCTCGACCAGGTGATCGGAACCAACATCACCGGGCTGGTCGCGCTCACCCGCGCCGTCCTGCCGCGGCTGATCGAGCGCCGCGGCGCGGTGATCAACCTGTCCTCGGTCGCCGCCACCTACCCTTATCGCGGCGGCGCGGTGTACGGCGGGACCAAGGCGTTCGTTCGCCAGTTCTCGCTGGACCTGCGGTGCGACCTGGCCGGCACGGGGGTGCGCGTCACCTCCATCGAGCCCGGCATGGCCGAGACCGAGTTCACCCTTGTCCGCACCGGCGGCGACCAGGCCGCGTCCGCAGCGCTCTACGCGAACATGGATCCGATGACCGCGGAGGACCTGGCCGAGACCATCTGGTGGGTGGCGACGCTGCCGCCGCACCTCAACATCAACACGCTGGAGCTGATGCCCACCAGCCAGAGCTTCGCCGGGTTCAGCGTAACGCGGAAGGCTTGATTCGCCGCGGCGCCGGTGCTTGGGGCTGACCCATGAACAGCATCGACAACCGCCTTGCCGAACTCGGCATAACCTTGCCGCAAGCCGCCGCGCCCGTCGCCTCCTACGTTCCGGCGGTGGAAGCGAACGGCCTCCTCCACATCTCGGGCCAGATAAGCTTCGCCGAGAACGGCAGCCTGATCACCGGCCGGCTGGGCGAGGATGTCGACCTCGAAGCCGGGCAGGCCGCCGCGCGCCGCTGCGGGATCATGCTGCTGGCGCAGATCAAGGCCGCGCTCGGCTCGCTCGACCGTGTGCAGCGGATCGTGAAACTCGGCGTGTTCGTCAATTCGGCCGGCAGCTTCACCGATCAGCCGAAGGTTGCCAATGGCGCGTCCGAGCTGATGCAGGAAGTGTTCGGCGAAGCGGGCCGCCACGCGCGCTCGGCGGTGGGCGTTCCCGTCCTGCCGCTCGGGGTGGCGGTCGAGGTCGACGCAGTGGTCGCGATCCGCGACTGACCTGCTGACACTTCATGCCGGGGTACTTATCTCGGTGCGTAATGGCCGACCGTGAAGCGATCACCGCCCGCATCGGCGGCGGCGTGGGGGAAATCGAAGCAGCCCAATGGGACGCGCTGGCGGGGAGCGCCGACCCGTTCCTCAGCCATGCCTTCCTGACCGCGCTCGAAGAGTCGGGCAGCGTCGGCGGGCGCAGCGGCTGGACTCCCCTGCCGATCCTAGTCGAGGAATGCGGCGAGCCGCTGGCAGCGGCGCCGGCCTACCTCAAGAGTCATAGCCAGGGCGAGTATGTGTTCGACCACGGCTGGGCCGAGGCCTGGCAGCGCGCAGGCGGCGACTACTACCCCAAGCTGCAGATCGCCGTGCCGTTCACGCCGTGCCCGGGACGGCGATTGCTCGGACAGCGGCCGCAGGCGCTGCTGGCCGCCGCCGAGGCCGTGGTCGAGCAGAATGGGCTGTCCTCGGCCCACGCCACCTTCATCGCCGAAGCTGAGATCGCGGACTTCGAAGCGCGCGGCTGGTTGCTCCGCGACGGCACGCAATATCATTGGTTCAACCGCAGCTACGCGAGCTTCGACGATTTCCTCGCCGCCTTGTCCAGCCGCAAGCGCAAGGCGCTGCGCAAGGAACGGGCCACCGCGCGCGAGGGCCTGACCTTTCTCCAGCTCCGGGGCGAGGACATCGCACCGGAGCATTGGGATGCGATGTGGCGCTTCTACCAGCACACAGGACGGCGGAAGTGGGGGCGGCCCTATCTCACCCGCGGCTTCTTCGACCGCATCGGCGAGACCATGGGAACACGCATCCTCCTGCTGCTCGCGCTGCGCGACGGCCAACCGATCGCGGGAGCGCTGAACCTCATCGGCGCCGACACGCTCTACGGCCGCTATTGGGGTGCGACGGAGGAGGTGCCGTTCCTCCATTTCGAGCTCTGCTATTATCAGGCGATCGAGTGGGCGATTGCGCACGGCGTGGCTGAGGTCCAAGCGGGCGCGCAGGGCGAGCACAAGCTGGCGCGCGGCTACGAACCGGTGATCACGCGGTCCGCCCACTTCATCCCGCACCCCGCCTTCCGCGAGGCAGTCGAGCACTTCCTAGAAAGCGAGCGCCACGCTGTCGCCGCGGAAGTCGAGGCTTGCCGCGCGGAGCTGCCCTATCGGCGCGAGTAGCTACCTCGGCCTCTGCGATCCTTCCTTGGCCAGCATGCGCTCGCCAAGGTCCTTCCACGCCTTACCACGCTCGATCATGTAGCCGCCGCATTGCTCCAGCATGGGTCCAAGAGCCTTGCCTTGCAGAGCCGCACTTGCGGCGACCACCCGGGTCTCCAGCTCACTGCTGGGGACCTGCGCATCGACCCGGCCGAAGAAGAAGGTCATGGCCGCCTGGATTTCACCCTTCTCCGCTTCTGTAACCTTTCCATGAGCTTCTTGGAGGGCCAGCGCGCACTGGAGGTCGAACGCGCTGCGATCCGGCGTCGCTGCGGTCGCCGCGGTCGGAGCCAGCAGCATGGCAAGCCCCGGGAGCATCATTTTCATTCTGACTTCCCTCCACAGAAAATAAAAAGGCCCGCCCGGAATGAACCGGACGGGCCCCTCGCCCCCGCGTGAGCGGGTGATGCTTACTGGACCGGCGACAGGTTCACGGCCGCGGTCTTGCCGCGACGATCGACCTCCAGCTCGAACTCGAGCCGGTCGCCTTCGTTGAGCGTCGGCATGCCGGCGCGCTCGACGGCCGAGATGTGGACGAACGCGTCCGGTTGTCCGTCGTCGCGCTGGATAAAGCCGAAGCCCTTCATGGCGTTGAAAAACTTAACGGTGCCGCTGGCCTTTTCGCCGGTCAGCTGCCGCTGCGGGCCACCCGCGCCGCGCTCACCGCCCGGACCGCCAGCGCCGGCGCTGGCTCCGCCGGAGCGCTCCACCGCCATCGGCTCGCCTTCGATCCGCAGGTTGCTGGCCGAGATGCGGCCGCCCCGATCAACCAGGGTGAACTCCAGCGGCTGACCGTCGGCCAGGTCCGTGAGGTTCGCCTGCTCCACGGCCGAGATGTGCACGAACACATCCTCGCCGCCATCGTCGCGGACGATAAAACCGAAGCCCTTTTGCGGGTTGAAGAACTTGACCACGCCCTTGCCCTCGCCGACGACCTGCGGAGGCATGCCGCCACCGGCACCGCCGCCACCGCCGCCGCTGCGGAAGCCGCCGCCACCGCCACCGCGGAAGCCGCCGCCGCCACCGCCGCCGCCGAAGCGATCACCGCCGCCGAAGCCGCCGCCACCGCCGCGGTTGTAACCGCCGCCGCCGCCGCCGCCACCAAAGCGGTCGCCGCCGCCGCCAAAGCCGCCGCGGTCACCGAAGCCGCCGCCGCCGAAGCCGCCGCGATCACCACCGCCGTACATATCGCCACCGCCGCCGCCGAAATCGCCGCCCTTGTCCCGGCCGCGCCCGCCGCGATCACCCTTGCGCCCTCTATCGTAACCCATGCCCGTCCAAACTTCCCTGGCCCAAACTTCATGTAAACCAACGCGCTGGGCTCAACGGCGCAACCGGTCATGGCGCACGACGAGGCGCACCAGAAGCGGTTCTTAACGCAAAATGCAGGCTTGCTCCAGCCTTTCCATGGCGTCTCCGGCAAGGCCGGGTTAAGCGGTGCTGGAACAGGGCCGGGCGAACAGGGCTCGGCAGCCAGAAGGAACAGCATGGCCATTCACTTCCACGAAGAAGATCTGCCCTCCCGCGATCTGTTCGCGCCGGGGCCGATCGCCGTGGATACCGAAGCCATGGGTCTGCACCCCGGGCGTGACCGGCTGTGCCTGGTACAGCTGTCCGACGGCAGCGGGGACGAGCACCTGGTGCGCTTCTCGCCGGGCAGCGACTACCGGGCGCCCAACCTCAAGCGGCTCCTGGCAGACCCTACGCGCCTCAAGCTCTACCATTTCGCCCGGTTCGACGTCGCGATCATGCAATTCTATCTTGGGGTGATGGCCGCCCCGCTTTATTGCACCCGCACCGCGTCGCGGTTGATCCGGACCTACACCGACCGGCACGGCCTCAAGGAGCTGGTCAAGGAGCTGCTCGGCCAGGACCTCAACAAGCAGCAGCAGACCAGCGATTGGGGGGCGCCGGAGATCAACGACGCGCAGCGCGACTACGCCGCCAGCGACGTGCGCTACCTCCATCAGCTCAAGGAGAAGCTCGACGTCCGCCTGGAACGTGAAGGTCGCACCGCACTGGCCCAGGCCTGCTTTGACTTCCTGCCGCACCGTGCGCTGCTCGACCTCGCGGGCTGGGACGAGCAGGACATCTTCGCCCATGTCTGAAGCGGCCTTGCAGCAGCGCGAAACGCAGCAGCACTGGGCCGAGCCGGGCAGCCGCCATGACCGGGTGGTGAAGCTGCTCAAGATCGGGCTGCCGAGCGCGGTGGGCGTGATCGCGGCCGTCTTGCTGATGGCGCCGCTGACCAAAAAGGCGGAAGTGAGCTTCATCCTCGACAAGAACGAAGTGGAAAGCGCGCCCGAGCGGATGCGGATCGAGTCGGCGCGTTACACCGGCAAGGACGACAAGGGGCAGCCGTTCGTCGTCCAGGCGCAGCGGGCGATCCAGCAGACCTCCGACCAGCCGATCGTGATGATCCAGGGCATGCTCGCTCGGCTCGGACTGCAGACCGGCACCGCCACCATCCGGGCCGACCGCGGCCGCTATAACCTCGACGATCAGCGGGTGAACATCATCGGCCCCGTCCGGGTCAGCGGACCCGAGGGCGAGCAGCTGGTCACCCAGAACGTCACGGTGGACCTGCGCAACCGCACCGTGTCGGGTGGCGCAGGTACTGGCGGGTCGGACGCCGGCGACGTCCAAGCGGGCGGCGTGAGCGGGGACGCGCGGTCCGAGCAGCTCGCGCTCAGCGGCGGAGTCAGCGGGCGGATCAAGCTTGGGCAGTTCACCGCCGGCCGGGTCCGGGCCGACCTTGGAACCCGAACCATCGTGCTTGATGGCGGCGCACGGTTGAAAATCGAGCAGAGCGCCGTCAGATGATGGCGATGGGGCGCAAGATCATCCTCGCCGGCCTGCTTGGGGCATCGGCCGGCATCGGCAGCCTCGCCGCAGCGCAGGAGCCGGTGTCCGCGCTCCGCGGCCTCAATAGCAACGCGCCGGTGGATATCAGCTCCGACCGGATCGAGGTGCAGGAACGCGCCGACCGCGCCATCTTCGTCGGCAACGTGGTTGCTCGCCAGGATCGGCTGACGCTCGAAACGGCCAGGCTGACCGTCGCTTATTCAACCAGCGGCGGGATCGACATCGACCGGTTGGACGCCGCAGGTGGCGTCGTCGTGCGCAGCCCGTCGGAAACCGCGCGCGGCAACTTCGGCATCTACGACCTCGACCGCAAGCTGATCACCCTGATCGGCGACGTGCAGCTCACCCGCGAAGGCAACCAGGTCAACGGGCAGCGGCTGGTCATCGACCTGAACACCGGCCGGGCGGTGATCGACGGCGGCTCGCCCGGCGTGGCCCAGAGCGGCGGGCGGGTGACCGGTCGCTTTACCGTGCCGCAGCGGCCGAACGGCAGCTAGTCCCCGTGCTCGACACCCGCACCAGCCCGCGCACCGCGCTATCGGTCGATGCGCCGGTGCGCGGGCTGGAGGTGCGCTCGATCGCCAAGTCGTACGACAAGCGCGCGGTCCTGCACGACGTCAGCCTGAGCGTCAGCCGGGGCGAGGTGGTCGGCCTGCTCGGCCCTAACGGCGCCGGCAAGACCACCTGCTTCTACTCGGTCATGGGCTTGGTGAAGCCCGACGCCGGCCGCATCCTGCTCGACGAGCGCGACATCACCCAGCTGCCCATGTACCGCCGGGCGATCCTGGGCCTCGGCTACCTGCCCCAGGAGACCAGCATCTTCCGCGGCATGACGGTGGAGCAGAACATCTCGGCGGTGCTGGAAGTCTCCGAACCGAACCGCGCGGCCCGGCGCGAGCGGCTTGAGAAGCTGCTCGGCGAGTTCGGACTCCTCGGCCTGCGCGACTCGCCCGCAATGGCGCTGTCAGGCGGCGAGCGGCGGCGCTGCGAGATCGCCCGCGCGCTGGCGGCGGAACCGTCGATCATGCTGCTGGACGAGCCGTTCGCGGGGATCGATCCTATCTCCATCGCCGACATCCGCGACCTCGTGAAGGACCTCAAGAGCCGCGACATCGGCGTGCTGATCACCGACCACAACGTCCGCGAAACGCTCGACATCGTCGATCGCGCCTGCATCATCTACGATGGGCAGGTGCTGTTCCAGGGCACGCCCGACGCGCTGGTCAGGGATCCTGACGTCCGCCGCCTCTACCTGGGCGAAAGCTTTTCCCTGTAGGGAGCGGGGCCATGGGACTCGGACCCGGCCTGTACCTCCGCCAGTCGCAGTCGCTGGTCCTGACCCCGCAGCTGACGCAGGCGATCAAGCTGCTGCAGCTCAGCAACCTCGAGCTGGAGGCGGTGATCGCAGAGGAGCTTGCCAAGAACCCGCTGCTGGAGTCGCGGTCGGGCGAGGGCGGCGAAACGGTGATCGTCCGCGAGGACCGCGAGACCGGCGACGATCCGCCCGATCCGCAGGGTTCCGACGAGCTCGCTGCTCACGGCGAGGAAGCGCTCGATACCGACTGGCGCGACTCGGCGCTCGACACGGACAGCGCCTGCGACCTCGGCGGCTCGTCCGATGAAGGCTTCGACTTCGACCGGCTTCCGACCTGCGAGACGCAGCTGTGCGAGCACCTCATGGCGCAGCTGCGCGGCCACAGCGGGGCCGAAGCGCGCGCGGCCGAGGCCATCATCCACGAGCTTGAAGGGAGCGGCTACCTGCTGACGCCACTGCCCACCGTGGCGCAAAGCATGGGCGTCAGCCCCGAGGAAGCGCAGGCCGGCCTGGCTCTGGTGCAGTCCTTCGACCCGCCCGGCATCGCCGCCCGCAATCTGGCCGAGTGCCTGGCGCTGCAAGCCAAGGCCGCGGATCGCTACGATCCGGCAATGGCGCGGCTGATCGACAACCTCGACCTCCTCGCCCGCGGCCAGATGGCGGCCCTGAAACGCATCTGCGGGGTCGACGACGAGGATCTCGCCGACATGGTCCGCGAGCTGCGCGCCTTTGATCCCAAGCCCGGCTGCCGCTTCGCGTCCGAGCCGGACACGGTGCCGGAACCCGACGTGCTGATCACCCGCACCCGCGACGGCTGGGAGGTCGAACTCAACAGCGCGACCCTGCCGCGGGTGCTGATCAACCGCCGCTACCACCACGAACTCAAGACGGGAGCGCAGAGCAAGCAGGGCCGCGCTTGGCTGGCCGATTGCTTGGCTGACGCGAACTGGCTGATCCGCGCGCTCGACCAGCGCGCCCAGACCATCGTCAAGGTCGCCTCCGAGATCGTCCGCCAGCAGGAGGGCTTCTTCCGCGAGGGCGTGCGCGCGCTAAGGCCGCTGACCCTGGGCAAGGTCGCCGATGCGATCGGCATGCACGAGTCCACCGTCAGCCGGGTCACCAGCAATAAATACCTGTTGTGCGAGCGCGGGCTGTTCGAACTCAAGTATTTCTTCCGCTCGGGCGTGGCGGCCGAAGGCGGCGAGGGCGCCTCGGCCGAAGCGGTCAAGGCGGCGATCGCCAAGCTCATCGCCGACGAAACCGAGGTGCTCAGCGACGACACGCTGGTCGACCTCTTGAAGGCTGAAGGCTTCGACCTCGCCCGCCGGACGGTCGCCAAATACCGCGAAGCGCTGGGGATCGGCAGCTCGATCCAGCGCCGCCGCCAGCGCGCGATCGCGGGCAAGGCGGCCTAGAGAACCAGTCGCGCCCACACCGGCAGGTGGTCGCTCGCCTTCTGGGCCGCCGCGCTATGGTGCACGCCGGCCGCCTCGATCCGCAGCCGCTTGTCGACGACGATCCGGTCCAGCGCCGCAACCGGCCGGCGCGAGTGGAAGCTCGGCCCGGTTGGCGCGATGCGGTAGGCGCCGTCCAGCTCTTGGAGGCACCCCGCCGCGGTCCGCCATTCATTGGTGTCGCCCATCAGCACCGTGGGCATGGCCTGCGGCCGCGCCCCGATCTGCTCCAGGATCGCCCTTAATTGCCGCCGCCGCCACAGGCCGGACAGGTCGAGGTGCAGCCCGACCACGCGAAAGGGCTGGTCGTTCACCAACAGCTCCGCCATCACCGCGCCGCGCGGCTCCAGCGTTGGCAGCTCCAGCGCGGCCACGTCCATCACCTGCACATGCGGCTTCACCAGCAACGCGTTGCCGTGCCAGCCGATGCTGCGGGTATCGACCTTGAGCAGCTCATCGACCCGCGCGCCGACCCTTGGCAGGCGGTCGAGCACCCGGCGGTTCTTCACCCCCAACGGCACCGGCTGGTAGCCCGAGTGCGCGTCGAACAGCTCGTGCGGCACCGCCGACGCGCGCCCGCCCACCCGCTTGTCCGCTTCCTGCAATGCGACCACGTCCGCGTCGATCTCGTGCAGCACGTCGAGCACCCGCCGCGGATCGCGCCGCCGGTCGGTCCCGATCGCCTTGCGCATGTTGTAGGAGGCGACAGTGAGAGGCAGGGAACTCACGGCTGGCCGGAACAAGGCACTTGCCGCGGGTCGGGTGCGGCGCAAGCGAGCAACATGCCGCCGCTGTGAAGCCCCAGCGCGCGCCTGGCAAGTGCGATCCGGGCTGTGATCGGCGCGCGCGCGCCCGGGACCGGCCGTTTACCTTCGGCCATGAACGCATAATCGCCAGCCCGTGCGTGGCAAAGTCGGGGCGAAGTCAACAACTCCTGCGCGCGCCGATCGTTATTTAACTCGTGGGGGCTGCCGAAACCAACAGGGGTGGAGGATAAGCATGACTAAGGCCGCACTAATCACCGCACTGATGCTCGCCGGCGCGCCGGCGCTGGCCCAGACCGCGCAGCCCGCCGGACCACCCGACGTGGCCGCTCCGACCACGCCGCCCGCATCGGAGCAGACTCCGGCGCCCAGCACCACGACAACGCCAACGCCAGAGCAGCCTGTCCCGACGACAACCACGACGACGCCGACCGACCAATCGGCGCCTGGCACGGCCGCGCCAACAACCAGCGAAACAAACTCCACCGCCGCCGATACGCAGGCCTCAACGACCGCCAGCAGCGATCCGATCGCGGCTACGGTGAGCGCGGACTGGGCCAAGTATGACGCGAACAGCAACAAGAACCTGAACCGGGCCGAGTTCAACAAGTGGATCGGCGACCTGCAGGCGGCGGCGGAAAAGAAGGCGCCGACGCGGGCCTATCTGTCCAATGCGTTCCGCAAGGCTGATGGCGACAAGAGCGGTACCGTCTCGCAGGACGAGCTGACCGCCTTTCTCAAGGGCTAGTGCTGGGCGGGCGGGCAACCTGAAGAGGTCGCCCGCCCGACGGCCTCAAACGTCGAGGTTCGCGACGCTCAGCGCATTGTCCTGAATGAACTCGCGGCGGGGTTCGACGACTTCGCCCATCAGGCGCGAGAAGATCTCGTCGGCGACGTCGGCCTGCGACACTTCCACGCGCAGTAGCGAGCGGTTGGCGGGGTCGAGGGTCGTCTCCCACAGCTGCTCGGCATTCATTTCGCCCAACCCCTTGTAGCGCTGGATCGACAGGCCCTTGCGCCCCGCCGCCAGTACCGCGTCGAGCAGCTCGCTCGGTCGGGTGATCGCCACCGGCTTGCCCTTGGTATCCGCGGCCGCCTGCTCCAGCGCTTCCTCGCCCTCACCTGGGCCGACTGTGGGCTCGGCTTCGACCTGCGCGCCTTTCTTCAAGGTGCGCAGCGTCGATGGATGCGCGTAAACCTCGGCCTGCTCCCGCGTAAGGGAATGGAGCTTGCGGGCCTCGGCCGAGGCGATGAAACTCGGCTCGACGATGGTAACGTCGGTGACGCCGCGCCACAGCCGCTTGAGCAGGTAGCCGCCCTCCGCCGCCAACTCGCCGGTCCAACGTCCTTCGGCATCGCCCTGTTGCAGCCAGACCGCGACCTGCTCGATCGCCGCGCGCCGGCCATCCGTGGCAAGCTCTGGGTCGAGTGCGCCCGCCAGGGCCAGCGCCTCCAGCAGTGCCGGATCGTACTTCTTGGGCGCATAGCGCATCAGCGTGCGGACCCGCCGTGCGTGGTCGACCAGCTTTCGCAGGTCCGCCCCTTGCCGAACGTCGCTCACCGTCTCCAGCTGCAAGCCCTCAAGACCGCCATCCACCAGATAGTCGTCAAGCTGAGCGTCGTCCTTGAGGTAGACCTCGGACCGGCCCCGCGCGACCTTGTAGAGCGGCGGCTGGGCGATCAGCAGGTGGCCGGCCTCGATCAGCTCGGGCATCTGCCGGTAGAAGAAGGTCAGCAGCAGCGTCCGGATGTGGGCGCCGTCGACATCGGCGTCCGTCATAATCACGATCTTGTGATAGCGCAGCTTGGCGAGGTTGAACTCCTCGCGGCCGATGCCGGTGCCGAGCGCCTGGATGATGGTCCCGATCTCGCGGCTGGACAGCATCCGGTCGAAGCGGGCGCGCTCGACGTTGAGGAGCTTGCCCCGGAGCGGCAGGATCGCCTGATTGTGGCGATTGCGGCCCTGCTTGGCCGAGCCGCCGGCCGAGTCACCCTCGACCAGGAACAGCTCGGAGAGCGCCGGATCGCGCTCCTGGCAGTCGGCGAGCTTCCCCGGCAGAGAAGCGATGTCCATCACGCCCTTGCGCCGCGTCAGCTCGCGGGCGCGCTTGGCGGCTTCGCGCGCGGCGGCGGCGTCGATGATCTTCTGGATGATCGAGCGGGCGTTGACCGGATTCTCTTCCAGCCATTCGGTCATCTTGTCGCTCATCAGCGCTTCGAGCGGCTGGCGCACCTCTGATGAGACCAGCTTGTCCTTGGTCTGGCTGCTGAACTTGGGGTCGGGCAGCTTGACCGAGACGATGGCGGTCAGGCCTTCGCGCATGTCGTCGCCGGTCAACGTGACTTTTTCCTTCTTCAGCATGCCGGACCTTTCGGCATAGCCGTTGACGGTGCGGGTCAGTGCCGCGCGAAACGCCGCCAGGTGGGTGCCGCCGTCGCGCTGCGGGATGTTATTCGTGAAGGGCAGGACGTTCTCGTAATAGCTGTCGTTCCACTCTAGCGCGACGTCGATGCCGATGCCGTCGCGGACCGCCGAAATGGCGATCGGATCGGGGAACAGCGGCGTCTTGGCGCGGTCGAGATATTTCACGAAGGCGCCGATCCCGCCCTCGTAGAACAGCTCCACCTCGCGGCGCTCCTCGTGACGCGCGTCAACGATGACGAGGCGCACACCTGAGTTCAGGAACGCCAGCTCGCGGTAGCGATGCTCGAGCTTGTCGAAGTCGAACTCGGTAATCTTGAAGGTCTCGGGGCTGGGAAGAAAGGTCACGCGGGTGCCCTTCTTGCCTTCCGGCGCAGGCCCCACGACTTTCAACGGTGCTTCTGCATCGCCGTGACGGAAACGCATGAAATGTTCTTCGCCGTCACGCCAGATGGTGAGGTCGAGGTGCTCGGACAGGGCGTTCACCACCGACACGCCGACACCATGGAGCCCGCCCGACACCTTGTAGGCGTTGTCGTCGCTGGTGTTCTCGAACTTACCCCCGGCATGGAGCTGGGTCATGATGACCTCGGCCGCGCTGACGCCCTCCTCGGCATGGATGCCGGTCGGAATGCCGCGGCCATTGTCCTCGACCGTGACCGAGCCGTCGGGGTTGAGCTGAATGAGGATGCGGTCGCAGTGGCCGGCCAGCGCCTCGTCGATGGCGTTGTCCGACACCTCGAACACCATGTGGTGCAGGCCCGAACCGTCGTCGGTGTCGCCGATGTACATGCCGGGCCGCTTGCGCACCGCATCGAGGCCTTTCAGGACCTTGATGCTGTCGGCGCCGTAGCTGTTCTGGTTCGCGTCTTCTGCCATGAAGAATCTATAGCCCGCTGAGTGGAATTGTCACGCGCGCCCGCGTGCGCGAGGAGCCCGCCGAACGCCGGCGAACCCCTCGGTAGTGCTTAGTAGGCGGAGTTGCGGTTGCCCGACGGGCGCCCACCGCGATTGCCGCCGCCCGGACGCCCGGTACCTTGCGGCCGGGTGCCGCCGTTACCCGCCGGACGCTGACCGCCCGAACCCTGCCGCTGCCCGCCTGCTTGCGGGCGTCCGTGGTCGGTCGTCGGACGGGCATGGGTGTGCTCCGTGCGTTGCTGCGCGGGACGCTCGCCGTGCGGACGCGCGGTCGCCGGATGCGGAGCGCGGCGGCGCCCATCGCTGCGGGGACGCTCCTCGCCCTGCGGCATATCCTGGCGCGGGTCGTTGCGCGGCAGCCCCATGCGCTGCGGATCGCGGGCATGGCCGCGCGCGCCGGACTCGTTGCGCCGGTTGCGCTGGTTCGGCTGCGGCGCGCGGCGCGGCTCGGGCTTCAGGCTCTTCATCGCCTGTACCGCCGCCACGAAGCCTTCGGGCAGCGGCACGACGCTAAGCTTCTGCCGGGTTAGCCGCTCGATGTCGCGCAGGAACGCCCGCTCGTCATCGGCGCAGTAGGCGACCGCAATGCCGGCTGCGCCCGCTCGCGCCGTGCGGCCGATCCGGTGAACATACTGCTCGGCGACGTTGGGCAGGTCGTAGTTGATGACGTGGCTGACGCCCGGAATGTCGATCCCGCGCGCCGCGATGTCGGTGGCAACCAGGATCGGCACCTCGCCCGACCGGAACAGGCCGAGCGCCCGCTCGCGCTGCGGCTGGCTCTTGTTGCCGTGAATGGCGTTCGCCCCGATGCCGCCCGCCTCCAGGAAGCGCACGATCTTGTCCGCGCCGTGCTTGGTCCGGCTGAACACCAGCGCGCGGTCGATCTTGGTGTCCTGAAAAAACATGGTGAGCAGCGCGGTCTTCTCGGCCTGATTGACGAAGGTGACCTGCTGCTCGACCCGCTCGGCGGTGGTGGCAGCGGGCCTGACCGCCACTTCCGCGGGATTGGTGAGGTAGGTATCGGCCAGCTGCTTGATCATCTTGGGCATGGTCGCCGAGAAGAACAGGGTCTGCCGCTTGGCCGGGATCAGCCGGACGATCGCCTTCAGCGCATGGATGAAGCCAAGGTCGAGCATCTGGTCAGCCTCGTCCAGCACCAGGATCTCCAGCGCGCGCAGGTCAACGGCGCGCTGATCGACCAGGTCGAGCAGCCGGCCCGGGGTGGCGACCAGCACGTCGAGACCGCGCTGCACGGTGCGGACGCTCTTCTGGTTGGCGACACCGCCGAAGATCACGCCGACGCTCATCTTCATTTGCGCGCCATAGGCCTCGGCGCTGGCGGCGATCTGCGAGGCGAGCTCCCGCGTCGGCGCAAGCACCAGCATGCGGATCTGGCCCGGGCGCAGGACCTGCGGCTTGTTCGCAGACAGCCGGTCGAGCGAGGGCAGCATGAACGCCGCGGTCTTGCCGGTGCCGGTCTGCGCGATGCCGAGCAGGTCGCGCCCGCTGAGCACGGTCGGGATCGCCTGCGCCTGGATCGGCGTCGGCTGCGAATAGTTCTTGGCGGCGAGCGCCTGAAGCAGGGGCTTGGACAGCCCGAGTTGTTCAAAAGTCATGTTGTTCCACATAAAATGACACGCCCGAGCGCACGCAAGCGCACCCGGGAGAGGGGTGATCAAAGAACCCCGCGTGATGTGGAGAACTTCTTGGGAGAACCGAGGCACGGGCCGGTCGCATGACCGATCACGCCGCTTTTCTGCGCCTCGCTGACGGCTGATATAGCGAACCGTGCGGAAAAGTCCACCTGCTCAGGTCGGGTGCGCGGTTCCACCCTCCACGCGGAAGCGGCTGGCCTGCTCCACGCCGTCGAACAGCGCCGCCTCGGTTGCCGTCATCCATACCTGCCCGCGACCCTGCAACCGCCCGAACAGCGCGGCCCGCCGGCCTGGATCGAGGTGGGCGGCAACCTCGTCGAGCAGCAGGATCGGCGGCTCGCCGCGCCGCTCGGTGACCAGCTCGGCATGGGCCAGCACCAGCCCGAGCAGCAGCGCCTTCTGCTCGCCCGTCGAGCTGCGCGCTGCAGGCTGACCCTTGGCGCGGTGGGTGACGGCAAGGTCCTGCCGATGCGGGCCCTCCGTCGCCCGCCCAGCCGCGGCGTCGCGACCGCGGTTGGCGCGCAGCATTGCGGCAAGGTCGCCGCCCGACCAGCCCGCCAGCGCGATCTCCGCCCGGGCGAAGCTGTCGTCCGGAGTGGCCGCCAGCCGCTGCCCAAGCGCCTGCACGGTGCGCGCTCGCGCCTCAGCCAGGGCCGCGCCATGCTCGGCGCTTTCCGCCTCCAAGGCCAACAGCCAGCCCGGGTCGGCGCCATCCGGCTCCGCCAGCAGCTTGTTGCGTGCCCGCATCGCCGCCTCGTAGCGCGCGGCATGATGCGCGTGGCCCGGCTCCAGCGCGAGTACCAGCCGGTCGAGGAAGCGCCGCCGGTCGCCGCCCGGACCGCTGAACAGCCGGTCCATCGCGGGCGTCAGCCACAGCACCGACAGCCACTCGCCCAGCGAGTTCACCGCGGCCGCACCGCCGTTGACCCGCACCTGCCGCCGCTCGGGCGCGGCGGCAAGCGTGCCGGTGCCGAGGTCGGTCCCGCCCAGCCGCGTGGCAATCGCGAAACTGCCCGGTCCATCGCCGCGCGCCATCTCGCCCAATGCCGCGCCGCGCAGCCCGCGCCCGGGTGCAAGCAGCGACACCGCTTCCAGGATGTTGGTCTTGCCCGCGCCATTCTCGCCGTGGAGGCAATTGAAGCCCGGCCCCGGCTCGATCAGCAGCTCGCGGTAATTGCGGAAGTCGGTGAGCGCGAGGCGGCTGAGCGGCACGTCACGCCGTGGCCGGCAGCGGCGGACGGGACCGCGCCCACTTCACCGCCACCAGCACTCCGGCCATTACCAGCGGCAAGTCGAGGAACGTGGTGTAGAACAGCCAGGCGTCGGTGGAGACCAGCCGCACCACCGCGAAATTGGCCAGCGCGGTGAACACCCCTAGCACCCCCATCGCGATCGCCAGCCGGCGCTCGTCGATGTCGGTGTAGGCAAGGTAGCGGTTGAGCCCGTGCCCGAGCCGCCGCCCGCGCAGCACCAGCCCGTCGAACAGGAAGCAGGCCGCCCCGATCAGGCCGACGATGGTGGAGCGCTGCTTGATCAGCTCGTCGTCCTCGAAGGCGATGGCGAACCCTGCGGAGATCAGCAGCATGACGATGCCGAACATGGCCAGCCCGCCCAGCAGGTCCACCTTCACGAACCGCTGCGCGATCACCAGCGCAATGCCGATCGCCGCGCCCACCAGCGCCGCAGTCCTGAGGTCGGTCAGCTTGGCGACGACGAAGAACAAGAGGCCAGTGGCGATGTCGACGATGATCGGCACCTTGTTGCGGCTGAGCTTGTCGATGTCGTACGCGGCCTGCCCGTCCGCGGTCTGCTGTGCGATCATCTTCGCGGCGCGTGCCGGGTAGGCGATGCGCCGGCCGGGATGGCTTTCGTGTACGAGCTGCCCCTCCACGCGCACGGCGATCCCGGCGTTGGTCCAGCTGACATACCCCGCCTCGACGTCCACCGCGCGGCCGTCGGGCAAGCTCGCATGGAGCCGGTGGTTGCGCACCGCCTCCGGACCCGCTGCCGGCGTGAAATCAGTGGCGACCTCCTCGCCGTCGATCCACAAGCTGCTGGTCAGGCCCGACAGCCGCGCGTCGAGCAGCACCAGTCCCTCGTGAAAGCCCACGCAAAACGGCCGCTTGTAGAGCCACATGCGAGGGCCCGTCGTCATCAGCTCAGCTGCTCGCGCCGCTCGATGACCTCGAAATGGGCGGCCCGCTCGTCCCAGCGTCGAAGCACCGCGCGAGCCGCCGCAGGAACATGGCTGACGGCATAATCCTCATCCATGAAGGTGCGGATCGACGCCAAGCTGTCGAACCACATGAGCGTCTGGAACTCGGTCTCAGCACCAAGCTCGCGGCGCATCAGATCGATCGCCCGAAAACCCGGGACGCGGTGCGCCTCGATGCCGGGGATGACCTCTCCGCGAACGATGCGCTCGTAAGCATCGGCACCCTCGGGCGCCGTCCACCCGCGCCACAAGCGGCAGATCATCACACCCGCATCGGCATCAGCACGTATAACGCGCTGCTCTTGTCATTCTCGCGCAGCAGGGTCGGCGCGGCGGCGTCGGCCAGGTGCACCTCCACGCTGTCGCCCTCGATCTCGTGGAGGATGTCGAGCAGGTAGCGGGCATTGAAGCCGATCTCGAGCCCGTCCGAGCTATAGTCGGCCGGCAGCTCCTCGGTCGCGAGGCCGTTCTCCGGCGAGGTCACGGACAGGGTCACCCGGTCGCGGTCGACGCTCATCTTGACCGCGCGGGTCTTTTCACTGGCGATGGTGGCGACCCGATCGACCCCGGCCGAGAAGGTCTTGGGGTCAAGTTTCAGCAGCTTGTCGTTGGCGGTCGGGATCACCCGGTTGTAGTCGGGGAAGGTGCCGTCGATCAGCTTGCTGGTCAGCACCGCATGGCCGAGCACGAACCGCACCTTGGTCGGCGACAGCGACACTTCCACCGTGCCTTCCACCTCGTCGAGCAGCTTGCGCAACTCAGCGACGCACTTACGCGGCACGATCACGTCCGGCATCCCGTCCGCCCCGTCCGGCTTGGGCACGGTCACCCGCGCCAGCCGGTGGCCGTCCGTCGCCGCGGCCTTAAGCTGCTCGTCCGCCACGTGGAGGAAGATTCCCATCAGATAATAGCGGGTTTCTTCGGACGAGATAGCGAAGCGGGTCTTGTCGACGATCTGGCGCAGCGTCGCGGCAGGCAGCTCGAAGCGGGTCGGCAGGTCGCCTTCGGCGATCACCGGGAAGTCGTCGCGTGGCAGGGTCGACAGGTTGAAGCGCGCGCGGCCCGCGACGACCTGCATCTTGCCCTCGGCGGCAGAAAGCTCGACCTGGCTCCCTTCGGGCAGCTTGCGGACGATATCGAAGAAAGTGTGCGCCGACACGGTGGTGGCGCCGGGCTGGGAAACGTTGGCCGACACGCTTTCATCCACCTGCAGGTCGAGGTCGGTCGCCATCAGGCGGATGGAGCCGTCCTCCCGCGCGTCGAGCAGCACGTTGGACAGGATGGGGATGGTGTTGCGTCGCTCAACCACCGACTGGACGTGGCTGAGGGTCTTCAGGAGTGTCGCCCGTTCGATCGTCGCCTTCATCGCGCCCTTCGCCCTTTGCCCCTGGTCGAGCACCGCGGGACCCGCGCGCTCGCTGTTCGCGGCTCGTTATAGCGAGCGGATTGGACCGTGCCAGTGGCAACACGCCGGGTTGCCGGGCGGCGAAGACTCAGCTCGGCCGGGCAGGCCTCGTCGCCGGCAGCAGCACGCCGTCGATCTGGTGCACGACCCCGTTGGTGGCCAGCTTCTCCGGCCCGGTGAGCGCCACCTGCCGCCCGGCCTGGTCCGTCAGGATTATGCGGTCACCCTGGCCGGTGGCCGTGACCGTCTTGCCCGCCATCGTGGCGAGCACCGCCTTGCCGCCGCCGTTCTGGATCGCCCGCTGCAGGTCGGCACGCAGGATGGTGCCGGGCAGGATGTGGTAGGTGAGGACCGCGGTCAGCTCCGGCTTGGCCGCGGGCTGCATCAGCCGTTCGACCTCGTCCTTCGGCAGCTTGGCGAAGGCCGCGTCGGCGGGCACCAGCACCGTATAGGGCCCCGGCCCCGTCAGCGTGGCCTGCAGCCCCGCCGCTTCCACCGCCTGCCGGAAGCGGGCCGATCCCGCCACGGCCTGCGCGAGGTTACCGGACGGCGCAGCTGCGGCCTGCGTATTGTTGGCAGTGGCGGCCGCATTGTCGCCGGCCTCGTCCGCCTGGCACCCGGCTAAGGCCGCGGCGGCTGCGGCGGCTGCGGCGGCGATCGCGATACGCTTGTACATGCTTCTGCTTCCTTGCCGCGAGGGGGCGAGCAGCGCGGCCGCTCGCCCCCTTCTCAATCCCTAGACCAGCGCCTGGATCACCGCTTCGATCAGGCGGGTCTTGGGATCGACCTGGTAGATGTACCCATCGTTGTACCGGTACATATTCTCCGGCGAGTCCTGATACTCGTCGCGGTATGCGTAAGGCACATTGTATACATCGTAGCCGGCCGGCAGCGGCTGGCCGATCGCCAGGTCGCCCGCGAGCAGCTGCACGATCGAGTCGATCAGCCCCGACGACTGGTCGACCCGGTAGATGGCGCCGTCGCCGTAGCGGTACATCCAGTCGCCTTCGTCCTGGTAGTAGTTCTGGTACTGCGCGGGCACGTTGTAGAAGCTGACGTAGTCGGTCGGGTAAGGCTCTCCGATGGTGAAGTAATCGGACTCGTAATCCGCATAGTCGAACAGCGGCATGTAGCCGTCGACCCGTCCGTCGTCGCGGTCGACCCGGTAGATCCAGTCCTCACCGGCGCGATAGAGATGATCGTCCGTGTCGGGGTACCAGTTGCGGTAGTAGGACGGCAGCACGCTCGTCGCGAACGCCGCGGGTAGTGCCCGGCCGACCAGCTTCTTGGCCTGCCCCGGGGGCAGGCAGCCATTGCCTTTCTTGGCCAGGCCCGGCGGGCAGTTGCCGTAGGAAGCGGTATAGCGGTCGCCATCGTTATACCTTGATAAGTAGGCGTCGCGCCGGACCCGGTCGTCGTAGCGGATGTCGCGGTCGATCAGATGGTCGCCGTTCAGGCGGACGACGTCCCGCTGGGCCTCGCGGCTGTCCCGGCGGCGGTCCTCGCGGGCGAAGCGGACCGGCTCGCGACGCTCAACCTTGCGCTCGGCCTTGGCCTTGCCGCCGCGCTCTGGACCGCGATCGGCGAACCGCTCGATCTGCTTGGGTCCGCGCCCCTTGGCTTCGCGCCGCTCGGCGGAGCGGAACTCCTGCTTGCCGCCGCCGCGCCGGTCTGCCTTCGCTGCTTTGCGATCGCCGCCGCCGCGTGCTTTGTCGCCGCCGCCACGCCGGTCGGCCTTGGCAACCTTGCCGCCCCCAGCGCGGCGCTCGGCCTTGTCCTTGCCGCCGCCGCCGCGCTCGACCTTGGCGGCATGCCCGCCGCCCCCACCCTTGCCGCCTTTACCGCCCTTGTCGGCGGCTGCCGGAACTGCTGCGGCCAATGCTGCCGCGCCGGCCAGAAGCCAGATGTTACGCATGAGGGAACTCCTTTCGGATTGGCAACGGTCAGGCAAGCACCTCCGTTCCGGCGCTCGTCGATCACGTCCCTCCTTTGGACCCTTGCAGGTGAACGGCGGATTTCCGCGCCTTTCAGCTCCCGTTATCGTCCACCCAATCGGCCCGCAGGCGGCGGATAGCGAAGAACATCAGCAACGCAGCGACGAGGTAGAAGCCAACCACGCTGACCGCGGCATAGCGTAGTGCTTCCGTCCCGAAGCGCTCCTTGAACAGCTCGGACAGCGCGCCGATCAGCGTCGGCCCGACCCCCAGGCCGATGAGATTGTTGATCAGCAAGAAGCTGGCCGACGCGGTGGACCGCATCGGGCGCGGCACCAAGTGCTGCACGGCGGTGGTGACCGGTCCCAGCCACAGGATGTTGAGTGCATTGGGGATCAGCAGCAGCGGCCAGGCGACCCACGGGTTAGGCACCAGCAGCCCGACGACGAAGGTGGGCGCGGTGATCAGCCAGGCGATCGCCGGTAGCTTGGCATACCAGGTCCGGTCGCCCTGGCCGAGCCGGTCCGCCAGCCACCCGCCCGCGAACACCCCGGCCGTTCCTCCGATCAGGAAGATGGACGCGAGGAACTGGCCGCGCTCGATCAGGCCGAAGCCGAAGCTGCGCTCCAGCACCGTCGGAGTCCATAGCGCCAGCCCGTAGCCCGCGAGCGAGCTGAACGATGCGGCAAAGGCCATCAGCCAGAAGGTCGGTTTCCGGGCGATGATGGCGAAGGTCTGGGACAGGGGAACGGACGTGCTCGCGTCGGACCGCGAGCCGGGCAGGTCGCGCACGTAGATGAGCATCACCGGCGCCAGCAGCAGGCCCGCAACGCCCATGGCGATGAACGCGGCCCGCCAGTCGATCCATGCCGCCAGATAGGCGCCGATCAGCGTTCCGCCGGCCAGGCCAAGCGGGATGCCCAACGAAAAGATCGCCAGCGCCCGGGCCCGCCGCTCGGGCGGGAAGTAGTCGGCGATCAGCGCATAGGCCGGCGCGACGCCCCCTGCTTCTCCAACCCCCACGCCCAGCCGGTAGAAGAACAGCTGGCCGAAGCTGGTGGCGGTCCCGCACAGCGCGGTGAACCCGCTCCACACCGCGAGCGAGGCGGCGATCACCCGGCTACGGCTGGTGCGGTCGGCGAGCAGGGCGAGCGGCACTCCCAGGGTGGAGTAGAGCAGCGCAAAGGCAAGCCCTGCGATCGCGCCGAACTCGGCATCGGTCAGCTGCAGGTCCTTGATGATCGGTCCGGCGAGAATGCCCAGGATCTGCCGGTCGAGGAAGTTGAAGATGTAGGCGACCAGCAGGAAGCCGAGCACCAGATTGGGGTTGCGGCTGGCGGCGGTCGAGGGCTGTTGCATCATCGGAGAGGTGGCACGGGGCGCCTGCCGCGGCAAGCGCCCCGCTAGCGCCTTAGAAGTCGAACTGCAGCGACAGGAAGACCTGACGCGGGCTGCCGTAGAAGGCGGTGACCACGCCTTCCCGGCCGAGCGACGGGGCGACCCCCGGAACGCCGAAGTTCGGGTTCGGAACACCGCCTGGCAGCAAGGGCGCTCCCGATAAGATCGGCTGGCCGGTCACCGGGTTCACCGTCAGGAACTGATAGCCCGAGGTGATGTAGCGCTTGTCCGTCAGGTTCTTGCCGTGAAGCCCCAGCCGGACGCGGTCGCCGGGGAAGTTGTAGATGAGGTTGGCGTCGAACAGCGTGTAGCCCGGCTGATCGAGGTACGGGCTCGGCGTCTCGAACTGGAACGTCTTGCTGCGGTAGGAGGCGGTGGCGTTGCCCGACAGCTCGCCCGCGCCCACCGGGACCGAGAAGTCCACCGTGCCCGACGTCGTCCACTTGGGCGTGTTCTGGATGCGGCGGAAGTCGGCCACGTCGATCGGCTGGCCGGGCGAGGTCGGCGCCGGGTTCCCCTCTTCATCGAAGAAGGCGACCTGGGTGATGAACTCCTTGTAGCGCGCCTTGAGATAGCCGAGCGTGCCCGAGAAGTTCAGCCGTGAGCCCGGTCCGGCGAAGTCGCGCAGCAGGGCCGCGGTGCCTTCGAATTCCAAGCCCTTGAAATTCGCCCGGCCGGCGTTGGTGGTGACGCCGACGAAGGTGGGGACCCCGTTGATCACCGCTCCGACTGAGCCCGGCACCTGCACGTCCTTGTAGTTGGCGTAAAAGCCCGCAACCGCGAGCCGCAGCCGCCGGTCGAACAGGCTCGCCTTGTAGCCAAGCTCGTAGCTGGTGACCTTTTCCGGCTCGAACAGGAAATAGTCGAAGATCTCGTCGGCTTCCCGCGCCCCATTGCCGTTGAGGTCCGGCGCGGCGGTGGACAGGCCGCGCGGATCGAAGCCGCCGCCTTTGAAGCCTTTGGCGAAGCTGGCGTAGAAGGTGTTATTGGCGTCGGGCTCGAAGCTGATCGACGCCCGCGGGGTGAACTCCTTGAAGGTCTCCTCGCCCTGGAAATCGGAGGTGAGCAGCCCGAGCTGACGACCGGTCGGGTTGGTCACCGGGTTGAAGATGCCGTTCACCGGCGATCCGCCAAGCTCGGGCGACGCCCCGAACAGCAGGTTGCGGCGGATCACGGTCGCTTCCCGCTTGTCGTTGGTGTAGCGCCCGCCAACTGACACCGAGAGCTGGTCGGTGATGTCGTAGGAAAAGTCGGCGAATACCGCCCAGGTCTTGGTGTCGACGTCGCCGAAGGTGGACGCCGTCAAGCCCGGCAGAATGGCAGGCGCGGTAGTTGCCAGGATCACGTCGAAGATGTTGTTGGCATTCGCCTTGAGGTAATAGGCGCCGACCAGGCCGCTCAAAGGGCCGCGATCGACCAGCAGCTGCACTTCCTGGCTGAATTGCTTGTTGCGGTAGATGGCCGGCACGTCGACGTCCGCTGCCGGCAGCGCGTCGAAGTCGATCGGGGTCGAGCTCTTGTCACGGCGGTAGGCGGTGATCGAGCGAAGCTTCAGGCCATCCGCCAGACCGATTTCGCCGTGCAGCGCCAGCCCGCCGCCCTTCACTCTCTGTTCCGGGTCCTCCAGCCCGCCCCGGCTGTCGAACTCGTCGTCCAGCACCGGGAACTCGAACGGCGCAAGTTGATCGGGGATCAGCCGGTGCCCGCCGCGCGGGTTGCTGTTGTCCCAGGTGTAGTCGCCCGACAGGCGGAAGAAGATCGTGTCGTTGGGCTCGAACTCCACCGTCCCGCGGGTGGCATAAAGGTCGCGGTTGTAGTTCTCTTCACCCGTGGTGAGGTTGTCGCCGAAGCCGCCGCGGCTGAGCCGGGCGAACGCGCCGCCGACCGCCAGCCCCGGCGCCACCGGCACCGATGCCGAGACGACCAGGTCGGCCTGTTGGTAGGTGCCGAGATTGGCGCGGAGCGTCATGCGCGGGTCGTCGCCCAGCCGCCGCGTCACATACTTCACCGCGCCGCCGATGGTGTTGCGGCCGTACAGCGTGCCCTGCGGTCCGCGCAGCACCTCGATCCGCTCCACGTCGTAGATGTCGAGCAGCGCGCCTTGCGGACGGTTGAGGTAGACGTCGTCGATGTAGATGCCGACGCCCTGCTCGAACCCGGCGACCGGGTCCTGCTGGCCAACGCCGCGAATGAATGCGGTCAGCGTGGTGTTGGTCCCGCGCGAGGTCTCAAGCGTGACGTTGGGGGTGGTGTCGCCAATATCGGTGATGTCCAGCGCGCCCTGCCGGTTCAGCTGCTCGCCCGAATAGGCGGTGACCGCGATCGGCACATCCTGCAGCGTTTCCTCGCGGCGCCGCGCCGTGACCACGATTTCCGTGTCGCTGCCGGTTGCAGACTCGTCCGTGGTCTGGGCGTTGGCCTGACCCGGCTCGGGCTCGGCGCTCGACTCGTCAGGCGCGGGTGCGGGGGTCGCCTCCTGCGCGGCGGCGGGCGAAGCCACGGCAAGCAGGGCGGCAGCCGATCCGAGCAGAACGGCACGGGTGCGAATGGTCAACTTCATCAATGTTCCCCCTCCAGGGCCCCAAGCAACGGCGTCGGCCATTGCACTCAGCTCGCAAGCTGCGTAATGAAAGTTGAACCGACTTTCAACTTGCTGTCAAGTCGAGAGGCGCGGGGAGCGGGGGATCGCCGATGAGCAGCAGCGGGCCTGAGGTTGAAACGCCGGATGCGAACGCGCTGGACGAGAGCGCGTCCTGGGCGAGCGACGGCAAGGCCCCGCGCACCGCCCGCGGCGCCCGTACGCTGCGCAAGATCCTCGACGCGGCGCTGCACGAGTTCGGGGAGCGCGGCTTCGCCGACAGCTCCATCGTCGGCATCACGACCCGCGCGGAGGTGGCGCTGGGCACCTTCTACACCTATTTCGACAGCAAGGAGGCGGTGTTCCGAGCGCTGGTCCGCGACATGTCGCTACAGGTCCGCGACAGCGTTGCACCCTCCCTCGATGGAGCGACGGACGCGCTGGACGCCGAGCGCCGCGCCCTTGCAGCCTTTTTGCGGTTCGTGCGCGGGCACAAGCAGGTCTATCGGATCATCGACGAAGCAGAGTTCGTCGACCCCGAGGGCTTCCGCAGCCACTACGAAAGCACCGCCGAGCGCATCCGGGGGCGCCTCAGCGCCGCCACGGGCCGCGGCGAGCTGCGGCCCGTGGCGCCCTTGGGCGAGGAAGTGACCGCCTGGGCGATCATGGGAGCCAACGTCTTCCTCGGCCTCCGCTTCGGCGTGTGGGGGGACGAGGATGAGGAGGCCGTCGCCGAAGCCACCAACCGCCTGCTGCGGGGCGGTCTGACCGCCTAGCCGAGGTTCGCGGCGAGACGCGCGAAGGCGCCAATGTCCTCGAGGTCGTGGTACAGGCCGAGCCCGACCCGAAGCACGTCGCCGCGTACGTCGGTGACGCAGCCTCGCGCGGCGAGCTGCCGCTGCCACTCGGCCGCTCTCGGAGAGCGAAACGCCAGGAAGCGGGCGTGCGCTTCGCTTCGGAGCGGGTTGAGCAGCTCCGCCTCGCCCAGCGGAGTGGCGAGGACCGCTTCCACCAACTCCGCTTGCAGCGCCGCGACATGCTCGCTGATCGCACCGGTGGTAAGCCCGTGCTCCGCCTGCATCCGGCGGATTGCGTTGAACCGGTACAGCGCCGACGGATCGAACGTCGCCCCCATGAACCGCATCGCGTCCTTGGCGTAGCCCACCGTGCCGGGCGGCAGGGTCAGGTCCTCGAACTCGGCGAACCAGCCGGTGATCGGCGGGCGCGGGCCGAAGCCGGGCGGGCAGTGCATCAGCCCCATGCCCTCGCCGGCCATCGCATATTTGTAGCCGCCTGCCAGGTAGAAGGCGCCAGCCGCGGCCGCTGGTCCGAGCGGCCGCTCCAGCGCCATGAAGCTATGGTAGCCGTCGATCACCACCCACGGCCCCTCTGGCCGTGCCAGCTCGGCCAGCTCCCCGGCCCGTTCAAACAGCCGCCCGGTCCCAAACAGCAGCTGGCTGACGAGGATCATGTCCGCCTCGCTTGCCCGCGCCGCCGCAAGGAACCGCTCGGAAAAGCCATCGCCCTCCGCGGCCACCCGCTCCACGTGGAGCCAGCCGTCCTCCTCCCAGCGCGCGAACTGCCGCCGCGCGCTGTGGAACTCGCCGTCGCTGATGAGCACCCGCAGCCTGGCCGAGTCGCGCCGCGGACACGCCGCCGCCAGCCGGATCAGGAAGTCGTGGGTGTTGGCCGCGAACACGATAGCGTCCGCCATCCCGCTGCCGAGCTCATCGGCCACATGGGCCTGCGCCTCGCGCCAGACCTCCCCGGTGATCCGGTCCCACTTGGCATCCGCCAGCCGCGCCGCGTCCTCCCAGCACTCGACCTGCCCGGCGAAACTCGCATCCGGCCACAGATGATGGCTGTGCGCCGCCAGGTGCAGCCGCCCGGGCGCGGCATGGAGGCTGCGCGAGAACAGATGCTTGAAGCTCATAATTCGGTACGTAGCGACCAGAGCTCGGGAAAAGCGCGCTTGGACAGGGTCGATTCGAGGTACTTCACCCCCGCCGAGCCGCCGGTCCCGGTCTTGCCGCCGATGATCCGCTCCACCGTCAGCACATGCTTGTGGCGCCAGCCGGCCAGCGCATCGTCGACGTCGACCAGCTTCTCGGCCAGCTGGTACAGCTCGAACCAGCGGTCCGCGTCGCGATACACCGCGAGCCAGCTCTCTGCCCCCGCCCGCTGCCGCGCCGCGTCCGCGACGTCCCACAGGCTCGGGCCTTCGAGCGCCGCCCGCAGCCGCCCCTGCCCTTCGGACCCGCCTTCATGATAGTCGAGGAACCTGGGATCGCGAATGCCGAGCCGATACTCCAGCTCGCGGAACTGCGCCGACTGGAAGCCCGACGAGGTGCCGAGCACGCCGCGGAACTTGCTGTAGTCGACCGGGGTCAGCGTCGCCAGCACGTCCCACGACAGCGTCATGACCGACTGAATGCGGCTGACCCGCGCCAGAGCCTTGTAGGCCGGTGCGAACCGCTCCTCGCCGATCAGCCGCACCGCCAGCTCCACCTCGTGGAGCATCTGCTTGAGCCACAATTCCTTGGTCTGGTGGATGACGATGAACAGCATCTCGTCATGCAGCGAGCTCAGCGGCCGCTGGCAACCGAGCAGTTCGGGCAGGTGGAGATAATCGGCATAGCTCATGCCGGCGGGGGTCGCGGTCATGGCCGCCGGCTTAGGCGAAAACGGGGATGGCGGACAGCCTCGCTCCCCCGCCCCGGCGCGGAGCTTACTGCCCGCGGCCCTGGCTGGTCTGGCCGGGCAGGCCGCCGCCGTTGACCACGCCGATGTTGCCGAACAAATCCTCGAAGAAGCTGTTCTGCCGGCCGAGCGTCGGGGTCTGCTTGCCGTAGGGATCGATCGAGGCAATCTGCTCCGGCCCGGTGCGGTCGACTCCGGCCACGTTGCCCGCAGGGTCGAACCGCACCCGCAGCACCGTCTGGTCGGTCACCCGCGGCAGCCGGAACGCCAATGCGTTGGTCGACCGGGCCACATAATACCATTCATTGTCGTTGAACTGGCCGGTGAAGGTCGGCCGCCCAAGCGTCTTGGCCACCGAATCCTTGTTGTCGACCCCGACCTGGATCGCGGAGGTGAGCTCCTTGTCGAGGATGTAGCCCTTGCTTTCCCGGTAGCCGGAGCAGCCCGACACCGCGAGCAGCAGGGCCGCTGCCCCAATCAGTCGAACCGTCATCACACCCACTCCTGTCGGCCAGCCCTTGCCTCGAACAAGCGCCGGCTCAATATCCGGATGGCCCCGGCTCATGCAAGTGCGCCGCCTACGCTGAACGGAGACTGACGAATGGCATCGCTGATGCGCTTGTTCCGCGCCGAACCGCGGGGGGCCAAGCCGCTCTACGACCAAGTGGTGGCCCGCGCCCGGCAGCCGCACTGGTTCCGCGAGGGCGAGGTGCCCGACACGGTGGAAGGCCGTTTCGCGATGCTCGCCACTCTGCTCGCGCTGGTGGACCTGCGCCTGGAGGCGGGCGGCGAGGCGGCGCGCTTCGCCAGCATCAGCCTGGCCGAATGCTTCATCGACGACATGGACGCCGAGCTGCGGCAGATGGGCACGGGCGATCCCGTCATGTCCAAGAAGGTCGGCAGCCTGGTCGGCGCGCTCGGCGGGCGGGTCGGCGCCTGGCGCCGCGCCATCGCTGGCGAGGAGAGCTGGCCGGCGGTGATCGGGCGTAGCGTCTACCGCGAGGGCCGCGTTTCCGAGGAGGCGCGCGACTATGTGGAGCGTCAGCTGCGGCTGTTCTGGGCGGCGCTGGAGGCACGGACCGACGAGGCGCTGGTCGGCGGAACCCTGCCGTGAGCGAGTTTGCCCACCATTTGCCGCTCGCTCAAGTCCGCGACGGCGAGCGGCGCGACCTCCATGCCGACGAAGCGGAGCGCCAGGCCATCGCCGAACGACTCCGGTTCCCGAGCCTAGGCCGCTTCGACGCGCACGTGACCTTGACCCGCGACGGCGAGAAGGTGGGGGCGACCGGGCGGATCAAGGCGCAGCTCGAGCAGAGCTGCGTGGCCACCGGGGAACCCGTTCCGGTCGCGGTCGACGAAGCCTTCGAGCTGCTGTTCCTGCCCGAGCCTGCCACGGCGGCCGACGAGGAGGTCGAGCTTAGTGAAAGCGACTGCGACGTGGTGTTCCACGACGGCGCGGCGATCGACCTCGGCGGCGCGCTGGCCGACACGCTGGCGCTGGCGCTCGATCCCTACCCGCGCTCCGCCAATGCCGAAACGACGCTGCGCGAGGCGGGCGTGCTGAGCGAGGAACAGGCGGGGCCCTTTGCGGCGCTGGCCAAGCTGCGGGGCGCGACCTCGCCGCAATAGTTCGCTCCACCGCTTTGCGGTCGCCGGTCCGTGCCGCTAGACCCCTGGCAAGCGCATGGACATCTACCTTCCGATTGCCGGCATGTCGGTCAACGCACCGCTGATCGTCGCACTGGGGCTGCTGGTCGGCATCCTGTCGGGCATGTTCGGGGTCGGCGGCGGCTTTCTCACCACCCCGCTGCTGATCTTCTACGGCATTCCGCCCAGCGTCGCGGTCGCCTCCGCCACCACCCAGATCACCGGCTCCAGCGTATCGGGCGTGCTGGCCCACATGCGGCGCGGCGGCGTCGACCTCAGGATGGGCGCGGTGATGGTCGCCGGCGGCCTCCTCGGCAGCCTGGCCGGTGCCGGGCTGTTCCGCCTGCTCCAGGCTTCGGGCCAGATCGATACGGTGATCGGCCTCATGTATGTGCTGCTGCTCGGCTCTATCGGGGTACTGATGCTGCGCGACGCGGCGCTGGCGCTCGGCTGGATGCAGCCGGCGGAGAACGCGTCGCCTCGGCCGCGTCACAACCGCTGGATCGCCTCACTGCCGCTCCGCTCACGCTTCTATGCGTCGGGCCTCTACCTGTCGCCGATCGCACCGCTCGCCCTGGGGTTCATCGCCGGCATCCTGACCGTGCTGCTCGGCATCGGCGGCGGGTTCATCCTGGTGCCTGCGATGATCTACCTGTTCGGAATGGCCGCCCGGGTGGTGGTCGGGACCAGCCTGGTGATGATCCTGGCGGTCAGCGCGGCCACCACCATGATCCATGCGCTGACTACCGAAGCGGTCGACCTCGTGCTTGCCGCGCTGCTGCTGGTCGGCGGGGTGATCGGCGCCCAGTACGGCGCGCAGCTCACCACCCGGCTGAAGCCCGACCTCCTGCGCCTCAGCCTCGCGGTGATCATCATCCTGGTGGCCCTGCGCATGGCGTTCGGGTTGACCTACCGGCCCGACGAGATCTTCTCGATAGAGTATCTCTGACCGGCAATGTGGCGCGCTCTCCTCCTCGCGCTGGCCCCCTTGCTGCTCGCCCAGGCGAGCCCCAAGCTGGTGCCCGACATCTCGTCGCGCGCGGTCGAGATCCAATACAGCTTCACCGGCGCCGAGCTGCTGCTGTTCGGCGCCATCCTCTACCCGGGCGGCCGGGTTCCACGCCGTCCGGCCGATGTGGCGGTCGTGCTCAAGGGACCGGTGCAGCCGATCACCGTGCGCGAGAAGCAGAAGATCGCCGGCATCTGGATGAACGCCGACAGCCACCGCTTCCGCTCCGCCCCGGGCTTCTACGCGGTCGCTTCCTCCCGGCCGATCGACGAGCTGGTCAACGAGCGTACCGCCGCCATCTACGAACTCGGGCTCCAGAACCTGCAGCTGTCGCCCGGTGGCGGGGCTCAGCCCGACAAGGAACGGCGGTTCGAGACCGGACTGCTCGACCTGCGCCGCCGGGAGGGCCTGTACGTCGAGGATCCGGACGGCGTGGAGATCAGCGAAGACGTCCTCTACCGTGCCCGCATCTTCATCCCCAGCCAGGTGCCCGTCGGCACCTTCACGGCCGAGACCTTTCTAATCGACCGGGGCAAGGTCATCGCCGCCGCCACTCGGGAGATCACTGTCGACAAGTCGGGCTTCGAGCGCTTCGTGGCCGAGTCCGCCGATCGCTACAGCCTGCTTTATGGCCTTGCCGCGGTGCTCCTGCCGCTGCTGCTCGGCTGGGCCGCGGCCGAGCTGTTCCGCCGCCGCGGCGCCTGAGGTTCTAAGCACAATCTTAACCGTAACGGCATTAGCCATCGGCCGGACAGCTCAGCAGCCCGGAAACCGTTCATGACCGACCAGCCAAACCTCAAGCAGTTCCTCACCGAGCTGTCGACCTACACCGACGAGGACGCCACCGCCGGCCATGTCCCCGCACCACAGCAGCCGCAGGCGGCGATCGGCCAGGTGCTGGAGATCGCCGGCTCGGGTTCCCGCATCCGCCTGGACGTCGAGCGGCTGACCGCGTTGCAGGGCAACGACGATCCCTCGCTCGCCATGTCCGGCCAGGTCGGCAGCCAGGTCAAGATGGAGGTGTTCGGCAGCTGGCTGATCGCCAACGTCCGCACCATGAAGCAGGGCGAGAACGGCACGGTGATGGCCGCCATCGACTTCCTGGGCGAAGGCAGCCGCGACAGCTCGGGGCGCATGACCCACTTCCGCCGGGGCGTCACCCGCTATCCGATCCCGGGCTGCGCGGTGCACCCCGTCACCACCGAGGACCTTCGCTCGGTGTTCGCCGCCAGCGATAGCGCCTTTGTCGAGATCGGCACCGTTTATCCGACAGACGACATTCGCGGCGCGCTCTACATTGACCCGATGCTGTCCAAGCATTTCGCGGTGCTGGGCTCGACCGGTACCGGCAAGTCGACCAGCGTCGCTCTGATCCTCCACCGCATCTCGCAGTACAGCCCGGAGGGTCACATCGTGATGATCGATCCCCACGGCGAGTACAGCGCCGCATTCAAGGGCTGTGGCGAGCTGTTCAACGTCGACAATCTCCAGCTCCCCTACTGGCTCCTCAACTTCGAGGAGCATTGCGAGGTGCTGCTGACCACCGATGGCGCCGAGCGGCAGCGCGACGCCGACATCCTCGCCAAATGCCTGCTCGCCGCACGGATGAAGACCAAGGCCGCCGAAGGGGCGGGCAAGGTCACGGTGGACAGCCCCATTCCTTACCTGCTGACCGACCTCAACCAGATCCTCGTCGGGGAGATGGGCAAGCTCGACCGCGCTGGCGACACCACGCCCTACCAGCGGCTCAAGAACAAGCTGGACGAACTCCGCGCCGACCCGCGCTACAGCTTCATGTTCTCAGGGATGCTGGTGTCCGACTCGATGGGCAGCTTTCTTGCCAAGCTGTTTCGCCTGCCCGCCAACGGCCGCCCGATCTCGATCGTTGACGTGTCGGGCGTGCCGTCGGACATCACTTCCGTCGTCGTTTCGGTCCTCGCCCGCATGGTGTTCGATTATGCGATCTGGTCGCGGACGGAAGCGCAGCGCCCATTGCTGCTGGTCTGCGAAGAAGCGCACCGCTATGTCCCCAAGGACGAAAATGCCAAGGGGCAGGCCGTCCGCAAGATCCTGGAGCGGATCGCCAAGGAAGGCCGTAAGTACGGCGTGTCGCTGGGCCTCATTACCCAGCGCCCGTCCGACCTTGCCGAAGGCGTGCTGTCGCAATGCGGCACCATCATCTCCATGCGCCTCAACAACGACCGCGACCAGGCCTGCGTCCGTGCCGCCATGCCCGAAGGCGCCCGCGGCTTCCTCGACGCCATCCCTGCGCTCCGCAACCGCGAGTGCATCGTGTGCGGCGAAGGCGTCGCCATCCCCATCCGCGTCCGTTTCGATGACCTCGAGCCTGAGAAGCGGCCAGCGTCGAGCGACCCGAGCTTCGCGGCGCTGTGGCGGGAGACCGGCGGCGAGGCGGAGATCATCGGGCGCACCATCAAGCGCTGGCGCGGCCACGGCAGGTAGCCGACATGCCGCGCTGACAACGGGTGCTTCGGAGGCAAGTTAAACCCGCCTTAACTATGCTTGTTGTGAGTTGAAGCTTGCATTATCAAGTTCGCGAGTCGAGCGTGGCCTCTAGCGCACGCCGACGGGGCTAGCTTGGGGTGGCGGCTATGTTGAGCTTAACCGGAACATTGGGCATTTTGGTCGCTTCGGCGCTTGGGGTCGGATCACCGGCAACAGACCAGGCTGCCAGTCTGGCGGAAGAACCGTCCGAGACCATTATCTACGGTCAGCGCCCTGCCGCTCTTACCCGCCGGGTGTCTTATCAGGATCTGGACTTGCGTACCAAGGCTGGTGAGCGGCAACTTCTGCGCCGGGTCAGCGCCGCGGTTGTTCGCGGGTGCCCGTCCGATAGCGTGCTTGAGAAGCACCATTGCCGAAACTTGGCATTGAGGCGGGTGCGCCCTCAGGTCAAACAGGCCGTGCACAATGCCCGCAACATGGTCGGCTTCGTTCGTCTGACCACCATGTTCATCACCATTCCCGAGTCCGAGTAGCGCTCGGGGGTAAGCTTCAGATCACCCCTACGCCCCACAGCAGCACCGCCCAGATCGCACCCGATCCGGCGGCCAGGCCCACCATGATCCGCCCGCGTACATGCAGGGGAAGGCGGTCATACTCGGCGAGCGGCTCACCCACGGCCTCGGCCGCGGCCTTCTCGCCGCCGGTGTAAGCCAGCTGCCGCTGCACCCGCGCCTGCAGTTCCTGTACCGGGGCCGGGCTCGCTGCCTCGGGCCGCACCCCGGGCCGGTCGCTCCGCAGCAGCGCCGCGCTGATCGCCGCCTGGGGCAGGGTTTCGTCGAACCGGCAGCCGACAAACCGCCCGCTGCTCCACACCGCCTCGGCCGGGAACTTGCCAACCTCGGGCAGCTCGACGCTGAGCTTCTGGCCGACAGCCAGGGCTTCGTCGGTTTCGATCAATAGGCCGGTCGGCGACAGGTCGTGGATGACCATGGCCGCCGAACCGCTGCCCGCGGTCGCCGCGACTTCCAGACGGAGGGTCCGGCGAGTGGAGCGGCGTGGCCGGGCGGCGGCGCGGCCGTCGTCGAGATAAGCAACAAGACCCACGGTCGTCTCCTTCACCTGGACGTTGGCCCCTTGGCGGTTAACAATTTGTTGCGCTTGGCGGCGTTCAGGTCCGCAATGGAGGCTTCCCTCATGCCCCGAGCAGCGCTTTCAGCCGCGTCCGGATCGCCTGCATCTCGCCCGCGTCGACCGGCCTGACGCTCGCGAAGCGCACGGAGAGCGGGTCCACGGCGACGCCGTTACGGATGGTCTCGTAATGAAGGTGCGGTCCGGTCGACAGTCCGCTTGACCCGACATAGCCGATCAACTGCCCCGCGCGCACCGCGCCTCCGGCGTCCACGATGATTCGGCTCATGTGACTATAGCTGGTTAGCAGGCCATCGCCATGGGCGATCCGCACCTGCCGGCCATAGCCGCCCGCCCAGCCGGCGCGGACCACCTGCCCGTCGGCCGCCGCCACGATCGGTGCGCCCCAGCCGGCGCCGAAGTCAATGCCGCGGTGCATCCGGGCAAAGCGCAGGATGGGGTGGACCCGCCGTCCGAAACCGGAGGTGATTCGCCCCTGCACCGGCCATTGCAGCCCCGCGCTCGACGGGGCCGGCCGCCCGGCGTTGGCCGCGTCGACCCATCCCAGCCGCCCCCCGACCGGCCAGCGCAGCAGCTGCACGGCGGCACCGCTGTTGCGCTCCAGCCCCGCGTAGAGCAGCGGCCCCGCGATGCTCTCGCCCGACGCGGCGCGGCGGTTGGCGAGCACCAGGTCGAACCGGTCGTCCGCGGCCACCTCGCTCCCCACCTCGACCGCGGTCGCCAGCGCCTGCAGGTAGGCCGCCGCCACTTCCGGCGAGGCGCCGGCCGAGCGCAGCGACCAATAAAGCCCGCCGCCGACCCGCCCGCGGATCCGCAGCGGCGCCGTGTCGATCGGGATGGCGGTCCGCACCAGCGCTAGGCCGCCCCCGCCGCGCTGCACGGTCAGCTTGAGGTCGAGCCCAGCGCGCAGGCTAACCTGCTGCACCCGCCGCCCGCTTGCCCCCGCCTCCCCCAAGATGATTGCCACGCTCGTGCCGGGCGCGATCGCCCGGCCCGCACCCGCGATCAGCCTGGCCGTTTCTGCCGCATCCCCAGCGGCGGCACCGCTCCGCAGCAGCAGCCGGGCGATCCCTTCACTTGCGCCAAGTGTCGCGAACAGGGACAGCGAGGTCCGCCGCGGCACGCTCAGCAGCGGCCGCACCGCCTTGGTCTCCAGCATCTCCAAGCCCGTATCCGAGCCTTCGCTCAGCGGAGCGATCGCGAGCGCCTGCCATTGTTCCAATTGGACCGGCTCCAATGGAGCCGGCCGTCCGCCGGGCAGCGGCTCCAGCCCGGGCGCGAGCAGCGCCGCGCTCGCCGTGAGCGCGAACAACGTCAGCAGTCCGCACCACCAGCGCGGCGAAAACAGGTCGGCACCGAGATCGACGATCAGCCAGCCGGGCTGCGGCCGCTGCACCGCTATACCGAAACTCCTCGGCATGGCGGTGAGCGGCCGACCCCCCTGCGGAACGATCGGCGAATAGAACAAGCAGACCCTCCGCTCCCCGGCGGGCCTTGTCGGTAAGATTGGTTAACAAAGTCCTAAGAACGTTGTTCGCTTGCACTTTCCCGGTCGATGCCCCCACATCGGGTGCATGGCGACTGGCGGCGACGCTTCGGTCCGGGCAATCCTCGGCCCCACCAACACCGGCAAGACGCACCTGGCGATCGAGCGGATGTGCGCCCACTCCTCTGGCGTGATCGGCTTCCCCTTGCGGCTGCTGGCGCGCGAGGTCTACGACCGGGTGGTGGCGATCAAGGGCGCGGCGAGCGTCGCGCTGCTGACCGGCGAGGAACGGATCGCGCCGCCCACCGCCCGCTACTGGCTGTGCACGGTCGAGAGCATGCCGGTCGAGCAGGACTTCGCCTTTTGCGCAGTCGACGAGGCGCAGCTCGGCACCGACCCCGAACGCGGCCATGTCTTCACCGACCGGTTGCTCCGCGCCCGTGGGCGGGAGGAAACGCTGATCCTCGGCTCCGCCACCTTGAAGCCGCTGGTCCGCGAACTGATCCCGCAGGCCGAGGTCGTCAGCCGGCCGCGCTTTTCCACCCTGCGCTACGCCGGCTCGGCGAAGCTTTCCCGCCTGCCGCCGCGCTCGGCCATCGTCGCCTTCTCCGCTGAGCAGGTCTACGCGCTGGCCGAGATGCTGCGCCGGTTCAAGGGCGGCGCGGCGGTGGTCATGGGCGCGCTCAGCCCCGCCACCCGCAACGCTCAGGTCGCCATGTTCCAGCGCGGCGAGGTCGACTATCTGGTCGCCACCGACGCCGTCGGCATGGGGCTCAACATGGACGTGACCCATGTCGCCTTCGCAGGGCTGGAGAAGTTCGACGGCCGCCGCGCCCGCCGGCTGACCGTACCCGAGATGGCGCAGATCGCCGGGCGCGCCGGCCGCCACCAGCGCGACGGCAGCTTCGGCACGCTCAGCCTCGGCGGCGAGGCCGCGCCCGAGTTCAGCGACGAGGAAGTGTTCAGCATCGAGAAGCACCGCTTCCGCCCGCTCGACCATCTCTACTGGCGCAACCCGGCGCTCGACTTCACCGACGTGCGCGCGCTGATCCGCAGCCTGGAGGCGCCCAGCACCGACCCCGTCCTCCGCCCCGCGCCGCTGAGCATCGACCTCGCCGTGCTCAAGCTCATTGCCGAGGACCCCGCGACGGCCGCGCGCAAGGGAGCGCAGGCCAAGCGGCTGTGGGCGGCCTGCGGGCTGCCCGATTTCCGCAAGGTCGGGCCGATGCACCACGCCCGGATGATCCGCCGCGTGTACAGCTACATTGGTGAAGGCGGGCATATCCCGCACGACTGGTTCGCCGCCGAGGTCGCCCGGCTCGACAATGTGCAGGGCGACATCGAAGCGCTAGCCGATCGGCTCGCGGGGGTGCGCAACTGGGCCTACATCGCCCACCGCTCCGACTGGCTCAAGGAGCCGGCCAAATGGGCCGAGCGCACTCGCGACGTGGAGTCCCGCCTGTCGGACGCGCTGCACGAGCGGCTCACCCAGCGCTTCGTCGACCGCCGCACCGCCGTGCTGGTCCGCGACATCGGCGCGCGCGGGGCCGACGCCCTGCCGGTCACGGTCGCCGCCGACGGCGAGGTCAGCGTCGGGCCCGAGCCGATCGGCCACCTTGCCGGCTTCGACTTCACCGTCGATCCCTCTGCCCGGCTGGCCGACAAGCGCCTGCTGCTCGCCGCGGCCGAGCGCCGCCTGGGCGACGAGCTCGACCGCCGCGCCCGCGAGCTCACGGAGGCCGCCGACGAAAAGTTCGCCCTGTTCGCCGATGCCGGCAGCGACGTGGGCGTGACCTGGGACGGGCACCTGCTTGCCCGGCTGGCACCTGGCCGCTTCCTGCGCGAGCCAGCCTTGCGCACTGTCCGCGCCCTGGATCGCTTGTCCGCCCCCCGCCGCGCGGCGCTGCGTGAGCGGCTGGAACGCTGGCTCGAAGCCATGCTCCAGCGGCACCTCGGCGACCTCCAACGGATCGGCAAGGCGAGCGCCGACCCGGCGCGCTCACCCGCGGTGCGCGCCTTGACCGCGATGCTGGCCGACGCTGGCGGGATGCTGCCGCGTAAAGCCCTGCTCGACCCGATCGGCCAGCTCAGCAAGGAGGACCGGGCCGATCTCTACCGCCTGCGGATCCGGCTTGGAGCCCTGGACGTCTTCGTGCCTGCCTTGCTCAAGCCCGAAGCGCAGCGCTGGCGCGCGGCGCTACTGGCGGTGCGCACCGGTCAGTCGATGCCTGCCCTGCCGCCGCCCGGCGCTGCCACCCTCGACGGCAGCGCCGACCCGCGCGCTGCCGCGCTCGCCTACCGCCGGCTCGGCCCCACCTGGCTGCGGGTCGATCTTGCCGACCGCCTGGCCGCACACGCCCACAAGGTCCGAGGCGCCGGCGGCGAAGACCCGGTCGACCGGCCCCTCGCCACCTCGCTCGGCCTGCCCGACGAAGCGCTCGCCCGCCTCATGGCCGAGGTCGGCTTCCGCAGCGAAGGCGAGAGCTGGAAGTGGCGCGGCCAGCGGCGCAGACCTGAGCGACAGATGCCCGATCGCCCTGGCAATGCCTTCGCCGCGCTGGCTGGGCTGAAGCGCTAGATGCGCATCGACAAGTTCCTGTTCTTCGCCCGCCTGATCAAGAGCCGGACCCAGGCCCAGGCCCTGCTCGACGAAGGCCGCACCCGGATCGACGGCCGCCGGGTGGAAAAGCCCAGCGACACGGTCAAGCCGGGCAGCGTGGTCGCGCTGCCCTTGCGTGGGCAAGTGCGGATCATTCGGGTGCTCGGCCTACCCGAGCGCCGCGGCCCCGCGCCCGAAGCCCGCACCTTTTACCAGGAAATCGCCGAGGGCAGGGGCGTTGACGCAGCAGGCGGCGCGGCATAGCGCTTCGTCACCAAGGGAGCACATGAGCACATGACCTACGTCGTCACCGACGCCTGCATTCGCTGCAAGTATATGGACTGCGTCGAGGTCTGCCCGGTCGATTGCTTCTACGAAGGCGACAACATGCTCGTCATCAACCCCAACGAGTGCATCGATTGCGGCGTGTGCGAGCCCGAATGCCCGGCCGAGGCGATCCTGCCCGATACCGAAAGCGGCAACGAGAAGTGGCTGGAGCTCAACGCCACCTTCTCCGCGCAGTGGCCCAACATCACCCGCAAGAAGGACAGCCCGCCCGACGCCGACGAGTACAAGGGCAAGCCGGACAAGTACGACGCCTATTTCTCGGCCGATCCCGGGACGGGCGACTGACGGCCGAGGCACGGCACCAACAGGGGACTGAGACCATGCGACTGATTGCGTGCGCGGCTGTGCTGGCCGCACTGATCTCCGCAAGCCCGGCCCTCGCCCAGGCGACTGATCAGGCGGTCATCCCGGAGCCGAACGCCGATCGTGACTATCTCAGCATCGGCGTGGGCGCGGCGCTCGTGCCCGATTATGAAGGTTCCGACGACTACCGCGCCATCCCGGGCCTTATCATCCGCGCCAAGAAGGGCGGCCTGACCGTCTTCTCCCGCGGCACCTACCTTTATGCCGACCTGCTCAACACGGACGGCAAGGTCGACCTCGACGCCGGGCCGATCGTAGGGGTTCGCCTCAACCGCACCGGCAAGATCAAGGACGACGCGGTGGACGCGCTCGGCGATCGCAACGCGGCGGTGGAGGTCGGCGGCTTCGGCGGCGTCACATTCAAGGGCCTGACCAATCCCTACGACTCGCTGAGCGTGCGGCTCGATGCGGTCAAGGACGTCGCCAACGCGCATGAAAGCTGGGTGCTGTCGCCGACGATCGACTTCGGCACGCCGCTGAGCCGCACCACCTATGCCGGCCTGTCGCTGTC
>NZ_CADCVZ010000007.1 GCF_902806265.1 uncultured Sphingomonas sp. | reverse complement strand
TGGCCTCGCCGGTCGTGTCGGCGCTGGCCTGCCTGAGCGAGGAGGAACGCCAGCTCGGAGTAGCGCTGATCGAGCTCGGTGCGGAGGTCACCAACGTGTCGCTGCACATGGGCGGCATGCTGGTCGGACTCCGCTCCATTCCGCTCGGCGCCAAGGACATCACCGACGACATCGCCTCCGCCTTTGGCGTGCGCCGCCGCGATGCCGAGCGGATCAAGTGCTTCCATGGCTCGGCGATGACGTCGCCGCGCGACAATCACGAGACCATCGAAGCGCAGGCGATCGGGGCTGACGAGGGCGCGGAGCCGACCAGGATCAGCCGGGCGCAGCTGATGGCGGTGATCCGCCAGCGGGTGGAGCAGATCACCGCGGAAATCGACGCCGGCCTCAAGGGCCTGGGCTTCGGTGGCGCGGTCGGGCGGCAGGTGGTGCTGACGGGCGGCGGGGCGGAGCTCACCAACATCGCGGACTATATGCAGGGCGTGCTCGGCCGGGCGGTGCGGGTCGGCTGGCCCAAGGGGATCACCGGCCTGCCCGACGCGCACAGCGGCCCAGGCTTTGCCACTTTGGTCGGCTTGGCCATGCTGGCGAGCGGCGGCAGCGGCGACATTCGCGACATCGCGCTCGGGGACGTCACCGCCAAGCGCAAGCCCGCGCAGGGTCTCGTGGGACGGCTGATGGCGGCGATGAAGGGCGGCTACTAAGGCCGGTCTGTCCCACTCTGAATCACTGTGAGTCCGGGCCGCCACGCTTTGCCGTCTTTTTGCCTCGGGTCTTAACTTTGCCCTTGTGCGGCGGACCCTGCTGACTCATAGATTCGTCCCGAGGGTTCAACGCGCTAGGCGCGTCAGTGGGGGATCAGCCATGAGCATCGATTTCATTCGACCGGCCGTTGACGAACTGCGGCCGCGGATCAGCGTGATCGGGGTTGGCGGTGCGGGGGGCAACGCCATCGCCAACATGATTCGCCGCGACGTGCAGGGCGTCGACTTCCTGGTCGCCAACACGGACGCGCAGGCGCTGAACCACAGCCTGGCCGACCGCCGCATCCAGCTCGGGCCCAAGATCACGCAGGGACTCGGCGCAGGTTCGCGGCCGGAGATCGGACGCGCCGCCGCCGAGGAAACGATCGAGGACCTCGAGCGCTCGCTGGACGGCGCGCACATGTGCTTCATCGCGGCCGGCATGGGCGGCGGCACGGGCACGGGCGCGGCCCCGGTGATCGCCAAGGCCGCGCGCGACCGCGGCATCCTGACGGTCGGCGTAGTGACCAAGCCGTTCGCGTTCGAGGGCGCCCGCCGCGCCCGCGCCGCCGAGTCGGGCATCGACGAGCTGCAGAGCCACGTCGACACGCTGATCGTGATCCCCAACCAGAACCTGTTCCGCCTTGCCAACTCCGACACGACCTTCAAGGAAGCGTTCGAGATGGCCGACGAGGTGCTGCAGCAGGGCGTGCGCGGCATCACCGACCTGATGGTCATGCCCGGCCTTATCAACCTCGACTTCGCCGACGTCCGTGCGGTGATGGGGGAGATGGGCAAGGCGATGATGGGCACCGGCGAAGCCTCCGGCGAGAACCGCGCGATCGAGGCGGCGGAGAAGGCGATCAGCAACCCGCTGCTCGATGGCGTGTCGATGCGCGGCGCCAAGGGCGTGATCGTGTCGATCGTCGGCGGCGAGGACATGCGCCTGATGGAGGTCGACGAGGCCGCCAGCCACATCAAGGAACTGGTCGACCCCGACGCCAACATCATCTGGGGCTCGGCCTTCAACAACGAGCTGGAAGGCCGCATCCGCGTGTCGGTGGTCGCCACCGGCATCGAGGCAGAAGAGGCCAGCAAGCCTGCGGCGAACGCCAGCAAGGTGTTCGCCTTTCCTGGCGCCCGCGGCGGGGCTGCTCCTGCCATCGCTCCGGCCGCCACTCCTCGCGCCGCTGCGCCCGCGCCGGCGGCGCCAAAGCCGCCGATCGCTCAAGCTCCAGCGGCCGAGCCGCTCGACCTTAGCGCAGCCGATGGTGCTTCGGACGAGCTGCTGCTCGATAGCGACGACATCCTGACCAGCCCGGTCGGCACGCCGCCGATCGCTCCGCCGGTCGCCGAGGAGGAGCCCGCGGCTCGCCCGCGGCAGCAGCGGGACAGCGGCACGCTGTTCGAGCGGATGAGCAACATCGCCCGCGGCGCCGGCAAGGTCGAAGACCCGCAGCCTGCCCCGAGCGTCCGCCGCGAGCCGCTGGACATCCCGCGTTTCCTCAACCGGCAGAATAATCAGTAACGCGGGACGGCCACTGCCCGTGCGGCAACGGCTCACCTTCTGCCGTTCACGGCCCGCCGTTACCCGGACCGTCTGGCAAGCTTCTGGCAAGCTGTTGCGCGGCATGGGCACGGCGATGATCCGCAGGCTTCTCATTGCGTCGGCTGCGATGGCTCTGCCCGCCGCGGCGGGCGCCCAGTATATCGGCGGTAGCGCGCCACCGCCGCCACTCGCGCCGGTGCCCGGCTATGCCGAAAGCCCGCACGCCGCTCTCGCCCGCTACGTCCGGCTGCTGGCGATTGACCCGCGCAACTACCAGGCGCTGGTTGGCGCGGGGAAGGCGGCGCTCGACACCGGCGACGTGGAAGCGGCGGTGGGCTTCTATGGCCGCGCCGATGAGATCAACCCGCGCAGCTGGGTCCCCAAGATCGGGCAGGGCGCCGCTCTGTTGCAGATGATGGAGCCGGCGTCCGCGCTGCAGGCCTTTGCCCAGGCGGAGCGGCTGGGCGCGTCGGCCCCGGCGCTGGCCCTGGAGCGCGGACTGGCGTTCGACCTGTTGGGCCAGCAGGAGCGGGCGCAAGCCGACTATCGGCTGGTGCTCGGCGGCATCGACCGCGACGAGGCGCGGCGCCGGTTGGCGCTCAGCCTGGCGATCAGCGGCAAGCGGCTGGAGGCGCTGACGACGCTCGATCCGTTGCTGGCCCGCCGCGATCGCGGGGCGATCCGCGCCCGCGCCTTTGTGCTGGCGTTGACCGGCGACGTTGACGGCGCCCGCAGCGCAGTCAGCGGCGCGCTGCCCGGCCTGGCCGGAACCATGGACCCGTTTCTGCGGCGGCTGGCGAGCCTGCGGCCCGTCGACAAGGCCGCGGCCGTGCACCTTGGCGTGATGCCCGGCAGCGGCGCGACGCTGGCGCTGAACACTCCGGTCCCGGGCTACGCTCCACCAAGCTATTCGCAGCCGACCTACTCGGTCCCAAGCAATCGGGCCCCGAGCTACCCGGGCCCGAGCTACTCGATCAGTGCGGCACCCGTGACCATTACCCCGCAACCCCGCGGCGACCGGCTGGCCGACATCGACCGCTTGCTTGCGCCGCCCACTCCGACCACCGCTGCGCCACAAGCCAGCAACAACACGCCTCCGCCATCCTCGGTGCGCGTCGCTTCAGCCACGCCGCGTGCCGCCGCCGCTCCGGCGCGCCGCCGGTTCTGGGTGCAACTGGCCAGCGGTCGCAACCCCGGCAGCTTGCCCGACCAGTTCCGTCGCCTGGCATCGCGCCACCGGGACGTCTTTGAAGGACTGAACGGCTTCGTCGCGGAGGAGCCCGACCGTGCGCGCCTGCTGGTCGGCCCGTTCAAGAGCGCGGCCGATGCCGAGACCTTTGCGGACGACCTGGCATCCGTCGATGTTGACGCGTCCCAGTGGACCAGCGCTCCCGGTCAATCGGTTCGCAAGCTTCCGGCGCAATGACCCTGCCGGCGGCGTTGGCCGCCCGCCCGGATCGCTCTCGCGGCCGCTGCCATTCCGAGCATGAGGATGCGCCGCGCGGGCCCCGCGACCTGTTCCAGCGCGACCGCGACCGGATCATCCACTCGGTCGCCTTTCGCCGGCTGCGCCACAAGACGCAGGTGTTCGTCGCACCCGACGGCGACCATTATCGCGTCCGCCTGACCCACAGCCTGGAGGTCGCTCAGATCGGCCGGACGATCGCACGCGCGCTCGGCCTCAACGAGGACCTGACCGAAGCCCTCTGCCTGGCGCACGACCTGGGCCACCCGCCATTCGGCCATGCGGGCGAGGATGCGCTGGACGCCGCGTTGGCGCAGTGGGGCGGGTTCGACCACAACGGCCATACCCTGCGCCTGGTCACCTGGCTGGAGACGCCTTACCCGGACTTCGACGGCCTCAACCTGACCTGGGAGACGCTGGAGGGATTGGCCAAGCATAACGGCCCAGTCGCGGAGCCGGACTGGGCGCTGGCCGAAGCCGACGCCGCGATCGGCCTGGAGCTCTCCAGCTGGCCCAGCCTGGAAGCGCAGGTCGCGGCCTTGAGCGACGACATCGCCTACGATAACCACGACATTGACGATGGCCTGCGCGCAGGCGTGCTGCAGCTGGACGAGCTGCTGGAGCAACCGTTCGTCGCCCGGCACTGGGCAGCGATCGGGCGGCGCCATCCCGACCTTGGCGTTGAGCGCAAGCTCAAGGCGCTGGTGCGCGACCAGATCGGCACCATGGTCGGCGACCTGCTGGAGGAGACGCGTCGGCGGGTGGAGCGCTCGGGCGTGCAATCGCTGGACGAGGTCCGCACCGCGGGCGAGCCGCTGGCCGGCCTGTCGCAGGAGCTGGCAGCGGAGGAGCGCGATCTCAAGCGCTTCCTTTACCGGCGGCTGTACAATGCCGACACCCTGCAGCCGGTGCGCGCCGAAGCGCAGCGGGTGATCGCCAACCTCGCCGCCGCCTACCTCGCCGAGCCGCGGCTGCTGCCCGACGCCTGGTGCCGCGACTGCGCGGAGGACGCCGAGCGGGCCCGCAACATCGGCGACTACATCGCCGGCATGACCGATCCGTTCGCTATCAAGCGGCACCAGGAGCTGGTCGGCCCGGTCGAGCTGCCGAACAAGTTCTGACTGTTCTTGTTCCGTAACGAGCCGTTCAGATATGCGCTCCTAACCTACCCACCATGCTGCAGGCCACCTTATCGCTGCTCGCCGCCGTGCTCGGCTCCCATGCTCCAGACACCTCCGCCAGCGCCGCGGCGAACCGCTGCGCCGCCGTGCTCACGCGCGATGGGCGGGTGATCGATGCGGACTTTTACCGGCGGATGGCCGGCTTTGCCGCGGTTGCCGGGACACGCGGTGGGCTCGGCCGGCGCCAATACCTCGTCTGGCGAGCAGACGACGGCACCCAGCCTGGCACCCTCCGCTCGGCCCTCAAGGCGGCAAGCGAGGCTGGCGGCGGTTGGGTCAGCTTCGCGCCCGAATTGCACCGCCGGATCATCCGGGTCCAGGCGCCGCTCCGGCCCGGTTCCAACATTACGGTGGACGGCGGTTGCGCCGAGCCGCAGCTGGTGGGCGTCGGCCGTGGTTCCCTGTTCCACTTGCGCGGGGTCGCCAACGTGGTGCTTGCGCGGATGCAGATGACTCAGGCCGGCGGCCCGGTCGATGGCGACTGCGTGACGGTGAGCCACGGCGCCGACCGCATCTGGATCGCCAACAATCGGATCCGCGCCTGCAAGGACGGGCTGGTCGACGTGACCCGCCCGGAGGGCCGAACGATGCGAGTGACGATCTCCGGCAACGCGCTTAGCGACCATGACAAGGCGATCCTGGTGGACGGCGGGGTAGGCGGCGTGTGCGGCGGTCCGCCCGCCATCAAGCTGACCCTGTTCCGCAACAGCTTCGACCGGACTGGGCAGCGGCATCCCCGCGTCTCGGGCAGCGCTTTCGTGCATGCGGCGCAGAACCGCCTGCGTTTCAGTCCGCGGCGGCGTGGCGCCGGCAGCATGGGCGGGAGTTCTGGGATAGTTGCCGGCGGCGGCGCACGGGTGCTGGCGGAGGACCTGCTGTTCGAACCGCAGAGAGGGCAGCGGTTGCGGCTGACCGAAGCCTTGCCGGATGCGGTTGGCGTTGCCCCCTGCGCTCAGACGGCCATCCGCGTGGAGCGGGCGAGTGGGCCGGAGCCCGCGCCCTCTTTTCGGCCCGAGCTGGTCGGCCAAGCACCGTACGCGCTGCCCGGCGCACGCGGCTCGGCTCGGCTCGGACGATTGATCGACCTGGATACCGGATCCGAGGTCCGCTGAGGGAACTGCCAGCGGAGCCTGTCGGGACGTGACGTCACCGCTCGCCTGAGCTAGAATGGGGGCTTTCTCCTGCTCGGTGATTTCAGTTGAGCCTTTACGCGCGTTTTTCCGCATTTCTGAATGGCGTCCTGGACGAACTCGCGGCAGCAGGCGAGCTTCCGCCGGCGCTCGATAGGCGTGCAGTCGCGGTTGAGCCGCCGCGTGACCCGAGCCATGGCGACCTCGCGACTAACGCTGCAATGGTGCTGGCCAAGGCGGCGCGCACCAACCCGCGGGCACTGGCGGGCGCGATTGCGCCGAAGCTGGAAGCGCTGCCCGGAGTGACCGCCGTGGAGATCGCGGGACCCGGGTTCATCAACCTGCGGCTTTCTCCGGATCTCTGGCGCGAAGAGCTGACTGCCATTCTGCGAAACGGCGACGATTACGGGCTGTCGAACATCGGCCGGGGCGAGCGGGTGAATGTCGAGTATGTCTCGGCCAATCCGACCGGGCCGATGCACATGGGTCATTGCCGCGGGGCGGTGGTCGGCGACGCGCTGGCCAGCCTGCTCGAAGCGGCGGGCTACCGGGTCACCCGCGAATATTACGTCAACGACGCCGGCAGCCAAGTCGATACGCTCGCCCGCTCAGCCCACCTCCGCTACCGCGAGGCACTCGGCGACGACATCGGCGAGATCCCGGAAGGGCTGTACCCCGGCGATTATCTTAAGCCGGTCGCGGTGGCGTTCGCCGCCGAGTTCGGCGGCCGCTACGCGAATGAGCCCGAAGCCGAGTGGCTGCCCTTGTTCAAGCAGCGCACCGTCGCCGCGATGCTGGAGCTGATCCGCCACGACCTGGGCCTGCTCGGCATCCATCACGACCGCTTCGCGTCCGAAGCGGAGTTGCAGGCGTCCGGCGCGCCCGACCGCGCCGCCGAGCTGCTCCGCGCCAAGGAGCTGGTGTACCAGGGCCAGCTCGAACGGCCCAAGAGCCTGTCCGAGGCTGACGAGTGGGAGGCGGTCAACCTGACGCTGTTCCGTTCCACCGAGTTCGGAGACGATCAGGACCGCCCGCTCAAGAAGTCGGACGGCAGTTGGACCTATTTCGGCGCGGACGCGGCCTATCACCTGCAGAAGGCGGAAAGCGCGGACCACCTCGTCAACATCTGGGGCGCGGACCATGCCGGGACCGTGAAGCGCATCCAGGCGGCGGTGCGGGCGCTGACCGACGGCCGCGTCGGCCTCGACGTCAAGCTGGTCAACATGGTCCGCCTGTTCCGCGCCGGCGAGCCGGTGAAGATGAGCAAGCGGTCGGGCCGCTTCGTTACGCTCGCCGAGGTGGTCGAGGAGGTCGGCAAGGACGTGGTCCGCTTCATGATGCTGACCAAGCGCGCGGACACGCCGCTCGACTTCGACTTTGCCAAGGTGGTGGAAGCGTCCAAGGACAACCCGGTCTTCTACGTCCAGTACGCGCACGCGCGGATTGCCAGCTTGCGGCGCAAGGCGGCGGAAGCCGGGGCCGATACCTCCGCGCCTGCCGACCTGTCGCTGCTCGACGAGGAGGAGCTGGCTCTGGTCAAGCTCGCCGCCCAGTACCCGCGCGTGCTCGAAAGCGCCGCGGGCGCGCACGAGCCCCACCGCATCGCCTTCTACCTTTACGACCTCGCCGCGGCGTTTCACGCGCTGTGGAACCGCGGCAACGACGATCCTGCCCGGCGCTTTCTGTTGGAAGATCAGCCGGATCTCAGCCGTGCGCGGCTTGAGCTTGCCCGCGCAATCCAGCAGATAGTGCGAGGCGGCCTGAAGCTCATGGGAGTGGAAGCCGCGGAGGAGATGCGCTGACATGGCCCAGCGGCTCACGGCTTCGGACCGGCTCCCCTGGCTGACCGAGGTGCCGCGCACGCCGCCGCCGCCGGCCGAGCGTCGGCGCAAGGCCGCGCCATGGGCGTGGCTGGCCGGGGCGGTCGCGCTGCTGGGTGTCGGAACGGGCGCTTACTGGCTCGGCACGCGGCAGGCGCAGCCCGAAGCGGCGGCTCCCGGAGCGTCCGAAATCATCCTGCCAGAAGCGCAGCCGGCGCCCGACGCCCCGAACATTCCTTCCGTGAGCGATATCACGGCGGGCGACGAACTAACGGCCGAACCGAAGGCCGAGGCGCCCGAGCCGCGGACCCTGCGGCGTGTGCCGGCGAGGCCCTCGGCCGGCGCGAACAACCGGAGCGAGCCGGAGCCCGTAGCCGACGGCGACCCTGCCGAAGCCGAGACCGTCGCCGCTCCCGCGCCGCTGCCCCCGCTCCCCGTGCAGCCCGTGGTGCGCGGGCGGATCGTGCAGCTGGGGGCGTATCCGACGCGGGTGCAGGCGGATTTCGCCTGGCGCGCGGCGGTGAAGCGCTTTCCTTACCTCGCGAGCAAGCCGCGCTTGATTTCGCCCATCGAAGTGCGCTCAACGGATGGCAAGCCGACGCGGATGTACCGTCTGCAGCTGGCAACGGCATCCCAGGCGCAGAGCGTCGTCATCTGCCAGCAGCTTGAAGGCGTGCGGCAGAGTTGCGTAGTGGTGTATTGATGAACGCGAACAGTGAGAGCTTCCCCTGGCTTGAAGCGGTGGAAAACGAGAACGACGCTCCGCGGCTGTCCGCGCGCAAGATGCTGGCGGCGATCGCAGTGGTGCTGCTGGCGGCCGCGCTGGTCGCCGGAACGCTCTTCTGGCTCGGACGGCAGGGCCGGCCGGGGGCCTCGGGCGCGCCCGAGCTGATCCGCGCCGAACCGGGTCCTTACAAGGTTAAGCCGGCTGACCCGGGCGGCCTCGACGTCGCGGGGGAGAGCGGCACGGCCTACGCAACCGGCGCAGGGGAAGAAACCGATGCGGAGCTCGACCTCAGCGCCGTTGCCGAAGAGCCGATTGCGCGGACGCAGCCCCAGGCGCCACAGGTCGCGGAGGGTCAGCCGCAGCCGGTCGCTCCGGCCGAGCCCATCGGTGCGACAGGCAGCACCATCCAGCTCGGCGCCTACGAGAACCAAGCCCAGGCCGAGGCGGGCTGGACCGCCTTGTCCGGACGCTTCCCGGCGGTGGCGGGCTTGAACAAGCTGGTGGTGCCCTATGCCGTGAACGGCTCCACGGGCTACCGCCTGCGCGCGGCCGCCGCCTCCCCGGCGGAAGCGCAGCGCACCTGCCAGCTGCTCAAGGTGGCGGGCGAGAACTGCTTCGTGGTCCGCTAGCTCATGCAGGCGGCGATTTATGGGCTGGCCGGCCTCGAACTGACGGACGACGAGCGGGCCTTTTTCGACGACGTGGACCCGGCGGGCTACATCCTGTTCAAGCGCAACTGCGCGGACCGGCAGCAGCTGCGCCGGCTGACGGACACGCTGCGCGGCCTGCATGGGCGGGCGGACCTGCCGATCCTGATAGATCAGGAGGGTGGGCGGGTCGCCCGGATGCGGCCGCCGGAGTGGCCGCCCTTTCCCGCTGGCGAGGCTTTCGACCGGCTGTATCGGCTCGCACCCATGTCGGCGATCGAGGCAGCGCGGATGAACGCTCGGGCACTCGGCCTGATGCTGCAGGGCGCCGGCGTCAACGTGAACTGCCTGCCGATGCTTGACGTGCGGCAGCCAGGAGCAACGGACATCGTCGGCGACCGGGCTTATGGCGGCGAGCCGATGCAGGTCGCGGCGCTCGGCCGGGCGGTACTGGACGGAATGGCGTCGGCGGGGGTGATCGGGGTGGTCAAGCACATGCCCGGCCACGGCCGCGCGCTGGTCGACAGCCACAAGGAGCTGCCGGTGGTGAACGCCTCGGCCGAGGAGCTGGAGATCGACCTGGAGCCGTTCGAACGGCTGCGCGAAGCGCCGATGGGCATGGTCGCGCACATCCTTTTCCAAGCATGGGACGGCGCGCGGCCGTCGAGCCAGTCGCCGGTCGTGATCGACGAGATCATCCGTGGGCGCATCGGCTTCCATGGTTTCCTGATGACGGACGATATCGGGATGGAGGCGCTGTCCGGCAGCCCTGGCGAGCGCTCGGCCGCGGCGCTGGCGGCGGGTTGCGACTGCACGCTGCACTGCACGGGCAAGTTCGACGAGATGCTGGACGTGGCGCGGCACGTCGGCGCCCTCACGCCCGATGCCGAATCCCGGCTGGGCCGGGCGATGGCGGGCACGATGATCGAGGACGATGGCCCCGCCTTCACGGAGGCTGCGGCAAAGCGCGACGAGCTGCTGGCGCTGGTGTGATTGGGCGCGGCAACAGCTGCAACTGGTAAGCGCGGCGAAAGAAGACTAGATAAAGAAACGGTTTGCGGAGTTTACGGGCATGGGCAGCTTCAGCCTCGTTCATTGGATCATCCTTGGGATTGTCATCCTGCTGCTGTTCGGCGGCAACCGCTTTTCGGCGATGATGGGCGACGTGGCCAAGGGGCTGAAGAGCTTCAAGACGGGCATGGCGGACGACGACGAGGAGGCCAAGCGGCGGTTGGAGGAGCAGCGGCGGCTGAACAGCCACGAGCGGCCGATCGACGTGGTCCCCAATCCGCGCGCCGAGGATCCGGTGGCGCCGCCTCCGCCAGTCGACAGTCAGCCCCGCTAGCCCCAGAGCCGCCGCATGTTCGGCGTTGACAGCCTCGAGCTGTTCATCGTGGCAATCGCCGCGCTGATCTTCATTGGCCCCAAGGACCTGCCGGTCGCCATGCGCACCGTCGGCCGCTGGGTCGGCCGGGTTCGCGGACACGCGCGCCACTTCACCGCCGGCATCGAGAACATGATGCGCGAAGCCGAGCTGGAGGAGATGGAGAAAAAGTGGCGCGAGGAGAATGAGCGGATCATGCGCGACTATCCGGCCGCACTGCCTTACCCGGGGGCGGACCTAAGCACCGGGGCGCACGCTGGCACCCCCTTGCCGGAAGGGAGCATGGTCGCCGAGGACGGCTACGGGGCTCCGGCCTCAGCACCCACATCGAACGATGAACCGCAGCTGCCGCTCGGACCACCGGACAACTCGCACCGCCCGTTGCCGTGAGCGACATCAACGACACCAAGCAGCCGCTGCTGGAGCATCTGACCGAGCTTCGCCGCCGCCTCCTGATCAGCCTGGCCGCGCTGGTCGCCGCCTTCTTTCTCTGCCTTTACTTCGCGAAGCCGATCTTCGGGGTCTTGGTGCGGCCGCTGCTCGCAGCCGGGCAGGGGCGGCTCATCTATACCGACGTGTTCGAGGCCTTTTTCGCGGAGGTGAAGGTGGCGCTGTTCGCGGCGCTGATGTTGTGCTTTCCGGTCTTTGCGACCCAGATCTGGCGGTTTGTCGCGCCCGGTCTCTACACGAAGGAGAAGTGGGCGGTGCTGCCCTTTCTCTTGATGACGCCGGTGTTCTTTGGGGGCGGTGCGGCCTTCGCCTACTACGTGGCCATGCCTTGGGCCCTGCACTTCCTGCTGGGCTTCGAGGGCAACGTCGGCGGCGTGCAGCAGGAAGCATTGCCGGCAGTCGGCAACTACCTGTCCTTCGTAACCCGCTTCCTGTTCGGCTTCGGAGTCGCCTTTCTGCTGCCAGTCCTGCTGATGCTGCTGGAGCGCGCGGGGCTGGTTACGCGGGAGCAGCTTGCCGCCAAGCGCCGCTACGCGATCGTCGGCGCCTTCGCGATCGCGGCGGTGCTGACGCCGCCCGACGTGGTCTCGCAGTTCATGCTCGCGATCCCGCTATGGCTGCTCTACGAAAGTTCGATTCTGGCGATCAGGCTAACCCACTGGCGCGCCGCCCGGCGAGCTGCCGCTGATGCGAAGAAGAAGGATGTGCCCCAGACACAAGTGGGCCCGGAAACGTCACCGGGGGGGGGGAGGGTTGACGGTTCCGGGCCCATGTAAGCGGATAGCGAGAGCGGGGGGGCAAAAGGTCACTATCCGAAGAGCAGAACGTGGCTCGCCGCCGTTAGGTTCCCGGGCTCTTGTACTTTTTTCAGATATTTTCAGCTGGCCGGAAATACGGGTAATTCAACGCTGTATCGCCCGACCGACCGGTCCAGGCTGGAACGGAGCTGTTTGGCCAAACCGCCGATGATCCGTTCGAATTGACGGCGGTCCGGATCGTTCGCGGACTCCGGGTTGAGCACGGCGCTTGACACGCTGAAGCGGGCGGTCCGCTCGCCCGAGCGGTGAAGGCTGAGCTCAACGGCGTCGGTGGGACGATTGAGCATCGCAAACTCGACGATCTCCGTCACCAGAAAGGCGATCGCCACCGCCGCGTCCTGCGTGGCGTTGACGCTTTCCAGGTCCAGGTCGATGTTCAGCCCCCGCGCTGTGTCCGGGGCGCTGCCGCGGAGGGACGCGGCGAGTTCGTTGAGCAATGGGCGCAGCGCGATTCCGCGGTTCTCCTCAAGCTCGGCATAATGGTTGCGGTGCACCACGGCCAGCGCATCGACCCGGCGGCCGATGGACGCATAAGCCTCCCGCGCGTCGGGCGTGCCGGCGCTGCGTCCGTGGATGTTGAGCAGGCTGGCGATCACCTGAAGGTTGTTCTTTACGCGGTGATGAACCTCGCGCACCAACTTGCGCTGTCCCTCCAGCGCACCTGCCATCTGATGCTCGGAGTGCTCGATCCGCTCAACTGCCCGGGCAAACGACTGCCCAAGGTCGCGGATCTCCACCGCCGACCCGAGCCGGTCGGGCAGGACCAGGGGGGAGGTGCCGGGATCGTAGGAGCCGACTGCCTGCTGCATGCGGCGCAGCGGGCGAATGAGGAAGCGGCTGACCAGGAACCAGCTCAGCAGGGCGGCCAGGATCCACATCAGCAGGGGCAGCAGGATGATCAGCCGATCCATCGCCTGCACCCGGTCGATGGCCACCCGGGTGGCCGCGATGAGCTGACCGCCGGCGACCGGGTGTTCGCGCTCCACCACTTCGGTTGCTTGACCGGTCCGACCGCGTTGGTTGCCGATCAGTTTCAGCTCGCTGCGGTTGTCGCGGAGTACGACACTCTCGACATCATTTCCGCCCTGACGCGCAGCGTCACGCAATTCTTCCCGCGACAGGGCGCCCGTAGCTGCTCCTCCAACCACGCCCACTCGGTAGTAGAGCGCGCTCCCGCCCGCCGAGATCCACAGCAGGATCTGGCCCGGGGGCACCAGCAGATCGACCCGCTGCTGCCTGAAGTCGCCATGAGTGCACAACATGGTGCCGTCCGGGCCACGAAGGGAGAAGTTGCGCGCCACTGCCGGGGAGGTTTCGAGCGCTTGGGCAGCGTAGGTGCAGGGCTGTTCGCGCGGCTGGCGCAGTGCGGCGCCCGCGGCGATCTGCAGTGCGAGGGCGTTGCGAGCGATCAGGCTTTCCACCGATCGGGTGGCCGCGCGGCCCTGATCCTCGGCATGGGCGATCAGCGCATCGTTGGCGCGGTTGATGCCGCTGGCGGCGGCCCAGGCGAGCACCAGGCCCAAGGGCAGAATGGCCGCAGACAGGATCACCAGCAACTTGCCGGTGGTGGGCAGGCGTTGGAACCAGTTGGGAGCTTCGGTCATCGGGCGGCGGAACTTGCGCCGGCTTGCCGAACGTCAGCCGAGCTTGTCGAGAAGGTCGAGGAAATCGGCCGGGACATCCTCACGAAGCGTTTCGTCGTACACAGTCTTGAGAGCCCGTCCCAGGTCGCCCGGCGCCTGCTCACCCTTGTTCTGCTTGTTGCTTGGCGGCTTGCCCGGTCGGTCCATGTCTGAGCGCAAGGCCTCCGACGAAATATCAGCACTCAACCTCTCGTCCCCCTCACGCCCGCGCAGTCGTGATACCAATTGGTTAGCGGTTCGTTGAAACGTTGCACACTTCAGTTCCCACCCCAGAGTCCTGCGGGCGACTTATCTTCGCCCACCACTGCCCGCGCTTCAAACCATAGGGCAAGAGCTTTGTTCCGACTTTCTTGCGGAGGGACAAGGCCGGCCCGCAACGTCCCCGCGCCCTCCGCGGCAGGGTTGCACATTGGTCCAAGCGCTTCCAATAGGGCCGGACGATTCAAGGGAGCAACGCACAACCATGTCGCTTGGCCAGGAACTAGCGCCTCATCTGCCCTTCTTGCGCCGTTATGCGCGGGCCCTGACCGGTAGTCAGACGCACGGAGATGCCTTTGTGCGCGCGGCCCTGGAGGCGATCGTTGCCTCGCCCGAGAGCTTCCCGCGCGAAGTCGAGCCGCGGCTGGGGCTCTACAAGACCTTTCACGCGATCTGGTCCACCGCCAATATCGAGGAAGGCGATGAGCCGGACGGCGACGGCTTCGCCGGCCCGGAAGGCATTGCCCAAGCGCGCCTGTCGCGGATCACGCCGTTGTCGCGGCAGGCCTTGCTGCTGACCGCTTTGGAAGGTTTCTCGGCCAATGACGCGGGCTATCTGATCGGCGCCAGTCCGCAGGAAGTCGACAATCTGGTGTCCGAAGCGATGGACGAGATCGAGCGGCAGACGCTCGCCGACGTGCTGATTATCGAGGATGAGCCGATCATCGCGATGGACATCGAAACCATCGTTCGCGACCTTGGCCACAACGTCACCAGCGTGGCGGTGACGCGTGACGAGGCGGTGGCGCAGGCACGGGCGCACCCACCGGGGCTGGTTCTGGCCGATATCCAGCTGGCCGACGACAGTAGCGGCATCGATGCCGTGCGGGACATCCTGGCCGAGTTCTCGGTGCCGGTGATCTTCATCACCGCCTTCCCCGAGCGTCTCCTCACCGGCACCCGCCCGGAGCCGACCTTCCTGATCACCAAGCCCTTTCAGCGCGCGACGGTCAAGGCGGCCATCGCCCAGGCGCTGTTCTTCGACGCGGCCACCGTTCCAGCTGGTTAAGCGGCGGAACGGACACGGAACTTCGATCCTTGCCGTAGCGTTGGCCAACCAAACTGATCTTGGGATACTTACGCAATGGCTGACGACACGCCGGAACATCTGACCGGCACTGAAGCGCGGGCCGGAACCACGCCCCATGTGGCGCGCGTCGCGCTGATCGGCGGGCTCGGTCTGGTCATCCTGATCTTCGCCATCATCTTGTTCGTCGCCGGCTGAAGACCTATAAACGCGAGAACAAGGTCGACAGCAGACGTGCAGGCCGTGCGCCGGTTCGGCGCTACAAACGGCGGGGGTTCGGTGAGCAGCGAAGATAACGAAGAAGCGGACGATGCCGTGCGCGTTGAACTCGTTCCGCTATCGGACCCCGAGTTCAAGGACCAGTTGGCCCAAGTCATCCCGCACCTCCGTGCATTCGGCCGCTCGCTAAGCGGCAGCCGCGACCTGGCGGACGATCTGGTGCAGGAAACGCTGCTCAAAGCCTGGGCCGCGCGCAAGCGCTTTCAGGCCGGCACTAACATGCGCGCCTGGACTTTCATCATCCTGCGCAACCTCTTCCTCAGCCAGATGCGCCGGGCTCGGTTCAAGGGCGAATGGGACGAGATCACGGCGTCGAAGCTGCTGGCCGCGCCCGCCAGCCAGGACCGGCACGTCGAGCTTGGCGACATGCAGCGCGCGTTGATGCACCTGCCGCAGCCGCAACGTGAGGCCCTCATCCTGGTCGGGGCGGGCGGGTTCGCCTACGAAGAAGCGGCCGACATCTGCGGCTGCGCGGTCGGCACGATCAAGAGCCGGGTGGCCCGAGGGCGGGTTGCGCTGGAACAGCTGCTGTCCGGCGGCAAGCTGCCGTCGCGGCGGCAGCACAAAACCGATCCCAACAGCTCGGCGTTGGCGCAAATCATGGGCGAAGTGGACGACCTGTCCAAGGAGCGGAACTAAGAATCTTCGCGACTGCCTCAGCGGCGTTCCCAGTGGAGGAATGCTGCCAAGACCCCTTCAAGGCCCGCGCAATCTATCTCGCCGGTTCACCCGAGCCGGGCGAGCAGGTCCTCGAACTGGCGGTCGTCGCTTCCGCCCGGCACCGCCGCAAAGGCTCGCCGCAATGCTGCGGTTACACCGGCATGTGCAGGGGGAAGCTCGACCCGGATTATACGCCGATCCATCGATCCAACTTCCGCTGCCGCCTTGTTGTTAAGGTCGGAATTCATTTGGTTATAGAACGCCCGGCACTCCAACAGGTTTCGCGGAGCGAGCCGTTGGAGCATTGAACCGCCTCATGGATGTTGCCGATCCGCATCAGAATCGCGACGACGCGCTGCGCCGTGCGCGGTGCCATTCGCCGTTTCTGCGGGCCGCCGCCGAGCTTCGGCCGGAGCTCGTCCAAGCCTTCGTGGCCGAGGGGCCTGGGCCGGCGCTCGCGCTCACCCGGACCTGCGTCGGGGACACTGCGCAACGCCTTCGGCGCGAGCGGCTGGGGCTGGCGCTGGTCACTGCGCTGGGCGATCTGTCGGGCGAGTTGACCCTGGAAGCTGTCACCGCCACCCTGTCGCAATTCGCGGACCGCGCGATCGACGAGGCCCTGCGCAGGGCGGTGGCCGAGCGGCTTCCGGACGCGGAGTTTGCGGGGCTCACCGTGCTGGCGCTCGGCAAGCTCGGCAGCGGCGAGCTCAACTATTCGTCGGACGTGGACCTCATCCTGCTGTTCGATCCTGAGACATTGCCGAGGCGCGGGCGGGACGAGCCGGGGCAGGCCGCGGTCCGCTACGGCCAGCGGATGATCGAGCTGCTGCAAGCCCGCACCGCCGATGGTTATGTGGTCCGGGTCGACATGCGCCTGCGCCCCTCGCCCGAGGTCACGCCGGTCGCGCTCAGCGTCGACGCTGCCATCTCCCATTACGAAAGCTCGGCGCTGCCGTGGGAGCGGGCGGCCTTCATCCGCGCGCGTCCGTGCGCCGGCGACGTGGCGCTGGGCGAGCGGTTCCTCCACGCCATCCAGCCCTTCGTATGGCGGCGCTCGCTCGACTTCGGAGTAGTCGACGAAATCCGCGACATCTCCACCCGCATCCGCGACCATTACGGCCAGGGCCAGCTGCTCGGACCCGGCTACGACCTCAAGCGCGGGCGCGGGGGCATCCGCGAAGTCGAGTTCTTCGCGCAAATTCAGCAGCTGATCCATGCCGGCCGCGACCCGGCCCTGCGCGCGCCGGCGACGCTCGACGCACTGTTCGCATTGGCTGGGGCGGGCAGGCTCCCCGAGCCGGACGCACGCGCCCTGGCCGAAGCCTACCGGCAGCTGCGGACGATCGAGCACCGTGTGCAGATGATTGCCGATGCTCAGACCCACCTGCTGCCCACTGATCCCGCCGCGCTGGACGGGGTCGCGCGGCTGCATGGCCTGGCGGACGGTGCGGCGCTGATCGCCGGCCTGCGCCCGCATGTTGGGGAGGCCGAGCGGTTGTTCGGCGAACTTGCCGACGATCGGGCAGGCCGCCTGTCGAACGACCCCACGGTGCTCCGCCGCGAGCTGGCGGCGTTCGGCTTCGGCGATCCCGAAGGCGCCGCTGCCCGCATCGCCGAGCTGCGCTCCGGCCGCGCCCGCTCGACCCGCTCGACCGCCGCGCGCAACGCGCTGGAAGCCATGCTGCCTGCGCTGATGCAGGCAATCGGCGGAGGACCGGACCAAAGCCGCGCGCTGAACCGCTTCAGCGACCTTACCGAGCGGCTATCGAGCGGCATCAACCTTTATCGGTTGGTCGCCGCCCGCCCGGACCTGGGCGAGCTGCTGGCGACGATCCTCAGCCATGCGCCGGCGCTGGCCGATCAGCTGGCGCGGCGGCCCGACCTGCTCGACGGCTTGGTCGACGCCTCCAGCTTCGCGCTGCCCCCATCGGCCGAGCAGTTCGGCGAGCAGCTGGGCGCCGCGGTCGCCGGGCTGCCCTACGATCAGGCGCTCGACCGTGCCCGGCGATTGATCAACGAGCGGCGGTTCGCGCTTGGGGTGCAGCTCATCTCCGGACACCGCGACCCGATCGCGATCGCCGAAGGCTATAGCGACATCGCCGAAGGCGCGCTGGTGGCGCTGGCCTCCGGTGCCGAGGCGGACTTCGCGGCGGCGCACGGCCGCTTGTCCAACGGCGAGCTGCTGGTCCTCGCGCTCGGCCGCTTCGGCGGGCGGGCGCTGACCCACGCCTCCGACCTCGACCTCATCTTCCTTTACGATGCGCCCGACGGCGTGCGCTCGGACGGGGCGAAGCCGCTCACCCCTGCCGACTACTACAACCGCCTGGCCCGGCGGGTGCTGGCGGCGCTCAGCGTGCCGACCGCGGCCGGGCCGCTTTACGAAGTTGACACGCGCCTCCGGCCGCAGGGGGAGGAGGGCATGCTGGCCGTCAGCATCGCCGGGTTCGAGGCCTACCAGCGGAGCGAAGCCTGGACCTGGGAGCATATGGCATTGTGCCGTGCCCGGCCCTTGTTCGGATCGCCGGCTGGCAAGGGAAAGCTGCGCGACCTGGTTTGCAGCGTTCTTCGCTCGCCCCATGATCCCCAAGCTGTGCGCCGTGACGCCGCCGCGATGCGGGCGGACATGGCACGGCACAAGCCCGCTGCGGGTCCGCTCGACATCAAGCTCGGGCCGGGCGGACTGGTCGACCTGGAATTTGCGGTGCACACACTGCAGTTGAGCCACGGCACCGCCTTGGACCCGCGGCTGGAGGTCGCGATCGCAGAGCTGGTGAAGCATGGCCTGTTGAATAGCTCGGTCGATCCCGACTTGCGCCTGCTCAGCCGGATTCTGGTGTGCCTTCGCCTGATTGCGCCAACCGGCACGGAGCCCGAGCCGCAGTCGCGCCAGCTGCTCGCCCGGCTGTGTGGGCGCGAGGGGTGGGACGGTCTGCTTGCGGCGCACGACATCGCCCGGCAAAGGATTGGCCGGCTATGGAGCCAGGTGCAGGAGGGCATATGATCGGACAAGGCGACACGGCACCGGCGGCAATGCTGCAGGCAGGTGGCGAGACGATCGACCTCGCCTCGCCTGGACGGCCGCTGGTGCTCTATTTCTACCCCAAGGACGACACCTCTGGCTGCACGCGGGAAGCGCAGGACTTCACCGCGTTGGCGGACGAGTTCGCCGCGGCCGGCGTCAAGGTCGTCGGCGTGTCCCGCGATCCCCAGAAGAGCCATGACAAGTTCACTGCCAAGTACGAACTCACCATCCCGCTCGCCTCCGACGAGGATGGGCGGATCAGCGAAGCGTTCGGCACCTGGGTCGAGAAGTCGATGTACGGCCGCAAGTACATGGGCATGGAGCGCGCGACCTACCTGATCAACGGTGACGGCACGGTGCTGAAAATGTGGCGCAAGGTGAAGGTGCCGGGCCATGCCCAGGAAGTCCTGCGTAACGTTGGGGAGCTTGTGACGTAGGGGCTGGCGAAGAGGGCATCTCGCGCCTATCTCGCGGCGGAGCACTACAGGATTGAAGATGGCCGAGTTCACGCTTCCCAAGAACAGCAAGATCACCAAGGGCCGGACCTTCAAGGCCGAGGGTCCGCGCGACAAGATTAAGTCGTTCAAGGTCTACCGCTACGATCCCGACAGCGGCGCCAACCCGCGCTACGATACCTATGAGGTGAACCTGGCCGAGACTGGGCCGATGGTCCTGGACGCGCTCATCAAGATCAAGAACGAGATCGACCCGACGCTGACCTTCCGCCGCTCCTGCCGCGAGGGCATCTGCGGCTCCTGCTCGATGAACATCGGCGGGCGCAATGGCCTGGCCTGCACCACCGCGATCGAGGACGTGTCCGGCGAGGTCCGCATCACCCCGCTGCCGCACTGCGACGTGGTCAAGGACCTGGTTCCGGACTTCACCCACCTTTACGCGCAGTACGCCTCCATCCAGCCGTGGCTGAAGACCGCCACCCCGGCGCCGTCAGGCAAGGAGCGGCTGCAGTCGCCCGAGGACCGCGAGCAGCTCAACGGCCTGTACGAGTGCATTCTGTGCTTCTGCTGCTCGACCAGCTGCCCCAGCTATTGGTGGAACGGAGACCGCTTCTTGGGCCCCGCGATCCTGCTCCAGGCCTACCGCTGGCTCGCCGACAGCCGCGACGAGATGACGGGCGAGCGGCTCGACCAGCTGG
>NZ_CADCVZ010000006.1 GCF_902806265.1 uncultured Sphingomonas sp. | reverse complement strand
GTTCGCTTGGCGCGCAACCGGCTGACGCGGGTCGAGGACGCCTTTGCGAATGGGCAGTACAGCTTCGATGCCGCGACCTTCACGGATTTCGATACCAGCACGCCTTATCAGGCGGTGATTTCGCTGCTGCCAGCGACACCGCTTCAGGCCAAGAACACCTATGTCGGACTGTTCATCCAAGACGATTGGACGATCAACGACAATTGGACGCTGAACTACGGCGTACGCTGGGATTATGAGAGCAACAACTTCAACCAGAGGTTCGAGACGCCGGAACGCATCGCAACGGCGCTGCGCAATTACCAGCCATGGCAAGCCGCTGGGATCGACGCGGAGGATTATATCTCTACCGGCGACAACCGTAAGCCGTACAAGAAAGCGTTCGCGCCGCGCCTAGGCGTGTCCTACGATGTTTCCGGCGATCGTGACCTTATCTTCTTCGCGGGTGCGGGCCGCTATTACGATCGCAACAACTTCTATCTTGCCTCGCTAGAACGGCTATTCAGCACGGTCCGAAGCGACATCCGGCTCAACTTCTGTGGCGCGGCAGGCCTGCCGGCTTGCTCCGTACCAGGTGGCAACATCGCTGGTGGTGAGCTTCAGTTCAACCCGGCGTTCCGCGATCCGCAAGCGTTGCGCGAGGCTACGCAATTTTCTGGATTGAGCGGCGATATCTGGGTGTTGAACAACAAGACTCCGCCACCGTTCACCGATCAGTTCAACATCGGCGTTCGCAAGCGCTTCGGCGATTGGCAGACGGCCGTGACGATCGCGCACAACCGCTCCAGGAACGGCTTTGTGTTCGTCCGCGGCAATCGCATGCCGGACGGCAGCTACACTCCGGACGGCTTTGGCTTTATTCGCGACAACTTCCCGGAAGAGGGCCGTCCCGCAGGCTACACTGGGCGCCTCAACATCGGTTCCAGCGAAGGCAAGGCCCGCTACACTGCGCTCTATCTGCAGGCGGACAAGCCGTTCAACGACGACACCAACTGGGGCGTTAATGTGGCGGTGACGCTTAGCAACGCCAAGTCGAACCAGGCTCGTGCCTATGGCGAGGCGGAAGCATTCAACTTGGGCCAACAGGACGCATACGGTTGGCAGCCGGTCGCCGGCCTGGAGCGCTGGCGGGTCGTCGGCAGCGGGATCGTCCGCCTGCCGTATGACCTACGCCTGAGCTCCATCGCGACCTTCTCTTCGGGTCCGCGCTTCGGCTTGGTCAACTTCGACCCGGCGCTGTCGCCGTGCGCCGGGTGCATTCCGTTCAACGAAGCCGGCGTGCTCAAGCCCGAGAAGGGCATTGCCTACAAGACAGTGGATGTCCGGCTGGCGAAGCGCTTCCGCGTGCCTTGGGGTCACGACCTCGAAGCCAGCGTTCAGGTCTACAACCTGTTCGACTGGGTCAACCGCAACTATTCGATTTGGGGTGCCGGTAACGCCAACGCGGATAACGGTTTCAACCCTTCCCGGCTGGAGAACGGGACGACAGGCAGTGCCCGCAGCTTCCAGGCGGGAGTCAAGTACGTCTTCTGAGCGAGCTCGCATGGAGGGGGAACGCGCATCGTTCCTCCATCCATATGGCGGATGAATCAGGTGAAGCCTGAGCTGCGCCGCGTCGGCACCAGTGCGAACCCGGTCGTGGTGATCGATGGGTTCGACGAAGCGATTGACGCAGCGGCGGCGGCGGCGGATGCGCTCGGTCCGTTTCCGAAGCATGCCGGCAATTATTACCCCGGCCATCGCCGCGTCATTACGGAAGAGGACGGGCCCGCGAACGCCTATGTCGAGCGGCTGTGCGCCGCGGCCGCAACGTTCATCGCCGGCGCGTTCGACTATGAACGGTTCGACCTGCTGGAGGCGAGCTTCTCGCTCGTAACTACGCCGCCTGAGCAATTGCTGCCGGAGCAACGGACGCCGCACTTCGACTCGACCGACCCCAGCTATCTGGCAATCCTCCACTATCTGCAGGTGCCGGAAGGCAGCGGCACCGCCTTCTACCAGCAGCGCTCGACGGGTATCGAGCAGGTTACGGAAAGCAACGTCGGGCGCTTCGTGCGGGCGGCCGCCGCCGAGGTCTCGATGCTTCCCGAGAACGTCGGCTACATCCATGGCTCCAATCCCTTCTTCAGGCAGACCGCGGCGATCGAAGGCGTGACGAACCGACTGATCATCTACCGCGGCAGCCTGCTGCATTCCGGGATCATTCCACCCGACATGAACTTCAGCGCCAACCCACAGGACGGCCGGCTCACCGCCAACATATTCGTCCGCGGACATTAGGAGCATCGCATGTCGACCCGCCTGAAGCTGCTGTCCGGCTGCCTGTTGCTCGCGGGGGCTCCCCTGTCGGCGCAGCAGCGCACGACCATCAACCCGGTCGACATCGACTACCGCTACAATTTCGAGCAGATCAACGACGGCGCCTCCTACCGCACCGGCGCCGACCCGGCGATCGTTAATCATCGCGGCGCCTTTTACATGTTCCAGACGCTGGCCGACGGCTACTGGCGGTCGACCGACCTCGCCGACTGGCGGTTCATCACGCCCAGCCGCTGGCCGTTCGACAGCATCGTAGCGCCCGCGGCCTGGTCGGACGGCGAGAAGATCGTCCTGCAGCCATCGATGATGGAGCCCGAGGCGATCCTCTACACCACCGACCCCGATAGCGGCCGGCTGGAGTTCCTGGTCCGCCGCATGCCCCCGCTGCCCGGCTCCGTTGACAAGGCGCCCGAGGAGATGAAGCCAGGCGAGGTCCCGCCCGGCCCGTGGGATCCGGCGCTGTTCAAGGACGACGACGGGCAGTGGTACATGTACTGGGGCTCGTCCAACGTCTTCCCGCTCTACGGCAGCAAGATCGCGTTCGAGGACGGCAAGCTCGTCTACCAGAGCAAGCCCAAAGCCATGCTGGGCATGGTCCCCGCGCGGCACGGCTGGGAGCGCTTCGGCCAGGATCATTGCGCCTGCTGGGGCCCCGGTCGGCCGAGCCCGTCCTACATGGAGGGGGCGTGGATGACCAAGGTCGGCGGCCGCTACTACCTCCAGTACGGGGCTCCGGGGTCCGAGTTCAACGCCTACGCCAACGGCACCTACGTGTCGGACTCGCCGTTGGGCCCGTTCACCTACGCCCCGTGGAATCCGGTGGCCTATCGCCCGGGGGGCTTCGCGGAAGGGGTCGGGCACGGCTCCACCGTGCAGGACATTCACGGCAACTGGTTCAATAGCGGCACGTCTTGGGTCGGCCACAACTGGGGGATGGAGCGGCGCATCGCCATCTACCCGGCGCGCTTCTACTCCGACGGGCAGTTCAGCGCGTCCACCCGGTTCGGCGACTGGCCGCGGCTGGTGCCGACGGGCAAGTTCAACAACCCGGACAGCCTGTTCGCCGGCTGGATGCTGCTGTCCTACCGCAAGCCGCTGACCGCTTCCTCGACGATGGGCGACTTCGCAGCCGGGCGGGCGAGCGACGAGAACCCGCGCAGCTTTTGGATGGCGGCACAGAACCGCTCGGGCGAGACGCTGACCATGGACCTGGGCGGGCCGCGGACGGTGCGCGCGGTGCAGGTCAATTTCGCGGACTACAAGTCGGGACGCTTCGCCGATGCGCCCGACATCTATACCGAGTTCCAGCTGCAGCAGTCGCCCGATGGCCGCAACTGGTCGCCGCTGGCCCGCACCGAGCCGCCGCAGCGCGATCGGCCGAACGCCTATCTCGAGCTGCCGAGACCCGTGCGCACCCGCTTCATCCGCTACGTGCACGGGCATGTCGGCGCGGCCAACCTGGCGATCAGCGACCTGCGGGTATTCGGCAGTGCCGACGGCGGTGCGCCGGCGATACCCTCGCTTTCCGCCGCGATTCGCCACCGCGATCAGCGCGACGCGACGGTCCGCTGGGCCAGGGTGCCCGGCGCGGTTGGCTACAACGTCCGTTGGGGCACGCGGCCCGACCGGCTGACCCAGACCTACCAGCTGTGGACGGACGAGCTGGGCAACGGCGCGACCCTCGCCAAGGAGCTGCGCGCGCTCAACGTCGGCGTGCCTTATTGGGCAGCGGTGGAAGCGTTCAACGAGAGCGGCGTGTCGCGGCTCAGCCGCACGGTGCCGATCCGCTAGGGTGCGCGGAGGAGCCGGCCTTCGATGTCGATGATCGCCACTTCGGCACCGCGCGCGGCCGGGTTCCGCTCGGGCATGGTGAGGTGCAGCAGGTTGATGCCCGCGGTCAGGTCGAATTCGCCGAGCTTCACGAACCCGCTCCGTCCCTCGGCGGCTGCGTAGAAATCGGTCGGCGACCCGACCGCCTGGAAGTTGGAGTCGCGCAGCTGCAGCTTGGCCGAAGCAGGACCGGTCAACGCATCGACGAAGATGCCGTAGCGGCCGGTCTGCGGCGCTTCGACCCGGAAGCTGACCAGGGGCGGCCCCCAGCTGTCGTCGAATCCGACCTTGTCCGCGCCGCCCGTGCGGACGAAGCGCAGCGTCGACACCCAGCCGGTCGGCAGCTTCTTGCCCTGCGGCGTTAGTGAGGCATCGATCAGCGTGTCGAGCCCGGCCGCGGGGTTGGTGCCGACGCGGAAGCGATCGGCCCGGATTACCCTGCGTTCCACTTGCACCGCCGGCAGACCTTCCGGCCGGTCGAGGTAAAAGAAGACTGCGCCCGCATAGTCGCCTTCGGCCTCGTTGCGCTCGGGCCCATGCTCAACGGTGAAGTTCAGCCGTCGATTGAAGGAATAGGCATCCCCGACCAGCAGGCGGTAGCCGCCGGTCCGCGCGAGCTGGCGCGAATAGTCTAGCGCTCCGCTGAGCGGCAGCGACAGCCGCTCGTTCCAACGGCCGGGGAGCCCGTACCAGCCGCCATTGAAGGCATCTTCGGTGCCGGTGCCGAGGATCGCCCGGCGACCATCGATGGTGACGACATCGTCACCTTCAAAGAAGCCGGTATCTCCGGGTGCGGCGCCCTGGACCTGCAGGGTGAAGCCGACCAGGTGCCCGCGGCCGCTCACGTCAAGCATCGGGAAAGGCACGCCGCGCCGGACCCGCGGCTCGCGGTTCCAGCTGGCATGGAGATAGCCCTCATCCGAGGCGCGGCCGCGGTCGCTGATCGTCAGTTCGGTCCGGATCGGCAACGGCGCTCCCGCCGTGCGACGCGAGATCAGCTCAAGCTTGGCCGAGCGGCTGAACGGCATCGGCAGCTGAACGAAATTGGTGTCGCCCTCCGTGCCGAGCAGGAGCGAGCGGGTGGCGGGATCGCCGAAGCTGTAGGCGAAGAACTCGGTCACCGGCATGTCGATGGCGGGCCGCGGAGCGCCGTCCCAGGTGATCCGGATATCGATGTCGCGGGCGTCGCCGCCGAAGGCCGAAGCGGGAGTGAGGCGCAGCGACGTGATACGGCCCGGCTTGCTCGCTTCGAACAGGGTGACGGTCCGGCCCGGAGCAAGGCTCGCCTGGGCGACGATCGAGCGGCCCTCGGGTGCGGCCTGCAGCTGCATCGAGGGGGGAGCGCCCGTGCTGCGCAGCCGGGTGCCCGGCGGATAGAGTGCGTAATTCAGCTGGTAGAACTGCAGGGTGGGCGCGCGGACCAGCACCTTGACCGAGCGGGTGAACTCGATCGGGACGTAGGACCAGTAGCCACCTGCGCCGCGGCCGACGAGCGGGCCGGTGAACGGCGCGCGCGTGCCCGAGAACAGCTGGTCGAACGGCATGGCGATGCGCGGGCGGCGTTCGCCATCGATGTAGAACTCGATGGGCGCATTAATCGGGGTTGGGGTCCAGATCCGGGTGATCGCGCCCGGGCCTTTCAGCTCGGCGATCACCAGCGCGTCGCCTTCCTTGCGCAGGAAGCTGTGCTTGCCGGAGAAGCCGTCGTCGTTGAGGCCGGTGCGATCGTAGCTGCTGAACATGCCCACCGTGATCGGGCGAAAGCGGGCGAGCTCGCGCACTTCGAGCATGCGGGGCAGTGGGCTCTGCGCGGCGGCGGGCGCGGCGATCGTGAGCAGCAGCAGGCAGAGTGTGCGGAGCACGCGCATCATGAGGTCAGCCATCCTCCCGTGAAGCCCGCGCGCTGGAGGCCCCGGCGCAGGGCGGGCACCTCACGCATGATCCGCCAGACGAAGTCGCTGCGGTGGTTGGCAGCCTGTAGCAGGATCGGTCCCTGGTCTATGCCGAGATAGTCGCGCGCCGCCCAGCCGTGCACCGGATCGACGGTGCCGGTGTCGATCTTCAGCTCGGTGTAGCGGAAGCTGGGGTTGAAGCTGTCGCGGAAGCCATATTGACCGTAGATGCGGGCGCCGTGCTGGCGAAGCAGCGCTTCGGCGCAGGGCACCACGATTTCCGGCGCGAACGGCAGAGAGCCTAGCGCGGCGGTCGGCGCGATCGTGCCGTCGTCGCGCTCGTCGGGCTGGCCGAGCGGTCCGCGCGCGGCATAGCCGTGGAATTGCCGCCGCTCGCCCTTGAATGGCAGGGTGAAGCCGCCAGGGCCGTCGCAGGCGGTGAGGCCCCAGACCCGGTCGGAATAGCCATCCCAGCGCATCGGGTTGGCGGCGCAATAGGCGCGGTTGGCGTAGGTGGCGCGGCGGCTGTTCTCGAAATAGTCGAATCCGGCGGCGCGCATCGCCGCGTCCAGGATGCCGCGAAAGTCGATCCAGATATGGCTGTACTGGTGCCCGAACAGCGGAGCAAAGGCGAGGTGGCGGGTCGCGCCGGTGCCGCGCCAGAAGCGCGGGTAGGGGCGCGTCCACTCGTCCCAAAGGCCGACCGGACCCGCATGCACCGGTGCGCCGAGCGCCAGCAGGTTGACCATCATGCCTTCATTGTAGCCGACCCAGTTGGCCGGGATCAGGCCGGTTTCCGGGTGCCAGCCCATGGAGACGGGCGCCCGGCCATCGTGGCGAAAGAAGTTCCAGTCGGCACGGGCGTACAGCGCCTCGGCGAGGGCGCGGATCTCGCGCTCCCGCGAGTGCGGCCCGTCATAATAGCGGCCGGCGAACAGCACGCCGAGCAGCAGCAAGGTCGTATCCACGCTGGACAGCTCGGTGCGGCGGAACCGAAGTCCCGTCCGCATGTCGAGGAAATGGTAGAAAAAGCCCTTGTGTCCGGTCACCCCGGCCGACTGCGGCCCCTGTGGCGAGTCGTGGAAGAAGCGCAGGGTGGTCAGCGTCAGGTCGCGGGCTTCGGTCCGGCTGCACCAGCCGCGCTCGACGCCGACGGGGTAAGCGGTGAGCGCAAAGCCGACCGCGGCGATGCTGGAAAAGGACGGTGTCGGCCAGCGGTCGGGCACCAGGCCGTTGGCGCGGTTCGCCGTTTCCCAGAAGAAGCGGAAAGTGCGGCGCTCGAGGTCCTCGTAGAAGGGCGGCAGCGACCGCGGCCGAGTGCTGCCGAGCGATGCTGCGCAGCCGCCGAGCGAGGTGGCCGCGAGCAGGGCGGGCCCCCCGCCGAGCAACTCGCGGCGGCTGAACTGCATCAGGCCTGCCCCGTGCTGGTGCGGACGACGAGCTCGACCGGATGGAGCGTGCTGGCTGGTGGCGCGCCGCGGCCTTCAACCGTGTCGATCAGTTCGGACAGCCCGTACTCGCCAAGCTCCGCGATCCGCACGCGCACGGTGGTGAGGCCGAGGTGCCGCGCCATCGGGATGTCGTCGAAGCCGGCAACCGCGACCGCCTCCGGCACTTGCCGCCCCGCCTGACGCAGCGCTTGAAGCGCCCCGATCGCCATGTTGTCGTTGGCTGCGAACACAGCGTCGAACCGCTGGTGCGAGCGCAGCAGGGCCGCTACCGCATCTTCGCCGGACTGCTCGGAGAAGTCGCCTTCCACCGCCGTCAGGACCACGTCGTCACCTTGCGCAACGCGACGCGCAAAGGCCTGCGCGCGCTCTTGGGCGTCCGCATTACCGGGCGGACCGGCGATGTGGATCACGCGCTTGCGGCCGAGCGCCAGCAGATGCTCGGCCACGGCAGTGGCCCCGGCCGCATTGTCGAGGCTGATGGTGGAGTGAAGCCCCTGCTGACTGCGCGTGTTCAGCAGCACGATCGGCACGCCCGGCGGCAAGGTAGCGGCAAGCTCCTCCTCGCCGAGGTGGGGCGCCATCACCATGGCTCCGTCCACCCGGCCGCGCAGCGCGCGCAGCGCCGAGGTCCCTAGCCGGCTCCCCGCATGCAGGCTGGACAGGAGCAACAGGTAACCGCGCTCGCTTGCCACCCGGTCCATGCCGCGGACGATTTCGGAAAAGAACTCGCCGTGGAGGTCGGGCAGGACCACTCCGATCGAGTGGGTCCGCGCCATGCTGAGGCTGCGCGCCGCGGCGTGCGGCACGTAGCCGAGTTCGGCCACCGCCGCCGCCACCCGCTCCCGCGTTTGGGAGCTGACCTTATCGAAGCCGTTGAGCACGCGTGACACAGACGCAACCGAGACCTGGGCGCGGCTGGCGACGTCGCGGATGGTGGCTTCGGCCATGCGTCCTTCTTGCCCATCCATCGATGCCGCCCGCAAGCGCTCAAGAGTGTTTGCTTTCGGCTTCCGCTTAAGACATGTAACCGGTTACACGCTGCGTCAAGCTTCGGGCGTCAAGCTCTGGTCGGGAACGCAGCGGAGCGGTAGGTCGCCGAAGCCTGCTGCGCAGCCTGGAAGGGGAGGGAAATGCTCGACAGCCGGATTTCGCGTCGCGCCGCATTGATGGGCGCTGGTGCCGTTGTTGCCTGGTCGGCCAGCCCCGCGCGGGCGCTGCTGCAAGCGGCGGGTGGGGGCCGGGTGCCGGCGTTCGTCGACGACCTCATCCGCCGGCTGACCGTGGAGGAGAAGGCGGGGCAGTTGAGCCTGATGGCGTCGGCCTGGGGCGGCAGCTCGGCCGCCTCGCTCAACCCACCCGGCAACAGCGACTTCCCCAAGCAGGTGGAGGAGGCGCGCCGCGGCCAGCTGACGGGCGTGTTCAATGGCAACGGTGCGCGCATGCACCGCACCCTGCAGACTGCCGCGGTGCGGGAATCGCGCATGAAGATCCCGCTGATCTTCGGCGCGGACATCATCCATGGCCATCGCACCATCTTCCCGGTGCCGCTAGCGGAAGTGGCGAGCTTCGAGCCCGAGCTGGCCCGGCGTACCGCGGAGGCCGCCGCCTATGAAGCTTCGGGTACCGGCCTGGACTGGAACTTCGCGCCGATGGTCGATGTGGCGCGCGACCAGCGCTGGGGCCGCGGGGTCGAGGGCGGCGGCGAGGACGTGCTGCTCAATCGGCTATTCGCGGCGGCGCGGGTACGCGGCTTCCAGGGCAGCAATCTCAAGTCCGACGCGCACATGCTGGCGACGGCCAAGCATTTTGCCGCCTATGGCGCGGCAGAAGCGGGGCTCGACTACAACACGGTGGATATCTCCGAGCGGACGCTGCGCGAGGTGTACCTGCCGCCGTTCAAGGCCGCTTTCGACGCGGGCGCGCTGTCGACCATGGCCTCGTTCAACGAGATCAGCGGCGTTCCGTCGACCGGCAATCCGTGGCTGATGAACCAATTGCTGCGCGGCGAGTGGGGCTTCGACGGCTTTGTCGTGTCCGACTATACCGGCGACGAGGAGATGATCGCGCACGGCTTCGCCAAGGATGCGCGCGACGCGACCCGGCTGGCGTTCCTGGCGGGCGTCGACATGAGCATGCAGAGCGGCTTCTACCGCACCCACCTGCCGAGCCTGGTGCAGAGCGGGGAAGTGCCGCAGGACCGGCTCGACCAGTCGGTTCGGCGGGTGCTGGCGATGAAGGCCATGCTCGGGCTATTCGACGACCCGTTCCGCCGCATCAGCGAGCGGCGCGAGGAATCGCGCTCGATGAACCGCCGGACGCTTGCCCTCTCGCGCGAGGCGGGGCGCAAGTCGATCGTCATGTTGAAGAACGACGGCGACCTCCTGCCGCTGCCGCGCTCGGGCAAGCGGATCGCGCTGATCGGGCCGTTCGCCGCCGGGCAGCATGACCTGATCGGCCCGTGGTGCGTCTATGGCGACGACAAGAAGGCGGTGGACCTCGCCACCGGCGTGCGCGAGGCGGTGGCCGACCGCAACTCGATCGTCGTCGCGGAGGGCTCAGGCATCGTGGAAGCGCTGCCGGGCGGTATCGAACAGGCGGTGGCCGCGGCGCGTACGGCGGACATCGTGGTGCTGGCGATCGGCGAGTCGCAGAACATGTCGGGCGAAGCGCAATCGCGGACGGAGATCATCGTTCCCGAGCCGCAGCAACAGCTGGCCGAAGCGGTCGCGGCGGTGGGCAAGCCGACCGTCGTTGTGCTCAAGAACGGGCGCGCGCTGGCATTGGAAGGCGCGGTCGCGAACGCACCCGCGATCCTCGTCACCTGGTTCCTGGGAACGGAAACCGGCCACTCCATCGCTGACGTGCTGTTCGGCGCCTACTCACCCTCTGCGCGCCTGCCGGTCAGCTTCCCGCGCGAGTCGGGGCAGCAGCCCTACTACTACGCGCACAAGCCGACCGGCCGGCCAAACCCCGAGGGTAAGCTGGAGGAGTATAAGGCACGCTTCCGCGGGCTCACCAACACCGCACTGTATCCGTTCGGCCATGGCCTGACCTACGGCCGGATCGGCTATTCGGACTTGGCGCTGAGCGCTCGCGGTATGCCGATGAATGGCGAAATCTCGGTCAGCGCGCGGGTCACCAACAGCGGCCGGCGGGCCGCGGAGGAAGTGGTGCAGTTCTACGTCCGCGACCGGACGGCCAGCGTCACCCGGCCCGTCCGCGAGCTCAAGGCTTTTCGCAAGGTCGCGCTGGCGCCCGGCGCCTCGCAGACCGTGCGCTTCGTGCTGCGGCCGGCCGACCTCCAGTTCATCGGCCTGCAGAACCGGCCAACGGTCGAGCCCGGCACGTTCGACGTATGGATCGCGCCCTCGGCCGAGGCCGACGGGCTGCATGCGACGTTCGAGCTGACGGCCTAGGCGGGGCTCGCCCGCCGCCCGAGCGGGTTGCCGAGCATCGCGGTGCAGGACAGAGCGAGGAAGAGGAGTGGCACCAAGGCAACCGTCGTGCGCATGCCGGACAGGGTGGCTGCGCTCTGTTCGACGTTGGCGACAAAGCCGGCGGAGCTATACGACCAGCCGAGGATGGCGGTGGCGATGCCGATGGCGACGCGCTGCAGCAGGGCGGCCAGGCCGAAGACGGTGCCCTCGACGTGGAGGCCCGTCTCCCGCTCGCCATATTCGATGGTGTTGGGAAGCATCGCCCAGAACACGAAGTTGAGACCGACGATCGCCACCTGCATGGCGATCAGGAACAGCTGCATCGCGCCGGCCCCGTGCACGTCCACGAGTCCGAACACGGCAAGCGCAGCCATCGCCGCTCCGGCTGCGCTCAGCCACGACGCGCGCAGGCCGATCGCGCGGCCAAGCAGCATCCACAGCGGCACCGCCGCGGCGCTGACGATCCCCATGGATGCGAGCGCCAGCTGACCGGCGCTCTCGTTCCCGATGAGATATTTGAAGTAGTAGAGCACCGATTTATTGAGCACTGTCACCGCGACGATCATCGCCATCATCGCGGCGTTGAGTGCGACGAACGCACGGTTGCGAGCGAGGCTGAGAAGCGCGGCGCGCAAGTTGGGCGGGGCTGAACGACCGTCCTGCGCCGCGTCGCGGTAGGTGGCGCCGACCAGCAGCAGGATCAGCGTGCCGGCCACCGCGAACAAGACCGCCGCGCCCAAGTAAGCCTGCGCCGCATCCTCCGTGCCGGTCAGCCAGCGGCCGACCGGAACCGTGCTCAAAGCCACCAGGACCGCCGCCCCCGTGCCGAACAGCATCCGCATGCCCGCCACGAACGCCCGGTCTCCCGCGTCCGGACTCACCCGGGCGGACATGGCGAGATAGGGCACGTTGACCGCCGCATAAGCTGTGCGGAACAGCAGGTGCCCGACGAACACGGCGGCGACCCCCCACCCCGCTGTGGTGGGCGGCGGCAGGTAGGCGAGGGTGAAGCTGAGCGCCAGCGGCAGGCTGCCGACCATCAACAACGGCCCGTAGCCCCGGCCGCTGCGCTTGCGGTCGACCCATACCCCTGCCGCGAAGTTGGCGAGGCCGTCCCACACGGATGCGACCATGTAGGTGGTCGCCGCCACCGCCATCGGCAGCTCAAGCGCCTCCGTATAGTAGAACAGCAGAAAGAGCATGACGCTCTGCCAATACAGATTGAAGGCGAAGTCCCCGGAGGCGAACAGCAGCAGCCGGCGCTTGGACACGGGCCGCGGGGGATCGCTGGGCATCAGCGGCGGCTGATCACGACCTCGGTGCCGCGGCGCGGGTCAGGCAGGGTGAAGCGCAGCGCCCGCGCCGGCCCGTCCTCCTCAGCCGTGACAGAGCGGCCGTTTGTACGGACCTCCGCCGCCCCGCCCCAGTCGTGAACGGTGACGGCCAGCTCGCGCCACCATGGCTTTAGCGATCCCGTCCGCGGTGCGAAGCTGATCTGCAGGCCGCTCTCGCCGACGGCGCAGCGTATCGGCTGGCGGAGAAACGCGCCGCGGCGGTAGCCCAGGGTCTCGCCGTCATCCCAGTAGAGCTCGCCGCGGCAGTCCGGTCCGGGATAGATGTCGAGGGACAAGGGTCCGCGCGGCTTTTCCGCGGTCGACTGGGTCACCGGCTGGCGCGGGAGGATGGTGCCGGCGCGGACGAACAAAGGCAGCCGCTCCAGTCGCGGCGTTTCCACGATCCTTTCAACCGCTGTGTTGCCCTCGATCGGCTGACCCCGGACGCGCTCGCCGGTCCAGTAATCATACCAGCCGCCCACCGGCAGGCAGACGTCGTACGCCTGGGGCGACTCCGGCCTGGGCGAGGCGGCCACCATCAGCTCGCGCCCGACGGTGAAGGTCATGCTGGTGTCGCACGGTGCTGCGAGCGCGCCCGGGTAGTCATAGAAGACCGGCCGCATGACCGGATCTCCGGTGCGCGCGTGCTGCTCGGCGACCCCGTAGAGATAGGGCATGAGCCGATAACGCTCCTCGATGGCGCGGCGGCGGATGGCGAGGTGCTCGGGGCCGTCCACCCACGGCTCGGCCCGCGGCGTGTTCTTGGCGGCATGGCTGCGGAACACGGGCGTGAACGCGCCAAGCTGGTACCAGCGGGTGAGCAGCTCGGGGCTCGGTCCGCCGGTGAAACCGCCGATGTCCGCGCCGGCATAGGTGAAGCCGGACAGGCCCAGGTTGACCAACTGCTGCACCATCAGCTTCAGATGATCCCAGGTGGCGTTGTTGTCGCCGGTCCAAGTCGCCGCGTAGCGCTGCCCGCCGGCATAGGTGGCGCGGGTCAGCACGAATGGCCGCAGGTTCGGTCGCAGCCCCTGCAGCCCTTCGAACGTCGCGCGGCTGTTCTCCATGCCGTACACATTGTGCAGCTCGGCGTGCGGCGCGGGGCGCGGGCGGAAGTCGTCGGCGTCGATCCGGTGCACCGTGTCGAGCGGCATGGTCTTGGTCGGCGTCTCGAAGATCGCCGGCTCGTTCATGTCGTTCCAGAAACCGGCGATGCCGTCGTCGACCAAACCCTTGTACAAGTCGCCCCACCAGCGGCGGGTGACGGCGCGGGTGAAATCGGGGAACACTGATGGCCCGGGCCAGACCGGCGCGACATAGGTGCTGCCGTCCGGGTTTTTGAGGAAGTGATCGCCGGCGCGGCCGCTGTCGTAGGGTGCGTAGCCCTCGCCCGGCGCATGGGCGATATGCAGGTCGGTGATCGCCACCAGCTTGAGTCCGTCCGCCCGCATGTCCCGCGCCAGGCGGCGCATGTCGGGGAAGGTCTGGCGGTTGACCGTGAACGGCCGGTTCCGGTCCTGATAGTCGATGTCGAGCCACAGCACGTCGGTCGGCACCCGGTCCGAGCGCAACCGCGCGGCGATCTCCCGCACTTCCGCATCGCTCATGTAGCTGTAGCGCGACTGCTGGAAGCCCAGCGCCCAGCGCGGCGGCAGCGGCGCCTTGCCGGTGAGGTCGGTGTAGCGGCGGACCACCTCGGCGACGGTCGGCCCGGCGATCAGATAATAGTCGATCGGCCCGCCCGGGCTGCCGAGCGCCAGGACGTTCTCCTGGCGGTGGCCGAAGTCGAACCAGCTGCGGTGGCTGTTATCGAGGAACAGGCCGTAGGCGCCGCCTTGGCCGCCCGCCGCGACGAAGAACGGAATGGACTTGTAGATGGGGTCGGTGGCCGCGCCATAGCCGTAGGCATCTGTGTTCCAGTTGACGAAGCTCGCGCCGCGCCGATCGTGCGGCCCCGTCTTGTCGCCCATGCCGAAGTAGCGCTCGCCGGCCGGCATGGCCTTGCGCAGGGTGAAGCCGCCTGCCTCCAGGGTAATGGGGACGCCCGTGTCGGCGTGGATGAGCTTGCCCTGCCGGTCGGTGACACTCAGCGCCAGCGTGCGCGGGTCCACTGCGACCTGCAGCGCGGAGGTGCTGAAGCCGTTGCTCCTGCGGGTAATCGCAGCCCGCTGCGCCCGAACGTTCGCGGGGACAGCCCAACTCGCATCTTCCGCGAACTCGCCACCGGGCGCGAAGCGGACCCGCAGGACGGTAGGGGTCAGCGCGATGACCCGAAGGCGGCCGACGCTGTTCGCGGCTTCGATGCCGACCGCCTCCTCGTTCGCAGGCGACTGCTGCGCCCCTGCCGGCGCTGCGGCGAGCGACGTGGCAGTAAGAATAAACAGGAAAGCAAGTGCGAGGGCGGCGTGGATCATGGCCATGGCATGACAGCGCTCCCGGTCACGAGCAACAGCCGGCGCAGCGATCGCTGGCGACGGGTGAACAGTTTCGCCGCCGAACCGTTCACGGGAGGCATGCGGATCGCCACCTACAATGTGAACGGGGTCAATGGCCGGCTGCCCGTGCTGTTTGATTGGCTCACGAGCACCCAGCCGGACGTTGCCTGCCTGCAGGAACTCAAGGCGGGCGACGATAAGTTTCCGGTCGCCGCCATCGAGGAGGCGGGCTACGGCGCGATCTGGCAGGGGCAGAAGAGCTGGAATGGCGTGGCCATCCTCGCCCGCGGCTGCACCCCGGTGGAGACCCGCCGAGGCCTCCCCGACGATCCTGACCCGGCGCAATCGCGCTACCTGGAGGCCGCGGTGAACGGCGTGCTGGTCGGCTGCCTCTACCTGCCCAACGGCAATCCCAAGCCGGGGCCCAAGTTCGACTATAAGCTGGCCTGGATCGATCGGTTCGAGGCGCTCGCGGCCGAGCTGTTCGGTCTGGACGGCCCGGTGGTGCTGGCCGGCGACTACAACATCATCCCGACCGACGCGGACGTCTACAAGCCCGAGCGCTGGGTGAACGACGCGCTGTTCGCTCCGGAGGCGAAGGCGGCCTATCAGCGGCTGCTCGATGCCGGCTGGACCGACGCGCTGCGTACACTCCACCCGGACGAACGGGTGTTCACCTTCTGGGATTATTTCCGCAACGCCTTTCCGCGGGACGCCGGCCTGCGCATCGACCACCTGCTGCTGAACAAGCCCGCGGCGAAACGACTGCGGCGGGCGGGGGTGGACCGCAGTGTCCGCGCGCTACCCAAGACCAGCGACCATGCGCCCGTCTGGATCGAGCTCGCCCCATGACTTCAGCGCGCGCCCTCCAACCGATGGAGGCGCTGCTGGTGGAGCAGCTGCCCGACGAACCAGGCTGGCAGTACGAACCCAAGTGGGACGGCTTCCGCTGCATCGCGGTGCGCAACGGCAGCGAGGTCGAGATGTGGTCCAAGTCGGGCAAGCCGCTCGGCCGCTACTTCCCCGAAGTGGTCGCGAGGCTTGGTCGGCTTGCGCCCGAACGCTTCACCCTCGACGGCGAGCTGATCATCGAGACACCGGGCGGACTCAGCTTCGACGCGCTGAGCATGCGGCTGCACCCGGCCGAGAGCCGCATTCGCAAGCTGTCCGCCGAGACGCCGGCGCAGCTGATGCTGTTCGATCTCCTCCGTCTCGGCGGCGAGGACCTGACCGGTCGCGCACTGGCTGAGCGCCGCGGGGCGCTCGAGACATGGTTCGCGGATCAGCATGAACCCGCGCTTCTGCTCTCCCCGGCCACTCCCGATCGCGCCGCCGCCCTGTCCTGGCTGGAGCGCAGCGGCGGCGCGCTCGACGGCGTGATCGCCAAGCGGATCGGCGAGCCCTACCATTGCGGCGAGCGGGCGATGGTCAAGGTGAAGCAGCACCGCACCGCCGACTGCGTGGTCGGCGGCTTCCGCTACGACAAGGCCGGCAAGCACATGGCCTCGCTGCTGCTCGGGCTCTACGATGAGGGGGACCAGCTCAACCATGTCGGTTTCTGCTCCTCCTTCTCCGCCGCGGAGAAGCGCGGCTGGACCCCGGAGCTGCAGGCGCTGATCGAGCCGCCCGGCTTCACCGGCTCCAGACCAGACAAGCCGAGCCGCTGGGCCCGCGACCGCGACAGCGAGTGGCAGCCGCTCCGACCTGAGATCGTCTTGGAGGTGCTTTACGACCAGGTCACGTCCGGCCGCTTCCGCCACGGCACGCGCCTGCTCCGGCGGCGCCCCGACAAGGCGCCGACGCAATGCCGCACCGAGCAGCTGCGCCACCCGCTGACGCCGGCCGAGCTCAAGCAGCTGCTAAGCTAGGGCACGGCCCTCGAAGCCGGCGATCGCCTCGGCTAGCCAGCGGCCCGCAGTCAGCGCGCTAAGGTCGGTCGGGTCGAGCGGCGGGTCCCATTCGGTGAGGTCGATCGCCCGCACCCGCGGCTCGGCGGCGAGTAGGCGAACGGCCGCGAAGAAATCGCCCACCGCCATTCCGCCCGGCCGGGCGCCCGGCGCTCCTGGGAACTGGCTCCGGTCGATTACGTCGATGTCGCAATCGACATAGATCGCGTCGCAATGGGCGAGGTGGAGCAGCGCCCGCTCGACCTGTCGTTCCACCCCATGCTCGCGCACGTAGCTGGCGGAGATCACCAGGTTGCCCGCCGCGAGTGCATCCTGGTGCATGGCCCGGCTGTTGGCAAAGGGTGCCAGCCCGACCTGCGCGATGTTCCGTCCGGGCAGTCCGTCCTCCATCAGCGCCCGCACGGGATTGCCGTTGCCCAGCCCGTTGTCCGTTTCGCGCATGTCGAAGTGGGCGTCGAGGGTGAGCAGGCCGACCCGCTCCAGCGGCAGCCCGAGGCCGTGCACCCCGGGCCGAGTCACGGCGTTGTTGCCGCCGATCAGCAGCGTCAGCCGGTGCTGCGCGACGCTCGCCGCCACCGCCTCGCGGATCGGCGCGGTCGCCTCCTCAATGCTCAGCCCTTCCAGGGGCAGGTCGCCATGATCGGCCACCAGCGCGTCTAGCAGGTTGCCCGTGTCGATGTCGTAGCGTCCAACCCGCCGCAGCACCTCCCGCAACTCGCCCGGCGCCAGGTCGCAGCGGCCGGGGGTAACCGAACCCGCCGCCAGCGGCGCTCCGACCAGCCCGATCGGAGCAGACTCCGTCGCCGGCACCAGCAGGTCTTGGAGATTGGGCCAGGCGCTCGTCATTGCGCGGCCCCTAGCAGCGTGGCACAGGCGGCGCCATGTGGGATCGGCTGCTCACCGACTGCCATGTGGCGACCATGGTTCCGGCCCGCGGCGACCCGCTGGGCATCATCGAGAATGCGGCGATCGGCATCCAGGACGGCAAGATCGTCCGCGTCGGCCGTCGGGCGGAGCTGGCCGGGACCCAGCCGCGCGAGGTGGTCCCGCTGCACGGCGCCTGGGTCACCCCCGGGCTGATCGATTGCCACACCCACCTGGTGTTCGGCGGCACCCGCGCGCAGGAACATGCGCTGCGCCGGGCGGGCGCGAGCTATGAGGAAATTGCCCAGGCCGGCGGGGGCATCGCGTCCACGGTCGCGGCGACCCGCGCATCCTCGGCAGGCGAGCTGCTGGACAGCGCCCGGCAGCGGCTCCGGGCGCTGATCGCGGGCGGCTGCACCACGGTAGAGGTGAAATCCGGCTACGGCTTCGACACCGCCAGCGAGATCCGGCTGCTCAACACGGCGCGCGCCTTGAGCCAGCACGAGCCGGCGCGGATCGTGCCCACGCTGCTGGCGCTGCACGCGCTGCCGCAGGGCGCGAACCGGACGACTTACGTCGACATGGTGGTCGAAGAGATGATCCCCGCGGTGGCGCGGCTGGCCCTGGCCGACGCCGTGGACGGCTTTTGCGAGGGTATCGGCTTCCTGCCGCACGAGATCGAGCGGATGTTCGACGCCGCCGAGAACCATGGGCTTCGGGTCAAACTCCATGCCGAACAGCTCAGCAATCGCGGCGGGGCGAAGCTGGCGGCCCGCTACAATGCGCTGTCGGCCGACCATCTCGAATATCTGGACGAGCCCGGGGTCGAGGCGATGGCCGAGGCGGGCACGGTGGCGGTACTGCTGCCCGGCGCCTTCTACGCGCTGGGCGAAACGCAGCCGCCCCCGGTGCGGCTGCTGCGCGACTATGGCGTGCCGATCGCGGTGGCGAGCGACTGCAACCCCGGCACTTCGCCGCTGCTCAATCCGCAACTGGTGATGAACATGGCTTGCACCCTGTTCGGCCTGTCGCCGGAAGAAGCGCTCGCCGGCATGACCGTGAACGCCGCTCGCGCGCTCGGTTACGAGGACGAGATCGGCACCCTCGCGCCCGGTATGCAGGCCGACCTGTGCGCCTGGCGGATCGATCATCCGGCCGAGCTCGGCTACTGGATCGGGCTGCCCGGGCCCGAGCGGCGGATGGTCGCGGGCCAGGACGCCTAAGGGGACGCATGGACAGACGCGACAACAGCCGCCGCATCCGTGCGCGCCGCGGAAGCGAAATCAAGGCGAGGAGCTGGCTCACCGAAGCCGCCGTCCGAATGCTCCAGAACAACCTCGACGAGGAGGTCGCGGAGGACTCGCAGAGCCTGGTCGTCTACGGCAGCATCGGCCGGGCGGCGCGCAACTGGGCCTGCTTCGACAAGATCGTCGAAGTGCTGGAGCGGCTGGAGGACGACCAGACGCTGCTGGTCCAGTCGGGCAAGCCGGTCGGCGTGTTCCGCACCCACCCCGGCGCCCCGCGGGTGCTGATCGCCAACTCCAACCTCGTGCCCAAGTGGGCGACCTGGGAGCACTTCAACCAGCTCGATCGCGCGGGCCTGATGATGTACGGCCAGATGACCGCCGGCTCGTGGATCTACATCGGCACGCAGGGCATCGTTCAAGGCACCTTTGAGACCTTCGCCGAGATGGGCCGCCAGCATTATGGCGGCGACCTCCGGGGCAAGTGGATCCTCACCGCCGGCCTCGGCGGCATGGGCGGTGCGCAGCCGCTGGCGGCGGTGATGGCGGGCGCGCACTGCATCGCCATCGAATGCCAGGATAGCCGGATCGAGAAGCGGCTGGAGACGCGCTACCTCGACCGCCGCGCCGCCAGCATCGACGAAGCGCTGGAGATCATCGCCGCCGCGACCGAGCCCACCAGCGTCGGCCTGCTCGGCAATGCCGCCGAGATCATCCCGGAGATGCTCGCCCGCGGCATCCGCCCCGATGCGCTGACCGACCAGACCAGCGCCCACGACCCCGCCAACGGTTACCTGCCGATCGGCTGGACCGTCGCCAAGTGGCAGGAGATGCGCGAACGCGATCCCGCCGCCGTCGCTCAGGCCGCCCGCATCGCCATCGCCCGCCATGTCGAGGCGATGCTGTCCTTTCGCGAGATGGGCGTGCCCGTCTTCGACTATGGCAACAACATCCGCCAGGAAGCCAAGGACACCGGCGTCACCCACGCCTTCGACTTCCCCGGCTTCGTCCCCGCATACGTCCGCCCGCTGTTCTGCCGCGGCATCGGCCCGTTCCGCTGGGTGGCGCTGAGCGGCGATCCCGAGGACATCTACCGCACCGACCAGCGGGTAAAGGAGCTGATCCCCGACGACCCGCACCTCCACCGCTGGCTCGACATGGCGCGGGAGCGGATCGCCTTCCAAGGCCTGCCCGCGCGCATCTGCTGGGTGGGCCTGGGCCAGCGCCACCGCCTCGGCCTGGCCTTCAACGAAATGGTGAGGAACGGCGAGGTCAGCGCTCCCATCGTCATCGGCCGCGACCACCTCGACAGCGGGTCGGTCGCGTCACCGAACCGCGAGACGGAGGCGATGAAGGACGGCAGCGACGCGGTGTCGGACTGGCCGTTATTGAATGCGCTGCTGAACACCGCATCCGGCGCGACGTGGGTGAGTCTCCACCATGGGGGCGGAGTCGGCATGGGCTACTCGCAGCACGCCGGCATGGTCATCGTCGCCGATGGCTCCGACGAGGCGGCGCGCCGGCTGGAGCGGGTGCTCTGGAACGACCCCGCCACCGGCGTGATGCGCCACGCGGATGCGGGGTATGACGAAGCGGTGGACTGCGCGCGGCAGTGGGGGCTTGATCTACCTGTGATATAACACCTCCCTGTCCGACGCAGCCGGATGGGGAGGGGACCGCCGCCAAAGGCGATGGTGGGGGGGCAGCCCTCTCCCCACACGAGCCACCGCCCGAGCCACCGCACGCCCCTCCACCCCTCAGCCTGCCGGCTGAGCGGTTCCTCCCCATTGCTGCGCAACGGAGAGGTTTGTCTGAGTTACGGAAGAGCTGGCTAGCATAACGCTGTCTAAGCGTTAGCCGGCGTATTTCTCGCGCATGACCGGATCCCGAGCGAAGAACTGTACTAACGGCTCCACGTCTTCCTTGCCGCCTTCAAGTTTCACCGGCTTGCGCTCGAAGAGACCTTGCAGGGACCAATACGGTTCAAAGAAATGCAGCCAAACGACAGGATGCCCATCCGAGGCCTTGATCGACCAATGAGAGATTTCATCATAGCTCGCGGCTGCTCTCCGAACCGCAGGATGGAATTCTAAGCGGTCCTCATAGGCAATTACGTCGGCAACTGGATTCAACGCCTTCCAAAGCGATGCAATTGCGTACACGGCTGCCCACAAGCCGAAGAGTACCAATAGGCCGGCAGACAGCTCCCAGCCGATTGTCTGCTCGATCAGCTCACAATGCCGCCACCTCGCCGCACCCGGGTATGCAGAAATTCTGCCTCGTTCATGAATAGCGCGACGAAGAAAATGCAGCCCGTTAGCAGAAGCAGACCCAGTCCCGTCCACGCGCTCGATGCACGGCTCAATTTGAACTCCGCCGACCCTGACATACGCTCCCCCGCTGTAGCCATACCGAGCTACATTCGAGATAACTCCTAGACTGTTTTCTGCAAGTTGATCGCTCTGAGCCAAGGATTGCTGACCTGTGCATCGTTCGGCAAACGCCTTACACGCGCCACCATGCTCACCCTCAACCCCGAAGCTATCGAACTCGCTACCTTGCGCCAGCTCTGGACCGGCACAGCCGCCCGCCTCGACGCCGCGAGCATGGACCGCGTGCGCGCCTCCGCAGCCGCCGTCGAGCGGATCGTAGCGGGTGGAGAGACCGTCTACGGCATCAACACCGGCTTCGGCCTGCTCGCCAATGAGCGCATTCCGGCCGGCCGGCTTGCCGAGCTGCAGCGGAACCTGATCCTGTCGCATAGCTGCGGGTTGGGAGAGGCGCTGCCGCGGCATGTGACGCGGCTGATGATCGTGCTGAAGCTGCTCGGCCTTGGGCGCGGCTATTCCGGGGTGCGGGCGGAGGTCATCGCGGCGCTTCAGGCGCTGCTCGACCGCGACGCAATGCCGGTGATTCCGGCGCAGGGCAGCGTCGGCGCGTCCGGCGACCTCGCGCCCCTCGCGCACATGACCGCGGCGCTGATGGGCTTCGGCTCCATCGATCTTGCCGGCGAGCGGCTGGCAGCTGGCGAAGCGCTGCAGCGGCTGGGGATGGTGCCGCTCGTGCTCGGTCCCAAGGAGGGCCTCGCCCTCATCAACGGCACCCAGTTCTCGACCGCCATCGCGCTGGACGCGCTGTTCGCCGCCGAGCGGGTGTTCGGCGTCGCGCTTGCCGCCGGAGCACTGTCGGTCGATGCGTTGAAGGGCAGCGCCAAGCCATTCGACCCGCGGCTCCACGCCCTGCGCGGCCAGCCCGGCCAGATCCGCGTCGCCGCCGAGATCGCTCGGCTGCTCGACCGCTCGCAGATCGTCGCCTCGCACGGCCGCTGCGGGCGGGTGCAGGACCCCTACAGCTTCCGCTGCCAGCCGCAGGTGATGGGCGCCGCGCTCGACCTGCTGGAGAACGCCGCTCGCACCCTCACCATCGAAGCCGCCGCGGTGACCGACAATCCGCTCATCTTCCCGGATGAAGACTCAGCCACCTCCGGCGGCAACTTCCACGCCCAGCCGGTCGCCTTTGCCGCCGACACCATCGCCATGGCGCTGTGCGAGGTCGGCAGCCTGTCCGAACGCCGCAGCGCCATCCTGATCGACCCCAAGCTGAGCGGCCTCCCCGCCTTCCTCACTCCGGACGGCGGCATCAACAGTGGCCTCATGATCACCCAGGTGACCCAGGCCGCGCTGGTCAGCGAGAACAAGAGCCTGGCCTACCCGGCCAGCGTCGATTCTATCCCGACCAGCGCCGGCCAGGAGGACCATGTTTCGATGGCGCCGATCTCCGCGCGCAAGGCCGCGCAGATCGCCCTCAACGCCGCGGGGGTGGTCGGGACCGAGCTGATCACCGCTGCGCAGGGGGTGGACTACCACGCGCCGCTCCGGACCTCGGAGCCGCTGCAGGCGCTCCACGCCAAGGTCCGCGCGCTCAGCCCGCACCTTACTACCGACCGCTATTGGGCGGATGAGATGGCCGCGCTGCAGGCGGCGGTGCTGCGGGGCGAGTTCGGTGGGGACTTCCGCTTCAGCTGACCCGCGACCAGGTCTGGCTCTTGCACAGGACGCTCAGCACGCAGCCCTCGACGTTCAGCCGGTTGCGTGCCGTAAGGCTGAGGTTGGCCGTCGCCCGGCGGTTGGCCTTCGGCATGAACACCCGGCCGCGCCACTTGTTGGCTCCGGCCGGCGACAGCCCGCTGAGGATGGTGGTGCCGACCAGGCTGCGCGTGCCGCTCTGAGCCGCGTCGGTCCGGGCCTTGGCCGAAGCGGCGATCACCCGCCCGCACAGCTGTTGGCCGCATGGCGCGATGCGCACCGTGACGCTGCGCTTGGGGTTGGTCCACACGCCCTCCAGCGGGGAGGCGGCGGCGGCTCCGACCGGGGCGGCCGCGAGCAGTGCTGCGGCGGCAAGGACAAGCTTGTTCATCGTGGTTTCCCGTTGTTCGGCAGTAGCTTGGTGTCGCCATTAACCTGCCGAAGCTGAAACGGGGGTGTATCAACGATGACCGAAATAAGGCAGCGCTCGGGTCGGCCGACGCCTAGCGCGCACGGGGCAACCGCTCTATACGGCGCGCGAGTCATGCCCGCAATCACCGCCACCCAGCATCTGCCCGCCGACTGGCGGGACCTGTTCGCGCTGACCAAGCCGCGGGTAATGACGCTGGTCGTGTTCACCGGCCTGTGCGGCCTGCTCGCCGCGCACGGGGCGATGAACCCGGTCCTGGCCTTCGCCTCGGTGCTGTGCATTGCGCTGGGTGCGGGTGGGGCGGCGGCGCTCAACCAATGGTATGAGGCCGACCTCGACGCCAAGATGAAGCGCACCGCCGACCGGCCGCTGCCCGCAGGCCGGCTGAGCCGGGACACGGCGTTGCACTTCGGCATCGGCCTTTCCGCCGCCTCCGTGATGCTGATGGACTTGGCGGCCAATCACCTCGCGGCGGCGATCCTTGCCTTTTCCATCTTCTTCTATGCGGTGGTCTACACCGTTTGGCTGAAGCGGCGGACCCCGCAAAACATCGTGATCGGCGGCGCGGCCGGGGCCTTTCCGCCGCTGATCGGCTGGGTCGCCGCGACGGGCGAGCTGGCGCTGCTGCCCGTTCTCCTGTTCCTCCTGATCTTCCTGTGGACCCCGCCGCATTTCTGGGCGCTGAGCCTGTTCGTGCGCTCCGACTACGCCGCGGCGGGCATCCCCATGCTGCCGGTGGTGGCAGGGGCGGAGGCGACGCGGCGGCAGATCGCGCTCTACTCGCTGCCGATGGCGGCGGTGGCCGTTGCGCCGTGGCTGCTCGGACTGACCGGTGCCCTGTACGGCATCGTTGCGGTCGCCTTGTCGGCGTTCTTCGTCTTTCTCTCGCTCGGAGTGCTCGCCAATCGCGCGACCGAGCCGGCGGCGATGGGGCCGGAGAAGCGGTTGTTCGCCTTCTCGGTGCTGTACCTCTTCCTGCTGTTCGGCGCGGTCGCATGCGACCGGTTGGCTAACCGCTATGCGCCGACCTTGCTCGGGTGATGAGCGATGGCTGACCCGCCCCGCCCGGAGCAGGAGCTGATCCGCCGGCGGCAACGCAGCGGCGCCCGCGCCACGGCCTGGGTGCTGGCGGCCTTTATCATCCTGGTGTTCCTGATCACGATTGCCAAGATCTGGGTCAACCGGTGACGGCACTCGCGCAGAAGAACCGCGCAACGGCATTCAAGGCGGTGCTGTTCGTGCTGTTCATGGCCGGGCTCGCCTTCGCCTCCGTGCCGCTCTACCGCATCTTCTGCCAGGTCACCGGCTTTGGCGGCACCCCGCTGCGCGCGGACGCGGCGCCGGGCGCGGTGGCGGGCCAGGTGGGCATGCGCTTCGATGCGAACATCAATCCTGCCTTGCCGTGGGAGTTCAAGGCCGCGGAGCGGGTCACGGTCCGGCCCGGCGAGCGGATTGTGGTCAATTACACCGCCAAGAACCTCGTCGCCCGCCCGACCACCGGCCGCGCCATCTTCAACGTCTCTCCGGCCAAGGCCGGGCAGTATTTCAGCAAGATCGAATGCTTCTGCTTCACCGAGCAGACGCTCCGCCCCGGCCAGCAGGTCGACATGCCGGTGGTGTTCTTCGTCGACCCCAAGATCCGCGAGGACGAGAGCACCCGCGACATCGACGAGATCACGCTGAGCTACACATTTTACCCGGTGGAAAATCCTGAAGGCGCCAGCTAGAGCGCAGCGCGAAGACAGAGGAAAGCTGCACGAATGGCCGCGACCAAGAACCACCCGTACCACATTCTTCCGCCCAGCCTGTGGCCGATCGTGGGCAGCTTCTCCGCGCTGGCGCTGACGGGCGGCGGCATCATGTGGATGCACGACAATCCGTACGGCAAATTCGTGTGTTTGGCCGGCCTCGCGGGGGTGCTGTTCACCATGTACGCCTGGTGGCGGGACGTGGTGCATGAAAGCCGCGCCGGCGACCATACGCCGATCGTGCAGCTGCACCTGCGCTACGGCATGATCCTGTTCATCGCTTCGGAGGTGATGTTCTTCCTGGCCTGGTTCTGGGCGTTCTTCGATTTCGCGCTGTTCCCGTCCGCGGTCGACGCGGTCGGGGCGCAATGGCCGCCCAAGGGGCTGGAGACGATCAACCCGTTCGGCTTCCCGCTGCTCAACACGCTGATTCTGCTGTGCTCGGGCACCACCGTCACCTGGGCGCACCATGCGCTGATCAACGGCGACCGTGCGGGCCTCAAGAAGGGTCTGCTGGCGACCATCGCGCTAGGCGTCATCTTCACCTTCATCCAGGGCTACGAGTATCTCCACGCGCCGTTCGCCTTCTCGATCGAGAACGGCGGCAACGTTTATGGCTCGAGCTTCTTCATGGCCACCGGCTTCCACGGCTTTCACGTGCTGGTCGGCACCATCTTCCTGATCGTCTGCTACCTGCGATCGGCCAAGGGCGACTTCACGCAGCAGAAGCACTTCGGGTTTGAAGCGGCCGCCTGGTACTGGCACTTTGTCGACGTGGTGTGGCTGTTCCTGTTCATCTCCATTTACGTGTGGGGCGGCTGGGGCGCGCCGGTCCACGGGTGACCGGGGCTCCGGCCGGGCCCCACCCGCCGCCGCTCGTCCAGGCGCTGCGGGGCAGCTGTCCGCGCTGCGGTGAGGGCAAGCTGTTCCGCGGGCCGGTGCAGTTCGCCGACCGGTGCTCGGGGTGTGCACTGGATTTCAGCCAGTTCAACGTCGGCGATGGTCCCGCCGCCTTTCTGATTCTGATCGTGGGAGCCGTGCTGACCGTCGGCGCCCTGCTGCTCGACGCCGCAGCGGAGCCGCCCTGGTGGATGCACCTCATATGGTTTCCAGTCGGCCTATTCCTGACGCTCGGCGGACTGCGGCTCGCCAAGGGCTGGCTGCTCGGTGCTGAGTATCGCAACCGCGCGCGCGAAGGACGGCTCGTCCGGTGATCCGCAAGCTTCCGGTTGTGCCAACGGTGATCGTGCTTGCCGCCGTTGCGACCATGATCGCGCTGGGTGTATGGCAGCTCGGCCGCGGGCGGCAAAAGGATGCGCTGCTCGCCCAGTATGGCGCTGCGCAGGGCCTGCCCCCGGTCGCCTGGCCCGCCGGTCCGATCCGCGAAGAGCAGCTGCCGCTCTTCCGCCAGGCCAGTGGCATGTGCCTGGAGCCGGTCGCAACCAAGCTGATCGCCGGCCGCAACCGCGAGGGCGTCAGCGGCTTCAGCCATCTGGTCGACTGCCGCGCCGGCGCCGAGGGCCCGGGCATGCGGGTCGATATCGGCTGGTCGCGGGATCCGAAGTCAGGCGTGCCGTGGCGCGGCGGCCCGGTCAGCGGGGTGGTCGCCTCGGACGGCGAGATGCGGATGCGGCTGGTTTCCGCCGAGGGGCTGGGCGGACTGGAGCCGAGTGCCAAGCCGAACGTCGCGGACGTGCCCAACAACCACCGCTCCTATGCCGTGCAATGGTTCCTGTTCGCGGCCGCCGCGCTGGTCATCTACCTGCTGGCGGTCCGGGGAAAACTCCAGGGAGCGGCAGAGTGACGGCGCGGCTTCACAACCTGCCGAACGGCCTGGCAATCATCGTCGATCCCATGCCCGGCGCCCAGTCGGCCGCGGTCGGCCTCTACGCCGCGGTCGGCTCGCGCTCCGAGCCCGACGGCAAGGGCGGCCTCGCGCACATGGTCGAGCACATGGTGTTCAAGGGCGCCGGCTCCCGCGACGCCCGCGCCATCGCCGAGGCGATCGAGGATGTCGGCGGCTCGCTCAACGCCTGGACCAGCCGCGACCAGACCGCCTTTCATGCCCGCACCCTGCCCGACGACGTGCCGCTCGCGGTTGAGTTGATCGCCGACCTCGTCCAGGCGCCCCGCTTCGACCCCGACGAGCTGGAGCGCGAAAAGGGCGTGATCCTGTCCGAGCTCGGCGAGTGCCGCGACGTGCCAGAGGACCTTGCCGGCGACCTGCTGTTCGAAGCGGCGTTCGCGGGGCAGCCACTCGGCCGGCCGGTGATCGGCACGGAGGACGCGATCCGCGGGTTCGAGCGTGCCGACCTTACCGCCTGGACCACGCAGCAGCTGATCGCCTCTCGCCTGCTGCTGGTGGCTACCGGCGCGGTTGACGAGGATCGAATGCTGAGCCTCGTCGAAGCGCGGTTCGGGGACATGGGCGCCGGGCCACCGCTGCCGGCCCCGCCCGCCCGCTTCATCGGCGGCGAGCGGATCGACCGGCGCTCGTCCGAGCAGGCGCACTGGAGCTTCGCGCTGGCCGCCCCGTCAGCCGCTGACCCAGCCACCCCGGCCACCAGCCTGTTCGCCCAGGCCGTGGGCGGCGGCATGTCGTCGCGCCTGTTCCAGCAGCTGCGCGAGGAGCGCGGCCTGTGCTACTCGGTCTACAGCTGGGTGCAGGGCTTCGCGGACACGGGCGTGTTCGCGGTCAGCGCTGCCACCGATCGCGCGGACGCCCCGGCAGCGCTTGGCCTCGCCCGCAGCATCGTCGCGGACGCAGCGGGAACGCTGAACGAAGCCGAACTCGCCCGCGCTCGCGCCCAGCTGAAAGCGCAGCTCAGGATGAGCCTGGAAGGAGTCCAGGGCCGCGCCGACCATCATGCGCGCGCTTACGAGCTATTCGGCCGGATCGTACCGCTGGAAGAAGCGCTGGCCGAGCTGCGCGCAGTCGACCTCGCAGCGGCGCGGGCCGCGGGCGAGCGGCTGCTGGCGAGTCCGGCCGCGCTGGCGTCGGTCGGCGGCGGGTCGCTCGCGCTGGCCGCGTGAGCGACCTCCTCACCCTTGTCGCCGAGCCGTGGGAGGATTGGGGCCTGGTCGACAGCGGCGACGGCCGCAAGCTCGAGCGCTACGGCCCCGTCCAGGTCATCCGGCCCGAGCCCCAGGCGATGTGGTCCCCGGCCGCGCCCGACTGGCCGGCAGATGCCGAGTTCCTCCCCGGCAGCGACGAGGAAGGCGGCGGCCGCTGGGTCCAGCACCGGCCCGTGCCGGCCAGCTGGCCGCTCGCCCGCGGAGCCGTCCGCTTCCACGCCTCGTTGACGCCCTTCCGCCACCTCGGCTTCTTCCCCGACATGGCGCCGCAATGGGACTGGATGCGCGCGCGGGCGGACGGCGCCGAGATCATGAATCTATTCGGCTACACCGGGGTCGGCACCCTCCTGCTGAGCGAGGCCGGAGCCCGCATGGTCCATGTCGACGCTTCCAAGAAGAGCGTGGAAGGCGGCCGCGCCAATGCCGCGCTCTCCGGCCTGTCCGAGCGCCCGATCCGTTGGCTGGTTGAGGACGCCGCCAAGTTCACCGCGCGCGAGGTGCGGCGCGGGCGGCGCTATGACGGCATCCTGCTCGACCCGCCCAAGTTCGGCCGCGGTCCCACGGGCGAGGTGTGGCGGCTCGAGGAGCACCTCGCGCCATTATTGGCCGACTGCCGCCGCTTGCTGGATGAAAACAGCCGCTTCCTGGTGCTGACCGTCTATGCCGTGCGGATGTCGGCGCTGGCGATCGGCGAGCTGGTGCGGCAGACGCTCGGCGACCTTGGCGGCACGGTGGAGTGCGGCGAAATGGCGGTACGCGAGGAGCGCCGCAGCCTGCTGCTGCCCACGGCCATCTTCGCGCGCTGGAGTCGTTAGGAGCGCAAAGCCCTGAGCGCCGCGCCTGACACGAACGGCGCTCCTAGGAGGATGAACAAGGCAACTGCAGCCTCAAGCTTGAGCGCGCCCGGCTCCCCGCTGCCGGCCGCCGACGCGCCGAAGATCAGCAACGGCACGGCCAGCGGCAGCAGCAGCAGCCCGCCCAGCGCGGCGCTCCCGCGCAGGCCCGCGGTCAAGCTGGCAACCGCCACCGCCAGCGCCGCCAGGGCCGGCGTCCCGACGGCCACCGTCAGCAGGGTGCGGCCGAGCGCTTGACCATCGAGCCCGAGCAGCGCCGCGCCCAGCAGCGAAGCCAGCAGCAGCAGCGGCCCAAAGGTCAGCCAATGTCCGACGATCTTGGCCAGCGCGATCTCTTCCGCGCGCATTCCGCGCAAGCTGAGCTGATCGAGCACCCCGTCAGCCCGGTCCGGCTCGACCAGCCGCTCGATCGGCAGCAGCGCCGCGGTGAGCGCCGCAACCCACAGTGCGCCCGCCCCGATCCGCTCCAGCAGCCGCTCGTCGGGACCGACCGCGAACGGCACCACCGTCGCCACCAGCAGGAAGAACACCGGCGGAAGCCAGGCCGCTCCGCCGAGCGCCCGCCGGACCTCGCGGCCGATGACGGCTCCGATCATCCGGCCAGCTCCAGGGTGCGCCAGCCCGTGCCCGGCAAGGGCGCGTGCGACGCGGCGAGAACGGCTCGGCCATCCTGCCGGTGGCGGTCGAGAACAGCTTCGAGCTGCTCGGCACCAGCCTCGTCGAGTCCGTTCAGCGGCTCGTCCAACAGCCACAGGGGAGCGCGGCTGGCCACCACCCGCGCCAGCCTCGCGCGCCGCAGCTGGCCGGTCGAAAGCATCCGCACCGGCACCGCGTTGAGATGCTGCAACCCCACCGCCGCCATCGCATCGGGCAAGCCCTCGCTGCGCGCGTCCAGCCCCGCCCAGAAACCCAGCGCCGCCTCCAGCGGAAGCTCCCGATCGAGCGCCAGGGCATCGTCGGCCAGCGCGGCCGGAGCCGCCTGCACCGCGCCGGCCGCCGGCGCGAGCAGCCCCGCGGCCAGGCGCAACAGGCTGGACTTGCCGACGCCGTTGGGACCGCGGACCCACAGCGCCTCGCCGGGCTGGAGGGTGAGGCTCAACCCTTCGAACAACAGGCGTCCGCCGCGCCAGCAGGCCACGTCCTCGAAGCGGAGCAGCCCGCTCAACGCGCCTCGGCTTCCAGCGCGTGCATGTCCCCGTCGCTGAGCCCGAAATGATGCCCGACCTCATGCACCAGCACATGGGCGACCAGATGCTCAAGCTCCTCGCCGCCATCCGCCCATTCGTCGAGGATTGGGCGGCGGTACAGGGTCACCGTGTCGGGCAGCGCGGCCACGTCTTCCACGCTTCGCCCGGTCAATGGCTGCCCCGTGTAGAGCCCGGTCAGTTCGAACGGATCTTCCAGGCCCAGCTCGGCCAGCACGTCGGCCTCCGCGAACTCCTCCACCCGCAGCACCAGCGCGCCCAGATTGGACGCGAACGGCTCCGGCAATCGCTCCAGCGCGCGGCGGGCCAGCGCCTCGATCTCGGCGGCGGAAGGGGGCGGGCCGAAGGGGCGCATCACGTGCGCATAGGGGACCGTCGCAGACCCAAGCAAGCTTCCTTGCCCCGGCGCGACGACCCGACTAAACGGCCGCGTCCAGGCGTTTTGGTTGAACACCTGATTCACGCCGATGCGTTGCATCGACGATCAGGTGCAGTGCGGAGCGGTGGCCGAGTGGTCGAAGGCGCTCGCCTGGAAAGTGAGTATACGGCAAAACCGTATCGAGGGTTCGAATCCCTCCCGCTCCGCCATCCATCGTCGCCCCGAAAATGGGTTGTCCGAAATAGGCCGACCGCTTGGGCAAACGAGACTGTGTCTGCTCAAGTTGCCCGCCGAGGAAGTTCGGCCTACTCGCATCGCCCTACCGAGCAGCAAGCGAGCTTTGCCCGCCCGGTATCGGGAAGGCTGTACGGGACTGCGTTAGTGACCACCCACCGGAACGATAGCGCCCAGACGGGCGTGCAAGGCCTCGACCAGGTTCTCGTAGGCGGATTGGCTCGCGGGCGCGTCTTCCTGCTTGAAGGAAGCCCGGGGACCGGCAAGACGACCATCGCCACCCAATTCCTGCAGGCGGGCGCGGCGGCTGGCGAGCGCGGGCTGTACATAACCCTATCCGAGACCGAGGACGAACTGCGCGCCAGCGCTCGGTCGCACGGCTGGTCCCTCGACGGCATTTCCATCTACGAACTGGTCCCGCCTGAAAGCCTGCTCGACGAGGAACAGCAGCAAAGCCTGCTTTATTCCTCCGACCTGGAGCTGGGCGAGACGACCAAGCGCATCTTCGAAGCTTTCGAGCGCGTCCGGCCCAACCGGGTCGTCCTGGACAGCCTGTCGGAAATCCGGCTCCTGGCCCAAAGCTCCCTCCGTTACCGGCGCCAGATCCTGGCCTTGAAGCATTATTTCGCCAAGCAGGACACGACCGTCCTGATGCTCGATGACCTCACCACCGACCTCAACGACAAGACTGTGCACAGCGTCGCTCACGGCGTCATCGCGCTCGAGGAGGTCGCGCGGGACTACGGTGCTGAGCGTCGGCGGCTACGGATCGTGAAGTATCGTGGGCGGCGCTTCCGGGGCGGCTTTCATGACTTCATCATCGACACCGGCGGCGTCCGGGTGTTCCCCCGGCTGATCTCCGCCGAGCACCGCAAGACCTTCAGCCGTGAGCCGCTGCCGAGCGAGTCCGCCGAACTCAACGCGCTGCTCGGCGGTGGGGTCGAGCGGGGGTCAAGCGTGCTCATCCTGGGGCCGGCGGGCACCGGCAAGTCGCTGCTGACGCTGACCTTCGCAGTTGGAGCGGCGAGCCGCGGCGAGCGCACTGCGATGTTCGTCTTCGACGAGGAGCTCGGGCTGCTGATAGAGCGAGCGAAAGGTCTCGGCATCGACCTTCAACAGCTGATCGATCAGGGTATGCTGCTGATCGAGCAGGTCGACGCGGCCGAGCTCACGCCGGGCGAGTTCACCGAGCGCGTCCGTGGCTGCGTTCAGGAGAAGGGTGCCCGCACCGTCATCATCGATAGCCTGAACGGCTACCAAGCCGCGATGCCCGAAGAGAGTGCCTTGGTGCTGCACATGCACGAGCTGCTGCAATACCTGAACCGGCAGGGCGCCACCACGTTTCTGACGGTCGCTCAACATGGGCTGGTCGGAGACATGAAGGCACCGGTCGACGTGACCTATCTCGCGGATACGGTCATTCTGCTGCGCTACTTCGAGGCGCGCGGGCGGGTTCGCCGGGCGATCTCAGTCATCAAGAAGCGGACCAGCGCGCACGAGGACACGATCCGCGAGTACCGGCTGGATTCGAATGGCCTCACTTTGGGCAAGCCGCTCGTCGAATTTCAAGGCGTGCTTCGCGGCGTTCCGACTTTGGTCAGCCACGAAGCTCGCCTTCTCGGAGAAAAGGAACTTTGAAGTCCGACGTCTCTGAACAGGCGCTTATCCTGGCGCCGACCGGACGCGACACCCACGTCGCCGCCTCGATGCTTCAGGAAACGGGCATCCGCAGCACGAGCTGCCTCGGCATCGCAGAGCTGGTGCGCTGCCTGGGGGAAGGCGCTGGTTTTGCCCTCATCACCGAGGAAGCGCTGCTCGGTGCCGATCTTCGCCCGCTGCGCCAGTGGATCCTTTCACAGCCGGAATGGTCCGACTTCCCGTTTGTTCTGCTGACCGCGCGGGGCGGCGGGCTGGAGCGCAATCCTTCGGCGTCGCGCTACCTCGAGACGCTCGGCAACGTCACCTTTCTGGAGCGCCCCTTTCACCCGACGACGCTGGTCAGCCTCGCCCAGGCTGCGCTTCGCGGCCGCCGCCGGCAGTATGAAGCCCGGGCGCGGCTGCAGGCCCTGCAGGAAGGAGAGGAGCGCTACCGCCAGATCGTCGAAGGAGCAGAGGATTTCGCGATCGCCAAACTCGACGACGCCGGGGTGGTCACCAGCTGGAATTCCGGCGCCGTGCGGATCACCGGTTTCGCCGTGGACGACGCTCTGGGGCGGTTCGGCGACTTCTTCTTCACACCTGAGGATATCGCCGTCGGCAAGCCGCAGGAAGAGCTTGATCGTTCGCGGGAAGACGGCCGGGCCGTCAATGAGCGATGGCACCAGCGCAAGGACGGCACGCGTTTCTGGGGCTCTGGCCTGAGCATGTGCCTGGACGGGGGCGGCTTTCTCAAGATCTTCCGTGACGCCACGGCCGAGCACCAGAGCCAGGCTGCCGTGCGTGAGCTCAATGAGACGTTGGAAGCGCGGGTCGCCGCTCGCACCGCCGAACTCGGCCAGGCGCAGGAAGCGCTCCGGCAAAGCCAGAAGATGGAGGCGATGGGTCAGCTGACGGGCGGCGTCGCGCATGACTTCAACAATCTGCTGACGCCGATCGTCGGCAGCCTCGACCTGCTGCAGCGACGCGGCATCGGTACGGACCGCGAGCAGCGGATGATCGAAGGCGCGCTCCAGTCGGCCGAGCGGGCGAAGATCCTGGTCCAGCGGCTGCTCGCCTTCGCCCGCAGGCAGCCGTTGCGGGCGACGGGCGTCGACTTGGCGGAGCTGGTGGAAGGCATGGCCGAACTGGTGACCCGGGCGTCGGGACCGCGGGTCGGCGTGGAAGTGAACATCGACCCCGACCTGCCCGCCGTGCAGACCGATCCCAACCAACTCGAAATGGCGATCCTCAATCTGGCGGTGAACGCCCGGGACGCGATGGAGCAAGGCGGAACGCTGACGATCGCCGCGGACGTGGATCAGGTCGCGCTTGGGCGGTCCGACCTGGCGCCCGGGCGATACGTGCGCCTGTGCGTCGTCGACACGGGCGTCGGGATGGACGAGGAAACTCTGGCCCGAGCCGTCGAACCGTTCTTCTCGACCAAGGGGGTCGGCAAGGGAACGGGCCTGGGCCTGTCCATGGTCCACGGCCTTGCGGCGCAACTCGGCGGTGCCATTGCGATCTCGAGCCGGCCCGGTGCGGGCACCACCGTCACGCTGTGGCTGCCGATCGCGGCAACCGGGGTGGAGGTCAGCGAAGTGCGTGAGCTGAACCCGACTCACACGAGTACGGGCACGGTCCTCTTGGTCGACGACGAGGAACTCGCCCGGATGAGCACCGCCGACATGCTGGAGGAGCTGGGCTACCGGGTGGTGGAAACGGACAGCGCGGAGAAGGCGCTGCGCCTGCTGTCGGACGGCCTACAACCCAATGTCCTCGTAACGGATCACCTGATGCCCGGCTTGACCGGAACCGAACTGGCCCGAGCCGTCCGCAAGCTGCACTCCGCCGTTCCGGTGCTTCTGATCTCGGGGTTCGCCGAAGTGGACGAGATCGCGGCCGACCTGCCTCGCTTGACCAAACCGTTCCGCCAGCACGAGCTCGCCGCAAGCCTCGCGGGACTGGGTTTCTCAGCGAACTGAGCTCGGCTCGGTTGCGAGTAAGCCTTGGTCCAAGTTAGGACATAGCTATGACGAACGGGATTGCGGCCGACGCCGAAGGCATCCTCGGCCAACGCAGCACCGAGATACTGGAAAGCATCTCGGATGCCTTTTACGCCGTCGATCAGGATTGGCGCTTCACTTACGTCAACCGCCGGGCGGAGGAATGGTGGGGCCGACCCCGCGAAAGCCTATCGGCAAGATCTATTGGGAGGAGTTCCCTCAGGCTGTCGGTTCCGAGCCCTACAAAGCGCATCTTCGCTCTGCGGAAACACGAGAGGTTGTCAGGCTGGAGGCCGTGTCCCCTATATTGGGGAGGTGGGTGGATCTCAGCATCTACCCGACCGACGGGTCCGGGCTCTCGGTCTACTTCCGCGACATCTCCGACAAGAAGAATGCCGATGACAGTCTGCGCGAGAGCGAGGCCCGCTTCAGGCTGATGGCCGATGCTGTGCCGCAGATCGTCTGGACCACGGACGGAGAAGGCAGGACCGAATTCTTCAACAAGCAATGGTCCAACTACACTGGCGTCCCGTACGAGTCATCGACCGCGGCACAGGTGGCGGCCGAGTCATGTCCATCCTGACGATGCTGCCGGGACGATCACGGCGTTCGAGGAGGCTAAGGCAACGGGCACTCCATTCGGCGTTTAGCATCGGATCCGGTCGGCGGAAGGCAAGTATCGTTGGTTCCTGGTCCGGGCCGAGCCATATCGCGATCCGTCCACGGGAAACATCGTCCGCTGGTTCGGCTCCTCCACCGACATCCACGACCGGAAGCTCGCCGAAGAGGAACTTCGAAACCTGAACGCCACGCTTGAAGGAAGGGTGGCCGAGCGAACTGCTGAGCGGAACATGCTGGCAACGATCGTGGAAACCACGGACGTCCTGATCATGGCGGTCGATCTCGACTACAACATCATCGCCATCAACGCCGCGAACGCTGCCGAATTCGAGCGCATCTTCGGCGTGCGACCCGATGCGGGAGACAACATGCTTGAACTGCTCGCCGGACAGCCCGAGCAACAGGCGCAGGTGCGGGCCGGATGGGCTCGGGGGCTTCGAGGCGAGCACGTCACTTTCGTCGAAGATTTCGGCGATGCGGAACGCGAAAGACCCTATTACGAAGTCAAGTTCCGACCGTTGATGAATGAGGCAGGAGAGCAGATCGGCGCCTACCTGTTCGTGACGGATGTTACCGACAGGCTGCGGAGGGAAGCCCAGCTCAAAGAAGCGGAAGCTGCGCGCCGGGCCTCGGATGCGCTCTACCGAGCCTACTTCGAGCATTCGCCCGAGGCGCTGTTCGTGATCGCGGTCGAGGCCGAGGCAGCTTTGTGGTCGAACAGGTGAACCCCGCCCACGAGGCAGGCCTTGGCTTCAAGCTTGACGAGGTGCGCGGCAAGCGCCTGGACGAGATCCTCCCCGCCGAACTCGCTGGGCAAGTGCTGGGGACCTACCGCCACGTTCTCGAGACCGGCGAGATCTTTCAATATCGCGAGACCTACGAGCTTGCGGAGGGTCCGACGCACTGGGACACTTCGATCGTTCCGGTCCGCGACACGGACGGACGCATTGCGCGCCTGATCGGGTCCAGCCGGAACGTGACTCGTCAAGTGACGGCTGAGGAGGTCCTGCGTCAAAGCCAGAAGCTCGAAAGCATGGGCCAGCTCACCGGCGGAGTGGCCCACGACTTCAACAACCTGCTCACTCCGATCATCGGCTCGCTCGACATGCTGCAGCAGCGTGGGATCGGCAGCGAGCGCGAGCAGCGCTTGATTGGTGGCGCGGTGCAGTCGGCCGAACGGGCGAAGACTCTCGTGCAACGGCTCCTGGCCTTCGCGCGTCGCTAGCCGCTGCAACCGGTGCCGGTCGAACTTGGCAAGCTTGTAGACGGCATGGCCGACCTAGTCGCCAGTACGTCGGGGCCGCGAGTGAAGGTCGTGGTGGACGTAGCGCTCGATCTGCCGCCAGTGACCGCCGACCCCAACCAGCTTGAGATGGCGATCCTGAACCTCGCCCTCAATTCAAGGGATGCGATGCCCGATGGGGGCGCGCTGACGATCACGGCTGGAGCGGAAGTCGTAGGTGTCGGCCACCAGTCGGACCCGGCTCCGGGCAGTTACGTTCGTCTGTCGGTATCCGACACTGGTGCGGGCATGGACGCCGAAACGGCGCGGCGCGCGATCGAGCCGTTCTTCTCGACCAAAGGCGTCGGCAAGGGAACCGGCCTTGGATTGTCGATGGTGCACGAACTGGCTGCCCAGCTCCGCGGCGCCATGACGATCGACAGCCGGCACAGCATCGGAACGACCGTCAAGCTGTGGCTGCCGGTCGCTAGTGCAAGCGCTCCCTCGTCCGAGACGCTCGACAGAGCGGTCGAGGTTGCCGCTTCGGGGACCGCCCTCCTCGTAGACGACGAGGAGCTTGTACGCGCTTCGACCTCCGACATGCTGTCCGACCTCGGCTATGCGGTGGTCGAGGCCGGCTCGGCGGAGGAGGCGCTGAAGCTGTTGGAAAACGGGCTGGCTCCTGACGTGATCGTTACCGACCACTTGATGCCCGGGGATGACGGGTACGGATTTCGCGCGTCGGCTGAAGCGGCGATGGCCGGCACCGAAGGTCCTCCTAATCTCCGGCTACGCCGAGGACGACGGCATAAGCCCTGATCTGCCGCGGCTCACCAAGCCGTTCCGGCAGGCCGATCTCGTCCAGAGTCTTGCCGCGTTGTCTCAAGCGGGTGACAGCCTTGGACAAAAGTGAACATCCGCTTCCATCGCGATCGGGAAACTGCCGGCAGCCCTGATAAGTCGCCAGAGGCCACCGCCGTGAGGGGTCCGCTGCACGATGCTGGCCAAGGCAGCCACGAGGAGCTGCATGTGTGGTTCGGACCTCCATCTTTATTATGGCATGGTCCCCGCCACGCGGGTCGGACAAGGTCCCTACTTGCAGCCGACCGTAGGAGCCTCGCAAACAGAACTACCGCCGCGTCAGCAAAAGCCAGTGGACTTGCCCCGGCTTCGCACATATGTACTGGGCGATATGGAATGCTCGATCAAGCGCGTCTGCAAGGGCCGGCCCAGGGAATTCGACGTCGACGAGGCGCTCGCGGCGGCGTTGCAGCTGTTCTGGAGCAAGGGCTACGAGGGCACCTCGCTGACCGATCTTACGGACGCGATGGGGATCACCCGTCCCAGCCTTTACGCCGCCTTCGGCAACAAGGAGGAGCTGTTTCGCAAGGCGCTCGATCTGTATGAGCGTGAGAAGCTCGCCTATGTTTCGGAGGCGCTCAATGCTCCGACCTCCCGTCAGGTTGCCGAACGGCTGCTGCGCGGTGCGCTCCAGCTGCAGACCAGCGAGTGTCAGCCGAGAGGCTGCCTGCGCGTGATCAGCTCGGTTACCTGCGGCGCAGAGGCCGAGTCAGTGCGTGCCGACCTGCTGGCGCGGCGTGCTTCCTCCCACCGAGCTATCTGCGAACGCATGGAGCGCGCCAAGGTGGAAGGCGATCTCCCGCCCGACGCCGACGTGGAAGGGCTGTGCAATTACTTGGTGGCGATCCTCCAGGGCATGTCGGTGCAAGCGGGAAGCGGCGCCAGCAAGCAGCAGCTCGAAACGCTGGTTGAAACCAGCCTGTCCATGTGGCCCGGAAAGTAATTTCACCGATTTGCTACCGAGCGGTAGAAAAAGCATTGACGAACTCACCTCGGCTTTCTATACCATGCAGTATACAAAGAGATGTTCCAGTGGCGCAGATTAGGCGCACGTCGGGGCAACCGAACCAAAGGGGCGAGTCAGCGCGGCGTAACCGCGGCCCAGTTCCGAGAGTATAGTTAGGGGCGTTGTCGACGTGCGGGCTTAGCGGTCGCGGCGGTCGATGTTCCGCATCCATGTTTCAGTTGAACGGCTGCGTCAGGCGACTGGCGGGCCTCGGCGCGATGCGCCTACCGAACAGGAGAATGTCATGGCCTCTGTTCCTCTTGCCATATGGCCGAGCCAAGCACGGGAAGTGAGACAAGCACAGGCAGAGGTTTCGGCCGTAGTGCCGGCACGGCTGTCCGCGCTTGAATGGTCGATCGTCGCCATGGCCGAGCGGGACAGCCTTGCCAGCCTGCGCGAGCCCGGCCGGTTTGCCGCAGCCCTTGGCAGCCTGTTCGGCCTGTCCTTCCCCAACCGCCTCGCCAGTCCCCGGCTGGAAGGGCTGCGGCGGGTCGCGGTGCACGCTTGGCATAGTCACTGGAACGTGCCGAACTCCGAACTCGAGGCCTTCCTGGATGCCGGCTTCACGCTCGACCAATATGAACTCATCCAGGCCAGCATTCACAAGAGCCGCGCGACCGCACGCAGGCGGGGAGCAGCCAAGTGAACATCGCCGCCAACGTCCGCGCCGACGAAAGTAGCGCAGCCCCGCTCGACAACGAGACTCGTCCCCGGGGGCTGACCCGCCCGCAGAAGCTCGGACTTGCGGCATTGCCGCTCGTGCTGGCAGCAGGGGTGGCGCTCGGCTGGCCCAGCAGTGCGCCGCAAGCCGCGGCTCCGCCACCGCCAACGGTGACCGTGGCCAGCCCGCTCGTCCGCCAGATCGCCGAATGGGACGAATATTCCGGTCGGTTCGAGGCGAGCCGGACCGTTGAGGTCCGCCCGCGAGTCTCGGGCGCGATCGTGGGCGTACACTTCACCGATGGTTCGGTCGTTCGCCAGGGGCAGCTGCTGTTCACCATCGACCGGCGTCCGTTCGCGGCCGCCCTTGCGGAGGCCCGCGCCACGGCACAAGGCTCACGGAGCGATCTGGCGCTTGCTCGCGCCGACCTCGACCGGGCCAACCGGCTGGTCGATGTCGGCGCGGTTTCCCGCAGCGACATCGATCGGCTGCGCGCCAGGGTTCAAGCGGCCGAGGCATCGCTCGCCGCGACCAACGCCCGCATCCAGTCCCGCGCTCTCGATGTCGGCTTCACGCAGGTTCGCGCGCCGATCGGCGGCCGCATCTCCGACCGGCGGATCGACGCAGGCAACCTCGTCCAGGGCGGCGCTGTCGGGGAAGCGACCCTGCTCACCACAATCAACGCGCTTGATCCGATTCACTTCAGCTTCGACGCATCGGAGGCGCTGTTCCTCAAAGCGCGCCGCGCGCGGGAAAGTGGCGCGGCACCTTCGGCAGTCGAGATTCGGCTGCAGGACGAGCCTGACTATCGCTGGCGCGGGCGGCTGGACTTCACCGACAACAGCCTTGACACGCGCTCGGGTACCATTCGCCTTCGCGCGCTCGTTCGTAACACCGGCCAGTTTCTCACTCCCGGCATGTTCGGCAACATGCGCCTAGCCTCCCGGGGAACGGCGCCCGCCTTGCTGGTTCCTGATGCCGCCGTGCAGACGGACCAGGCGCGCAAGGTCGTGCCGGTGATCGGACAGGACGGTAGCGTGACGCCCAAGCCGGTCGTGCTCGGCCCGGTAGTCGACGGCTTGCGCGTGGTGCGGTCCGGGCTGGACGCCAACGACCGCGTGGTGATCAGCGGAGGCCAGCTGGCCATGCCCGGGACCAAGGTCAACGTGCGCCGCGGAGTTATCCAGCCGCAGGTCAGTCAGGCGGACGCTCCAAGGCCCACGGCCGTAACCGGCGAGGCGACGTTCGCCGGACGCTAGATCGCTCCGTTCCCTTCCTCAACGCCCGCGGGCGTGGAGACCGTTCCCATGCGCATGTCCCGTTTCTTCATCACCCGGCCGATCTTTGCCGCGGTTATCGCCATCCTGATCACGGTGATGGGCGGGATCGCCTACTTCGGGCTCCCGGTCTCGCAATATCCTGACATCGTGCCGCCAACTGTAACCGTGAACGCCAATTATCCCGGCGCGTCGGCGGAGACCGTGGCGTCCACCGTCGCCGCACCTATCGAGCAGGAGATCAACGGGGTCGACGACATGCTCTACATGTCCTCGCAATCGACCGGCGACGGCAACCTGACGATCACCGTGACCTTTGCCCAGGGCACGGACCTCAACGCCGCGCAGGTGCTGGTTCAGAACCGGGTCGCGATCGCCACTCCGCGCCTGCCGCAGGAGGTGCAGCGGCTGGGTATCGTCACCCGCAAGACCTCGCCCGACTTCCTGATGGTGGTGAACCTGGTGTCACCCGGCAACGTCCTCGACCGTGGCTACATGTCGAACTACGCGCTGAGCCAAGTGCGCGACCGGATTGCCCGGCTGGACGGGGTCGGCGACGTGCGGCTGTTCGGCGCTCGCGACTATGCCATGCGGGTGTGGATCGATCCCGAACGCGCCGCTGCCCTGAACCTCACCGCCGGCGAGATCGTCGCCGCGTTGCGCGCGCAGAACGTGCAGGTGGCTGCCGGCACCCTGGGTCAGCCCCCCTACGCCAACGGCAATGCCTTTCAGCTCAATATCGAGACGCAGGGCCGGCTGACGGATGCCGAGCAGTTCGCCAACGTCGTGGTCCGCAGCGATGCCGACGGCCGGCAGGTCCGCGTCTCGGATGTGGCGCGGGTCGAGCTCGGGGCGGCCGACTATGCCAACAACACCTATCTGTCCGGCCAGCCTTCCGTCGGGCTTGGCGTTTTCCAGCGCCCCGGCACCAATGCGCTGGCGGCGGCTGAAGCCGTCGAAGCAGAAATGGAGGCGGCCTCGAAATCGTTTCCGGCGGGCCTCGAATACAAGGTCATCTACAACCCAACCGAATTCATCTCGCAGTCGATCGATGCGGTGCTGATAACGCTGCTGGAGGCGATCGCGCTGGTGGTGCTGGTGATTCTTGTGTTTCTCCAGCGCTGGCGTGCCGCGGTGATCCCGGTGATCGCCATCCCGGTTTCGCTGATCGGTACCTTTGCCGTGCTCCAGATGGTCGGCTACTCGCTCAACAATCTATCGCTGTTCGGGTTGGTGCTGGCGATCGGCATCGTTGTGGACGACGCGATTGTCGTGGTCGAGAATGTGGAGCGCAACCTTGCCCGAGGGCTGTCCGCGCTGGAGGCGGCGCGAACCTCCATGGATGAGGTCGGCGCGGCGCTGGTGGCGATCGTGCTTGTGCTCTGCGCCGTGTTCCTGCCGACCCTGTTCCTGGGTGGGCTGTCCGGCGCCTTCTACCATCAGTTCGCCGTCACGATCTCGGCTGCAACCCTGATATCGCTGCTGCTGTCGCTGACCCTGTCGCCGGCATTAGCGGCGCTGCTGCTGAAGCCGCACGGTGAAGAGAAGCCCGGCAATCGCATAACCGAGCTGGCCCGAGCCGCAGGCGATCGCTTCAACCGCATGTTCGAGCGGTTCAGCGATGCCTATGCCTTGCTCACCCGTCGGCTGGTGCAAGCGCCGAAGCGGATGATGGCAGCCTATGCCGCACTGATCGGCGCCACCGTTGCGCTGTTCTCGATTACGCCCACCGGCTTCATCCCGGCGCAGGACCAGGGTTATTTCCTGACGGTCGTTCAGCTTCCCTCCGGCTCGTCTTTGGAACGGACCGATGAGGTCCTGCGGGAGGTCGCCGAACGGATAATGCCGATCCCAGGCGTCGAGGGCGCGGTCATGCTGGCCGGCTTCGATGGCGCCTCGCAGACGCAGGCGCCCAACGCCGCTGCCGCCTACATCCCGCTGAAGTCGTTCGAGGAGCGCAAGAAGCTGGGGGTGACCTTCGCCGGCATCATGGCCGAAGCGCAGAAACGCACGGCCGATATCAACGAAGCGCGGCTGCTGGTCGTCCCACCACCATTGATCCAAGGCATCGGTTCGGCCGGCGGCTACCGGATGGTCGTCCAGGACACCGGCGGCCGTAGCTTCCAGGAACTGTCCGGCCTGTCGTGGGGGGTGATCGGAAAGGCCAATCAGACCCCGGGACTGCAGCAGGTCTATACCCTGTTCGACATCTCGACTCCTCGCGTGTTCGCCGACATCGACCGGAGCAAGGCGGACATGCTGGGCGTACCGCCCGAGCGGGTGTTCGAGGCGTTGCAGGTCTACCTCGGCTCGGCCTTCGTCAACGACTTCAACCTGCTCGGCCGTACCTATCGCGTGACCGCACAGGCGGACGCTCCGTTCCGAGCGACCGAAGCGGACATCGCCAATCTTCGCGCTCGATCCAATTCCGGGGCGATGGTGCCAGTAGGGTCGGTCACCACCTTCGAAGACCGCTCCGGACCGTACCGCGTATCGCGTTACAACGGGTTCCCGGCGGTCGAGATCGATGGCGATACCGCGCCCGGCTTCTCGTCCGGCCAGTCGCTCCAGGCGATGGAGAAGCTCGCGGCGGAAAGCCTGCCCGCCGGCTACCGGACGGAATGGACCGGCATCGCCTATCAACAGAAGGCCGCGGGCAACACCTCGGCGCTGGTGTTTGGCCTGGCCGTGCTGTTCGTGTTCCTGGTGCTCGCCGCCCAGTTCGAGAGCCTGGTCCTGCCGCTGGCCATCATCCTTATCGTGCCGATGTGCCTGCTTGCCGCGATGATGGGCGTGAACCTGCGCGGCATGGACAACAATGTGCTGACGCAGATCGGACTGATCGTGCTGATCGCGCTGGCGGCCAAGAACGCCATCCTGATCGTCGAGTTCGCCCGCCAGGACGAGGACGCGGGCATGTCGCCGATCGAGGCTGCCGTGCGTGCCGCACGCGACCGGCTGCGGCCGATTCTGATGACCAGCTTCGCATTTATCCTGGGAACGCTGCCGCTGCTGATCGCGACGGGGGCTGGCGCCGAACTGCGGCAAGCCCTCGGCACGGCCGTGTTCTTCGGGATGATCGGCGTCACCGCCTTCGGCCTCATTTTCACGCCGACCTTCTACGTAGTGTGTCGCACGCTGGCCGATCGCATCTCCAGGCGCCGACGCGGGGACAGCGCGTCCCCTGCGCTCGTGCCTGCCGAATAAGGGATAAAGTTCATGCGCAAGCGATTATTGACAGCTGCAGGGTCGGCACTTGCCCTGGCCTCCTGCGCAAGCGGACCGGACTACCGCGCCGGGTCGATCTCCGCCCCCGCGTCCGGCCCCTTCGTCTTGGTTGCTGGTGCAGCAGTGTCGGACGCTCAGCCGGCTGACGATTGGTGGCGGCTCTACCAGGACCCGGTGCTCGACGGCCTGATCGCCGATGCCTTGGCCGCCAACACCGACATCCGTGTCGGCGCGGCACGGCTGGTCCAGGCACGGGCGTTGCTGCGGGAAAGCCGGGGCGCGCGCGAGCCGCAGGTCGGCCTTGGAGGCAGCAGCCAGTACGGCCGCCTTCCGGGTCCGGCCATTCCGGGCCAGAACCGCACGGACCTGCAGGTCGATGTCGGCCTGGACGTCGCCTACGAAGCCGACCTGTTCGGCCGCATCTCGCGCGACATCGAGGCGGCGCGCGGGGACGTCGGCGCGGCGGCAGCAGACTCGGACGCCGTCCGGGTGGCGATCGTCGGGGAAACGGCTCGCGCCTATGCCGATGCGGCCTCGTTCGCCGAGCGCATCACCACCGCAGAACGGATCGTGGCTCTGCTGAGCCGGTCGCTGAACTTGACCCAGCGCCGGGTCGAGGTCGGGCTCGGCACCCGCCTGGACACCGCCCGGATTGCCGCCCTGCGCGATCAACGGCAGGCCGAAATCCCGTTGCTCGCCGCGCAGCGCCAGGCGGCCTTGTTCCGGCTCGCCACGCTGACCGGCCGAACCCCGCGCGAGCTGCCCGGGTCGGCGGCCGCCCGGACCGCCACGCTCCGCCTCGACCGGCCGATCCCGGTGGGGGATGGCGCGACCCTTCTTGCTCGTCGCCCGGATGTGCGTGCCGCCGAACGGCGCCTGGCCGCCGCCACCGCGCGGATCGGGGTCGCCACCGCCGAGCTCTACCCGCAAATCACCCTGGGTGGCTCCACCGGCTCGAGCGGCGCGGGTGTAGGCAGCCTGTTCAATCCGTTGAGCTGGCTGGTCGGACCGCTGATCAACTGGACCGCCAACCGCAGCGCGGCGCGGGCCCGGGTGGCGGGCGCGCAGGCCAACACGCAGGCTGCGCTGGCGACCTTTGACGGTACCGTGCTCCAGGCGCTGGAGGAGACCGAAACGGCCTTATCGTCCTATCGCAACGCACTGCAGCGGCGCACGGCACTGCAATCCGCCCGCGACGAGGCCGAAGCTGCGGCCCGGATTACCCGTGCTCGCCAGCGTGAAGGCGACATCAATTCGCTCGAGCTGCTCGACAGCGAACGCACCGCAGCCGACGCCCAGGCTGCGCTCGCCGAAGCCGATGCCCGGATCGTCGAGGCGCAGATCGACCTGTTCCGCTCGTTGGGCGGCGGCTGGAACAGCTGACGTTATGGCTCCACATCCGAACCTTGCGTACTTAGCGCGCCGACCCTGACTGAACCCCGTTTCCATCTGGGCGGCTGCTCCACCGCCACCTGCTTGACCCGGCGCGCGGGGCGGGGGAATCTGTCTTCCATGTCCAGCCCGCTCGAACTTCGCCTGTCGCAGCACCTGCCGCTGACCTTTGCCGAGCGCGATGCGCTGCAGTGGCTGGAGCGGCGCGAGCAAAGGTTCGAGGCAGGGGAGACCGTGGTCCGCGAAGGCGAGGAGACCGACAAGCTCCACATCGTCGCGTCCGGCTGGCTGCACGGGTCGGTGCAACTCAAGGACGGCGGACGGCAGATCCTGCGCTTCTACTTCGTGGGCGACGTCACCACCACCTTCAGCATCGCCTGGGGGTATAGCGCGGCGACCCTGACGGCGGTCAGCCCTTGTACCCTGTACGAAACGCCCCGCCCGGCGCTCGGCCGCTTGTTCCAGGATCACCCGCGGCTCGGCGCGCTGCTCTATGGCGTCAGCGCGTCGGAGCATGTCGCGATGGCCGACCGGCTGACCTCCATCGGCCGAACCGACGGGATGACCCGAGTGGCGACGCTGCTGCTCGATATCCACTCGCGCCTGCGGCTGGTCGACGGGCTGAACGGCACGACCTTCCAGCTGCCGCTGACGCAGCAGGACCTGGGCGACGCGGTCGGTCTGACCAAGGCGCACGTCAACCGGTCGCTGAAAGCGCTGGAAGCAACCGGCCTGCTGGAGCGCGACGGCAAGATCATCCGAATCATGGACATCGGGGCATTGTCGCAGCTGGTGGACTTCAACGACCGGCATGGGCATGTCGCGGTGGACTGGCTGCCGCCCACCGCCAATAGCAGTGACATAAGTCACTAACGGCTGCTGCAGCCATAGACCTATGTAACGGACGTCCGCTTTTTTCTAGGTCGCAGACCGCTCGACGCTGAACCTTGGGGCGTTCCGTCGATTAGCTTTACCAGCGCGTCGATGCCTTGGCTCGCGCGGACAGGGAGAGCGGGATGTCGGGTCGGTTGGGTGTCGCGGTGGTCGGCGTGGGCGGAGCGGTCGCAACTACCGCCATCGCCGGGATCGAGATGATCAAGGCCGGCTCCAACAGCCTGGCCGGGCTGCCGCTCGCCGACCGAAACGTGAACGGCATGGCGGGCTATCGCGATATCGTGTTCGGCGGCTGGGACTTGACGGAAGAAACGCTTGATAGCTGCGCCCTGCGCCACGGAGTAATTGGCGAGCCTGAGCTGAACGACGGCGCTTCGTCACTGAAGGGCATGCGCGCCTGGCCGGCGGTGGGCAGCACCGATTTCTGCGCCAACATCGACGGTGGGAACAAGGTTGCGGCGGACGGGCACCGGAAGGCGGTCGAGCTGATCCGCGCCGACATGGACCGATTCCGGCAGGAGCAGGATCTCGACCGGATGGTGATGATCAACCTGGCCTCGACCGAGCGGATGCCGGACGCCGAAGCCGAGAGTCTTAAGAGCCTGGACGCCTTCGAGCGCGGGCTCGATGCCAACGACCCGGCGATCAGTCCGGCCATGCTCTACGCCTACGCCGCGATCGGCGCCGATACGCCCTATGCCAACTTCACCCCGTCGGTGGCCGCCGACGTCGTGCCGCTCACCGAACTTGCCGCCAAGCGCAACGTGCCGGTCGGGGGCAAGGACGGCAAGACCGGCCAGACGATGATGAAGACCGTCATCGCACCCGCCCTGCGCCAGCGAGCGCTGCACGTTGACGGCTGGTTCTCGACCAACATCCTCGGGAACTCGGACGGCAAGGCGCTGGACGATCCCCGGAGCCTCGCCTCCAAGCTCGACACCAAAAAGAGCGTGCTCGACCAGATCATGGGCTACCCGGTCGAGGATCACATCGTGATGATCCATTATTACCGCCCGCGCGGGGACGACAAGGAAGCCTGGGACAACATCGATATCACTGGTTTCCTCGGCCAGAAGATGCAGCTGAAGCTCAACTTCTTGTGCAAGGACTCGGTGCTGGCGGCCCCGTTGGTGATCGAGATCGCCCGGGTGCTCGACCTCGCTCACCAGCGCGGGGACGGCGGGGTGCAGGAACAGCTCGGCATCTTCTTCAAGGCGCCGCAAACCGCCGACGGACGCGATCCGGAGCATGGCTTCGGCGAGCAGCAGCTGATCCTCGACCAGTGGCTGAGCCGGGGATGAGCGATCGCGCCGGGCTGATCCCCCTGTTTCGCGAGCTGGGCAACCTCAAGCGCATCACCTCCGCGGGCCGGAACGGATCGATCGCCACCCGCATGTTCTTGGCGGGGTGGGGAGCGCTGATGGCGGGAGAGGAGCCGCGGGAGGTCGGGCGGCGAACGGTTGGAGCGGCGCTGGCGGCGGCGCGGCTGGGCGATTTGGATCTCGCCAAGCTATTCGAGTTGGGCTTGTCGCGGGACGAGGCGGAGCAAGTGCTTCGAACGGCGTTCGAGACGGTCGACGGCGCGATTGATCCCGCCCTAGCGAGCGAGCTCCAGGCTGTTCTCGCGGAGGAGCTGCCGGTCGGTGCGCCGCCCGCCTTCGCGCTGCTCCTGGCCGACCAGCCGCGGGCTGGCGTGACCTGCCCGGGCAAGCCGCGGTTAATGCTGGAGCCGGCCGAGAACCACGCCGAGCATTGCCTGGCGGTGGCCGTCTATGGCGTGTTGCTTGCGCCCGGCTACGGCGCTGACCGGACAGCCGTGTTCCTGGCGGGCCTCGGCCACCACTTCCACAATGCCTACATGCCGGACAGCGGCTTCACCGGCGAAGTGCTGCTCGGCGACCTGCTCGATCCTGTGATCGCCCGCGGGCGGGAGCGGGCGTTGTCCGAACTGCCCCCGTCCTTGCGGAGCCGGATGGAGGCAGCGCTGGCGCTAATCGCGGACGATGCCTCGCCGGAAGGGCGCGCCTTTCACGCAGCGGATGTGATCGACCGCGTGCTCGAGATCGAGCAGCACCTGACCGCCGCCGGCGCGACCATGGATGCCGTCCTCGGCGACTACGAGCTCGTGCACGCCGGACCGGTCAAAGCTTTCCAAGATTCAACCTTGCAGGAGGTCGGGCTGCTTTGATCCGCTATCGCTCCCCCGCCAGCGGCCGGCCGCTTCGGTTCGACAGCGCGCACTCGTTGTCCGACGGGCGAAGCGAGCGCTGGCCGGTGGTGGACGGGATCACCTACCTCCGCGCGGGGTCCGAAGCGCTGGCTGCGGCCGCACTGGAGCGGCTGGACGCGGGCGACCGGGCTGGCGCGCTGGTCCTGCTGCTGGCCGAGAATGATCGCTGGTGGACCGAGCCGCCGCCGCTCCCCGGGGACCTCAGGCGGGTGATCGACGGCAAGGACGAGATCAGCCTGCGCGAGGCGATGCGACTGCTTGGCTGGGGGCGGGTCGGCGACTATTTCGCGCATCGCTGGAGCGACCCGACCTTTGTCGCGGGCCTGACCCTGCTCGACGCGCACTGGAGCGCGCCCCGGACCGCGTTCGAGCTGGCCTGCGGGATCGGTCATTACTTGCGCGCCCTCGGCCAGGTGGGTGTGGACGTCGTCGGCGCGGACGTGGTGTTCGCCAAGCTATGGGTCGCGCGGCACTGGATCGCACCGCAAGCCGAGCTCCTGTGCTTCGACGCGGACGGGCGCTGGCCGGTGGAGGTCCGGACCGACCTCGCCTTCTGCCATGACGCCTTCTACTTCTTCGCCAACAAGCCGGCGGTCGCGCGCGAGCTGCGATCGGTGGCGCCCGTGGTGGCGCTGGCCCACATCCACAATGCCGTGCATCCCAACCTCTCGCGCGGCTATGGCATGACCCGCGAAGTGGTACAGGCGATGTTCGCCGGCGCGGTGTTCTACGACGACGAGGTGCTGACCCGCGCCGGCGCGACCGGCAGCATGCCCGAGCCCGGCGCGTCGCGCGAAACCGAGGCTTTCGCCCTGGTGATCGGCGCCGGACCGGCTGCCGGCCGCGGGCCCTTCGACCTGCCTCTGCCGGGCCGAACGCTCCGCCGCAATCCGCTGTGCGGGGCGGAGGGCCCCCGCTGGCCAAGCGCCCGCTACGCGGAGGAATACGGCCCGCGAGTGACCTACTCCTGCCGTGTCGACCTGCCCACCGAAACGCTCATGGCGCCGCAGTGGGCGGAAGCGGCGCGGCGGCGCGAGCTCATCGACCTGCCGGAGCGCTGGTGATGCCGTTCCGCTGGGGCATCGTGGGCTTTGGCTGGGTGGCGCGGGACCATATGGCGCCCGCGATCGCCGCCGCCGCTCAGCAGCTGGTCGGCGTGGCGGACCCGTCGCCCGGCGCTCGGGCGAAGGCTGAAGCGGCCGGACTTGAAGCCTTCGGCAGTGCGGCCGAACTGCTCGAGCGGCGCCCGGACGCGATCTACGTTGCGACACCCAATCACCTGCATCTGCCGCCAGTGGCCGAAGCAGCCCGCGCCGGCATCCCCGTGCTGTGCGAGAAACCGATGGCGGCGACGCTCGGCCAGGCGGAGGAGATCGCCGTGGCAGCCGAGCCAGTGCTGTACGGCACCGCCTTCGATCAGCGGCACCATCCGGCGCATCGGGCGACGGCCCGCGAGATCGCGGACGGCGCGATCGGGCAGGTGACGGCCGTGCGCATCGGCTATGCCTGCTGGGTCGACCCGCGCTGGCGGCCGCCCGGTGCCGAGAACGAAGAGGGGAACTGGCGCGCGAACCCGCAGGCGGCCGGCGGCGGCGCGGTCTTCGACCTTGCGCTGCACGGCCTCGACCTGGCGCAGCTGCTGCTCGGCGAGCCGCTGGTCCGCCTGCACATCGAGCTTCAGCGCCGGGTGCACGACTATCCGGTCGACGACGGCGGCATGCTGTCCGGACGGTTCGCAAGCGGCGCCCTGTTCGGCAGCCATGTTGCCTACAACTGTCCCGAGGCTTTGCCCCGCCGCCGGCTGGAGGTCATCGGCGACCGCGGCGCAATTGTCGCCATCGACACCATGGGCCAGTCCGCCGGTGGGACCGCCGTGCTGACCTGCGGTCGAAGGGGCGAGCAGCGGCCGATCGCCTTCGATACCGGGCTCAGTCCTTTCGCCGCGCAGGCGGCCGCCTTCGCCGATGCCGTGCACGGCAGACCGCACGACTTCTCGCTAAGCCGCGACCTCACGCTGATGCGCCTGTTCGCCGGCGCCTACGATCGGGCCATCGCATGCCTTTGAGCCATTACGCCTGCGCCAACTGCGGCTTCTGGCAGCTCCATTTCGCCACCCCGCCGGACTGCCCGGTGTGCACCGACGTGCGCAACGACCTGCCGGAGGATGGCTGGCACTTCCTGCCCGAGGAGGAGGTCGCCGCGACCCACTCCGGCGCCTTTCGCGAAGTCGCGCCCGACCTGTGGGCGTTCACCACCACGCCCAACCTCGGCCTGGCCGGCACGGGTTGGCTCATCATCCGCCCCGAAGGCAATATCGCGTTCGAGGCCGCGCCTTACTACTCGGCCGCCATGCTGGATCAGCTGCGTGCGCTCGGCGGCATTCGCTTGCTCGCCGCCAGCCATGCCCATGGCTATGGCGCGCTGTTCCAGCTGCAGCGCGAGTTCGCGCCCGAGCTGCTGGCCATCCATCGCGACGACCTGCAGATGACCAAGGCCTTCCAGGTCACCGCGCCCTACGATGATCAGCTGGAGCTCGCCCCCGGCTACACGCTCCACCATGTCGGCGGCCACTACGCCGGGCAGGCGGCGCTGCACGATGCCGTGCACGGGCGGCTGTTCTGCGGCGACATGTTCAAGGTGGATCAGGACGCGGACGGCCGCTCGCACGGCATCAGCAGCCACAAAGCCTTTCACAAGGACATCCCGCTGACCCACGCCGAGCTCCGCCGCTACCGCGAAGTGATCGCGCCGCTCGAGTTTGACGCGGTGCTCACCCCATTCGAATATGCGCGGGAGATCGGCCGTGCGCAGGCGCTCGCAGCGCTGGACGAGGGGCTTGCCCGCGCACCGGGAGTCAGGCGATTGCCGCTGGAGAGTCTCGGATGATCCACTCCGACCATCCGGTCCCGGCCGTGGTGCGCGCCTACACGGAGGCGCTGCCGCCGAGCGACTGGTTCCTGTTCGACATGAGCCCGCTCGACGTCACGGGCGTGCCCGCGTGGAAGGCGGCGATGTTCCCGCACGATCCGGCGGCGGCCGGATGCGAGATGCAGCAGGGCACGGGCTATGGCGCAACGCCCGAGCAAGCGATGATCGCGGCCACCGCCGAGTGCCTGGAGGAGGTGCGCGCGCGGCTCGGCTTCGCCCGCAAGCCGCAGGTGGAAGGCAGCTACAATCAGCTGGTCAGGGGACGGGGGCAGGAGGGCGTGGCCGACCCGCTCGAGTTCTGCCTTCCGGCCGGCTCCCCCGTGGACCGGGACACGCCGCTCAGCTGGGTGGAGGCGCGCCGCTGGTTCTCAGACGAGCCGGTGCTGGTTCCGGTGGACGTCGCGGCGCTCACGGCCGATCACCTGCCGCCGGGTTACCGGCCCTTCACCACCCTGATCACCAACGGCCTGGGCGCCGGACCTTCGCGGGAGTGGGCGGCGGCGCACGGCCTGTTCGAATGCCTGCAGCGCGACGGCAACGGTCTGCTGTTTCGGGCGATGGACGCGGGCGTGCGTCTGACCTTCGATGAGCCGCTGCCGCCCGAGTTGCAGGCGGCAATCGACCGGGTCGAAGCGGCCGGCATCGACCTCCTGCCTAAGTTCGCTACCGACGAATTCGGCTTTTCCAACCTGTTCGTGGTTGGCGCGGACCGCGACCCCTCGCGCCTGCCCGTCCCGATCGCCATGACCGGCGGCGGCGAAGCGTGCGACCTCGACCGGGTCGCGGCGCTGCGCAAGGCGGTGCTGGAGTATGCCCACGCCCGGGCGCGCAAGGCCTTCACCTTCGGTCTGGTTGAGCGCATCCGCGGCGTCATGCCGCCGGGCTACTGGGAGCGGGTCGAGCCGCGCGTCCACCGCGCCGCCCGCGACACCGAACCGCGCCAGGTCGAGGCCTTCCGCCGTTGGCTGAGCCTGGACGGCGAGCGCCTGCGCGAGCTGCTGGCCGATCCGGTCTTCACCGTGCGGAGCGAGCGGGCGTTCACCGGCCTGCCCGCCAGCGACATCGCGGACCCCGTCGCCAAGGGCGAAGAAGCGGCGCTCCGGCTGCTTGCCGCCGGGCTCGATCCGCTCGTTCTCGACTTCACCGAGCCGGGTGCGGCGATGCACGCGGTGCGCGTGATCGTGCCCAGGCTGGAGGTGGAGACGATGAGCTATCACCGGATCGGCGAGCGCAACGCCGCCAAGCTGCGCGACCGCGACAGCCCGCTGCTCCGCTGGAACGCCGCGCCGACCGCCGCCGTTCGCCCGGTCCGGCTCTCGCCCGAGGCCTACGACCGCTTGGGCGGCACGCCCCTGCTCGACACGGCCGCGGTCGATGCCAAGGTCGGTGCGCTATACCCGCTCTATCGCGAGCCGGGAGCGCACCAGATGCTGGTCCACCTGGAGGCGGAGGCCGCATGAGCCTGCGGATCGCCTACAATACCAATGGCGCGTCCAGTCACCGGTTGGACGATGCCGTCGCGCTGATCGCCGACTGCGGCTACCAGGGGGTGGCCCTGACGCTCGACCACCACCACCTCGATCCGTTCGCCTACGATTGGCAGCGGCAGGTGGAGCGGCTGCGGGAGCGGCTGAACCGGCTCGACCTCGGCACGGTGATCGAAACCGGCGCCCGCTACCTCCTCGACTCGCGCGAAAAGCATGAGCCGACCCTGCTCAACCCGAGCCCAGAGGGCCGCGCCCGGCGGGTCGAGTTCCTGTGCCGGGCAATCGACATCGCCGCCAAGCTCGGCAGCGAGACCGTGTCCTTCTGGGCGGGCGTGCCCAAGCCGCAGGTCGATCGCGAGCAGGCCATGACCTGGCTCCACGAAGGCATCGCCGCCGTGTGCGACCATGCGGGAGCACGCAGCGTCGCAGTCAGCCTGGAGCCCGAGCCCGGGATGCTGGTCGAAACCGTGGCGGACTATGACGCAGTGGCGCAGCGGCACCCGGCCCTCCGGCTGGCGCTGGACACCGGCCATTGCCTGGTCGCCCAGGACATCGCCCCCGATAAGGCGGTGCGCCAGTACGCGGACGCGCTCGGTACCGTGTCGATTGAAGACATGAAGGTGGGCGACCACACACATCTGCCGTTCGGCGAAGGCGACATGGACGTGGGCGCGGTGGTGGCGGCGCTCACCGAGATCGGCTTCGATCGCTTGGTCTGCGTCGAGTACAGCCGCGAAAGCCCCCGCGCGCACGCCGCCATCCCCGAGGCGATCGCTTATCTGCGGACAGCCGGCGCTTGAGGATCTGCTTCGTCAGCCGGCGCTTCTTTCCGGCGATCTCCGGCATGTCGGTCTATGCGCTCAACCTGCTGGAGCAGCTGGTCGCGGCGGGGCACGACGTCACCATGGTCAGCCAGTATCGCGGCGACCCGCTCGGCACGCGGGTCTACGGCGGCGGCCCGCCTCCCAATGTGCCGGGCGTCAAGGTCATCGGCCTCGAACAGCGCGGCGAGCAGGACGGCGGCGACTTCGAGCGCGACATCGCCGAGCTCGTGGAAACGATCGTCGCCGAGCACCGCGCGCAGCCGTTCGACCTCCTTCACGCGCAGTACGGCTATCCGACCGGCTGGGCGGCGCTGCTCGCGTCGCAACGGACCGGCGTGCCCAACCTCGTCTCGATCCAGGGCGGCGACGGCCATTGGGTGGGCAGCTGCTGCGAGACGCACCGGCTGGTGATGGTGCGGGTGTTGAACCATGCCGGCGCGCTGCTGATCGGCGGGTGGAGCTTCGCCGAGGAAGTGCGCGATCGGCTGGGAACGTCGCTGGAGCGCTTCACCGTCGTGCCGGGCGCCGTCGACACCAACCGCTTCACGCCAGCTACCGCCCGTTCGGAGGGCGCCGTGAGCATCCTCTACCACGGGCGGGTGGATCGCCGGAAAGGCGTGCTTGATTTCCTCCACGCGCTCCAGCTTACCGGCGGCGAGTGGCCGGCCACTATCTCCGGCATCGGCCCCGACTTGGACGCCGCGAAGGCGCTGGCGGAGGAGCTTGGCCTGACCGACCGGGTGACCTTCACCGGCTATGCGGACTACTATCGGGTGCCCGAGGTCTACCGAGGCCACGACATCTTCGTCTCTCCCACCTATGCCGAGGGCTTCTCCAACACCATCCTGGAGGCGTTGGCGAGCGGGCTGGCCGTGCTGTCCTGCCGCTCGGTCGGGGTGGTCGACTGCCTGCGCGACGGCGAGAACGGCTTGCTGGTCGAGCCGGGCGATCGCGTGGTGCTGGCCAAGGCGCTCACCCGCTTGGTGGACGATGCGCAGCTCCGCCGCCGGCTCGCCGCCACGTCGCTGGAGGAATGCCGCCGCACCTACAGCTGGGACGCGGTCGGCCGACAGATCATGGGCGTCTACGAGCAGCTCGCCGGCACCACGCCCGACACCGCCTTCGACCCCGACCTGCCGCTGACGCCTTGCCACTTCCGCGCGGAGCCGCACCTGTTGTGAGGACCCTGCTCGCCGTCTCGCCCCACCTCGACGATGCCGCCTTCTCTGCCGGGGCCCTGCTGTGGACCGCGGCCCAGCGCGGCTGGCGGGTGGTCGTCGCTACCGTGTTCACCGGCAACGTGGCGCAGCCGTCGGGCTTCGCGCTGGCCTGCCAGCTGGACAAGGGGCTGCCGGCCGACGTCGACTATATGGCCCTGCGCCGCGAGGAGGACCGCCAGGCCTGCCGGGCGCTCGGGGCCGAGCCGATCCACCTGCCGCTGCTCGAAGCTCCCCATCGCGGCTACGAGAACGCGGCCGCGCTGTTCGGCGATGTGCTTCCCCATGACGCTGCGCTGGCAGCAGTGCCCCGCGCGCTGACCCAAGTGTTGGCCGATCTCCAGCCAAGCCGGGTCCTTGCCCCGCTGGGGATCGGCGGCCACGTCGATCACCTGATCGTCCGCGACGCAATCCGGCTTCTACCACTACCCAGGTTGCGCCTGTGGGAGGACTGGCCTTATCTTGATCGGGCAGGCGCACAGGGGCGCGATACCGCTTGCCGATGGACCGTCTCGCCCGAGGCGCGAGCCGTCAAATACTGCGTCTGCGCGAGTTACGTAACGCAGCTCGGCCTTCAGTTCGGGGGCGCCGGGGCGCTGGCCGAACGCTTGGAACGGCAGGCCAGTGAATGGTACCATCCGGCAAGCAGCTAGCTCGCATTTAATCGTTATCTTCCCGTTAGCTACTGTTGCTTCGAAGCTGCACTTGGCGATGTTGCAGCCAACCGGATCTCGCAACAGCTTGTCAGCCGGGGCGAAGGAGCTATGCCGCTAATGCTCGGTGATCGCTGGCGATGTTTCTGTTGGGCCTTGGGGGGCAGGGCGGCAACAGGTTCTCGCGATGATTGCCAATTCACATCAAGGTGAGGGGTAGGCGGCCGACCCTAACGCGGCCCGGGGCGGGGTGTAGTTTGTCGGGTATTGAAGAAAGGATCGGTGTTATCGGCCTGGGTTATGTCGGGTTGCCGCTGGCGGTCGCCTTGTCCAGGCAGGCCGACGTCACCGGCTTCGACACCAACCTGCGGCGGGTGGACGATCTCAATCGCGGCGTCGACAGCACCAATGAGGTATCGCCCGGCGAATTGACGAGCAATCGGCTGCAGATAACCTCCGATCCCGCCGAGCTCGTCGGCAAGACCCTGTACATCGTCACCGTGCCGACCCCGATCGATGACGCCAACCGCCCGGACTTCCGGGCCATGCTCAAGGCTTGCGAGGTGGTCGGGCCAGTGCTCTCGCCCGGCGCCACGGTGGTGTTCGAAAGCACTGTCTACCCCGGCGTTACCGAGGAGATCTGCGGTCCCGCCCTGGAGCGGGCCTCGGGGTTGAAGTGCGGTGTCGACTTCACCCTCGGCTACAGCCCGGAGCGGATCAATCCGGGCGACAAGGAGCATCCGCTGGAGAAGATCGTCAAGGTGGTCGCAGGGCAGGACGAGGCAACGCTCGACCGCCTGTGCGGCGTCTACGGCGCGATCATCGAGGCCGGCATCCACCAGGCCCCGTCCATCAAGGTCGCGGAAGCGGCCAAGGTGCTGGAGAACACCCAGCGCGACGTCAACATAGCGCTGATGAACGAGGTCTCCAAGATTTGCGACCTGGTCGGCATTCGGTCGCGCGACGTGCTCGCTGCGGCCGGCACCAAGTGGAATTTCCTGAAGTTCCACCCCGGCCTAGTAGGCGGCCACTGCATCGGGGTCGATCCTTACTACCTCACGGCCAAGGCGGAAGAACTCGGCTACCATCCCGAAGTGATCCTGTCGGGCCGCCGCATCAACGACAGCATGGGCGCCTACATCGGCCAGCGCCTGATCAAGCTGTTGTCGCGCAACGACATGCCGCTCAAGAACTTGCGGGTCGGCATTCTCGGCTTCACCTTCAAGGAGAATGTTCCCGACATCCGCAACTCCAAGGTGGTCGACATCCATCGGGAGCTGGTGTCGTTCGGGCTGAAGCCGCTGGTCCATGATCCCATGGCATCGCCGCACTCGGTGATCGAGGAATATAGTGTCGAATTGTCCTCACTTGAGGAGTTTCGCGATCTGCATGCCCTGATCCTGGCAGTTCCCCATTCCACTTATGGTTTACTCGATGGTAACGACTTTGGGCAAATGGTCGCAAGCGACGGGATCTTCGTGGATGTGAAGTCGGCAGTGCCACCTGGCTCGCTGAGGCCCGACATCCATTATTGGAGCCTCTAGAGGCCCCACCCAACAGGTAACGGACGGAAGATTGGTGCAGAAGTTCAGCATTACCCCCATCGGGACCTGTCGCATCAACAATCCGCTCCGGCAGGCGCAGCCGAAGTACCCGATCCTCATCAATACCGCCCGGGTTTATGGATACACTCACACCAGTGCGGAGGCGCTGCAACAGGTCCGCTATCTGCAAGGGGAGCAAAGCTTCGCCGAGCAGGTCCGGCCCATCCTGTTCCGGCCGGACCCCGCGCCCGGCGGCTCGGACGGGGACTGGACGCCGTCGGACCTTCATATGGTGGAGATCAGCTCGGCCAAGAAGATCACTTGCCGAGCCGACTCGGTCCAGATCAACTACCTGTACCGGCATTTCTCCGAGTTCTTCTCCAACGGCAAGCGGACCCAGCGCTTCTGGTCATTGATCAAGCGCGAACAGCATGCCGAACTCGCCGAGTTCCTTGGCGCTGATCCGGCCTATGCGCTGCTGAGTCCCGCCGACCAGGCGCTGCTCGCCAGCCTGCGCATGGAAGAACAGGATTTCGCTTCGCTCAAGGCGGACATGGCCGAGATCGCCGAGCGCCTCGGCCGCGACACGGTCATCTTCATGACCCACGTCAACGCTCGGACGCCGGACGGTGCGACCATCCCCGCGCGCGAGCGGCTGATCAACTGGGTCAAGCTCGCCGCAGGGCAGCTGCAGGTGCCCTGCTTTGATCCCACGGCAGCGATGGAGGCGATGGGTCAGGAGCGGGCGCTTGAGCATGGAGGGCTTGACCTGACGCATTTCACCCAGAGCTTCTCCGACCGGGTCTATGCCGAGATCCACCGCGAGCATGTCGGGCGGATGATGGAAGCGATGGACCTGCCGGAAGGGCAGGACGCAGCGCTGCGCCAGCACCTGCTCGCCGAGAACATCGAAGCCCTGATCAAGTTCGACGATTTCCTGTCCGGAAGTCGTCGGCTGTATGCCGCGCTACGCAAGGAGCCTGATGCTCCGCCCTTGATTCAACTGCGCGGGAAGATCCTCTCGCAAATCGGGGACTTCGAGGGCGCCTTGCGCGCCCTAGAAGGGCTGAACCAGTCGTCCTCGCTGTCCCCCGACGGCAAGGTGGCCCTGCTGGAAGCCTACACTGCGACCGAGCAATGGGCGGAAGCCTTGGCGCTCGCCGAACTGCTGCTCGGCGACGAACATGAAAGCGGGATCATCTATGCCTGTGCCGCGGCCGCCTATGAGCAGACCGGACAGCCCGAGCGTGCCCTGAATGCATGGAAGCAGTCGTTCCGCCACGACCGTACCAACTTCACGGCCGCGCTGAAGGTGCTCACCTCCCTGTCACAGCTGGGCGATGCGAGCCCATACCAGGCATGGCGCGAGGAGGTGCTGGAACATAGCGCATCGGGCGTCGGCGGTACGTTCGAGATCGCTCGCTGGGCGCTCGACCACCAGGACGGTCCGATGTTCGCCAAGGTGTTCGGCGCCATCTGCCGGGTGGACGTCAGCCGCGCCGAAACCCTGATCGACAGCCTGATCTCGGCGGGAATGCTGGACACCGCGACCGACTGCCTGCGTCAGCTCGCCGGGTGCGGCAACAGCGTGCCGCCCGCTTCTGCGGTTCGAATCGCCGCGCAAAGCGGGCGGGTCGCGGCCGAGTTGCTGGCAAGTGGCGAGTTCCAGTGGGCGCACGAGCTGGCGGCTGCGGCGGCGGCCATCCGCCCCGGCGGGCTGCCGGCCCGGACAGAACGGGCAGCCTTGGCGCACTTTCGTTCCGCGGTGCGCGAGGCTTACGCGCAGCAGGACTATCCCGCGGTGGTGGCCGTATGGAAAAAGGCTGGCGACGTGATCCTGGCCGCCACCGATGCGGCGCTGCCCGTCGCCTTGTCGCTCCACAAGCTGGGTGACAATGGTGCCGCACTGGACCTGCTGACCCAAATTCACCAGCGCGATCCGTCGCACCCCGGCGTGCTGCGCTGGGCCGGGCGGATCGGCGCTGCGCTCGGCCGCTACGACATTGCCCTGCAGATGTACGCTGCGCTACGCCAGTCGGATCATCCCGCGGCCGCAAAATACGCCGGGGAAGCCACGCGCTTTTTCCAGACGGCGGATCGCCGCGCGCTCCGCCAGCTGCGCACCGCAACCCTGAACGGCGAATTCCGCCTTGCAGGCAAGCTGGTCGAGCTGTTGCACACGGAAAGCGGGGAAAGTGCCGGGCTGACGAGCGAGCTTGAACGGCTCAACCGTAGGTTGCGGCTGCAGCTGCGCGAGATCGAGAACGGTGCGGCGGACGAGGAAGGCCGCGAGCAGGTGCTATCCCTGCTGCTGCGGATTAAGCCCGACGATGCCGCCATCCTGCGCCGCGCCGCCCTGGAGGCCATGCGCAAGATGCGGTTCGAACAGGCGGCGCAATATTGGGGCAGGCTGAACCAGTTGGCGCCCGAAGTGGAAAGCAACGCACGCAACCTCGAACGTTGTCGGGTGCTGGCGGCGCGCGAAGCGAAAGCCTCGGCCGCGCGGCGGCCGGAACCGGTTGCATAGAACAAGGTCCGGGGGGACAGCAGAATGTACAATGGATTGAAGAGCGACTTCGTCGCTGACGACAGCGCAGGCGTGGTCGGCTGCCCAGGCGCCGCCGTTGCGCTGCTGGAAGTGATCGAATGCGACGGGGAGTTCGACCGCCAGCATGCGCTGTTCGAGGCGATCTACCCGGGCAGCGAGCCGCTCTGGCTGTGCAAGGTCAGCCGGCTGATCAAGCGCAAGGCGCTGGCCGATGCGGTGGAGGCGATCGAGGCCCGCAATCTCGGCGACGACAGCGATCCGGCCGCGCTGCTGGTCAAGGCCGATCTCCTCTACACCGCGCGTGCCTTTGACCGTTCCGCGGAGCTGTTCGACGCCCTGTTCGCCAGTTGCCCCGAGCGGCGCGAGTACCGCATCAACTACGCCAAGCGCCTGGTTGGGGACGGCTACATCGCCAAAGCGCATCAAGTTTTGCTGCCGCTGCACGGGAGCTATCCCGACGACAGCAAAGCGTACGCGCTGTGCGGCAACACGGCTGCGATCCTCGATCTGCTGGCAGAGCTGGAAGGCCGGCCGGTCGCCGAGGACGAGGACGCCCGCCTGCTCGCCATGAAGCACGCGATCCTGTGGTTCGCCGGTCGCGAAGTGGCCGCTCCCAAGGCGCCGGGGCTGGGCCGGCTGAGCCTGATCACCGGCAGCCTCGGACCGGGCGGGGCCGAGCGCCAGCTGACCAGGCTGGCGATCGAGCTGGAACGCAAGCGCAAGGCGCTGCTCCCGGTCGGCGGCATCGCTCTCACGCGGCCGGTGGAAATCGTGATTCGTTCGCATGGGCCCGAGAAGCAGAACGATTTCTACCTCGGCGAGGTCAGCGAAGCGGGTGTCGAGCTGCACCAGCTGAACGAGGTCAAGCCGGTCTCGCCGCGGTCGCTGGGGGTCGAGGATGCGCAGCTGCGGTTGCTGCTCGACTATCTTCCGCCCAGCGTGAACTATGGCGTCAAGCGCTTGTCCAAGCACCTGATCGACTCCGGCACGGACGTCGCTTCCGCCTGGCAGGACGGCGCCTGCCTTTTCGCGGGGTTGGCCGCGCTGGTCGCGGGCGTGCCGCACATCCAGCTCGCCATCCGGGGACTCCCGCCCGTGCTGCGCAAGCACATGTACCGGCCGGAATATGAGCTGATGTACCGGGCGATGGCGCAGGTCCCGGGCGTCACCTTTCTCAGCAACAACAAGGCGTCCGCCAGGGCCTATGCCGAGTGGCTCGACATTCCCGTGAGCCGGTTCGCCATCGTCTACAACGGGGTGGAGCCGATGGCGGTGCAGGGCTCGGCCGCTTGCGAGGAGATGTGGGAAGCGTTCGTTCGCGCGACGCCCGACGCCACCCGCACCATCGGCAGCGTGTTCCGGTTCGACACCGACAAGCAGCCGAACCTGTGGATCCGCTTCGCTGCGCGCTACCTCAAGGCGCATCCCGACACGCGGATCGTGATGGTCGGCGGGGGCCGGCTGCTCCCCTCCGCCCAGCAACTGGCGAGCGACCTCGGGATCGCCGACAGGATCCTGTTCACCGATCGCTCGACGCGGGTCGGCTACTGGATGTCGCGGCTCGACGTGCTGTTGCTGTTGTCGCGCTACGAGGGGCTGCCCAACGTCCTCATCGAAGCGCAGTATATGGGCGTGCGGGTCGTCACCACCCCGGCGGGCGGCGCATCCGAGTGCCTGCTCAATGGAACCACCGGCTATGTTCTCGAATGCACGGAGCAGCCCTGCCTCGACAATCTGGTCGCGCAGACGCACGAGCTCGCCATGCGCAGCGAGGATCGCGCCCTGTTCGCCGAGGACGGGTTGGGCCGCCGCTTCCTCGACGCACACTTCTCGGTTCCCAACATGCTGGCCAATTTCGTCTCCTGCTCGGCGCCAAGCGGAGCCGGGGACGACTACTCCGAAGTTCAACAAGCGGCTTAGGGAATTGACGATGCGGCTGCGACCCTTCTTCCTGGTTCTTGCCACCGCGGCATTGGCAGGCTGCGTCATGCCGCGCTCGGTGTCCTCGCTTGGCGAGGTGGAAAAGGCATCGGAGGCCGGGCGGATCACGCTGGTTCCGGTGACCGCCGCAACCCTGCCCGCCGCCGCGCAGGCGACCGCCGGCTTCCCGGCCGAGTTCACCGCCGCCGGTCCGGTCGCATATGAGGCGATCGGCCCGGGCGACATGCTCAAGCTCACCATTTGGGAGGGCGGCGCGCCGACCGTGTTCACAACCGGCAGCGGCGACCTGGGCGAGATCGCAGTCGACGAGGCGGGCCGGATCTACGTGCCGTTCGCCGGCACCGTTGCCGTCGCCGGACGCACGATCCCGCAGGCGCGGGAGGCGATCACGGCCCGGCTGCGCAGCATCATCCGTAACCCGCAGGTGGACCTCCGCGCTGCCAGTCCGCGGAGCAAGCTCGTCAGCGTCCAGGGTAACGCGGGCAAGGCCGGCACCTATCCGATCGAGCGCGGGCGCACCCGGCTGGGCGAGCTGCTGGGTGAGGTCGCGCCGGAACTCAAGAACCCGGAAATGCTCGACGTCACCGTCCGCCGGGGAGGACAGGCCGCCAGCGTCCGGATGGCGGACGTGCTGCGCGATCCCGCTCTCGACATCGCTCTTCAGCCCGGCGACTCCATCATCCTCAACGAAGTGGTGCAGCATGTCACCGTGCTCGGTGCTGCGGGTGCTCAGGGCCAGGTGCGCATCGCCAAGCGGGCGTACAATGTCACGGACGTGCTCGGCCAGGCCCGCGGGCTGGACGAGAACGCCGCCGACCCGCGCGCCATCTTCCTGGTCCGGGCCGAGCCCGGGCAGGCCTCGCCCGTGGTCTACCAGTTCGAGATGCGGCGCCCGGAAACGGTGGCGCTGGCCAGTCGCTTCATCGTTCGCGACGGCGATGTGGTGATGATCTCCAACGCGCCGTTTACCCAAACGCGCAAGGCCTTGTCGGCGCTCACCCAGACGCTCGGTACCGCCCGTTCCGCGATCACGGTGGTGCCGTGATCTCCGGGGCGGGCACCGTTTCCCGGCCGGTCGCCGGGGAGAGCTTCTCCGAGTGGCTGCGGGTACAGTTGCAGCTGGTGCTCGCCCTGGCCGAACGGGACGTTCGCTCGCGCCTGGGCGAAAACGGCTTCGGCTTTGCCATGTCCTTTATGGCGCCGCTGGCGTGGATCGCGGCGACCTACCTGGCCTTTGCCATGCTCGGCCGGACCTCGCCGGTCTACACCGACGTTGTCACTTTCATCATTTCCGGCCTGATCCCCTACGCGACCTTTCGCCATGTCGTGACCGCGGTCGGCCGGACCCGCTCTACCGTCCGCGGACTGCTGATCTACCCGGCCGTAACCGAGGAGCATGCGGTGGCTTCGGCCGCCCTGGTCGAGGTGCTCAACAGCGCCATCCTGCTGGGCGTGGTGTTCGCCGCCAACTTCCTGCTGTTCGGCCGCGGCGAGATGGACGACCCGCTCACCTTCCTGTGGGGCACCGCGCTGTGCTGGGCGCTGGGGGTCAGCTACGCCTACGCCTTTCTCGGCCTGGCGCGCTTCAACGACCGGTTCAACCAGATCGGCCAGATCCTGCTGCGCCCGAGCTTCTTCCTGTCGGCTGTCTTCTTCACCGCCAACGAGCTGCCGGACTATCTGCTCGACGTGCTGAGCTGGAACCCGTTGCTGCACGCGGTGGAGATCGCGCGCGACGGCATGCTGCTGCACTACCAGTCGCGGGTCGCGTCGGGCAGCTATGCCCTGTTGTGGATCGCCGCCATGCTGATGATCGGCGCCGTGCTCAACCTCACGAGGCGCGACTGACATGTGGGGCTTTGTCGACTGCACCCGCTACTACATGACCGGCGACCGGCCGACGGTGGTCCTGTTCCAGGCCTCGCTGGTCGTCAACACGGGGGAGAAGGTCGCGCTGTTGGTGCGGCCGGGGCAGGGCAAGTCGACCATCATCCGCCTGCTCGCCGGCCTCGACCGCCCGGACGGCGGCACCGTGCTGCGCGACGCCGGCGGCTGGCCGCTGGGCTACTCCGGCTGGTTCCAGGCCGACATGACGGGCGAGGCGAACGTGCGCAGCCTGGCGCAGGTCGCCGACGTCGATCCGCTCGACCTCGCCGCCTTCTGCCAGGACTTCGCCGAGCTCGGGGAGATGTACTACCGGCCGCTGAAGCTCTACTCGCCGACCATGAAGGCCCGGCTGGCGATGGCGGCGAGCCTTGGCATTCCCGCGCGCACCTACCTCGCCGACGACAAGATCGCGACCGGCGACGAAGCCTTCCGCCGCAAGACCACCGAGGTGCTGACCGCGCGCCTTGCGGAAGGCTGCGGCCTGATCTTCGTCGGCAGCAATCCGCGCCAAGCCAAGGACGTCTGCGAGCGCTTCTACGTGGTGAGCGAGGGCGAGATCGTGCCGTGCGACGGTTTCGACCATGCCACCGAACTGCTCGCCGGCACCAACGACCCGGACGCCGACGAGAGCGCTGAAGTTCCCGTCTTCGATCTCGCATGACCAGCAAGCGACAAGTGAGTCCACGCCCATGAACGACGAACGCATCCGCAACTGGCAGGAACGGCGCAAGCTGGTGGAGGTCGACCTGGACCCGGCGCCAAGCGAGCCCGAACCGCCCAAGTTCGTCGGCCGCGCGAGCGGCTTCTCGCCCGAGGCGCGGCTCGAGGAGGCCCGCCGCGAGATCCTCGGCCGCCGTCAGCAGCGCTGGCGCACCAGCCTGCGCCGCGCCATGCTGCTGCTCGCCGCGCCCCTGCTCGCCGTGCTGCTGTACGTCGGCTTCGTCGCGACCAAGCTGTACGAGGGCGAGGCCGTGTTCACCGTCCAGACCAGCACCAACTCGGCTGCGTCCCCGACCGCGGGCCTGTTCGCCATGGGCGCCTCCAACAGTACCATCGCCGACGCCTTCAAGGCGCGCGCGTTCATCCTGTCGCGGCCGATGATGGAGCACATGGAGCGGCGGCACGGCTTTCTGGACCATTTCCGCGGTTCGCAGATGGACCCGTTGGCCCGCTTCGAAGGACCGCTCGGCCTCAACCGTGATCCGTTCCGCTATTATCTGAAGCGTGTGTCGGTGATGGTCGACGTTCAGGAAGGCATCCTGCGCCTCAAGGTCGAAGCCCGCACCCCGGAGGACGCGGTTCGCCTTGGCAACGCCATCCTGGCTGCCGCCGAGCATCATGTGAACGCGTCGTCCGACAAGATCGGTGCCGACCAGATCGAAGCGCTGACCCGCGACGTGCAGCAGGCCGAACGGCAGGTCGCCAGCGCGCGCCGCTCGCTTGCCGCGGTCCAGGCCGAACGGGGCGAGCTCAACCCGGAGCAGACGGCCGCCGCGGTCTACCAGCTGATCAGCAGCCTCGAACTGCAGCTGTCTGAAGCCGAGCGGCAGCGCGACGCGCTGCGCGGCGAGGGGCTGGTCAACAGCCCGCTGCTGCCCGGGCTCGACCAGCGCGTGCGCGAACTGCGGTCGCAGATCGGCGAGCAGCGCGGCCGGCTGGTCAATCCGAGCGGCGGGTCCCTGTCGCGCACGGTTGGCGAGTTCGAATATGCCACCGACCGCAAGGAGATCGCGCAGGCCCGCTGGCAGTCGACCCTGAACACGCTTCAGCAAGCCTATCTCAACATGATCCAGCAGCGCCGCTACTTCGTGCTGATCGTCGGCATGTCCGCCGGAGCCTTCGCGCAAGTGCGCGACCTGCCGTCGATTGTGATGCCGTTGCTGCTCCTGATCGGCTTGGCGGCCATGCTGGGCTTTGCGCTTCGCGGGCTGCTGCGGGCGTCGCTCCGGCGGCGCCTCCCGCGGGCCTTGGCGGCTGCCAGGTGAACGCCGCGACGCTGCTGCGCAGTCCTGACGGCCTACTCACGGAGGCCGTTGAAGCCGGGCGCTGGTCCGATGCCTGCGCGCTTGCCGAGCGCTCGCTGGGGCAGGGCCGGGAGGACGATACCGAGCAGAAGCTGCTCTATGCGGTAGCGTTGATCCGCAGCGGACGGATCGATCGCGGTCTCGACCAGCTCGACCCTGAGGTCGCAAGCCTGCCGGAGGCGCGGGTCACGCTGCGGCGGCACGTGCTGTCGTGGCTCATCCGAGAGAAACAGTTCGACGCGGCGGTTGCGGTGCTCGGACGTCTGCTCGACGTCCAACCGGAAGCGGTGGAGGAGCTACGACTCCGCGGCAGCCTGTTCGGGCGGACCAGGCAATTCCCGGCCGCGCTCGCTGACGCGCTGCGGCTGATCGAGCTGCGGCCCGATGACCTGGACGGCCAGGCCGCCTACCTCCAGCTGCTGCTGCAGGACGGCCAGGTTGAAGCCGCGGGCGCCTACGCCCGGGTGCTTGCGGCAAGGGCCGCCCGCAACCCACGCTTGGCGCGGATCGCGCTGCTCTGCCTCGGTCGCGCCGGGTTGACGGAGAACGCAGCCCGCCTTGCCGAGGCTGCCGAGTCTGCCTGGCCGGCGGAGCCCGAGGTCATCGCGGAGGTGGCACGCGCCTACTGGGACGCCGGCCGGACGGAGGAAGCGATCGCCGCCGGCGAGCGGTGCGTCGCCGTGTCACCCGATGCTCCCAGGCTCCGGCAGCTGCTGGGTCATGTCTATCGCTCAGCGATGCGGTCAGATGGTAATGCCCGCGCCGCCGAGCACCTCGGCGAAGCGCTCCGTCACATGCCCGGGGACGCGAACACCGCGCTGCTGCTGGGCGAGGTGCTGTTGCGGACCGGCAAACCCGGGGAGGCTGCGCCGCACTTAGCGGAAGCCTGCAAGAAGATCACCCACTCGGCCAACGCCCGTGCGCTGCTGGCCCGCGCCTACAAGCAGAACGGGCAACATGCCGAGGCCGCCCATGAGTTCCGGCAGCTAATCGCGTTACAGCCGGGCTCGCATCGCTGGCACCGTTATGCCGCGGGCGCGCTGAGCCAGGCTGGCCAGACCGCCGAGGCCGCCGACCTGTTTGACCGCTTCACCGCCGAGCGGGAACGGGCGCTGCCCCCGTCCTTCGAGGCAGGGCTCGAACAGCTCTGGGCAAAGGCCGACGCCGCCGATGTCCCGGCGGCAAGGCTGGACTGGGCCTGGCAGCTCCGGCGCGACCGCACCGCCGATCGCCAGGGTTGGGAGCGCGCCGCCAAGTGGGGCTATCTTGCCGACCATTACCTGCTCGACTGGCTCGAATGCCGCGACGACCAGGTCCATGAGGCCATGTCGCGGCTGGCGGACCTCACGGCCGTCGAGCAGGCGTTCGCCCAAGTCGACCCAAGTCGCGGGCTGATCCTCGCCTCGGCGCACATCGGCGCGATGTATGCGGGGCCGCTTGCCCTTGAGCTGCTCGGCGTGAAGTCCAAATGGCTCGCATCGACCCCCAGCGTGGCGCGCACCTCCTACGCCCGCTCGCTGATCTCGACCAGCGACCAGGGCGGCACGGACGTCGCGCGCAAGGTCCTGGGTGCACTCGGCGGCGGCAACGCGGTGGTGATCGCGGTCGACGGGGCGATCAACCTGGCCGCGCCGCGCGTCGCCTTCGAAGGGCAGGAGATCACCTACTCGAGCTTCGCCGCCCGCATGGCGCACCGACTCGGCATCCCCTCAATGTTCGTTGCGCCTTTTTGGGAGAATGGGCAGATCTACTTTATGTTGGAGCGTCTGCCCGACGCCGGCCGGCGCGAGTCCGCGGACGACTATGCTGACCGCTGGCGGGCCGCCTACCTCCGCTGCCTCCGCCAGTTCCTCGGCGGCGCGCCCGAAAACCTGCGCCTGAGCGGGGGGTTGTGGCGCTACGTGCGGCCGGCCGAGGGCACGGGCCCACGCCGGGTCCATGAGTAGCGGGCCGCCGCTGCGGATCCTGGTCGTAACGCGCTCCTATCCGGCTCCGGGCGATCTCTACCAATATCCGTTCGTGCATCGCCGCGTCCTTGCTTACCTTAGCTACGGGCACGAGGTTGCGGTGTTCCGGCCCGCGAACCAGCCGACGCCGTCCAAGCATCGAATCGACGGAGTGACCTGCCGCAGCGGCAGCTCGGAGGCACTTGCCGCCTTTGCAGACGGATGGCGCCCGGACGTGGTGGCGGCGCATGGGTTCAGCGAAGCGCAGTGGCCGGCCCTGGCGCCCCTCGCCGAACGCTACCCCATCCGCGCCTGGCTGCACGGCTCGGAGATCCCGGAGTTCGCGCGGCGCAAGGCCGAGTGGGATCTCGCGGGCGAGGAACGCGCCGCGGCGCTGGAGGTGATCGAACGCCGCCGCCGGTTCTGGCGCGAGTTCCTCCTCGCGCCGCCGGCCCGCTTCGGCCTCGTCTTCGTCTCGCACGCCGCGGTTGACCTGTTCCGGCACGACCTGCCCGACGTGCCTGGGGCGGCCAGCGTCATTCCCAATCCGATCGATACCGACCTGTTCCGCTACCAACCCAAGCCGGCGGCGCAGCGCTTCGGTGTGCTGATGCTCAGGCCGTTCGACTCACGCGGGTACGGCAACGATCTGGCGGTCAGCGCCATCCTGCAGCTCTCGGACGAGGCCGGCTCCGACCGGCTGCGCTTCACGGTCGTTGGCGACGGACCGTTGATGGACCGCACGCTGGCGCCGCTCCGCCACCTCGGGAACGTCGCCGTCGAGCGCGGTTTCGTGAGCCAGGCGCGCATCGCCGCATTGCACCGCGAGCATGGCGTCTTCCTGGTGCCGACGCGCATCGATACTCAGGGCGTGTCGCGCGACGAAGCCATGTCGTCGGGGCTGGTCCCGGTCACCAACGCCATCCCCGCCGTCCGCGAGTTCGTGGACGGGGAGTGCGGCGAGCTTGCTCCGCCGGAAGATGCCGGCAGGCTGGCTTCGGGCATCCGGCGCATGGTGGAGGACCCCGCGTTGTTCGAATCCCACTCGGCCGCTGCCGCCGCTCGCATCCGGCGTCAAACCGCCGCCGCACTGGTCGTTCCGCAGGAACTCGCCCTGTTGCGGTCCGCGGCCGATGCCTGACTCCTTCCTGCCGCCGGAGGTGGATCGGCCCGACTTCTACCTGGCGGCGATGGGCCGGTCCGGAAGCACCATGATCTGCAACTGGCTGACCTCGCCGCCGGACCAGCTGGTGTTTAGCGAACCTCTGTTCACCGAAGTCGCGAACACCCGCCTGCTGCGCATCCAGCTGGCCAACTTCGGCATGCCCGTGACCGAGGAGGAATGGGCGGCGGACGACGGGTCTGCCGGCGCCCGCTTCCGGCGGTTGGTGGCGCCGCGGCTGGCCGGCAAGCGTTGGGGCGTCAAGGAAGTGCTCTGCTCGGAGCACGGGCGGTACATCGAGCAGCTGGTGCCCCGCCGCGTCCTGATCTCGGTGCGGAACATCGTCGATGTTGCGCTTAGCTTCTTTGAAAAGCACCGCGCGCAGGGCAATCTGCATCGTTTCAGTGACCAATGGGTCGTCGATTACTGCCGCCGGGAGGCTGCCGGGCTGGTGGGGCTCCACCGTCTCCTGGCCGCCGGCCCGCTGCCGCACGCCGTGGTCCGTTACGAAAGCTTCGTCGGGTCGGACGCGCCTCGCCGGGAGCTCGCGGGCTTCCTTGGCTGGCGTGGCGGCGGAGCGACCGACCGGAACCTCGAGGAGTTCGACCGCGGCTTTGAGGCCACGCGGCACGGACAGTCGGTTTGTCCCAAGTCGCGCATGCCTGGCGACCGGGACCTAGACGCAAGGCAGTTCGCAATGGCAGCCTTGATCGATAAGGATTGTTCCGAATATCAGCGGGTTTTCGGCTATTCCTAACGGCCTGGAGCAAACGCCGAAAGCATTTTCCATGGAAAAACTGCGGCAATCCTTGCGCTTAAATGGTTAACGATGATTATGGGCGTGACTTGGATGCAACAACGGCCGACCTGTTGCGCTTGGGCATTGAAGAATAAAGAACTCTTCGCTTAAGAAGCGCGTTGTCTACGAAGAGCATAAACAAGGGAGAATATATGAAGCTGCGTACGAAACTGCTGGTGGCTGCGGCGGCATGTGCCGTTGCGACCCCGGCGCTGGCTCGGGATGGGGCGCCTTATGTGGGCGTTGAAGCCGGCGCCATGATCCTGGAGGACGCCGACCTCGACTATCAGGGCCTGCTCGGCTCGCGCGATGGTCCGGTCACCGTTGATCACAAGGTCGGGATCGATGCTGCCCTGCTCGGCGGCTACGATTTCGGTGTGGTCCGGGCGGAAGCCGAGCTCGGCTTCAAGCGCGCCCGCATCGACGAGACCACCGTTGCGCCCAACTTCGGCATCCTGCGCGGTGACGGCGGCAAGGCCCGGACCCTGTCCGCCATGGGCAACCTGCTGCTCGACTTCGGTCCGGACGACGGGCTGAGCGGCTTTGTTGGTGGCGGCGCGGGCGTTGCCCGCACCACCTACGACATCGATGCGATCTCGCTGGGCGGTACCGACAACAACTTCGCGTGGCAGCTGTTGGCGGGCGTTCGCGCGCCCATCACTCAGAACCTCGATCTTGGCCTCAAGTATCGCTTCTTCCGTTCCAAGTACAACATCGAGGAGTCGGACAGCGAAGAGGTGATCGGCAAGTGGCGGTCGCACTCGCTGCTGGCCAGCCTGACGTTCAACCTGGGCGCCCCGGCAGCGCCTCCGCCGCCTCCGCCTCCGCCGCCGCCGCCGCCTCCGCCGCCCCCGGCGACGCAGACGTGCCCGGACGGTTCGGTGATCCTGGCGACCGACGTGTGCCCGGCGCCGCCGCCGCCGCCGCCGCCGCCGCCGCCGGCTCCGGAGCGTGGCTGATCCACGGGTCATTGCGTGAACTGAAGGAAGGGGTGGGCCTCGGCCCGCCCCTTTTTTCTTGTGAGGGGCCGCGCTGCGCAGCGCGGCCTAGCGCGGCCTACAGGAAGAAGTCGCCGCTGCCGAGCGTGTGCAGGCCGTCGAGGCGGATCCAGAAATCCGCCGCTCCGTCACCGTTCGTATCGCCTTGGACGAAAGTATTGCCGCTGATCTGCTGGTAACGCAGCTCGCCTGCCGTGCCCGAAAAGCCGTTCTCGCCGATAAAGGCGAAGCTCTGATCCTCGCCCCGGATGATGTCGGCGTCGATCCCGTCTAGGCGAATGCGGTCGCCCTGATCGCGCGAGAAATCGTGGACCCGGTCGGCCGAGCTATTGCTTGCTCCCGACAGGTCGCCGGCACCGAAGATGAACTCGTCGCTGCCCGCTCCGCCGTAAGCGCGGTCCTGTCCGGCGCCGCCGATCAGCCGGTCGCTGCCGTTCTCCCCGAACAGGATGTCGTTTCCGCCGCTGCCCAGCAGTTGGTCGTTGCCGTCGCGTCCGTACAATTGGTTGCCGCCGCCATTGCCCGCCACCAAATTGTCGAGCGCATTGCCGTAGCCGCGCAGGTCCGCGCTGCCGCCGAGTTCCAGCTGCTCGATGTTGGCCCGCAGCACATGGTTGATGGTGGCAATCACCCGGTCGGTGCCTTCGCCGGCATTCTCATAGGCATAGTCGGCCGTGTCGCCGACCAGATAGCGGTCGTCGCCGATGCCGCCGTACATGCGGTCGTGCCCCGCGCCGCCGGACAGCATATCGTTGCCCGCGCCGCCCATTACATAATCGTTGCCGGCCCGGCCTTCCAGCGTATCCGCGCCGTCGTAGCCGTACATCCGGTTGTCGCCATCGTTGCCGACGATGGCATTGTCGGCAAGATTGCCCTTGCCGATGAGGTTGGCGGTTCCGTTCAGGACCAGGTCTTCGACCTCGGCACGAAGCTGATGGTCGATGAAAGCCACGACCTTGTCGCGACCTTCTCCCGCATTCTCATAAGTATAATTGTCCACATCCGTGACCATGTAGGTATCGTCGCCAGTCCCGCCGTACATCCGGTCGTAGCCCGCGTTGCCGAACAGCGTGTCGTTGCCCCCGCCGCCGAACAGACGATCGTCCCCTGTGCCGCCGTCCAGCGAGTCGTTTCCGTCGTTGCCGTGCAACTCGTCCGCCCCGTCGAGCCCGTCTAAGGCATTCGCGGCCGCGTTGCCGCGCAGGACATTGCCCAGACCGTTGCCGGTGCCCGCCGCGGCCGCCGACCCGGTCAGCAGGAGCTCCTCGAGGTTGCCGCCGAGCACAAAGGACACGGAGGAGCGCACCTGATCGCGGCCTTCGCCC
>NZ_CADCVZ010000005.1 GCF_902806265.1 uncultured Sphingomonas sp. | reverse complement strand
TGACCATGCGGCAGTTTCTTTCGTTTCGGTTGCAGCGCTTCAAAGCGAGCAATCGGTACGCTCAGCCATTTCGGCGCTGCCGTCGCGGATCAGCGCTCTTGCCCTTGGGGGACAATCCGCTTACTTCTTTGCTTGCGGACCGGGCCCCTCTGGCACGCCGAAGCCGTTAGGCGACGAGTGTGTGATGTCGGACCGCATCGGATGATCCGATGTGATGGCCCGGCGCGACTTCCCGCCTCCAAGCACTCGGATCCTCCGATCGATCGCAAGCATCGAAGAGGAGACGGCACATGCATCCGCGACTTTATCGCTTAATCGAGGTTCACCAGCGCATCGACCGTGCCTTGCGCGACGAACAACGCCGCGGTCGGCCCGACCCGCTACGGGTGACCCAGCTCAACAAGCTCAAGCTGCGGGTCAAGGACTTGACCGGCCGCTTCCTGCGCAAGGGCGCGCTGGCCTGACCATGTCGCTTTCCAGCAGGCGCCGGTGTCTCAGGTGAACGGCTGCATGCTTGTAGCCTGAGGTCCGGCTCTGTCGGCGCGACCTGACCGCGAACAGGGTTGAACCATGGAATTTCTATTCACCGACTGGCTGGGCACCCCGGCCTGGTTCTGGCTGGCCTTTCTCGGCCTAGTAGTCGCGCTGACCGCCTTCGATCTCGGCATTCTCCACAAGGAGGACCGGGAAATGGGCATCGGCGAAAGCCTGAAGCTCAGCGCCTTTTACATCGGGGTGGCGCTGCTGTTCGGGGCGTGGGTCTGGGCCCAGCGCGGCGCCGAGCTCGGCATGCAATACTATACCGGCTTCTTCATCGAAAAGGCGCTGTCGATCGACAACGTCTTCGTGATCAGCCTCATATTCACCTACTTCGCCATCCCCGCGAAGTACCAGTACCGGGCGCTGCTGTGGGGCATCATCGCGGTGATCCTGCTGCGCGGGCTGATGATCGCGGGCGGTGCGGCGCTGGTCAGCCAGGCTTATTGGGTGCTGTACATTTTCGCGGCGTTCCTGGTGTTCACCGGCGTGAAGATGCTGTTCGCCGGCGACAAGCCGATGGACATCGAAGGCAACCCCGTCGTGCGCTGGATCGGCCGCCGCATGCGGGTGACCAAGGAACTGCACGCCCAGCACTTCTTCGTGCGCGTGCCCGACGAGAAGACCGGCCGGCTGGTGATCGCCGCGACGCCGCTGTTCCTGGCGCTGGTGGTGATCAACCTCGCCGACCTGGTGTTCGCGGTGGACTCGGTGCCGGCGATCTTCGCCATCACCACCGACACGTTCATCGTCTACACCTCGAACATCATGGCGATCCTGGGCCTGCGCGCGCTTTACTTCGCGCTGGCGGCGATGGTGCATCGCTTCCACTACCTCAAGTACGCGCTGGCCGTGGTGCTGGTGTTCATCGGCCTTAAGATTTTCGTGTCGGACTTTCTGCTCGGCGGCGACAAGTTCCCGCCGGTGCTGAGCCTGGGGGTGACCTTTGCCCTGATCGCGGCGGGGATCGGCTACTCGCTATGGAAGACCCGCGGCCAGGAGGAGCCGGACTGGCCCGCGCCGGCGCATGACAAGGCCTAGCGCTTGCGACGGGTCGGCGCGTGGAAGTCTGGCGGTTTGCGGGCGACCCAGCCCAGGAAGCGGCCGACCTCCGCGTCTGCCGCCAGGGCCGCGGGATCGTCGCCGATCTTGCCCAGTTCCGCATTGGAGAAGCGGGCGTGGAGCGTTCGGTGGCAGATCGGATGCACCGGCACCGTCGTTCGCCCGCCACGGCTCTTGGGCACAGGATGATGCTGCTCGACGCGGCGGCCCAGCGGGCGGGTGCACAGCCAGCAGCGTTCTTCGGTTGTTCCGTTCATCCCAGCGGACCATATAGGCGTGATGGGCATTCAGATCAGGACCAGCCTCGCCGAGCCGGAAACGGACGAGGCGTTCGTTCCGCATCGCCCGGCGCGGCCGGAAAAGGCGGAAGGCGGGCGGCCGTTCGTGCTGCGCTCGGAGTATGAGCCGGCCGGCGACCAGCCGACCGCGATCAAGGAGCTGACGGAGGCTGCGCTCGACGGCGAGAAGAGCCAGGTGCTGCTGGGCGTGACCGGCTCGGGCAAGACCTTCACCATGGCCAAGGTGATCGACACGCTGCAACGGCCGGCGCTGATCCTCGCGCCCAACAAGATCCTGGCGGCGCAGCTTTACGGCGAGTTCAAGAGCTTCTTTCCCGAGAACGCGGTCGAGTATTTCGTCAGCTACTACGACTATTACCAGCCCGAAGCCTACGTTCCGCGCACCGACACCTATGTCGAAAAGGAATCGTCGGTGAACGAGGCGATCGATCGGATGCGTCACTCGGCCACCCGCTCGCTGCTGGAGCGGGACGATGTGATCATCGTCGCCTCCGTCTCCTGCCTGTACGGCATCGGCTCGGTCGAGACTTATTCGGCGATGGTCTTCAGCCTCAAGAAAGGCGGTAGCGAGGACCAGCGCGAGGTGATCCGCAAGCTGGTCGCGCTGCAGTACAAGCGCAACGACCAGGCCTTCGCGCGCGGCAACTTCCGGGTGCGTGGGGACAGCCTGGAGATCTTCCCGTCACACTATGAGGACACCGCTTGGCGGGTCAGCTTCTTCGGCGACGAGATCGAGGAGATCGTCGAGTTCGATCCGCTGACCGGCAAGAAGATTGCGTCGCTGAGCAGCATCAAGGTCTATGCGAACAGCCACTATGTAACCCCCGGGCCGACGCTCAAGCAGGCGATGGGGGCGATCAAGCATGAGCTTGAGGAGCGGCTGAAGGAGCTGAACGCCGAAGGTCGCTTGCTGGAGGCGCAGAGGCTGGAGCAGCGGACCAACTTCGACCTGGAGATGATCGCCGCCACCGGCTCGTGCAACGGGATCGAGAACTACTCGCGCTTCCTCACCGGCCGGCTACCGGGCGACCCGCCGCCGACCTTGTTCGAGTATCTTCCGGATAATGCCCTGCTGTTCGTGGACGAAAGCCACCAGACGGTGCCGCAGATCGGCGCCATGGCGCGCGGCGACCACCGGCGGAAGATCACGCTCGCCGAATATGGCTTCCGCCTGCCGAGCTGCATCGACAATCGCCCGCTGCGCTTCAACGAATGGGACGCGATGCGCCCGCAGACCACCTTCGTGTCGGCAACGCCCGGCCCATGGGAGATCAACGAGACCGGCGGCGTGTTCAGCGAACAGGTGATCCGCCCGACCGGGCTGATCGACCCGCCGGTCGAGATCAAGCCGGTGGAGGACCAGGTCGACGATCTGGTGCACGAGGCCAAGCTTACGGCCAAGAAGGGCTACCGCACGCTGGTGACCACGCTCACCAAGCGGATGGCGGAGGACCTTACCGAGTATCTGCACGAGGCGGGCATGAAGGTCCGCTACATGCATTCGGACGTGGAGACGCTGGAGCGGATCGAGCTGATCCGCGACCTGCGCCTAGGCGTGTACGACGTGCTAGTCGGCATCAACCTGCTGCGCGAGGGGCTGGACATTCCCGAATGCGGGCTGGTGGCGATCCTCGACGCGGACAAGGAAGGCTTTCTGCGCTCGGAGACCTCGCTGATCCAGACCATCGGCCGGGCTGCGCGCAACGTCGAGGGCCGAGTGATCCTTTATGCCGACAGCGTCACCGGCTCCATGGAGCGCGCGCTCAACGAGACGGATCGCCGGCGCGAGAAGCAGGAGGAATACAACCGCCTGCACGGCATCACGCCCGAGACCATCAAGCGGCAGATCAGCGACATCATCGCGCACGTCTCGACCCGCGACGGCGTGGTGGTCGACACCGGCGATCCCGACACGCCGCACCTCGTGGGGCACAACCTGCGCGCATACATCGGCAGCCTGGAGGAACGCATGCGCAAGGCCGCCGCCGACCTCGAGTTCGAGGAAGCGGGTCGCCTTCGGGACGAGATCCGCAAGCTGGAAGAAGACGAACTCGGCATCCCCGACCACCAGCGCGCGGCGCCGCGGGTGGGGCACTCGACGGAGGGCAAGCCGGGGACGAGGAAGACGCGGTTTGGGAAAACGCAGCGCAAGTTCGGCGGCCAGCGGGCATAAAGGCGCTTGGGGCGGACGCTAACCATAAAGATTAGTTGCGGACCAAGATTCCCATTATATTATATTTTCATTTGCCAGCTTAGAGTCCTCTAGAAGGGCTTGGTGCCGCGCCGGTCAAGCCGGGCGACTCCTTGACATCCATGCTGAAGAGCTGCCGCGGGCAACGTAGCGGCACGATAGCTGGGATTGTCGTGCTTACCGTTGCGTTGTGGCGTCTTTGGTCCGGGCCCACATGCTGAGCCCGGCCCTTCCCGCTTCCGGAAGCGTCAGCGCAGCGGTCAAGGCCGTGATCCCCGTGGCGACCTGGCACCAGCTGCACAGGGCCTGGTTCTCCTGCCACTCTTCCCGGGCGAGGCGGACGCAGGTTACGAGATCGTAGAGCGCCTTACCGGCCGCGGCGAGCGGTAGCGCGGGGTTGTCGAGGGCGCGGTCCTTGCCGCCGGCGGCGGCCAGTGCCGCGGTCACGCCGTAGGTCACCGCCATCAACGTGCCATCGGGAGCCTGCAGCCGCCTGTAGGCATAATCTGAGGCGTCGACCTTTTCCGCGTCGAAGACACGGCCCGGGAGAATGTCCGGCAGGCGCTTCAACAACCCCGTCTGATAGGCGGCGACGATCATCCCAATGGCGCTGCCCGCGAAACTCAAGCCGATCGCCCAGCGGCGTCTTGTGAGGTCGGGTGAGGTTTCCTTGCGGAGCTCACGGCTGAGCACTGCAGGCGCAAGGGTGGTGGGCATATCGGGACTCTCCGCGCTCTACGGTGAGGGCGTAGCGCCCTGCTCGGCTTCGCGCTGCTCGGCGCGGGCCTGCTCGATGGCGCGGTCCAGGCAGCCGAGCTGGCCGGAGGGGCCGACGGCGTCGCAGCTGGACACGCGGCCGGTCGGCGTCATCACCTCGAAGGTGCGGGCGCGGGCGGCCCAGGCCTGGCGCGACTGGATGGCGCCGCCGCTGCGCAGCCGCTCGGGAATGCGGTAGCGCTCGGCCTCCGGCTTGCGGGCGCAGACCACCACCTCATCGTCGGTCGAGCGCGGGCAGGGGTCGGTGCCGTAGACGATGATCTCGGCGATGCGGTCGCCGCTGCCGCCGGTAACAGGGGCCGCGGTCTGCTGCGCCGCGAGCGGAGCGGCTGCGAGCAGCAAGGCGGACCCGGCGAGCCCCGCAACGAGAGTGGCTTTGAGCATGACGGTTCGTCCTTCCTTGGCAGGTCAACGGGCGAAGCCGCCGAGCGTTTCCTAGAACTTCTTGCTGAGCCCAATGGCGACGCGGCAGATGCCGCGGATGGCGGTGGTCAGCAGCGGGTAGGCGGGCGCGTTCAGCGCCCCGGCCTCCCGCGCGGTGTCGCGATGCTCCAGCTCCTCCGCCTGGAACTGGCGGATATCGGCGGCGAGCTCCGGATCGTCGTCGCCCAGTTGCCGCAGCTGCTCCTCATAGTGGAGGTCGATCTCCGTCTCGACCGCGTCGGTGCAGGCCATGGCGGCTTCTTCCGAAATGAGGGCGGTGACCGCGCCCAGCGCGAAGCCGCCGACGTGCCACAAGGGCGCGAGCAGAGTCGGGCGGACCCGGCGCTCGGCCATCAGCTGGTTGAAGCGGGCGAGGTGCCCCTCTTCCTGGCTCAGCATGTGGGTGACGAGGTGGGCGGCGGACGAGCTGCCGCGCAGCACGGCGAGCTGCCCGGCGTAGATGCGGGTCGCGCCATATTCGCCGGCCTGGTCGACGCGCAGCATGGCCGCGCGATCCACGCGGCGGTCGCCGGGGCGCCAGCCGGCCGGACGGGCGCTTAGCGGCGGCGCAGCGTCAGCCATGCGATGGCTCCTGCGGCAGACAAGGAGATAAGCGCGTTCCAGCCGGCCAGAGACAGGCCGAGAAAGGAGAACTGAACCTGGTCGCAGCGGATCAGCGGTGTCGCGAGAATGTCCTCGAGGGTGGCTGCCCCCGTCGCGCTGCAGTGGGTCAGCCCCTCCCACCAGCCGAGCTCGACTCCCGCATGGAACACGCCGATCGCGCCGGAGATCGCGATCGCGGCGGCCGCGAGCAGCACCAGCGGCCGCCGGGCGCGCCGGGCGAAGAAAGAGAGCCCGCCAAGCGCCAGCGCCGCCCACTGCGGATAGCGCTGCCAGAAGCACATCTCGCACGGGTACAGGCCGCCGAGATGTTGCGAGCCGAGCGCACCGGCGAGCAACGCACCGGGCACCAGGATCGCCAGCCATTGGGCGCGGCGCAGGCGGGCGTCGGCGGGGCTGATGCCGATGCTGCCCGGGCGCGCGTCCACCTGGGTTCTACGACCGCTTGGGCGCGGGCGCGGCCGCAGTGCGGGTCGCGCCACCCCCAAGCCGCTTCAAGGTCTGCAGCGCATAATGGAGCTGGAAGTCCTTGATGCCCTTCTTTTCCAGCTCGGCGGCAGTCATCGCGAAGCGCGGATCCTTCTCGTCGGCCTGCTCCAGCAGCTTGTCGTCGACCTTGTTTTGGCTGAGCAGGTGGCGGCGGAGGTCGGCCTCACGCACCACCTTGCGGCTCTTGTAGTCGGGGTCGCTGAGCTGCGGCACGTAGATGTCGGGGTCGATCCCGCCCGCCTGCACCGAGCGGCCGGACGGGGTGAAGTAGCGCGCGGTGGTGAGGCGCAGCGCGCTGTTCGCGTCGAGCTGGATCACGCTCTGAACCGAGCCCTTGCCGAAGCTCTTCTCGCCCATCACGATCGCGCGGCGCTGGTCCTGCAGTGCGCCGGCGACGATCTCGGCAGCGGAGGCGGAGCCCGCGTCCACCAGCACGACCACCGGCCGGCCGCCAGCAAGGTCGCCGGGCTTGGCATAGAAGCGCTCGATGTCCTGGCGCGCACGGCCGCGTTCGGAGACGATCTCGCCCCGCTCGAGGAAAGCGTCCGAAACCTGGATCGCCTGGTCGAGCAGCCCGCCGGGGTTGGAGCGCAGGTCGATGACGTAGCCGAGCGGCTTGCCGCCGGTTGCCTTGTCGATGGCGGTCAGCGCGGCTTCGGTCTGCTGGCCGACGTTGCCCGAGAAGCTGTTGATGTTGACGATGCCGACCCCGTCCTGGATCTCCCACTTGACCGGGCGCAGCACGATGCGCTCGCGGGTAAGAGAAACGTCGAACGGCTTGTCGCGGCCCGGGCGGACCAGCGTCAGGTTGATGCGGCTGCCGGGCGCGCCGCGCATCTTCTCGACCGCCTGATCGAGCTCAAGGCCGTAAAGCAGCTCGCCGTCGATGTGGGTGATGTAGTCGCCCGACTTCAGGCCGGCGCGGAAGGCAGGCGTGTCCTCGGTCGGGGTGATCACCTTGACGGTGCCGTCCTCCATGGTGACCGACAGGCCGAGGCCGCCGTAGTTGCCGTCGGTGGTGGTCTTGAGCTGCTGGAAGTCGGCGCCTTCCATGTAGCCGCTGTGCGGATCGAGCGCGGCAAGCATGCCGTCGATCGCGCCCTTGATCAGCGTGTGGTCGTCGACCGGCTCGACGTAGGAGGAGCGGACGCGCTCGAACACGCCCATGAAGTTCTCCAGCTCCTTGTAGGTGTCGACGTCGGCGGCAGCGAGCGAACTGGTGGCGACCGGCACCAGCGCGAGGGCGCCGACCAGGGCGAGCGGGGGAAGCAGCTTGCGGATCATGGGCGTTCGCGAGTCCTTGAAGGGGCCGGCAGTCTAGCTGGTGTCTCTGCCGTTGGACAGCAAGGCAGATGAACCCGCGATGAGGGCGGCGGGCTGCGGCGTGCCGTTGCGGGTCAGCTCCGCGGCGACCGGACCCAGCGCCCGGCCGAGCGGAGCTCCGCTCTTCACCCGGGCGCCCACCGCCAGGTCGGTGCGGACCTCGGTCAGCAGGGTCATCCAGCCCCGGCCATGGTCGATGATGACGATCCCGTCATGGCGGCGGAACGGCCCGGCGAAGGCGACCCGGCCCTCGGCGGGAGCAAGGACCGGCGCGCCGCGACGGCTGGCGAAGGTCAGCCCGCGCGAGCGGACGCCGGCCGGGGAGACTTCGAGCAGGCCGGTGCGCACCGGCCCGGCGACCGGGAGCCGCCAGCGGAGCGGCGGGTCCGGCGGGCGCGTGTCGGGGGCGATCGGCCGGGGCGGCGCTTCGGGCCAGCGCTGCAATTCGGCGGCCAGCCGGGCGGAGCTGCGGGCCGAGGCGGCACGATCGGCGAGTTGTTCGGCCTCGGCGGTCCGCGCCAGGGCCACGTCGCCAGCCTCCAGCGCGTCGCCGCCGAGCCGGGCGAAGCGGGCGTTGGCCTGTGCTTCCAGCTGGGCGAACCGGTCCTGACGAGCGCGCAACCGATCGCGGCCCTCGGCCAACCGGGTTCGGAGCGCTCCGGCTTCGGCAGCGAGGCGGCGGTCCTCCGCCAGTTGGCCGCGGAGTGCTGCGGTGCGGGCGCGGATCACGGGCAAGCTGGCGTCGAGCAATGCGCGGGCGGTGACGAACTCGCGCGGCGAGCTGCCGTCGGCGAGCGTCAGGAGCGGCGGGTGGCGGCCGAGGTGCGCCAGGCCGGCGAGGAGGAAGGCGGCGGGGCGCTGGCGCTCGGCCAGCTCGGCGGCGCGGCGCTGCAGTACCATTGCCACGGCGTGCGCCTCCGCTTCGGCCGCTGCCAGGTCCGCCTCGGCCGCGACGATCGCCTGGGCTGCCGCGGCCTGTTCCGCGCGGAGCCGGGCGGCCTCGCTCCCGGCACTCCGCGCTGCCGTCTCCAGCCGGGCGACTTCCCGCTGCGCCGCCTTCGCCTCGGCCCGTGCGGCGGTCACCGGATCGGCCGCTGAGAGTAGGACCGGGACGGCCAGCAGCAAGGGAACAAAGTGGCGGCTTCGCACCCGCTCAACCTTCACGATGATAGGGGTGGTTGGCAAGGATGGCGGTAGCGCGGAACAGCTGCTCGGCGAGCATCGCGCGGATCAGCAGGTGCGGCCAGGTGGCGGGGCCAAAGCTCAGCAGGCGGTCGGCGGACGCACGGCCCTCATCGCCATGGCCGTCCGCCGCGCCGATCAGGAAGCGGCATTCGCGCTTGCCGCGGTCGCGCCAGGCTTCGAGCAGGCGGGCGAAATCGGTCGAGCCGAGCGCTTCACCCCGTTCGTCCAGCGCAACAGTGACGCTATTCGGTAGCAGGGCGGGGAGGGCGCCGCCCCGCTCGGGCAGCTCAGTCAGCTTCGTTGGCCAAGTGATGCGCTTGAGGTATCGCTCGACCAGCTCAGCTTCGGCTGAGCGGCCGATCTTGCCGCGGGCGACGATGTGGAGGAGCACCTAGGGCGCAGCGGTTCCGCCCGCCGCCTGCCGCGGCGCCTCATCGCCGAACGCCCACATCCGCTCGAGATTGTAGAAGGTCCGCACCTCGGGCCGGAACAGGTGAACGATGACGTCGTCGGCGTCGATCAGCACCCAGTCTGCGGTCGGCAGGCCTTCGACCCGGACGATCTTGCCATGGTCCCGCTTAAGCTTGTCGGCGAGCTTGGTGGCCATGCTGGCGACCTGGCGGGTCGAGCGGCCGGACGCGATCACCATGTGATCGGCGATGCTGGACTTACCGGCCAGCGGGATGGTGACGACTTCCACTGCCTGGTCGTCGTCCAGCGACTGGAGGACGGAGCGGTGAAGGTCTTCAACGGCGGGTGCCGCGTCAGGGATGTCGTCGGCCAAGAGGTCTCCTGTTGCTGGTGAGGCCGGTGCCAAGCGAGTGTGCCGGTGGGCGGCCAGGGTCGCGAAGGTGCCAGTCGGGATCGAGCGCACGCAGGGCGGTGGCGGAGGTCCGGTCGGGCGGAAGCCTCGGAAACGTGATCGCCGGTGCACTCCAACGCGTCCAGTTCAGTGCCTGGCTGCGAGGACGGACGAAGCGCCGCAGCCAGCCCATCGCGTGCGCCGCGCGGACCTCGTCACCATAACCGGGACGCGACAGAACGGCAATCGGCAGCAATCGCGCCAGCCCGCGCCAATGTTTCCAGCGATGGAACTGCGGCAGCGTGTCCTCACCCATCAGCCAGATGAAGCGGTGGCGTGGATAACGGGCAAGCAGCAACGACAGGGTGTCGGCCGTGTAGCGGGTGCCGGTCCGCGCCTCGAAATCGCTGACCCGGATTGGGGCACGCCGTGCCTGCTGCCGCGCTGAGGCGAACCGGGCGGGGAAGGGCGCCATATCGGCCGCGGGCTTGAGCGGGTTGCCGGGACTGACCAGCCACCAGACCTCGTCCAGCCCGAGCGCCGCCATGGCCGCCAGGCTCATCCGCCGATGCCCGCGGTGCGCCGGGTTGAAGCTTCCCCCAAGAAGGCCGATGCGCCGCACGGGCGGGGGTCTAGCAGCCACGGTCCGGCTCTGTCATGTATCGTGCAGGGGTGCATGCGGATGAACGGTGTGGAGCCGCTGGCGGATGCCGTAACGGGCGGGGTGGTCGGGCGGGCGGTCGAGCCGCCGGCCGGCGAGGTCGCTCGGGACGGGCACACGACCGAGCGCAACTGCCTCAACTGCGAAACGCCGCTGGTCGGCGATTATTGCCACAGCTGCGGGCAGCGCGGGCATGTGCATCGTTCGTTGCATGCGTTCGGCCATGACCTGCTGCACGGCGTCTTCCATTTCGAGGGCAAGATCTGGCGCACCCTGCCGCTGCTGGCGTGGCGCCCGGGCGAGTTGACACGGCGTTACATCGAGGGGCAGCGCGCGACCTTCGTCTCGCCGATCGCCTTGTTCCTGTTCTGCGTGTTCCTGATGTTCGCGGTGCTGAGCCTGACGGGCATGCTGAGCACCGCGTCGGGCGACAACATCCGAGAAGGGATCGCCAATTCGGCTCAGGAGCAGCGGGCGCTGATCGCCCGGCTCGAGGCCGAGCGCGCGACGGCCATGTCCCGAGAGCTTCCAACCGCGGAGATCGATCGCAAGCTTCGCGGTGCCCGCGACGACCTACAAGTCACGGAGGCCTTCCGCGACCGGGGCGTGCTGGAGATCAACCCGGCGGATGAACAGGCGACGATCGCGCCCTGGCTCAAGGGACCGATCGAGAAGGTCGCCAAGAACCCGGACCTGCTATTCTACAAGCTGAAGACCAATGCCTACAAATTCAGCTGGATGCTGATCCCGCTGAGCGTGCCCTTCATGTGGCTGTTGTTCCCGTTCAGCCGCCGGTACCGGATGTACGACCATACGGTGTTCGTCACCTATTCGCTGTGCTTCATGACTCTGCTGGCTATCATCGGAGCGGTGCTGATGAAGGCGGAGCTAAGCAACGCTGCCGGGCTGCTGTGGCTGATCGTGCCTGTGCATTGGTATCGGCAGCTCAAGGGCGCCTACCAGCTCAGCCGGGTGGGAGCGCTGTGGCGGACGGCCGCGCTGGTCCTGATCACGGCGGTGACCACGACTTTCTTCCTGTTGATCCTGCTCGGCCTCGGGATTTTCGACTAGGGTCTGGACCCTAAGCCTTGCAGGGGTACTTGATCGCGAGGATTCGGTTCGTCGCTTCGCCCATATCGATCCGTGCGCGCTCGCTCTGGGGAATGGCGCTCAACCGCTTCATGAATTCATCGGAGTTCATGTTCCCCGGTCCCGGCGGCGGGCAGTAGCGGGGCTTGCCACCCGCCTTCACGGCCACCAGCCGCTGTGCTCGCGCACGCTCACCGGCAGCCCTGCCTTCGCCCATCAACGTTTTGATCTCGCCGCGCGAGAAGATCGCCATCGCCCCTTTTTTCTGAAGAGCAGTGGCCCGGCGATGGAACGTCTCGGCGTTCATCGACTGGGCCGACGCGGCGGCGGGAACCAGCAACAGGCCAGCAGCGGCAAGTGTCATCAAACGCAAAACAACCTCCCCTTCGTCACGAGCGCGCGAAGAAGGGGAGTTTGCAATGAATGGAGGTTTAACGAAAGCCTAAATGCCGGCGGGAGCCGCGCCGCCCAGTCCCGTCGAGGGACGCCGGCTCTTGGGAATGGACGAGCCCGCCGTCGGAATCACCGGCTTGTGGCTGGCACCGCGGTCGATGCTTCCGCCTTCCAGCACCGCCTTGATCTCGTCACCCGACAGCGTCTCATATTCGAGCAGCGCCTTGGCCAGCGTCTCCAGCTCGTCGCGGTGGTCGTTGAGCAGGGTGGTCGCCCGCTCGTAGCCGCTGTCGACGAGGCGGCGGATCTCCTTGTCGATCAGCTGCGCCGTCTCGTTGGACATCTGCCGCTGCCGATTCATCGAGTAGCCGAGGAACACCTCCTCGTCCGCTTCCGCATATTGCAGAGGGCCGAGCGTGTCGGACATGCCCCAGCGGGTCACCATGTCGCGGGCGAGGCCGGTGGCGTACTGGATGTCGGAGGACGCGCCGGAGCTGACCTTGTCGTAGCCGAACACCACCTCTTCGGCGACGCGCCCGCCCATGGCCACGGCCAGGTTGGCGTACATCTTGTCACGGTGATAGCTGTAGTTGTCGCGCTCCGGCAGTCGCATCACCATGCCCAGTGCGCGGCCGCGCGGGATGATGGTGGCCTTGTGGATCGGGTCGGACGCCGCCTCGTGCAGGGCGACGATCGCATGGCCGGCCTCATGATAGGCGGTCATGCGCTTCTCGTCCTCGGTCATGACCATGGACTTGCGCTCGGTGCCCATCATAACCTTGTCCTTGGCTTCTTCGAACTCCTGCATGGCGACCAGCCGCTTGCCCTTGCGCGCCGCCAGCAGCGCCGCCTCGTTGACGAGGTTGGCGAGGTCCGCGCCCGAGAAACCAGGCGTGCCCCGGGCGATGACGCGCGGGTCGACATCAGGTGCGAGGGGCACCTTCTTCATGTGCACGCCCAGGATCTGCTCGCGCCCGTCGATGTCGGGACGGGGCACGACCACCTGGCGGTCGAAGCGGCCCGGGCGCAGCAGCGCAGGGTCCAGCACGTCCGGCCGGTTGGTGGCCGCGATGATTATGATGCCTTCATTGGCTTCGAACCCGTCCATCTCGACCAGCAGCTGATTTAGCGTCTGCTCGCGCTCGTCGTTGCCGTTGCCGAGGCCCGCGCCGCGGTGCCGGCCGACTGCGTCGATCTCGTCGATGAAGACGATGCATGGCGCCGACTTCTTGGCCTGCTCGAACATGTCGCGGACGCGGCTGGCGCCGACGCCGACGAACATCTCGACGAAGTCGGAGCCCGAGATGGTGAAGAAGGGCACGCCCGCCTCACCCGCGATGGCGCGGGCGAGCAGGGTCTTGCCGGTGCCGGGCGAGCCGACCAGCAGCGCGCCCTTGGGGATCTTGCCGCCCAGCCGCGCGAACTTGCCGGGATCCTTGAGGAACTCGACGATCTCGTGGAGCTCCTCACGGGCCTCGTCGATGCCGGCCACGTCCGCGAAGGTCACGCGGCCGTGCTTCTCCGTCAGCATCTTGGCGCGGCTTTTGCCGAAGCCCATGGCGCCGCCACCGGCGTTCTTCTGCATTTGCCGCATGATGAAGAAGCTGACGCCCAGGATCAGGATGAAGGGCAGCGACTGAACCAGCAGGATCCACCAGAAGCTGGTCTGCTCGGCTTCCCTGGCCTGGACCTGCACGCCCCGCTGGATCAGCCGCTCGGTCACCTGAGCGTCGCTGGGGGCCGTGGTACGAAAGGCATTCCCATTGGCGAGCTTGCCGCTGATCACCTGGGTACCGGTCGCTCCGGTCGCGGTGGTGACCTGGCGAACGTTGCCTTCATCGACCTGCCGAACGAAATCGGAGTAGGCGATCGACTCGCCTGCCGCCGCGCGGCTGCCGCCGTCGATCATCTGGGCGAACAGCACCAGCCCAAACAGCACCGCCGCCCAAATCATCAGGCTCTTGGTCCAGGGATTGCCGGGCTTCTTGTCCTTGTCGTTCATGCGGGCGTCCGTGTGCTCGAGTTGCTCTCGCAAGATAAGGGCGGACCGGTGAATAACAATGGAACAGCTAGGCGTGCCCAGCCGCCGTTTAGGCGCTTCATCCTTACCTCGCGGTTTACCCTATCTGGCAAGCTAGTTCCAATAAACGCGCGGTAAATGTCGGCTATACGACGCTGGGGAGCAGAACCATGAGACAGTCATCATTATCGGAGCGACGGTTGAGACACGCAGTGCAGCTCGACGCGCGGATCGTTCGCGCATCAGGCGAACTGCTGAGCACGCGGGTGCTGGATTTGTCCTTGGACGGCTGCAAAGTCGATGCCGAGCTGCGCATCGGGGAGCAGATCGAGGTCACGATCGCGCGGCTGGGTGCCTTCCTGGCCATCGTCCGCTGGTCCACGTGCGGCAAGTCGGGCACTCGGTTCTTGCGCAAAGACGCGCGCGTCGGACGATAGCGGCGCTGATCCGCCGGCTGCGCGCCACGCACGCCGCGGCCGCAGTCTGGTGTAAGCTTCTTGCCAGCACGCTGGACGTCTCGCGAACCGTCGGCCAGCAGCGCCGTTTAATGGTGCGACGCTAATCGAGTTGGCCCGGCGCGGCAGAGCGGTTAATCGCAGCGACAGCTGACTTGCGGAGAAGATGCACGGGCGCCCATGTTCCGGCATGGGGCAGCTTGGATCCTTAAGGAACCGTTAGCTTCCGCTGGGCGATAAGCTGTCGGTTGCACTTCTCACGCGGGAGACGAGATTGCGCCTTCTTGCCTTGTTCTGCTGGTTGTCGGCGCTGGTGGCCCAGCCCGCCTGGGCCGCGACTTCCACGAGCCTGCAGCCTCTCGAACAGCAGCTGGCCACGCTGCTGGCGAGCAAGTCCGGCGACTACGGGGTGGCGGCACTGGATCTCGACACCGGGGAGACGGTTAACGTCAACGGCTACCGCGCCTTTCCCATGGCCAGCACGGTCAAGGTGGCGGTCGCCGCCGCCTATCTCGCGCAGGTCGACCATGGCCGACGCTCGCTCAACGACCGCATCGGCAGCAGCTCGGCCCGGCAGCTGATCGAGGCCATGCTGATCCGCAGCAGCAATCCCGCGACGGACGCCTTGATCCGCGACCTGGGCGGTCCCTCGGCGGTGCAGACGTGGATCAACTTCCACAAGCTCAGCAACATTCGCATCGACCGCACCATCGCCCGCCTGCTCGCCGATCCGCGCGACCTGTGGGACGTGCGCGATTCCTCCACGCCGATGGCGATGGTGGCGATGCTGAAGCAGCTTGATCGCGGCAAGCTGCTGTCGCCGGCCAGCCGCCAATATCTGCTGGGCACCATGGCCCGCTGCGCCACCGGCAAGAACCGCATCCGCGGCCTGCTGTCGCCGTGGACGCCAGTGGCGCACAAGACGGGCACGCTCAACAACTATACCAGCGACGTGGGCTACATCACCCTGCCTGACGGGCGACGGCTGGCAGTGGCGTTTTTCGCCCGGGGCGGGAGCGACCGGCCCCGGGGAATCGCGGAAGCGGCGCGGACAATCTACGATGGGTTCGCGACCATGATCCGTCGCCCGTTCACCACCGTGCTCGGCGCCAACTAACCCGGCCTGCTCTCCTGCGGGAACGCCCGCCGTATCCGACCCGTTCGGGTGGCAGGAGGCCGTTCCATGAAGCCGATGACCGAGCAGCACCTGGCGATCCTCCGCCGGCACATGGTCGAAATCATCGACATGCACTTCGACCTCGCCGAGGAGGAGATCGGCCGGGATGCGCTCGATTCCGGGGTGCGGCGGGCAGTAGCCGACGTGCCGCGCCACCTGTTCGTGCCCGAGCCGCTGGCGGCGCTGGCTTACCAGGATACGCCCTTGCCGATTGGGTTCGACAAGACGCTGTCGCAGCCGTTCATCGGCGCGCTGATGATCCACCTGCTCGAACCGGAGCCGGGAATGAGCGTGCTTGAGGTCGGGACCGGGCTCGGCTACCAGGCGGCGGTCATGGCCGAGATGGGCTTGCGGGTGTTCAGCGTGGAGATTGTGGAAGAATTCGCCGAGGCTGCCGGAGTGCGTTTTGCAGCGCTCGGCCACGCGGTGGATGTGCGGGTCGGGGACGGCACGCGCGGCTGGCCCGAACATGCGCCGTTCGACCGCATCCTCGTCACCGCCGCCGCGCCCGAGCCGCCGCCGGCGCTGGTTGAGCAGCTGACGCCCGGCGGGCGGCTGGTCATGCCGCTTGGAAACAAGGAAGTGCAGCAACTGAGTGTGGTCGACAAGGATGACGGGGGCAACGCCACGACTCGCGACATCATGTCCGTGCGCTTCACCCAGCTTGAAGCGATGAGCTGATCAGCGGCGGGGCGGTGCGCGCTCGAACTGCCACTCGCTCCCCCCGCGGCAAACGGCGCCTCGCAGGGTAGCCGTGCCGCCACCCTCCAGCACCGATAAGAGGTGCACGACCTCGCGCCCGCGCGGCGGGTCGTCTGCAATGCTGTCATCAAGGAACAGCAGAGCGTCGACCAAGACGCGGCGGCGGATCTCGCGCGGCGTGTCTCGCGCCGGCCGGTAGCGGACCCGGTCGGCCGTATAACGGACCCGCTTAAGCCACTCCTGATGGGTGGCCCACTCCAGCGCCTCTTCCGCCTCGGCCAAGTGAGCCGCACTGCGGGCAACGGCCTCAGGGTCCAGCATGTCGCTGCTCTTCAGCGCCTGGCGAAGCCGCACCCGGTCGAAGCGCGGATCCCGGTTGCTGGAGTCCTCGACCGGGCGGATGCCGGCTGCGGCGCAGATCGCCTGCAACTCAATTCGACGCCAGGCCAGCAGCGGACGGATCAGGCGGCCGCCGTCTTCGGTCGGCAGCAGGCCGCTGGCCCGTACGCCTGCCAAGCCGGACACGCCCGAGCCGCGATTGAGCCGCATCAGCAGGGTCTCGGCCTGATCGTCGAGGTGGTGAGCGGTAGCGATCGCGGCCAGCCCGCGAATGCGCATCCAGTCGCCTAGCGCCTCGTAGCGGACGGCGCGGGCGGCTGCCTGAAGGTTGCCCGCGGAAGGAACTTCGACCTCTAACGTCTCGTGCCTGACCGCGAGTTCCGCGCAGAGTTCGCGCACCATCCTTGCCTCTGCCGCGCTTTCGAGCCGCAGTCTGTGGTCCACGGTGGCGGCTTCGACGTCGCCCGGGCGAGCGGTGGAAGCAAGGAGCAGCAAGGCCATGCTGTCCGGACCGCCCGAGACCGCCACTCCAAGCCGCTTGCAGTCCGGGTCGAGTGCGCTCAGGTCCCGGTTGAAGCGGGTGACGAGGGCCGGGTCGATCGCGTTCTGGTTTACCGGCAACCAGCCCGACTCTTCGCGCCTGGCAGGAGCGTCTTCAGCTCGCCGCGCATGTTGTCGCCATAGACCTCCTCCAGCTCGGCATAGGCCTTGCAGGCCTGGCTCGTCTGCTTGAGCGCGACCAGCGACTGGCCGAGATAGAACAGGCTGTCGGGCGCGCGTTCGCCCTTGGGGTTGCCGCGATAGTTGGCGAGCAGCGCCTCCGCGGCGGCCCGTGGCTGACCGCTGTCCAGCAGCGCACGGCCGACCAGGTTGTTGGCCCAGCTCACCCGGCGGTGGTTTGGGAAGGCGGACGCCATGGCGCGCAGTGCGGTGACCGCCTGGTCGTACTTCTTCTGCTGCCACAGCTGGTAGCCAACGTCGTACGCCGCCTCTCCGTCCGCCTCGAAATTGCCGCTTGCGGGCGGCAGGCTGGGCGCTCCGCTGATCGCGGGCGGTCCGCTGACGGGGATCGTCGGCCGGACCGGCGCGGGCGTGCCCGCTTCCTGCGCCCGGTTGCGACGGTCCTGCTCCGACCGGACGTCGTTCAGCTGCGCTTCCGCCGCGGCAAGGCGCTGGCTGATCTCCCCATTGGCGCGCAGGACTTCGGTGAGCTGGTTCTCAAGATTGGTTATACGGTTGGCCTGGATCGCCGCGACTGCCTGCCCGGCCGCCACCTGCTGCTCCAGGCGGTAGATGCGGTCGACCGGACGCAGCTGCTGTTGCTGCTGCGCCGCTGCCGGAGCGGCGAGAGTGATGGCGAGAGCGGTAGTAACAAGAAGGCGCATGGGGGTCTCGATCGGTCCTGTAGAAGGTCGCTGGCTTTGGTCAGCCCTGCTCCATTGCGCCGCGATGAACTAAGGCGCTGCAGCGGGCGGTGGAGCGGGCGGCGTTGCCGCGCCGCCACGCATCAGGTCGGCGGGGAGCAGGCTGACGTCGCGCACAGTGGTGCCTGAGCCAACGGAGGGCGCGTCGGCGGTCCCAACCGAGATGCGCAACGCCTCAGGCTTGCCGGTCTTGAGCAGGGGAGCGGTCGCGTCGGCGGGAAGCTGATAGCTCTGCCCGGCGGCCAGTTCCCCTTGGAAGAGGGAGGTGCCGTCCTGCTGGTAGACCTGGAGCCAGGCAGGTTCGTTGGCGGTGATGACCACCGGGCCGCTGGGGCTGCTTGCCGGAGCGGCGGCTGGCGCCGGTCCGGTCGCCGCCGCTTGGCTTGCCGCCGCCGCGGGGGGATCGTCGGGTCCGGTCAGCTCCCGCTGGCGCGCCCACAGCAGGCCGGCGACCACCGCGATCACCCCGATCACGGCAACGATCACCAGCCAGCGCGGCATAACCCGCGCCGGATCAGCCGGCTCGAACACTTCGGAGGCTGCCGGCTTGGTGCTGTAGCCGGCCATCTCGGCCCGGAGCGCCTCGCCGATCTCGTTGCGGTCGAGGCCAACTGCGCTGGCGTAGCTCTTGGCGAAGCCGACGGAGTAGGTGGTGGCGGGCAGGCGGCTCCAGTCGCTCGCCTCCAGGCTTTCCAGATGCCGCGTGGGTATGCGGGTGCGGGCGGCGACGTCCTCCAGGCTTGCGCCTTGCTGCTCACGCGCGGCCCTCAGTCGTTCGCCGACCCTAGCCCCAGTCCCGCCGTCCGCTTCAACCATGCTTTCCCTGCCCCAAGCCGGTGTTGGCGCCTTGTCGAAGCGGAAGCGAGCACTGTCAACGGCTGTCAGCCGCGCGGGCCGGTCATTCCGCCCCGGTACGCCGACTATCCCAGCACGACGCCCTGCCGCTTGGCCCAGTCGGCCAGCGCCTTGCGCATGTTGCGTGGCGGCGCGGCCAGCAGCTGCTCCATCCTGGCGCCGACCGCGTCGGCATCGAGCGAGCGGATCATCGCCTTGATCGCGCCGACGGCCGCGGGGGTGATGGAAAAATTGTTGATGCCGAGGCCGATGAGCGCCATCGCTTCCAACGGACGGCCGCCCATCTCGCCGCATACCCGTACCGGCACGTTGGCGGCGGCGGCCTCGCGGGCCACCCGGCGGAGAAAGCGCAGAATGGCCGGGGACAGCCAGTCGTAGCGCTCCGCCAGGCGCGGGTCGGCGCGATCGGCGGCGAACAGGAATTGGGTGAGGTCGTTAGTCCCGATCGACAGGAAATCGATCCGCGGCAGCAGCTGGTCGAGCATCTCGGCCAGGCTCGGCACCTCTAGCATGGCGCCGAACTCAATCCGCGCCGGCGCCGGGCGATTGGCCGCGCGGGCCCACTCGACCTGCTCCTCGAACAGGGCGCGGGCTTCCTCATACTCCCAGGGCTCGGAGATCATCGGGAACATGACCCGCAACACCCGCCGGTCCGCCGCTTCGATCAGCGCCCGCGCCTGCGCCTTCATCAGGGTCGAGCGTGACAAGGACAAGCGCAGCGCGCGCCAGCCCATGGCGGGGTTCTCGGCTTCGTCCTTTTCGTCGGCAAGATAGGGCAGCGCCTTGTCGCCGCCGATGTCCACCGTGCGGAAGACGACGGGCTTGTCGCCAGCCGCGTCCAGCACCTTGCGGTAGAGCCTGAGCTGGCTGTCGCGGCCGGGCAAGGTGGCGGAGATCAGGAACTGAAACTCGGTCCGGAACAGGCCGATCCCGTCCGCGCCGACGGTCTCCAGCTGCTCGGCATCCTCGGCCAGCCCGGCGTTGACCATGATGGTGCACCGCCGCCCATCGCGCGTGATGGGCGGGAAGGGTCGCAGGGCGACATATTCGGCGCGGCGCTTCTGGCTCATCGCCATGCGTGCATCGAAGCTGGCGGAAACCGGACCGCTGGGACGGACCACCAGCGCGCCGCTGTCGCCGTCGACGAGGATGGTGTCGCCTTCCGCAGCGGTGTGGCGGATGTCGGGCACCCGGCCGATCACCGGCACGCCCATCGCCCGCGCGACAATGGTGACGTGAGCGGTGAGCGAACCTTCCTCGAGCACCACCGCCTTCAGCCGCCGCCGGTCGTACTCCAGCAGCTCGGCCGGGCCGAGGTTGCGCGCGATCAGCACCGCGTCGCGGTTGAGCCCGGTCTTGGCGGCCGTTTCCAGCCGACCGGAAACGATCCGCAGCAGCCGGTTCGACAGGTCCTCAAGGTCGTGCATCCGCTCCTTCAGCAGTGGATCGTCGATCTCCAGCATCCGGGCGCGCGTGCGTTGCTGCACCCGCTCGATCGCCGCTTCTGCGGTGAGGCCGCTGTCGATCGCCTCGTTGATGCGCCTGGACCAGCCCTCGTCATAGGCGAACATCTTGTAGGTCTCGAGGATCTCCGCATGCTCGCCCGCGGTGCCGAACTCGGCCTCGCGGGTGATATGCTCGATCTGTTCGCGCATCTTGCGGAACGCGGAGTAGACGCGGGCGCGCTCGAGCTCGATGTCCTCCGCGACCGTATGCTCCACCAGCACGCGCGGCTCGTGAAACACAACGGTGCCCCGGGCCATCCCGGCGACCAGCTTGAGCCCGGCCAGGCGGACCATGCCGTCGCGCTGCCGGCGCCGGTTGGAACCGTCGACCAGGCGGGCGCCGGCGATCAGTTCGGACAGCACCATCGCCACCGTTTGCAGCGCTTCGATCTCGACCTCTTCGTAGCGCCGCGCGTCGGCATGCTGCACCGCCAGCACGCCGATAGCGTTCTCGCGTCGAACGATCGGGACGCCGGCGAAGCTGTGGAACTTCTCTTCCCCCGTCTCCGGCCGGTAGGCGAAGGCCGGGTGAGTCGAGGCTTCGGCCAGGTTGAGGATCCGGCCTTCGGCAGCGATGGTGCCGACAAGACCCTGACCCATGGCCAGCTTGGTGACGTGCACCGCCTCCTTGCGCAGCCCGTGGGTGGCGAACAGCTCCAGGCTGCTGTCGCGCAGCAGGTAGATGGAGCAGACTTCGCTCTTCATCGCTTCGGCGATCAGGTCGACCACCCGGTCGAGCTTGGCCTGCGCCGAGCCGCGCCGGGCCATCACCTCATGCAGCCCCGTCAATATCTCACGGGCAGCGGTGGCGGCGGTCAGCGGCATGCGCTCAGCGCTATCAGGAAGGCGCCTGGCCGCCAAGCGAACGGTACCCGGTGCACGCCCGGTGCGTTGGCCCTCGCATGACCCACAAGCCTGGCATCTTTCCGACCTTCTTTCTGTCCGGGTTCGAATGTTCGACCTTTAAGTGGAAAGATCAGGGCCGCCGCGACCTGTGCGAGGAAACGCAGCACCGGGCGCATGCGGACGAGGACTACCGGATGTTGGCCGAGCTGGGGATCGGCGTTGCGCGCGAAGGCATCCCCTGGCCGCTGGTCGACCGTGGCGGCGGGACCTACGATTTCGATTACATTCAGCCGTTCCTGCAGGCGCAGCGCCGTTGGCAGGTGCTGCCGATCTGGGACCTGTGCCACTATGGCTACCCGGATCACTGCGATCCCTTCAGCGCCGACTTTGCGAAAGAATTCGCCGATTACGCGCGGGCTTGTGCGCGGCACGTCGCAGAGCATGACTTCCACGGCCCGCACTTCTTCACGCCGATGAACGAGATAACCTTCTTCGGCTACATGGCGGGAGAATGGGGCTGGGCCGCGCCGTTTGGCAAGGATCGCGAGACCCGCCGCCGACTGACGCTGGCGATGTGCCGGGCCGACATCGCTGCGGTCAAGGCGATCCGCGAGGTGCTCCCCGACGCGCGCATGGTGCATATCGATCCGCTGATCCATGTGGTCGCACCGCTGAACCGCCCGGACCTTGAAGACGAGGCGCGCCGCGAGCGCGAGGAAGATGCGCACATCGCCTTTGACGTGATCGGCGGCGGGCGCCATCCGGAGTTCGGCGGCAGCCCGGAGGTTCTCGATATTGTCGGCTTCAACAACTACAGCTTCGGCCAGATGGAGCTGTCGGAGGAGGGCCCGCACAAAGCGCTTCCGCCGGGCGACCCGCGCATCCGCCCACTGGCCGACCTGATCGAGGAGGGCGCCAAGCGGCACGGCCGGCCGGTGATCATCGCCGAAACCTCAGGGCTGAAGGGCGGCCGCGGCGATTGGCTCCATGACGTCACCTGCGAGGCGCTGGCGGCGGTGAACCGCGGCGTCGACCTGCACGGCATCTGCCTGTTCCCGGCGGTCGACATGCCCGACTGGCACAATGGCGAGTGGCTCAACAACGGCATCGCCGACCTGGAACGGCTTCCGTCCGGAGCGCTGATGCGCAAGCCCTTTCCGCCCTACGTCGCGGAACTACGCCGCTGGCAGCACCGGCTACACCGCGCCACCGCATTGGACGAGAATCCGTTCGACACGGCCGTGGAGTTGGAGGACGTGGTCATCGCGGCCAAGGAGCTGGCTCCAGCAGCCGACACCGACTGGCACTGAACTCTAGCCGCGGCGTTCCAGGGCGGCCGCGGCTTCGTCCACCAGTTCGCAGATGATGTCTGCAGTGGGTTCTTCCTTGGTCACCATGCCGACCGACTGGCCGGCCATGACGCTGCCCGTCTCGACATCGCCGTCGATCACCGCGCGCCGGAGGGCCCCGGCCCAATAATGCTCGATCTGGAGCTGCGCTTCGGCCATCTCCAGCTTCTTGCCGTCGAGATGCTCTGCAATCTCGCGCTGCTTGGCAGTGAAGCGCTCGGTTTCCTTGTTCTTGAGTGCGCGCACCGGGATGACCGGGAGCCGCGAGTCGAGCTGGACGGACGGCACCGCGTCGCGGGCCGAGGCGCGAATAAAGGCGCGCTTGAAGTTTGGGTGGGCGATGCTCTCGCTGGCGCAGACGAAGCGGGTGCCGAGCTGCACCCCGGCGGCCCCCATCTCCAGGAACGCGGCGATGGCCTCGCCCCGGCCGATCCCGCCGGCGACGAACACGGGGATGTCGTTGCAGATATAGGGCAGGATTTCCTGAGCGAGCACGGAGGTCGATACCGGGCCGATGTGGCCGCCCGCCTCCATGCCCTCGATCACTAGTGCGTCGGCGCCCGAGCGCATCAGCTTCTTGGCGAGGCTCAGCGCGGGCGCGAACGCGATGAGCTTGGCGCCGCCTGTCTTGATCCGTTCGATCGCTGCGCCGGGGGGCAGGCCGCCGGCGAGGACGACGTGGCCAACCCCGTGCCTGCCGCACACGTCGATCAGCTCGCTGAGCTGCGGGTGCATGGTGATGAGGTTCACCCCGAACGGCTTGTCGGTCCGAGCTTTGGTTTCGGCGATCTCCGTGTCGAGCAGCTCGGGCGTCATCGCGCCGCAGGCGATCACGCCGAAGCCGCCGGCGTTGCTGATGGCGGAGACGAGGTTGCGCTCGGATACCCAGCTCATTGCCCCGCCGAGGATCGCATGCTCGCAGCCGAGGAACTCCCGCCCGCGCTGCGACTTCTGCGCGAGCCGGACGTGGCCGGCGCTCACGCCGCGGCTCCCGCCGGTGCGTCGAGGCCGAAGGCGGTGTGCAGCACGCGCACCGCCAGCTCCAGCTCGTCCTCGGCGATCAGCGCGCTGACCTTGATCTCGCTGGCGGTCACTGCGTGGAGGTTGATGCGCCGCTCGGCCAGCGTATCGAACATGCGGGCGGCGAGCTGGGGATTGGAGCGGATGCCGACGCCGACGATGCTGACTTTGGCGACCTGGTCGTCCGTCAGCAGCCGGTCGAAGCCGAGGTCGGACTTGAGCCGGTCCAGCGCGGCCACGGCTTGGGCCAGGCTCGCGCGCGGCAGGGTGAACGTGAGGTCGGACGCGCCTGCGCTGGGCGTTGCCGCATGGACGATCATATCGATGCTGATCCCGGCTTCCGCCAACGGCCCGATCACCGCGGCAACCGTGCCCGGCCGGTCGGCGATCCCGGTCAGGGTCACCCGCGCTTCGTTGCGGTCGGCCGCTATCCCGGCGATCGCGTTTCTTTCCATGCCCTCGTCCAATCTCTCGAGAATCTCGGTGCCGGGCCGGTCGTCAAAGGCCGACCGCACCCGCAGCGGAAGCTTTTCACGCATCGCCAAGCCGACTGAACGCACCTGCAGCACCTTGGAGCCGACCCCGGCCAATTCGAGCATCTCCTCGAAGGTGATCTGGTCGAGCTTGCGCGCGCTGGGCACTATCCGCGGATCGGTGGTATAAACCCCCTCCACGTCCGTGTAGATGTCGCAGCGATCGGCCCGCACGCCGGCGGCGATGGCGACCGCGCTGGTATCGGACCCGCCCCGGCCAAGCGTGGCGATGCGGCCGTCCTGGCTGACACCCTGGAAGCCGGGGATCACCGCCACCGTGCCGCTGCCGAGCGCCTCGTCGAGCAAGCGACTTTCCACCGCCTCCACCCGCGCATTGCCGTGCGTGCCGCTCGCCTGCAGCAGTTGCCAGCCCATGAAGCTGCGCGCTTCAACGCCCATGTTTTGCAGTGTCATTGCCAGCAGTCCGGCGGTGACCTGCTCGCCACTCGCCACCACCACGTCATATTCACGCGGGTCGTGGAGCGCGGCCGCCTCCCGGCACAGCTGGACCAGCCGGTCCGTTTCGCCAGCCATGGCGGAAACCACGACCAGCACCTCGTTCCCGGCCCCCGCCTCGCGACGCACGCGCGCCGCCACGCTCAAGATGCGCTCGATCCCGGCCATGGACGTGCCGCCGAACTTCATCACGATACGGGCCATGAAGCTGCGGCGGTTCCTTGGGTTGGCGGCGGCGTCCTGTTAGGAGGCGGTCATGGCGGAAACAAGTACAAGCCTGGCCGGAGCGCCGACGAGCATCGTGGCGCGGGAGGCGGAGCATTTCGGCGCGCTGGCGGGCGATTGGTGGGACCCGCACGGCGCGTCGGCCATGCTGCACCGCCTCAATCCCGTGCGGCTGCGCTATCTCCGTGACCGGGTCGACCAGCATTGGCAGGAGGACGAGCGTGGGGTGCGACCGCTGGCGGGCAGAACGGCGCTGGACGTCGGCTGCGGCGCCGGGCTGCTGTGCGAGCCGCTGACGCGGCTGGGCGCAGAGGTCACAGGGGTGGACGCGGCGCCCGAGTTGATCGCCGCCGCGCGGGCGCATGCTGCAGGGCAGGGCTTGGCAATCGACTACCGGGCGTGCGGGGTCGAGGAGATCGGGGGCCAATTCGACCTGGTCACCGCCATGGAGGTGATCGAGCATGTCGCCTCGCCGGAGGGCTTTCTCCGCGACCTGGCTACTCGGCTGGCGCCCGGCGGGCTGCTGATCCTGTCCACCCCCAACCGCACGGCCTGGGCGAAGCTGCTGACCATTACCTTGGCGGAGGGTTTCGGCCGCATTCCCAAGGGCACGCACGACTACGGCAGCTTCATTCCACCGGAGCGCATGACGGCGCTGATGGCGGATGCGGGGCTGCGGGTGGTGGACACGATGGGGATCGCGGCATCGCCTGCGCGCGGGCTGCACCTCAGCGAGGACCTTCGCCTCAACTATCTGGTGAGCGCAGTGGGCGGTTAAGCCACCAAGACTGGCTGAGCTGCCGTTTACCGCGCCTTAGCTAGTCTGGACGTAACCGGGCCCGTCGCGTCATCTCGCGGCGGCTCGGGGGCAATCGAGCCAGAAGAAAGGGGTACATTCATGAAATCGCGTCTTCTCGCGTGCACGCTGCTGTTCGCGCCCGTTTCCGTGTCTGCTCAGGTGGCGGCTGTCCCTGCCGCGCCAGCTCCGATCGCTGCGCCATCGATGGCCAACGCCGTTCTGCGGACCGGCACCGTGGTCCCGCTGCGCCTCAGCCAGGAACTGACCACCAAGGGCAAGAAGCTGCGCGTCGGCCAGCGCTTCCGCATGGAGACCTCCGAGCCGGTGGTCGTGCAGGGCGTAACCGTGGTCCCGGTCGGCAGCCCGGCGATGGGTGAGATCACCGACGTGCGGAACAAGGGCATGTGGGGCAAGTCGGGCCTCCTCGGTGCGCGGGTTCTCTACGTGACGGTGAACGGCCGCCAGATCCGCCTCAGCGGCGCGTTCGACGACAAGGGCGTCACTGGCACCGCTGGCGTGGTCGCGGCGCTCGCCCTTGTTCCGGTGGCAGGCTTCTTCATGACGGGCACCAGCGCCGTGGTCCCCATGGGTGCCAACGTGAAGGGCTTCGTCGATTAGGACGTGACCCTGTCCATCGCTGCGGCGCCTCAGGCACCCTTGGCAGTGGCCGCGCCCGTACAGCCGCTCGTCGCGGCGAGCCAGCCGACGACGGTCCAGAAGTAAGCTTCAGATGTGAAGGGCGGCGCGGTTCGACCGCGCTGCCCTCTCCTGCCTTGCTCGATCCTGCCTCTACTGTGGGGGCGGGGTAGTGGTGTTGCTATCGTTGCCCACGCCGACGTTGGTTGTGGTATCGGTCGTCGTGGTCGTGGTTGTGCCCGGCGGCGACGTCGTGGCGTCGACCTGATTGGTCGGGCCGGTCGTAGTGTTTGTGGTGGTTGTACCCGTGGTCGGGTCGGTGGTCGTGGTCGTGTCGCCCGTCGTACCGACTGACATATCGTTGGTTGGCGCCGACATCGTCGTGGTCGAGCCCTCCGCCTGCGTGCCGTTCTCGCCCTCGCGGGTGGCGCACCCCGCCATCAGGAGCGCCGACGCGCCCAAGGCTGCGATCTTCGAGTAGGACATTGCTCCACCTTCCTGTGGATGCGGACCCGCCACTCGGCGGGCCACGGTAAGTGGCTGATACCACTTCGGGATTTACGCGGTAAGCCGGAAGCTGCCGGTGCGGACGGATGGCGGCTGATGCTGCGCCGTACGCGGCACGGCCTGTCGATACCGGCCATTAACGGTTGTCTGCCCGGTGGCTTTACCTGCGTCACGAGCCCGGCTCAGAAATCCACCTTGTCGTAGTGCGGCGGGGGGACGATCACCTCCATCCGCTCGCTAAGCAGCGGCCGGAAACTCGGGCGCGACTTCATCACCGCGTACCAGTCCTTGGTCTGCTTGTGGCTGCGCCAATCAAGCGCGCCCAGATAGTCAATGACGCTAAGGTGCGCGGCGGCGGTGAAATCCGCCAGGCTCAGGCTCGCGCCGGCGATCCAGCGGCGGTGGTCGAGCAGATAGTCGAGATAGTCGAGGTGGTTGTTGCCGATCCGCATGGCTTCGCGCAGCATCCGGGTGTCGGGACTCTCGTGGCTGACCAGCCGCTTGCGCATCCGCTCCACCATCAGCGGCTCCACCACTTCGCGGAACAGCTTCTCGTCGAACCATGCGGTGAGGCGCCGGATCTCCCCCCGCTGCGCGGCCGTGCCGTGGATCAGCGGCATGCGGTCCACTGTTTCGTCGAAGAACTCGGCGATGGGCTGGCTGCCGATCAGCACGGTGCCGCCGCCCGGCTCCACCAGCACGGGTGTCTCGCCCGCCGGGTTGAGGTCCACGAACTCGTCGCGCCGCTCCCATGGATGCTCGCGAACCAGCTCGATCGCGATCCCCTTCTCGGCCATGAGCAGCCGGACCTTGCGGGAGAAAGGGCACAGGGGGAATTGCAGAAGCTGCCACATGGCTGCGGGCTTTAGCGCGCTGTGGGGTTGCCACAAGCGTCATCCCGGCGGAGGCCGGCATCTCCGACAGTTCAGATCCGGCCTCTGCCGGAATGACGTTACTGCCGCGGGTAGGTCGGGGAAGGCAGGTTGGCGATCGCGCGGCCGATCTGCTCGCCCGCCTGGTTGAGCGCACGGGTAATCACCGGCAGGGTCCGCGCCATCGCCTGGCCGCCCTGCTTCACCGCCACCTTGCCGCGCTTGACTTCGCCATCGAGTTCGCGAGGGTTCATGCCGGTCTCGGTCGCAACCGTCTTGCGCCGATCCTCCGCGGTGACCGGACGGTTCTCCAGCGCCGCTTCCACTTCGCCGACCGGTAGCTCAAGCAACGCGCGGGCAAGCACGCCCGCGACGTTGCCCAGCTGATCCAGGGCCCGCGGGTCGGTCAGCTCCGGCGGCAGCTGCGGCGCCACTGGCGGCGGCGGAGACGCAGGCTGCTGGGCAAGCGCCGGCGACGCGGCGGTCGCGGCAAAAGCGGCGATGGCGAACGGCAGACGCATGAGGGCATTCCCGGAATCAGCGAAGAAGTCAGGAAACTAGCGTGGCGATCTTGCACGCGGATGAACGATCGTCAGCGCAGCCCCAGCCAGACCAGCGCCGCGGCGCCGGCGACGATGCGGTACCAGCCGAACGGGGCAAAGCCGTAGCGGGTGACCAAGCCGACGAACAGCTTCACCACCACCAGCGCCACCACGAAGGACACTGCCGAGCCGATCAGAATGTTACCGTACATTTCAGGCGAAACGCGGTTCCCGTGCTTGGCAAGATAGTAGACGGTCGCTCCCCCGAGCGTCGGCATGGCCAGAAAGAAGCTGAACTCCGCCGCAGTCTTACGGTCCACACCCAGCGCCATCGCGCCGAGGATGGTCGCGCCGGAGCGGCTGACCCCCGGGATCATCGCCAGGCATTGCACCACGCCGACCATGGCCGACTGGCGGATCGACAGGTTGGCGACGCCGCCGCACTCGCGCGGCTTCACCAGCCGCTCGATGATCAGGATGGCGACCCCGCCGATGATCAGCGCCCAGGCGACCACCACCGCGTTGCCGAGCAGCCCTTCGATCATGTCGCCGATCAGCAATCCAAGAACGACCGCAGGCAGGGAGGCGACCACCAGGTTGCGCACGAACCGCCAGGCATCGGGCGAGCGGCGGAACAGGCCGGTCAGCACGTCGGCGAAGGTGCGCCAATAGAGCACCACGATCGCCAGAATCGCGCCGGGTTGGATGGCGACGTTGAACGCCTCCCAGTCCTCCGCGCGAAAGCCGAGCAGTTCGGTCGCCAGGATGAGGTGGCCGGTGGAGGAAACCGGCAGATACTCGGTCAGGCCCTCCACAATGCCGAGGAGGACCACCAACAAGAGGATAGGCATGCGCTTCTAGCCGGCGGACGCTTGCGCGTTGCGGCTGGCGAAACGTCCGCCCTTGCGGAAGCGGCCGAGCCATTCTCCGCCGATCGTGCCGAGCGGCGTGGGCTCGATTCCGAAAGCCTCCAGCCCCGGTCCGCTCGCCACATTGTCCCGTTGCAGCATCAGCCATTGATCGCGGGTCAACGGAGCGCCCGGCAGAAAGCCTGCGCGGCTCATCAGGTCGCCGACGAAGTTCGGCAGGTCCACGATCTCCGGGTCTTGCCCGGCGAGCCCAGCGATCTCCCGGTTGAGCTCACGCATGGTCATGACCTGCGGCCCGCCGATCTCGAAAGTCTTGCCGCCGAACTCCTCGGGATCTGCCGCGGCTCGGGCGAGGGCGCGGGCAAGGTCGCAGACCCAGACTGGCTGGAAGCGGGTTCCGGGCGCGAGCACGGGCAAGAAGGCGCGCTTAGCCATGGCGGCGAAGCGATTGGTCAGCTGATCCTCCTGCCCAAAGACCAGGCTCGGGCGGATGATGGTGGCTGAAGGGAACGCCTCGCGCACGCGCCGCTCGCCCTCGCCCTTGCTGGAGCTGTAGACGGATGGGCTGGCCGGATCGGCACCAATCGCGGACACATGGACGAAGCTTTCGGCGGCGCCCTGCGCGGCGAGCTCGGCAGCGCGGGCAGGAGCCTCGGCATGAACGCGGAGGAGATCGCCGCCGAACGCGCCGACCAGGTTGATGACGCCCCAAGCGCCGTTGATCACCGGAGCCAGCGTATCAGGGCGGGTCATGTCGAGCCGGACGACGTCCAGCTGGCCCACCGCCGCCAGCGGCTGGAGGAAGTAGGCCTGCCGCGGGTGGCGCTGCGCCACGCGCACCCGGACGCCGGTCGCGAACAGCTGCTCGCAGACGTAGCGCCCGACAAAGCCGCCGCCGCCGAGCACGACGACCGTCCGTTCGCGCCAGTTCACATTAGGGTCGATCATGCCGAGCGCCGTAGCCGCACGCATGGAGCGTTGACAAGGCGAGCCGCGCGCCTCTAAGCGCCGCCGCCTACCAGCTAATCAGCAAGCTCCTGTGCCCAGGTGGCGGAATTGGTAGACGCACCAGCTTCAGGTGCTGGCGCTCGCAAGGGCGTGGAGGTTCGAGTCCTCTCCTGGGCACCACTCTTGCTTCGCGGGTAGCTTTTCAACTAAGCGATAGGTCGCCGCGATGAGTAGCGGCGGCGCCAGTATCTGACGTGGTAGTTGTGCGGCTGATGGGGCTTGTGGAATAGACGTTCAACAGCCTTTCGCCAGGCGCCATGCGGCTGCAGTGAAGCATTCTCACGCTCGGGATTGGCGGGGATGGTGATGCTGACCTCTCCTGCGGCCTTGTCACCCCCAACTACCCAGCCGAGCTCTGGATACTCGCGGCGATAATTCGCAACCTCCACGGGCAACCGTTTCTCCGGAGCAGTCCAGAAGGGCGCGTCGTCGGGGTGGAGGAACGCCAGCACCAGCGAACGCAGCGACCATTGGCCGCTCGCCGGACCGGAATAGCGGTCGAGCAGCCGCTTGTCCGCCCGGTGGTAGCCCTGCGTGGCGCAGCCTTGGGCCAGAGCGCCATGACGGACGAAGTACAGCCACACCGCGTCGAGCGCCCGCCGGGCGAGTCCGGGATCCAGGCGGTCGGGGTCGAGGTGCGATTGGATGAGCACCGGGCTCGGCATGGCCATCCGGTAGGGTATGCTGCGGCCCATGATGGGCAACCCCTCGGCCGTGATGAGATGAAGCGTCAACTCGGCCGAAGCGCTTAACGCTTCACGGATGAATTGATGATCCAGCGCAGGACTGACCTGATCGATCCAATAAAGGGCGTAGCTGATCCCCCAGCTGTTGTAGAAATCGATCCCCATCGGCGGGTCGTAGAACCAGCCCGATCCGCGGTAGAGCCCTTTGAAGGCCGCCCATGCCGCCTGGCTGGCGTCGCTGTCCGCGGGCATGCCGAGGGCGATCAGCGTTTCCACGACGAGCACCTGGAACAGCAGCCAGTTGTTCGGAGACACCTCCCGCACAGCCACTGGGCGGAGCCAGTCTGCGATCTGCTGCCGCTCGGCAGGGGTAAAATGGGCCCAGATCGAAGCACGGGTCAGCCACAGGATCAGCGCGATGTCGGCCGCCTCGACGAGCCGCTGGTCCATGTCGCCAATTTCGCCCCAGTAGGTCGGGGCCGCGGGGTCCGTTCCCGCCAGGAGGCCGCCCCGGATCAGGTCCGCGAGGTCGACGGGGGCCGAGGTGCGGGGATCGATCACCTGCTCGCCCCGGCCCGAAGCGAGCCAGCTGGCGAACAGCGGAACCGTGCGTGCGAAACCTTCGAGACCTTCGATCCGATGACCCCTCATGCCCTTGAAGCCAGGGTAGTAGGCGCGCTCCCCGCTTGGCGTCCGGAACTCCAGGAAACCGGCGAGTAGGTAATCGAACAGCAGCTTGTAGCGGTCGAGCGGAGAACGGTCCGGGTCGGCGAACAGCAGCGGAAGCCGGGCATCGGCCCGGTCGAGCAGGCGCGACCTGGGTAGGCGCGCATTCCACCCTTCGACGCGCCTCCGAGTGGGGATCATGGTGCCTCAGGCTCCTGGTGCTCGTCCCTGCCGGAGCAGCGGGTCACGCCGGCGACTCCGGTTCAAGCCTTGGCCTTATAGCGCATGTTCTCACCGGTTGGTTCCAGCTTACTTCGCGTGGCCGCGTGCTCTGGATGTTCGCGGCGCGCCTTAGAAGCGGAGGAGCCGGCACAAGGCCGCGGCAATTTGGTCCTTGCGGTAAGGCTTGGATAGCACATCCACTTCCGAGCGGTCCCAATCGAGCCCGCCTTCGGCATAGCCCGTAGCGAACAGGAACGGAACGCCGCGGCGTTTCAGCTCGTCAGCCACGGCATAGCTGCGCTGCTCGTTAAGGTTGACGTCCAGAATGGCCGCGTCGATCGGTTCGGCACTCGCCAAGGCGACCGCCTCCTCCAGGCAGAAAGCCGGGCCGACCACCTCACAGCCAAGCTCCAGCAAGGCGTCCTCGACGGCAAAGGCGATTACCGCCTCGTCCTCGACCAGCAACACCCGCTTGTTGTGGAGTAGGCTCATGCGGCTTCGGGAAAGGGGGCATCCACGGTGCAAACGATCCCGTCGGGCTGGAAGTCGATGTGCACCGTTCCGCCGAGCTCGGCCGCCAGCCCGCGTTCGATCATCCGGCTGCCGAAGCCGCGGCGGGACGGGGCCTCCACGGCGGGACCCCCGCGCTCCGCCCAGCGAAGATTGAGCCGATCGTCGAGAACCTCCCAGCGTACGTCCACCGTGCCGCCGTCATTGCTGAAGCTGCCGTATTTCAGCGCGTTGGTGGTCAGCTCGTGCACCGCCATCGCCAGGCTGACCCCGTCTTGGGCGACACCATCAGTTCGGGCCCATCCAGTTTCAGCCGGTGATCGTCCGCTTTCACGGCGATGATCGTGTCGCAGATGATCCGGCGGAGGGGAGCGCTTTCCCATTTCTGTTGCGTCAGGATCCCGTGGGCGGCGGCAAGCGCCCCAAGTCGTCCCTCGAACGCGCGAACCATTTCCTCGCGGGGTCGGTCTTGTTTGAAGCTCTGCTGAGCGACGCTCTGGATGATCGCCAGCAGGTTCTTGGCACGGTGGCTAAGCTCGTCGATCAGCAGCTGCTGATGGCGCTCGCCGCGCTTACGGGCGCTGATGTCGGTGAAGGTGGTGACGGCCAGCGACCGCCCCTGCGCGGTTTCTATCGGAGCGGCGCTCACCTCCAGGGTGACGATCTCACCATCGCCGCGGCGGTAGCGGATCTCCTCGTCGATGATCGTCTCCCCGCTCATCACCGCCCGTGACAAGGGATATTCGGCGATGGCGAACGCTGTTCCATCCTCCTTGATCGCATGAAAGATGCCGTAATCCCTGGTCGCGCCGGGACGTACCTCCCGTCCCAGGATCTTTGCGCAAGCCTGGTTGTAGTGGACGAGCCTGCCGCTGGGGACTTCGGCGATCGCCACCCCGATCGGCATCTGCTCGAGCACGCTACGCAGCGTCGCCTCGCTTTCGGCCAGCGCGGCCTCCGCCTCGTGGCGTTCGCTGAGGTCGAGCATGGCGCCGATCATCCGGATCGCCCGGTCGCGGTCGTCGCGGATGACGGTCCCGCGATCCAGGACATGGGCTGAGCTGCCGTCGGCGCGAAGGAAGCGGTATTCATCGATCCAGCTCGACCCGCCGCCGTCGATCACCGCATAGATGCTGTGGTGGATGCGCTCACGGTCTTCGGGATGGATGTGATCCACCCACCATTGCGCATCGGTTCCGCCGACCGCCTCGTCATGACCGAAGCGATTTCGCACCGCTTCATTCCAGATGACGTGCTGGGAAGCGAAGTCCCAATCCCAGATTGGATCATTGGTAGCTTGGGCGATCAGCCGATACCGCTCCGCCGTTTCGTGAAGCGCGGCCTCCGTGCGCCGGCGCTCCGTTTCATCGCGCACGACCTTGATGAAGCCGCGCTCCTGCCCAAGCTCGTAATGCGGCAGCGGATGGACCGAGCCGTTGAGGAAGACGCGGGTTCCGTCCAGCCGCTGGTGCCAGCGTTCGTCCGGGGCGCAGCCCTCCCGGCGAGCGATAGCGATTTCTTCTTCGGGCTGCTGGGCTGCGCGGTCCTCGGGAGTGAAAAGTTCGTCTCCACTGCGGCCAATGGCTTCGTCACGGGTGATACCGAAAATGTCCGCGGCCCCTTGCGACCAGCTGGTGATCCGCCGCTCAGGATCGATGGTGAAGATCGCATAGTCCGTTGCGCTGTCGACCACGACCCGCAGGCGCTCCTCGCTTTCGCGTAGGATCGCTTCGGATCGGACCCGCTCCCCATGCGCCCAGCTCCGCTCGGTCGTTTCAGCGATCAATGACAATTCCGCCGCCGTCCAGTCACGTGGATGCTTGTTGTGCGCCGCCATCAAGGCCGTCAGCCGGCCGTCTCTGACCAGCGGAATGCACACGGTCGCTCCAAGCCCGAGATCAAGCAGCAGGGCGCCTTCGTCCGGTCCCAGCGCCGCCAGCGTGTCGCGGGTGATGAATGGTCGTCCTTCGTGCAGCGCTTCGTTGGCGGTCGGCCCGAACGCAGTCAGGCTATAGGTGCCCACGATCGATTGGGAGCCCGGTGCCGCCCAATCGCCGCGGATGGTGAACCGGTCCTCGTCGGGATCCATGTCGGCGTAAGCGATTACGGAGGTGCCGAGCTGTTCGCCAAGCAGGCGCGCGGTCGCCGCCATGACCTCCGTTGGGCTCGACAGCACGCTTGTTGCGGTGGAAAGCCGGTCAAAGAAGCGCAGGCGCTCGGTTGCCTGTCGCATGGCTTCGACGGCCCGAACGGCCGCGGTCGTCTCGACCACGACCGCCAGCACCCCGCCCGGCCTGCCGCCTTCATCCAGCACCGGCGAGTAGTCGAGGTTCATCCAGACCTGTTCGGGACGGCCGTGGCGGTGAAGCGTCAGTTCCTGGTTGCGGTAGCTAAGGGTGCCGCCGGCCAGCCCGACCGTCATCACTTGGTCGTTGAACTCCGCAACTTCCGGCCAGCCTTCGCGGACCTTGGAGCCGAGCAGTTCCAGGTGCCGGCCGCCGGCAAACACCGAATAAGCATCGTTATAGATCATGATGCCGTCCATGCCCCACAGCATGACCATCGGCACGGGGGAGTGGAGCAGCAAGCCAGTGGCCACCTTCAGGCTGGAAGGCCAATCCGCGGGATCACCAAGGCTGCCCGACCAGTCCATGGTCGCCATGAGCTTTGCACATTCCCCATCGTTGTGGAGGAAGCCGATCGGCGATGGGGCGGTGTCGAGCATGCTGGAACACTTGGCTAGCGGGAGAAATCCCGCACGCAAAGCACAAGTTCATCGACATGGGGACAGGGTGACCGCTACGCTCGCGGCCATGCCGTTGTATCATTGGGAAGGCCGCGAGCCTGTGCTGGCCGCGGGAGCTTGGGCCGCGCCGTCTGCCGACCTGATCGGCGACGTTCGCCTGGGCGCGCGGACCAGCGTCTGGTTCGGGGCGGTGATCCGCGCGGACAACACGCCAATCATCGTGGGCGAGGAAAGCAACATCCAGGACGGGTCCGTGTGCCACTCCGACCCGCATGCGCCGCTGGTGATCGGGAGCCGGGTGACCATCGGGCACCAGGCGACACTGCACGGCTGCACGGTTGGGGACGGAGCCCTGATCGGCATGGGCGCGCGGGTGCTGAACGGCGCGCTGGTCGGACCCGGCTGCATCGTCGGCGCCGGCGCGCTGGTGACGGAGGGCAAGACGTTCGAGCCCGGCATGCTGATCGTCGGTGCACCAGCGCGGATCGCGCGGCAGCTGAATGAACGGGAAGTGGCGGTGCTGCAGGCCTCCGCCGCACATTACGCAGAAAAGGCGGTGCGTTATGCGGCGGGGCTCCGTTTGAGTTAAGCGCCAATTCGCCCAACCGATTGCGCGCCGCGCTGGGCATGGCACGAGATGCTTGTGCCTCTGCGCTCGGCAGGGCATGAGGCGCGGCTGACACAGGCTGGGTTCAGGCGCCGCGCGGCAGCGCTTCAATGGCCCGCCGGCTCTAACGAGGTTCGATCACCGTCAGTGTTTTGCGGATTTCGCTTGCCTGTTCTGCTGCTTGTCGGCGCGCTGGTCGCGTCGGCCGAGGCGCCCGCGTCCGCTCAGAGCAATGTGGTCGCGCCGCCGCCACCGCCGCGCGAAGGCACCGTCGGTCCCGAGCAGCTGCGCGACTTTTCGCTGGGCGGATCAAACACTCAGCGGACCGAGCCGGCCGAGCAACCTCCGCCGCAGCAGAGCGCTCCGGTCACCAGCCCCGATCGTCCCGCGGTCGCGCGCCGGACGCCTACGCCGGTCACCAACTCGCCCACTGAACGGGAGGGCGTGGCGGAGCGCGCGCCGGCTGGCAGCGCGCCCGCGTCCGGGTCCGCGCCTGCGACCGCAGCTGCCCCGACCACCTCGCTCGCGCTGCCGCCACCAACTCCGGCGCCGTCCGCATCCTTTGACTTCAACTCGCCGGGCTTTGGTACGCCACCTAGCGGGCCGGCCGTGCCGGCTCTGCCACCGCCGGTCAGCGAAGAAAACGGCGCTTCCATGTGGCCGTGGCTGCTCGCCTTTGCAGTGGTGATTGCCGGCGGCTTGTTCCTGTGGAGCCGGCGGCGCACGGGCTCGGATGGTCAGCTTGAGGACGGCGCCTTGGCCTTTGCCGGCGCTGCTCCGGCACCGCCCGCGCCCCGTCCGGAGCCGCGGCCCGCCGCACCTCGGGCTGCGGCGCCCTCCGCGCAGCCCGCACCGGCCCTCGCGCTTAGCCATCCCAAGGGCGTAGGCATCGTGTCGACGCGGCTGCGGCCATGGCTGGACCTAGAGGTGCAAGTCGCGGCCGCCGCGCTGACGGAGGAAGAGCTCCAGCTCCATCTGCAGCTGGTGGTTGCCAATAGCGGCAGCGTGCCTGCCCGGCAGGTGGGCGTGGAGGTCCTGCCCCTGAACGCCGGGCCCGATCAGGATCGCGAGCTCGCCACCTTCTTCGCCCGGCCCGACCCGCAGCCGCAGGCGGCCGAGATGATCGCGCCGCTCGACCAAGCCGTGTTGCAGACGGTGGTGCGGATGCCCCGGACAGCGTTCCGCGAATATGCCGCCGGCGAGGGCCGGGTGCTGGTTCCGCTGGTAGCGCTAAACGTCGTCTACCGCGCCGGCAACAGCATGGGTCGCACCTCCAGGGCGTATCTGATCGGGCGCGGAGCGGCTGACAGTGAGAAGCTCGGGCCGTTGCGCACCGATCCGGGTCCGCGCGAGTTCCGCGGGATGGTCGCGCGATCGCTACCCGGCGGCGTGCGCCGCTAAAGCGCCGTTCCCACCGAATTGTAGCTGTGCCAGGCGAGCACGGCGGCGGCGCCGCGGTGCGGGCGCCAGGGCTCGGCCAGTTCACGCAGCGCCTTTTCGCTCGGCTTGGCCTCGAGGCCGAGCAGCCGACCGACCTCCACCTGCACAGCAAGATCGCCCGCGGGCCAGACATCGGCGCGGCCTTCCGCGAACAGCAGGTAGATCTCCGCGGACCAGCGGCCGATGCCCTTGATCCGGGTGAGCAGTGCCACCGCTTCCTCGTCGTCGTCGGGTAGCTTGTCGAGGTCGAGCTCGCCCGAGACGATCAGCTGCGCGAGCGATCGGAGGTAGCCGGCCTTTTGCCGGGATTGGCCGAGCGCGCGCAGCTCCTCGTCGCTCGCCAGCAAGACGCGGCCGAGATCCGGCGGCGAGCCGTAGGCGGCTTCCAGCTTGCTCCACATGGACCTCGCGGCGGCGACGCTGACCTGCTGCCCGACGATGGTCCGCATCAGGGTCGCGGCGCCCGGCTCGCTGTTGCGCGGCTCGGGATGGCCGTGGCGGTCGAGCACCGCGGCGAAGGCGGGCTCGGCGGCCTGGAGGTGAGCAAGGCCGGCGTCGAGGCTGTCGCGCGTGCGGACCATCAGGCTACGCTCGCGGCATAGAGGGCTACCGCCGCCGCGTTTGACACGTTGAGGCTTTCCACCGCATCGCTGATCGGCAGGCGGGCAAGCGCGTCGCAATGTTCGCGCGTGTTCTGCCGCATGCCCGGCCCTTCCGCGCCCAGCACCAGCGCTACCTTGGCCGGCCCCAGCGCATCCTTGAGGTCGCTGTCGGCCTCGCCGGCCAGGCCGATGCGCCAGAAACCCGCTTCGGCGATCTCGTCCAGAGCGCGAGCTAGATTGACGACCCGCGCCCATGGCACCCGCTCCAGCGCGCCCGACGCGGCCTTGGCCAGCGCGCCGCTCTCAGGTGGCGAGTGACGGTCCTGAGTAACGATGCCCAGCGCGCCGAAGGCAGCGGCCGAGCGCAGGATCGCCCCGACATTGTGCGGGTCCGTGACCTGATCGAGTACCAGCAGCGCCGCCCGCTCGTCCGCCTGGGCGAGCAGGTCGCCGAGCCAGACGTCCTCCAGCGGCTCGACCTCCACGACCACGCCCTGATGCGGCGCGTCGCCCGGCACGAGGCGGCCGAGGTCCGGCGCCTCTGCCATGGTCACGGGCAGGTCGGCCGGGAACTGCATGAACTCGGCCGCTTCCTGCGTCGCCCAGGCTTTCAGCACCCGTCGTTCCGGGTTGTCCAGCGCCGCCGCCACCGCATGCTTGCCCCAGAAGCGCGGGCGGTTGGCGGTGCCGTGGGACTGGTGCGACTTCTTGCGGCGGGACATGCCGCCCTTTGCTTAGCTCAAGCCGTCGGCGTCAAGCGCATAGCCCGCGCTGCGGACCGTCCGGATCAGGTCGGGTTCGCCGATCGCCAGGCGCAGCCGACGGATGTGCACGTCCACCGTGCGCAGCTCGATCTCCTCGCTGTGCGGCCAGACGGTCTCCAAGAGTTGCTGCCGCGAGAAGACTCGGCCCGGGTTCTCCAGAAAGTGGCGCAGCAGCCGGTACTCGGTCGGTCCGAGCTGCACCGGGCGGCCACTGCGGCGCACCCGATGCCCCGCAAGGTCCATCTCCAGCCCAGCGTACTCGAGCGTCTCGGCGGCCAGGGCTGGCCGGACCCGGCGCAGCACGGCACCCGCGCGGGCGACGAGTTCCTTCGGGCTGAACGGCTTGGTGACATAATCGTCGGCGCCCGTCTCCAGCCCGCGGATGCGATCCGCTTCTTCGCCGCGGGCGGTGAGCATGACGATCGGCAGGTTGGCCGTGGCCGGACGGCGGCGCAGGCGGCGGCAGACTTCGATGCCGCTGACGCCCTCGATCATCCAGTCGAGCAGCACCAGGTCGGGCTTGACCTCGTCGGCCAGGATCAGCGCTTCCTCTCCATCGCCGGTGCGGGTGATGTTATAGCCGGCCCGCTCGAAGTGGAAGCTGATGAGATCGGCGAGCGGCCGGTCGTCCTCGACCAGCAGAAGGTGGCGGTTGGTCACGGCTTTCCTCGCTCGCCCTTGGACTTCACGCTCGCGCTTCGCGCAGGACGAGCAAAGGATGGCCCCGGCGCAGCTTAAGCCGCCACTGAGTCCGCGCCCTTGACCCGCTCGCCCATGTGGCGCCCGGTTGCGGCGTAGTAGACCATCTCGGCAATGTTGGTGGCGTGGTCGCCGACGCGCTCCAGGTTCTTGGCGACGAACAGCAGGTGGGTGGCATGACGAATGGAGTGCGTGTCCTCCATCATGTGCGTAAGCAGGGTGCGGAAGATGCTGTCGTAGAAATCGTCAACGGCCTTGTCGCGCTCGCACACTCGGAGCGCGGCTTCCGCGTCTCGATTGACGAACGCGTTCAGCACCTCGTGCACCATCTGTGAAGCGATGCGAGCCATTTCGGGCAGCAACGACAAGGGTTCGATCTTGCCGGCGTCTTCGAGGACGGCAACGCGCTTGGAGATGTTCTTGGCATAATCGCCGATCCGCTCAACCACGCCCGAAATCTTGAGGGCCGCGACGACGTCGCGGAGGTCGCCGGCCATGGGCGCGCGCAGGGCGATGAGCTGCACCACCCGCTTTTCCGTTTCGATCTCCAGCGCGTCGAGCTTCTTGTCGTCCTCGATCACTCGGTGCGCGCCGTCGACGTCGCGGTCGACCAGGCAGCGCATCGCCTCGCCGATGGCGTGCTCGGCCAGCCCGCCCATCTCGCTGATGAGCGCGCGCAGCCGGTCGAGATCCTCGTCGAACGCCTTCAGCGTATGTCCCTGGGTCGCCATGGGTATGAAGCTCCGATCAGCCGTAGCGGCCGGTGATGTAATCTTGGGTGCGCTGCTCGCGCGGGTTGGTGAAGATATCGCTGGTGCGGTTGTATTCGATCAGCTCGCCGAGGTGGAAAAAGGCGGTGCGTTGAGAGACGCGCGCAGCCTGCTGCATATTGTGGGTGACGATGGCGATGGCGTAGCGCCCGCGCAGTTCGTGGATCAGCTCCTCGATCTTGGCGGTGGCGATTGGGTCGAGCGCCGAGCACGGCTCGTCCATCAGGATCACCTCCGGATCGACTGCGATCGCCCGGGCGATGCACAAGCGCTGCTGCTGACCGCCGGATAGGGCGGTGCCGCTTTCCTGCAGTCGATCCTTGACCTCGTCCCACAGGCCGGCGCGCCGCAGCGACTTCTCGACGATGCCGTCCAGCTCGCTCTTGCCCTGGGCGAGCCCGTGGATGCGCGGGCCGTAGGCGACGTTCTCGTAGATCGATTTGGGAAAGGGGTTGGGCTTCTGGAACACCATGCCCACGCGGGCGCGGAGCTGCACCACGTCCATGTCGGGCGCGTTGATGTCGTGGCCGTCGAGCTCGATCTGGCCCGCGACCCGCGCCCCGGCGATGGTGTCGTTCATCCGGTTGAGGCAGCGCAGGAAAGTCGACTTGCCGCAGCCGGACGGTCCGATGAAGGCGGTCACGCGATCGTCGTGCACCTCGATCGATACATCCTTGAGCGCCTGCTTGTCGCCATAGAAGACGCTGACCCGGTCGGCCCGCATCTTGGGCGTGCGCCCGGCGGCAGGCTCGGCCGTGTCCTGCGGCTCGGGCGAGGGCGTTTCGACCGTGATCGGCGCGGGTCCCGCAGCCGGTTCGGGCCGGTCGGTCCAGGCCGCATCCTCCTTGGCGATCCCCGCATCGTCGCGCGCCGCGTCGGCAGCGATGGCGGTGGACGGGAAGGGCACCGCCGAGTTGGTGGTGATCGGCTGTTTTTCCTGGGTCATGGTCATGGGTCTACCAGCGGCGCTCGAAGCGGTTGCGGAGATAGATGGCGAGGCCGTTCATCAGCAGCATGAAGACGAGCAGCACGATAATGGCGGCGCTGGTCTTCTCGACGAAGCCGCGGCTGACCTCGTCCGACCAGAGGAAGATTTGGACGGGCAGCACCGTTGCGGGGTCGCTGATCCCCTGAGGCGGCGCGGCGATAAAGGCGCGCATGCCGATCATCAGCAGCGGCGCGGTCTCGCCCAGCGCGCGGGCCATGCCGATGATAGTGCCGGTCAGGATGCCGGGCAGGGCGAGCGGCAGTACGTGATGGAACACGACCTGCATCTTGGATGCGCCAACGCCCAGCGCCGCGTCGCGGATCGACGGGGGCACCGACTTGATCGCGTTGCGCCCGGCGATCACGATCACCGGCATGGTCATCAGCGCGAGCGTCAGCCCGCCCACCAGCGGGGCCGAGCGCGGCAGGTGCAGCACGTTCAGGAACACCGCGAGCCCGAGCAGGCCGAAGATGATCGACGGCACCGCGGCAAGGTTGTTGATGCTGACCTCGATAAGGTCAGTCCAGCGGTTCCGCGGTGCAAACTCTTCCAGGTAGACGGCGGACAGCACCCCCACTGGAAAGGCCAGACCGATCGTCACCAGGATCGTCAGAAAGCTGCCCTTGAGCGCGCCCCAAACGCCCGCCATGGCCGGGTCGGTCGAGTCGGACCCGGCGAGAAACGTCGCGCTCAGCCCCCCCACTCCGCGGACGAGCATGGTGGCGAGTAGGAAGACGAGGAACGCCACGCTGATACCGACGGCGAGCAGGCCGAGCAGCTTGAACCGGCGTTCGGCGGCATAGCGCTTGGCCACGCGGCGCTGCGCGTCCTCGCCGGACCAGCGCGTGAGGGCAACGCTATTCATAAGCTTCCCGATACCTGCGAACCACCCGCAGCGCGATAAGGTTCAGGACCAGCGTGATGAGGAACAGCACCAAGCCGAGCGCAAACGCGGCGAGCGTCTTGGGACTATCGAATTCCTGATCGCCCGTGAGCAACTGAACGATCTGCGTGGTCACGGTAGTCACGCTGTCGAACGGATTGATCGTCAGGTTGGCGGCGAGCCCCGCGGCCATGACCACGATCATGGTCTCGCCGATCGCCCGGCTGACCGCCAGCAGAACGCCGCCGACCACGCCGGGAAGGGCGGCCGGGAGCACCACCTTCTTGATCGTCTCCGACCGGGTGGCGCCCAGCGCCAGGCTGCCGTCGCGCATCGACTGGGGAACGGCGGCGATGCTGTCGTCGGCCATGGAGGACACCAGGGGGATGATCATGATGCCCATCACTAGGCCGGCGGCCAGCGCGCTTTCGGACGAAGCCGAGCCGATGCCGAGCGCAATGCCAAGATCGCGCACCAGTGGGGCGACCGTCAGCGCGGCGAAATAGCCATACACCACCGTCGGAACCCCGGCGAGGATCTCCAGCGCCGGCTTGAGCACCGACCGCAGCTTGGCCGGCGCATATTGGGTCAGAAAGATCGCGCTCATGAGGCCGAGCGGGATCGCCACGATCATGGCGATAATCGCGCCGATGAAGATGGTGCCCCAGAACAGCGGAATGGAGCCGAACGCACCCGAACTTCCGGCCTGGTCGGCCCGCAGCGCGGTCTGCGGCGACCACTGCGTCCCGAACAGGAACTCCGAGGGCGATACCATGGAGAAGAAGCGCAGCGACTCGAAAAGGAGGGACAGCACGATCCCAAGCGTGGTGAGAATGGCGATCAGCGAGGCCCCGACCAGCGCGCCCATCACCCAGCGCTCGACGCCGCTGCGGGCGCGAAAGCCCGGATGCACCCGGGTCAGGGCCCAGGCACCGCCAGCCAGCGCCAGCAGGATCGCGAGCCCCCCGCCGATCCAGGCGTAATGCGCCAGTGTTGCGCGGTAGACCGGCGCAAGCGCCGTCGATTCCGGATTGAACCCCGCTTCCCGCTGGCCCGCAGCGATCTCGTAGGCTTCCGACAGGATGGTGTCGCGCACCATGTCGAACTCGGGCAGCTGCTGCCCAGCCGGACTGGCAAGGACTGCCTGCTCGACCAATCGGTTCTGGATCGGCGACCAAGCCGCCAGGGCGAGCAGCGCAGGCAGGGCTGCCCATAGAAAGACGTAGCCGGCATGGTAGGCCGGCAGGCTGTTAAGGCGCGATCCACCGCTGCGCATACCCCGAGCCCTGCTGCGGCCCAGGTAAGCGAAAGCGACGGCAATCGCCAGAACGGCGGCAAGCGCGATCGTCAGGGTCACGGTGCCGCCGTTTCCCGACTATTTCAGCGCGGCCGCGTCGAGCGGCTGCATGGCGCTCGCCTGCGCAGCCGCTGCCTGCGCTTCGGCACCGCCGAACGGCACCAGCCCGCGCTTCTGCAGCTCGCCGCCCGAACCCCACATGCGGGCATATTCCGCCGTGAAGGTCTTGAGCGCCGGTTTGGCCTGCAGATGCTCGCCCTTGACGTAGACGTAGAGCTTGCGGGCACCCGGGTAGCTCAGGTTCTGGATCGTCTGCTCCGTCGGCAGCACGCCGCCGATCTCGACTGGGCGGATCTTGTCAGCGTTCTCCGCCAGGAAGCTGTAGCCGAGCACGCCCACTGAGCCGGGGTCGCCCGCAACCTTCTGCACCAGTAGATTGTCGTTCTCGCCGGCCTCAACGAACAGGCCGTCCTCGCGAACCTTGGTGCAGACGTCCTTGTGCTGCGCCTCGTCGGTCTTTTTGAGCTCCTTCATCGCGGGATCGCTTTCGCAACCCTTGGTGAGGATGAGCTCGGCCAAGCTGTCGCGCGTGCCGGAAGTAGGTGGGGGGCCGAGCACCCGGATCTTGACGGGCGGCAGCGAGGGATTGACGTCCCGCCAGGTCTGCGCGGTGTTGGTACCCTTGCCGAACGGATTGGCGGCGATCGCCTTGTAGATGTCGGCAACGGTCAGCTTGAGCTGCGGCGCGCCGTTCGCCTCGATCAGGGTCAGGCCGTCGATGCCGATCGGCAGCTCGATCACGTTGCGAACGCCCGCTGCGGTGCAGGCGTCATATTCGCTCTTCTTTATGGCGCGCGAAGCGTTGACCATGTCCGGGAACTGCTCGCCTACCCCGCCGCAGAACAGCTTGATGCCGGCCCCGGTACCCGTCGACTCGACGATCACGCGGGTGCCGCGGTTAGCCCGCATAAAGCTTTCGGCGACGGCCGTGGTGAACGGATAAACAGTGGATGAGCCGACCGCCTGCAGTTCACCGGCGGCGCCACCCTGGCTGCCACCGCTGCCGCCTTCGCCCCCGCTGCCGCAGGCTACGAGAAGCGCTGTCAAAGGCAGCGCAAGAGCAATCTTGTTCATGTATCAGCTAAACTCCCTAGCGGGCGTGCGAAGCCCGCTCCCCACGCGCCTCTACCCAGCAGGCTCGGTCGTCTGTGTGACGCTGAGTTTGCGGTTTTGTGACAAGGTTCAGGACTTGGGCAGCCGCACCTGCACCTCGGTTCCCTCGCCTGGCTCGCTGACAATGGTGAGCGTGCCCCGGTGCCGCTCGACGATATGTTTAACAATGGCGAGCCCCAGGCCGGTGCCGCCCGAAGCGCGGCTGCGCGCCGCATCCACCCGGTAGAAGCGCTCGGTCAGCCGGGGGAGATGAACCGCGGCGATGCCGTCCCCACGATCGCTGACGCTGAGCAGAACGCCATCGCCCTCGCGCTGCACCCGCACGGTCGCCTCGGGCGCGGCCGGGCTGCAGCCGTAGCGGACGGCGTTGCCGACCAAATTGTCGGCGAGTTGCACCAGCTGAGTGAGATCGCCGGGAACACGGTTCAGCCCATCGTCCACTTCCACGACGATCCGGCATCCGCGACTGGCAGCTAGGTGTTGCCCGTTCCCGGCAGCAATCCGGGCGACCTCGCCCAAGTCGACCCGTCCGCCCGGCACAACAAAGCGATCCGCCTCGACCCGCGACAGGCTCATCAGATCTTCCACGATCCGCAGCATGCGCCGCGCCTCGTCATGAATCGTCCGGGCGAAGCGGCCGCGATGCTCGGGCGCCAGGCCGCCGTCCTCGGCCAAGGTCTCGGAATAGCCGATGATAGTGGCCAACGGCGTGCGCAGTTCATGGCTGGCGTTGGCGACGAAATCGACCCGCATCTTCTCGGCGGCCCGGGTGGCCGAACGGTCGGTAAGCCGCACCAGCAGAAGCTCCGGCTCAAGCGGCCGGACGTGCATGTCCCAGCTTCGCTCCAGCCCGCCGATGCCGCTGACTTCGAGGTCGGCGGAACGAGCCGCGAGCACTGCGCGGAGCGCCTGCGGCTGTCGGATCGCGAGGCGAACGTCGGTAGCCAGGATACTCTCGCCCAACAGGCGAAGCGCCGCACCGTTGGCAGCAACCGTGCGTTCCCGGTGAACCAGCAGAGCCGGCTCCTCCAGCGCGTCGAGAAGGGCGATGGTTGGCAGCGGGACCGGGCTCATGGCCGCGCTGTAGCCGCGATGCCGACGCAAGCAACTAGCTGGAGGAAGGCCTCAATGTTCCGTAGCGGCCGGTGCGTAAAGCCGCGACCACCAAAATCAGGAGAATGGGATAGCTCCAGAACCGCATGGCCGCCGCGTACGCCAGATCCACCAACTGGGGCTGCAGAATGCGAAGCGCGTGGGCCAGTACGGTGGTGAGCTGAAGACCGCTCACCCAGAGCGGCCAAAAGCGGTCAGAACGAACTGCGATGCTCACGAACGCCAGCAGAACGCCGATGTCGACCAGGGCCACCCAGGTCTCCACCTGCTTGAAGCCGGCTGCATAGGGCGTGACGAGAACGACGGACAACAGGGTAGCGCACAGGCAAATCAGCGCGGCGCCACGGGTCTCTCGATCGCCTTGCCGGAATGCCGCAAAGAGGACGATGAGCAGAAGAGCCCAATAAATGACGATCCTGATCATCGTCCCCCCATCGCGTTCAAAGAGCTAAGCTCGCCAAACATGGTTTGGCTGTGTCCTTCGGATCAGCCAACGGCGCGCAGCTGAGCCTTCTGCGGCGGGCATTCCCCGCCATCACCGAACCCAACCGTCCGCAGTCCGGGGACTTGGTTTTTGGCTTCGACCAGCGACGCGTGGGCACCGGCCATATCGCCCCGCGCCGCGACCAGCCCCTGCAGCGCCGAGGCGACCTGGGCGAGCGCGTCATGGCCGGTGCCGATGCCGACGCCGGCGACGGCGCGGGCGCGGATCAGGCGGCTCTGCAGCTCGGCCAGTTCGATAAGTGCGGATTCGATGCAGTCCTCCACGGCGCGAACCTGCGTGGCGACTTCGCGGGCTGACTGCTGGATCTCAAATTTGCGCATGATCTCTCCTCTCCGACAAGGCGCGTTAGGCGCTTCGGACCGTTGGCCGGAGAAGATAGAGCGGGCGACCTAGTGACCGGCCAGCCTGGCGAGACTTTCGAGACCCGCGAGGTACATGCCGGCTGAGAAGCTGGCGCCCATTGCGATCGACAGGATCCACAACAGCCGCTGGCCCACGCTCATCTCGTTCCGGGGATGACTCCTGGTTGACCACGGCGGTACCAGGAAGGGCCGGGACACCAGCGTCCCCTGCTCGGTTTCGAGGCCGATGGGCCCGACCCCTCCTGCACGATCAGCGTGCCGAATCTGAAAACTGATCGCCCCATCCGTTTCGCCGGGTTCGCCCGGTTCGTCGATGTGCGACGGTTGATGTATCAATCGTTGATATGGCTGCGCCTGCGCCACCAGCCGGGCCGCTTCCTGGCGCTTGGAGACCCCAAGCGTCTTGATCGCCCCGCGGATGCGCTGGTCCACAGTATGCGGCGAAATGCCGAGTTCGGCTGCGATTTCCTTGGAATTCAGGTGTTCGTCGACCAGACGGAGAACCTGGAGCTGCCCTTCGGACAGCCGTCCAACACGCTCTGCCGCGTGGGCCGGGGGTTCTCCCGCGCTCTTCTCCAAGCCTCGGCGAAGGCTCATTACTCGTTGGCTTTCATTCACTTGTTCGGCGGCAAGCATGTTGTCCCGCTACCATAGTTGGAGCACGGGAATCGAGCTTTTTGAGGTTCGAACGTTCGACCGCCGACGGCAGCTTTCCAATTGGCCTCGGCCCATGCCGATTGATTCGGCGCGGAGGGCCAGCTCGGTGCGTGACAAACGCTTAGAGCAGCCGGTCGACCTGGAGGGCTGGCAGCCCGACAAGGATGCGCTGCTGCCGATGGCTGCCACCGCCGCGACCGCGAAGGGTGCCGGCGCGCCATCACCGTCGGGGGTGGAGCCTCACCCAGGCCAGGAACTTGTTGATCCAGTCGCCCAGGAACTCCCGGCTGTCCTCCCCGATGTTGCCCCCTTCGTCGACCAGCCCGTCCTTCCATTGCAGAAAGACCTCGGGCTGGCCGAGCGTCGGCATGTCGAGGTAGGCCAGGATATTTCGGAGATGCTGCTGCGCGGTAGCGGTGCCGATCGCGCCGACCGACACGCCGAGGATTCCGGCCGGCTTGCCCGCCCACGCGCCGAGGCCATAGGGCCGCGAGGCGTGGTCGATCGCGTTCTTGAGCACGCCGGGAACCGAGCGGTTGTACTCGGGCGTCGCGAACATCACTCCGTCGGCGCCCGCGATCTCCTCCTTCAGCCGCCGCACGGGCGGTGCCTGATCCTTGTCGTCGTCCTGGTTGTAGGGAGGCAGATCGTCGATTCGGCTTATGGCGAACTGCACCTCTGCCGGAGCGAGCCGGGTCATGGCGTGCGCGACCCGGGCGTTATACGAACCCTCCCGGAGGCTTCCGATCATCAGGGCGACGCGCATGCCATTCTCCCGCGGCAGGGTGGTGAGGGTAGAGGAACGCCTCGCAACGGGGCCCCGGTTCCCGAGCACGATCGCAAGGGCGAAGAAAGGCTGCGTCGGCTGGACTAGGCTTCGGCTTCCGCGTCTTGGTGTCGGTGCCGAGCAGCGTCCGCTCGTGCCTGATGAGACAAGGCGTAAGGCGCGCCATCGTTGGACAGGAGCACCGCGACCCACCGCGAGCTGTCGAACTTGGCGCAGATCAGCATCAGGATCAGGGTCAGCGGGACGGACAGGAACGCACCGGGCATGCCCCACAGCGCGGTCCAGAAAGCGAGGGACAGCAGCGTTGCCACCGGGCTGATGTTCTGGGTCTGCGCCTGCATGGTCGGATAGACGAGATTGCCGACCACGAACGCGATGACTTGGATACCACCGAAGATGATGATCGCGGGCCACAATGTCGGGAACTGCAGCAGCGCGAACAGCGCCGGCGCGACCGAGCCGATCGTCACTCCAAGGATCGGGATGAACGACAAGAGGAACAGCACGAATGTCCAGAACAGCGCGTTGTCGAGCCCGACTGCGAACATGATTAGCGCCGACCCGCCGGCCAGCATCAATCCGGTGAGGGTCTGCACCCAGATGTAGGTCTCGATGTCCTCGCCGACCTGCTCCAGGCCTTGCAGGATGGCGGAAGACTGCGCCCGTGACGCCGCCATGTTGCGGACCTTGCGTGCGACCTTCTGCCGTTCGGCGAGCAGGAACACGAAGTAGAGGATCACCAGCACCAGCGCCGAGAACAGGCCCTGAACTCCGGTCAGGAGCCGCCCCGCCAGCTGCGGCAGGCTGACCTGGCCGATCACCGTCGAGACATGCAGCGGCTGTTCGACGCCCCAGGTCCGCCGCGCATCCTGCAACAGGCCCTCGATGCGCGCGACCAGCGCCGGGCCTTGGCCAACCATCTGGGTGACCCCTTGCACCAGCACATAGATCGCGATCGCCGAGGTGACGATGATGGTGAGAGCCGCGAGCACCGCGACCAGCCAGTCCGGCATCCAGCGCCACCGATGGCCGATCGCCCGAACCAGGGCTTGGACCAGAACGACCAGGACCATGGCGACAACCAAAGGTATGATGATGTTACGCAGGAAATAGAGCAGCGCCAGGCTGGCCGCAGTTCCGATGATCACCGACGCGATGCCGATCTGACGGCGGCTGTTCACGCGGCCTCTCTCCCCCGTTTGACGCCAAGCCGCTCCTGCATAGCCGCAATCCTGGCGGAGTGCTCCCGTAACTTCGCGCCGGCACGAAGCGCTTAGTCCCGGACCGCGGTTCCAGGGTGCCCGTCACATGTTGGTTTGGTCCGGCGGCACGCCCGCTGGCAGCGGGGCGGCGCAGGTTGCGTCCTTGCGCACTGCGAGCTCCGCGCCGAGGCCGTAGCAGGTCATCGAGACCGATCCCATCGCATAGCCGCGCACCAGCGGCTCCAGCGGCGCCCCGGCCGCCGAGGCCAGGCCGGCGGCGTAGAGCAGCGGGATGAAATGGTCGGGCGTGGGCACCGCCAGGTCGTAATCCTCATGCTCCCGCAGGCGCAGAACGTCGCCCGGCTCGCGAGCGAGCTGCTCGATCGCTGCGTCGTCGAACCGCTCGGCCCAGTCGTACGCTAGGTCGCGCTGATCCCATTGCAGCCGCCGGAGGTTGTGAACCACGTTGCCGCTGGCGACCACCAGGATGCCCCGCTCGCGCAAGGGTGCCAGGCGGGCGGCCAAGGCGAGATGATAGTCGAGCGGGCGCAAGGCGTTGATGGACAGCTGCACCACCGGCACGTCTGCCTCGGGGTACATATGTGCGAGCACCGACCAGGTGCCGTGGTCCAATCCCCATTGGTCGCGGTCAAGGCCCACCCACTCGGGCTTGACCACCTCCGCGACTTCCTCAGCCAGCTCCGGATCACCACGGGCCGGGTAGTCGAACTCGAACAGCTGCGGCGGGAAACCATAAAAATCGTGAATGGTCCGGGGTGCGGGCATGGCGGTGACGGCGGTCGCACCGAAGAACCAATGCGCCGAGATCACCAGCAACGCCCGGGGCCTCGGCAGATGCTGTCCGAACGCCCGCCACGCGTCGGTAAAGCCATTTCGCTCGAGCGTGTTCATCGGACTTCCATGACCGATGAACAGGGCAGGCATCTTGTCCATGAGGCACCTCCGCAGCGATCAGTTCGTCAACGCCCGGCAGCCGCTCGGGGCTGTGGTGGAGAGGGCTGGATTCGAACCAGCGTACGCTTGCGCGGGCAGATTTACAGTCTGCTGCCTTTAACCACTCGGCCACCTCTCCACGAGGTGAGGCGCGCCAAATGGCGGCGGGGGAGAGGCGTGTCAACGCCGAAGCCTTGGGCGGCCGGGACGAAGGCCAAGGCGCGTGCCGATCCCCGCCGGGCGACATGCCTCCGGCATGTCGCTTGACCCGGCGCGCTCCATCTTCCGCCGTCAGGCGGCAGATGGAGCGGGTGAAGGGAATCGAACCCTCGTCGTAAGCTTGGAAGGCTTCTGCTCTACCATTGAGCTACACCCGCGTGCCCGACCGCTTGCCATGGCGGCGGGCGACGGGTCAACCGCTTGCGTGGGCGAGACCGTCAGCTGAGCGGCTTGAACCCGTCCCGGTCGAGGTGGCCCTCGATCCGCCGCCGCAGCACTTGATGCTGCTCGCGCCCGGAGCCCGCCAGCCGGTCGTAGCGCTCGACGCTGTCGGCGGTGAAGTCAGCCAGGAGGTGCAGCAGCTCGTCGACCGCCGCACCGCGTTCGAACCGGCGCAGCGGAAGGCAGGTGAGCTGCGTGTCGATAAGCTCGGGGATGCGCTTGCCGATCAGCAGCTGCAGCTCATGCACCTGCGGATCGAGCGACTGAGCGGGAAGGGCCCGCCAAACGGAGGCCAGCTGTTGTTCGAGCCTGCGTACTTCGGGCGCGCGGGTGCCGGCGACCTGCGCCAGGCCGCTCCATGCGGCATCGAGGCGGGCCGGCTCCGGGGTTCGACCGCCAGCCACAGCTTGCTCGAACGGCCTGCGCAAGGCGGCCCGGCGCCGGCGCCCGCGCCGCCACTCGGCGATCCGCGAGACCAGGAAGAAGGCGGGAAGCCACAGGGCAACGGCCGCCAACGACGTCACCAGCAACTGCACGAGCCCGCCGCTCGTCGCCACTGCGCCGAGCAGAATAGCGGCAACCACCGCAACCATGCCGCCGACCGCCAGCCGCGCGAGCAGGCTCGCCGCGCGGCGGTACAGGTCGGCGCCGAAGCCGCCCAGCCCGGGCAGTTGCCCACGCGAGCGGACGGCGTAGGTAACGGCATGAAGGGCAAGGGTGCGCATCATAACAAGGCTAATGTGTTGCGGGCCGCGGCCTCCTTTCAAGTGGTCGGCCGCGCGCTTGCGACGAACCGACGGCACATTGGCTGCAAACGGCGGCGGAACGACTCCGGCTGCCAGCTATTGAATCGGATCAACAACGAAACGAGCAGGAGCGGTGAGATGGCGGCACGGCCGGCGTGGCGCGGGCAGATCAGGCTGGCGCTGGTCTCGATCCCCGTCGAGATCTATTCGGCCGCCAAGTCGGGCGCGGCCATCTCCTTCCATCAGGTGCACGAGCCAACCGGCAAGCGCATCAAGTATGAGAAGGTGGTGCCCGGTGTCGGGCCGGTGAACACGGACGACATCGTCAAGGGCTATGAGGTGAGCAAGGGGGAGTACGTCCTGCTCGAGCCGGAGGAGATCGAGAGCGTCAAGCTGGAGAGCCGCAAGACGCTGGACCTGGTGCAGTTCGTCGACACCAACGAGATCGACGCCATCTACTACGACAAGCCCTATTTCGTGGTGCCCGCCGACGACCTCGCCGAGGAAGCATACATCGTGCTGCGCGACGCGCTCCGTGGGGGCAAGAAAGTCGGCGTGGGCCAGCTCGCGATGCGCGGGCAGGAATATGTGGTGGCGCTGAAACCCTGCGGCCGCGGCATGCTGCTGGAAACGCTGCGCTACGCCGACGAGGTCAACAAGGCGTCGAGCTACTTCCGTGAGATCGAGGACGCCAAGCCCGATCCTGACCTGCTCGACCTCGCCTCCACGCTGATCGAGAAGAAGACCGGCAAGTTCGAGCCGGGCGAGTTCCACAACCGCTACGTCGATGCATTGAAGGGCCTGATCGAGGAGAAGCGCAAGCGCAAGGGTGAGGTGATCATCCAGGATCCGGACGACGATGCACCCAAGAAGGGCAGCAACGTCATCGACCTGATGGCCGCGCTCAAGAAGAGCCTGGGCGACGACGCCCGCAACGACAATGCACCCGGGCCGGAGAAGAAGGCAGCGCCGAAGAAAGCGCCTGCGGCGAGAAAGCCGGCCGCGCCCAAGAAGGAGGCTGCGCCCGCGCCCGCGAAGAAGGTCGCGGCCGGCGGGCGGAAGCGGGCCTGACGCATGGCGCGCGCGGCCCGGCCGAAGGGTCTCGACATCGAGAGCTACAACGCCAAGCGCGACTTCTCGAAAACGGGCGAGCCGAAAGGGCGCAAGCTCAAGGGCAGCGGCGACAGCTTCGTCGTCCAGAAGCACGACGCCACCCGCCTCCACTGGGACTTCCGGCTGGAACTGGACGGCGTGCTCAAGAGCTGGGCCGTGCCGCGCGGGCCGAGCCTCGACCCGGCCACCAATCGCCTGGCCATGCGGACGGAAGACCATCCGGTCGATTACGGCACCTTCGAGGGCGTGATCCCCAAGGGCGAATATGGAGGCGGCACAGTGATGCTGTGGGACCGCGGCCGCTGGGTACCGCACCCGGACAAGGATCCGAGGCTGACGCTGGAGGAAGGCCACCTCCACTTCACGCTCGAAGGCGAGCGGATGCACGGTGAGTGGGTCATGTTTCGCCTGAGGCCCAAGCCCGGCGACAAGGGCGAGGCGTGGATGCTCAAGAAGGTCACCGACGAGCACGCCAAGGCGGACGCCGGCGACGCGCTGGTCGACGAGTGCCTGGTGAGCGTCACGACAAAGCGCACAATGGCCGAGATCGCCGCGGGCGAGGACGTGTGGGAGAGCAATCGCGGCGGCAAGAAGGGCGGCCGAACCAAGCGCAAGGTCGGGGTAGCGCCGCCCGATTTCCGGGAGCCGCAACTGGCGACGTTGGTGGACGAGGTGCCTGCCGGCAACCAGTGGCTGCACGAATATAAATACGACGGCTACCGGCTCTTGCTGGCGGTAGGCGACAGCTCGGTGCTGGCCTGGACGCGGGGCGGCAAGGACTGGAGCGACTTCTTCGCGCCCCTGACCAAGGCCGCGGCCAAGCTGCCGGCCGGCTGCCTGTTCGACGGGGAAGCGGTGGCGCTGAACAAGGACGGCAAGCCCGACTTTGGGCTGATGCAGGCGACGCTGAAGGGCGGACCGTCAGCGGCGGGCAAGAACCGGCCGGAGCTCGCCTTCTACGCCTTCGACCTGCTGGTTGACCAAGGCGAGGACATCACCGGCCTGCCCAACCTGGAGCGCAAGGGGCGGTTGGCGGCGCTGCTCAAGACCGCGCCGCCCTCGATCATCTACGGCGACCATGTCGTAGGTCGCGGCGAGAAGCTGTTCGAGGCGATCTGCAAGGAAGGCGGCGAGGGGCTCATCTCCAAGCGTGCGGATGCCGCTTACCGCGGCACCCGCTCGCGCAACTGGCTCAAGATCAAGTGCATCCAGCGCCAGGAATTCGTGATCGTCGGCTGGCAGGCGAGCGAAAAGCGCCGCGGCTTCCGTTCGCTCCACTTGGCGGTGCGCGAAGACGGTCAGCTCCGCTACGCCGGCAAGGTCGGCACGGGATTCGATACGAAGAAGATCGAGGAGCTGTCCGAGCGGATGAGGCCGCTCGCGCTGGATGCGCCGGCGCTGGACGTGCCACGGACCGCCCGGCGTGATACAACATGGACCGAGCCGAAGCTGGTGTGCGAGGTCGCCTTTGCCGAGTTCACCGAGCAAGGCGTGCTGCGCCATGCCAGCTTTATCGCACTGCGCGAGGACAAGATGGCGAAGGAGGTCGTCCGCGAGCAGCCAAAGCGGCTCAAGGCCTCCGAGAAGACGGGCGAGCGCGCGACGGCGGAGAGCCTCGGCCTGCGCCTGACCAGCCCCGAGCGAGTGGTGTTCCCCGAGGACGAGCTCACCAAGGGCGACCTCGCCAACTACTACGCCGCGGTTGCGCCCCTGCTAATGATCGACCTCGCGCGGCGGCCGATGACCCTGATCCGCTGTCCCCAGGGCCGCTCCAAGCACTGCTTCTTCCAGAAGCACGACAGCGGCACCATGGGTGCGCACGTGCTGCATGTGCCCGTTACGGAGAACGACGGCGAGGTGCAGGACTACCTCTATGTCGAGGAGGCGATCGGCGCGCTCGAATGCGTGCAGATGAACACGATCGAGTTCCACGGTTGGGGCAGCCGCATCGACCCGCTGGAGATGCCCGACCGCTTGGTGTTCGACCTCGACCCCGACGTGGGCCTCGACTTCGACAAGGTGAAGGAAGCGGCGGTGCGGCTGCGTGCGCTGCTCGGCGATCTCGGCCTCACTACCTTCCCGCTGCTGAGCGGGGGGAAGGGCATCCATGTGGTGGCGCCGCTCGATCAGACCCGCGACTGGCCAACAGTGAAGAGCTTCGCCGAGCGCTTCACCCGCGCGATCGCGGAAGCCGAGCCCGAGATGTTCACCGCCAATATCCGCAAGGTCCAGCGCAAGGGCCGCATCTTCCTCGATTGGCTGCGCAACCAGCGCGGCGCGACGGCGGTGATGCCCTATTCCGCCCGCGCCCGCGAAGGTGCGCCGGTGTCTGCGCCGGTGGCCTGGGAGGAGCTGGACGGGCTCGCTGGAGCCAACATCTACACCATCCGCGACGCCGACACGCTGATCGAACGGGCGGAAAGCGACCTGCTCAAGGGCTGGGGACGGGCCAAGCAGGCGCTACCGGACCTCTAGAATTCCGGCGAGCGCCGGGGCCCAGCCCTGACGTCGATGGCCGCTGGAGCCGGAACTCGCCGGGGCGGTCACCGCGAGAACCTGTCGGTGGCCCGGACCAGGCGATCCAGCACGCCCGGCTCGTTATACAGGTGCCCGCCGTCCGGCACAATGTTGAGCTCGGCTTCCGGCCACGCCTTGTGCAACGCCCAGGCGGCGCGGGGCGGGGTGCACATGTCGTGGCGGCCTTGCACGATCGCGCCCGGGATGCCGCGAATCTTCTCGGCTCCGCGCAGCAGCTGGCCTTCCTCCAGCCAGCCGCCTGCGCGCATATAGTGGTTCTCGATGCGTGCTACGGCGATCGCCTTGTGCGGCTCGGTGAACTCCTCAATCACCTCGGCATTCGGCAGCAGCGTCACGGTCTCGCCTTCCCACCGGCTCCACGCCTTGGCGGCAGCGAGTTGCACCTCGGGATCATGCGAGGTCAGCCGGCGATAGTAGGCCTCGACGAGGTCTCCGCGCTCCTCGTCCGGGATCGCCTCGACGAAGCGCTCCCACCCATCAGGGTACACCGACGAGGCGCCGCCCTCCTTGTACAGCCAGTCGATCTCATGCTGGTCGAACAGGAAGATCCCCCGCAGCACAAGCTCGGCGACCCGCTCCGGATAGGTCTGCGCGTAGGCCAGACTGAGGGTCGAGCCCCAGCTGCCGCCGAACACCATCCACTTATCGACGCCCACGACCTCGGTGCGCAGCCGCTCAATGTCGTCGACCAGGCACCAGGTGGTGTTCGCCTCCAGGCTCGCGTGCGGCGTCGAGCGGCCGCATCCGCGCTGGTCGAACACGAGGATGTTGTACCGCTCGGGATCGAACTGCCGCCGGTGCTCGGGGCTGGCGCCGCCGCCCGGACCGCCATGGAGGAAGACGACCGGCTTGCCCTGGGAGTTGCCGCACAGCTCCCAGTGGAGCCGGTGCCCGTCGCCGACGTCGAGCATGCCGGTTCGGTAAGGCTCGATCGGCGGGTAGAGCGTGCGGCGTTCGGTCATGTGGAGGCTCCCTGTTCGTGTGGTGCCTAGCGTGCGGACCGGGCTTGGCCTAGCCTCCGCCCGATGCGCGCCCTGATCCTCTCGCTGCTCTTCCTGGTCGCCGCTGCGCCCGCCAGCGCGTACGACGCCACCATCACCCGCGACCGCTGGGGCATCGCGCATGTGAGCGGCCGCACCGATGCCGATGCCGTGTTCGGGATGATCTACGCGCAGGCCGAAGATGATTTCCCGCGGATCGAAGCCAACTATCTCGCAGCGCTCGGCCGCACGGCAGAGGCGGAAGGGGAGAAGGCGATCTGGGCCGACCTCCGCGCCCGCATGGTCAACCGGCCCGAGACCTTGCAGCGGCGCTTCGCCGAAGGCCCGGCGTGGCTGCAGCGGCTCATGGCGGCTTGGGCCGACGGCCTCAACCGCTACCTCGCGACGCACCCGCAAGTCCGCCCGCGCGTGCTCACCCGGTTTGAGCCGTGGATGGCGCTGAGCTTCACCGAAGGGAGCATCGGTGGTGACATCGAAGCGATCGATCTAAAGGCTCTGGAGGCGTTCTACACCGGCCCGCAAGTCGCCGCTGCGCCCATCGCAGACCGCGAACCCCGCGGCTCCAACGGCATCGCCATCGCGCCGCGCCTGACCCGCGACGGCCGCGCGCTGCTGCTGATCAATCCGCATACCAGCTTCTACTTCCGCTCCGAACAGCAGGTGACGAGCGGCGAGGGGCTGAATGCCTACGGCGCGGCGACTTGGGGACAGTTCTTCATCTACCAGGGTTTCAACGAGCGGCTGGGTTGGATGCACACCACCAGCACCGCGGACGTCGTCGATGAGTTCGCGGTGACGCCGGTAAAGTGCGGCGCAGGGCTTTGCTACCGGTATGGCAAGGAGCTTCGGCCGTTCGAGCGCTCCACCGTCAGCATCACTTTGCGCGGCGAAATCGGGCGCACATTCACCATCTGGCGCACGCATCATGGCCCGGTGATCCGCAGCGAGGGGGGCAAGTGGCTCGCGGTGGCCATGATGCACCGACCAGTGGAGGCGCTGCAACAAGGCTTTCTCCGCACCAAAGCGCGCAGCTTCGCCGAGTATATGGCCGCGATGCGGTTCCAGGCGAACTCGTCCAACAACACGCTGCTGGCGAGCCGCGAGGGCACGATCGCGATGCTCTATCCGCAGTTCGTGCCTCGGCGCAGCACCGCCTTCGACCGCCGCCAGCCCGCGGACGGAAGCGATCCGACGGCCGATTGGCAGGGCGTGCATGCGCTGTTGGAGCTGCCGAGCCTGGTCAACCCGGGCTCGGGCTGGACGCTAAACACCAACAACTGGTCCTACTCGGCGGCGGGCGTCGGCTCGCTCAACCCGGCCTCCTACCCAGGCTACATGGACACGGTGGGAGAGAACCCGCGCGGGCTGCACGCGCTCCAGTTGCTGCAGGGCAGCCGCCGCTGGACGCCTGAGCGGCTGCGCTCGGCGGCTTACGACTCGCGGCTCACCGCCTTCGACCTGCTCCTGCCGTCGCTGTTCGCCGCTTACGACGCGGCGAACACGGCCATTCGCGCGCGCCTCCGCGAGCCCGTCGCGCTGTTGCGTCGCTGGGATGGGTCTTGGGGCGTCGCTTCGGAGCCGACCACCTTGGCGGTGCACTGGGGTGAGGCGCTGCCCGGCAACCCGCGGCAATGGACCGCCTTCGCGGCCTTCGCCCAGGATCCGGCGAACGGTCCGGCGCTGCTGACCGCGCTGGATCGCGCAGTCGCCAAGCTCACCCGCGAGCATGGGCGCTGGCGTGTGCCCTGGGGCGAGATCAACCGCTTCCAGCGGGTGAGTCCATCCATCGTCCCGCAGTTCGACGATCGCGCGCCCAGCCTGCCGGTCGGCTTCACCTCGGGCATCTGGGGCTCGCTGGCGAGCTTCGGGACGATCACGCCGCCAGGCTCGGTCCGGCGCTACGGCAACAGCGGCAACAGCTTTGTCGCCGTGGTCGAGTTCGGCCCGCGGGTCCGGGCGATGGCGCTGTCCGCGGGCGGGCAGAGCGGCGACCGCCCGTCCCCGCACTTCCGCGACCAAGCGCCGCTCTATCCTGAGGGGCGGCTACGGGCCGTTCCGTTCTATCCAGAAGAGGTGCGGAGGGCGGCGATGCGGACCTACCGGGTCGCAGGCTAGAAGCTAAGCTCCTCGTAAACGCGATCAACGTCACAGCTCCAGTCGCCATGGTATCGTTGGAGCAGGCGATCGGCCGGCGTTATCCCTGTGGAGACCACTTCCCGCAGAGGGTCGAGGAACCCGCCCTCATTGTCGCCAGCGGCGTTCAGCCGTGCCCGCGCGGTCAGCCCGATCGCCGCGATCTCCAGCACCCGGTCGGCCAATTCCCGCACGGTCCCGCCGCCCGGCACCGCCGCCTCAAGCGCGAGGCGCGGCACGTCGTGGCGTAGCCGCTCGCGCTCTTCGATGGTCCAGCTCTTGCACAGGTCCCACGCCGCATTCAGCGCAGCATCATCATACAACAGCCCCACCCACAGCGCCGGCAGCGCGCAGATCCGGCCCCAGCGCCCGCCGTCCGCGCCCCGCATCTCCAAGAAGCTTTTCAGCCGCACCTCGGGGAAGGCGGTCGAGAGATGATCGACCCAGTCGCTGACCCGCGGCCGCTCGCCGGGCAGCTGCGGCAGCTTACCATTCAAGAAGGCGCGGAAGCTCTCGCCCGCGCAGTCGATGTACCGACCGTCGCGGAAGACGAAGTACATCGGCACGTCCAGCGCATAGTCGCAGTAGCGTTCATAGCCGAACCCGTCGTCGAACACGAAGGGCAGCATGCCGGTGCGATGCGGGTCGGTGTCCTCCCAGATATGGCTGCGGAAGCTCTTGTAGCCGTTGGGCCTGCCCTCGGTCAGCGGCGAGTTGGCGAACAGGGCAGTGGCGACCGGCTGCAAGGCCAGGCCGACGCGGAACTTCTTCACCAGGTCGGCTTCGGACTGATAGTCGAGATTAACCTGGATGGTACAGGTGCGAAGCATCATGTCGAGGCCCAGCGTGCCCACGCGCGGCATGTGGTCGAGCATGATCCTGTACCGGCCCTTGGGCATGATCGGCAGGTCGGCCCGCGCCTTGTCCGGCCACATGCCGAGCCCCAGGAAACCGAGCCCCAGGCGGTCGCCGACCGCCTCGCACTGCTTAAGGTGCCGCGCTGCCTCGGCACAGGTCTCGTGCAGGTTCTCGAGCGGGGCGCCGGACAGCTCGAACTGCCCGGCGGGCTCCAGGCTGATGGTGCCGTCCTCACCGGCCAGGGCGATGACCTTGCCGCCTTCCTCGACCGGCCGCCAGCCGAACTCGGTGAGCCCGAGCAGCAGGTCGCGGATGCCGCCGGGCTCGTCCCAGCTCGGCGCGCGATGGTCGGCGACGCGATAGACGAATTTCTCGTGCTCGGTGCCGATGCGCCATTGCGCTGGCGGCTTCTCGCCCCCCGCAAACACGGACAGCAGGTCGTCGCGGCTCTCGACGAGCGGGCTGGGCGAGGTGTCGGTCCGGGTGGTCATTACGGGCGCGTTAGCGCCAGTCTCCGGCAAGCGCCATATAGGCCGCGACGGCGGCCAGCGCAGCGGTCTCGGCGCGAAGGATGCGGGGGCCAAGCGAGATGGCGTGGGCGGCTTGGCGGGCGCGAACAGCGGTTCGCTCGTCGTCGGTGAACCCGCCTTCGGGGCCGGTCAGGATGGTGGCTCGGCCAGGTCGCAGCGCCCTTTGCACCGGCTCGCCGCCGGTCTCGTCCGCGAAGTAGAGGGCGTCTTCCTGCGAAGATAGGAAGGAGGACAAGCTCACCGGCTCGGCGATCTCCGGCAGCAGGGTGCGTCCACACTGCTCCGCCGCCTCGATCGCGATGGCCTGCAGCCGCTCCAGCTTGACCCGCTCGACCACCGTGCGCTGCGTGATGACCGGCTGCAGCCGCGCAACTCCCAGCTCCGTCGCCTTTTCCACCAGCCAGTCGACCTGGGCCCGCTTCACCGGTGCGAAGGCTAGCGTGAGGTCCGGCACCTGCTCGAGCGGTCGCGTCCGGCGCTCGACCACGAGCGTCATTCGCTTCCTGCCGCTGTCCGCGATCCGGGCGAGCCATTCGCCCGACGCGCCGTCGAACAGAAGCATCTCCGCGTCGATTCCGAGCCGAAGCACGTTGCCGAGGTAATTGGCCTGCGCCGCATCCAGCTGGACCGCCGCGCCCTCGCTGAGCGCCGCCCGGACGTACAGGCGCGGGAGCGAGCGTGGGGGCCAAGCGGGCATGGCGAACTCATGGCAGCGCAGACCGCTCCCGTCACGCCCGCTTGGGAGTGACGCCACTCGGGCGCAGGCGTATGCTCTCGCCATGGCTACCGAAACGACTCTCCCGCCGCTGCCGACGCTTGAGGATTGGCAGCATTGGACGTCCGTGATGGGGCGCGCGCAGCAGATGCTGATGGAGACCTGGGCCGAAAGCCTCAAGGCGGGCGAGCCGCTGCCGGGCGTGAAGCCAGCCGGACCGCCGGACGCCATGGCGCTGCTGACCGCCGGCGCGGCGGCGTGGAGCAAGGGGCTGGAGGCCTGGGGCAACCTCCTCGCCGCGACGCAGAAGGCTGCGGAGACCAAGGACAAGCGTTTCGCCGCCCCCGAATGGCGGGAGAACCCGCTGTTCGACACCATCCGCCAGAGCTACCTCGCCATCTCCGATCAGCTGCTCACAGGGATCGAGCAGGTCGAGGGCCTCGACGAGGCCGCGCGGCAGCGGCTGCGCTTCGCGACCAAGGCGTTCGTCGATGCGTTGAGCCCGTCCAACTTCGCGCTGACCAACCCGCAGGTGCTCAAGCGCACGGTCGAGACCCGCGGCGAGAATCTGCTCAACGGCCTCCGGCACATGCTCGACGATATCCGCGCCGGGCAGATGACCCAAACCAAGAAAGGCGCGTTCGAGGTCGGCACCCACCTTGCCACCACACCGGGCAAGGTCGTCAAGGAAACGCCGCTCTACCAGCTGATCCAGTACACTCCGACGACCGATAAGGTGCTGAAGACGCCGCTGGTCGTCTTTCCGCCGTGGATCAACCGCTTCTACATCCTCGACCTGACGCCCGAGAAAAGCTTCGTCCGCTGGTGCGTCGAGCAGGGCATCACCCTGTTCATGGTCAGCTGGAAGTCGGCGGACGAGAGCCTCGCGCACGTCACCCTCGACGATTACGTCCTGCGCGGGCAGGTCGATGCGATCGACACGGTGCGCGACCTGCTGGAGGTCGAGAGTGTCCATGCCATCGGCTATTGCGTCGCTGGCACCACGCTGGCGGCGACGCTGGCCTACCTCCAGGCGAAGGGCGAGGCCGACAAGGTCAAGTCCGCGACTTTCTTCACTGCGCAGGTCGATTTCGCCGCGGCCGGTGACCTCAAGCTGTTCCTGGGCGACGAAACCATGGGGCTGCTGACCCAACTCACCGCCGAAAAGGGCTATCTCGACGGGCGCTACATGGCCGCGACCTTCAACCTGCTGCGCGGCCGCGACCTCGTGTGGAACTATGTCGTGGGCAACTACCTGCTCGGCGAGGAGCCCGCGCCGTTCGACCTGCTCCACTGGAACAGCGACGTCACCAACCTGCCGGCGGGCTGGCACAAGGACTATCTCGACACGCTCTACAAGGGGAACAAGCTGGCTGAATGTGGCGGGATCACGGTTGACGGCATGCCTATCGACCTCAGCCAGGTCGAGACGTCCTGCTACATCCAGGCCGGCCGCGAGGACCATATCGCCCCGCCCGAAAGCGTGTGGAAGATCATGCACCACTTCCGCGGGCCCAAGCGGTTCGTGCTCGCCGGTTCGGGCCACATAGCCGGCGTCGTCAATCCGCCGAGCGCGGGCAAGTACCAGCACTGGGTCAACGAGGGCGATGTCACGAGCCTGGACGAGTTCGTCGCCGGCGCGACCGAGCACAAGGGCAGCTGGTGGCCGGACTGGGCCAAATGGCTCCGCGCTCAGGCGCCCGGCGAAGTGCCCGCCACCGCCGCGCGCGTGCCCGGCAAAGGCAAGCTCCCTGCGATCGAGGACGCGCCGGGCCGCTACGTCACCACGCGCTGACCTATTCCGGCGTCTGCGCCCGAGCGGTGTGCCACGACGAGATGAGGTAAAGCACGGCGGCAGTCCAGATCGCGCCGAAGGCGATGGCGTGGGCAGTGGTGAACGCCTCGCCGTACAGGAACACGGCCACCAGGAACTGCAGGGTAGGGGCGATGAACTGAAGGATGCCGAGCGTCGAGTAGCGCAGCCGGCGGGCGGCGGCGGTGAAGAACAGCAGCGGCACGGTGGAAGCGACTCCCGTTCCCATCAGCAGGAGCAATTCCGTGTTGCTGCCGCCCCACACCGGCCCGGTGCCGGCACCCGCCGCCAGCAGCCAGAGCAGGGCGAGCGGAAACAGGAAGGCGGTCTCGATGGTCAGCCCCGCGGTCGAGTCCACCCGCGCGATCTTGCGCAGCAGGCCGTAGAGCGAAAAGCTGCAGCACAGGACCAGGCTGATCCACAGGTGCGACAGCGCGCCCGCCGCCAGCACCGCGACACCGGCCGCCGCAATGCCGACCGCCAGCCACTGCAACCGCCCGAGCGGCTCCTTCAGCACGAAATAGCCGAGCAGGATGTTGGCCAGCGGGTTGAGGTAATAGCCGAGGCTCCCCGCCAGAATGTGCCCGCTATTGACCGCATGGACGTAAACCAGCCAGTTGATTGCGATCAGCACCGATGTCGCCAGCAGCAGGCGCAGGGTTGCGCGATGAGCGAGAGCCGCGCGCAGCTCACCCCAGCCGCGAGTCGCTGCGACCAGCAGCCCCAGCGCCAACAGCGACCAAACGATACGGTGCGCGACAATCGCTATCGACGGCACCTGCTCCAACAGCTTGAAATAGATCGGCAGCAGGCCCCACAAGCCGTAGGCTCCGATGCCGAACGCCAGTCCGGCCCGGGTCGTCGACGGGGTTGTCCGGGTGGTGGCATCCATTCGCCGTCGCTTAGGGTGCGCCGGACTTGCTGGAAAGAACTTGTTAACTATTCTGAGCGCTCACCGTAGGGAGGCACACGGAGGCGTGCGGACATCTACGGTAAAGGTTTCTTGACGTGCGCTTGATCGCTCCCTGCTTCCTTCTTCTGGCCGCGGCAACGCTGCTCGGCGGCTGTCAGTCCGCCCAGCCCACGCCGCCGGTGCGGCGAGCGATGGTAACAGCGGAGCCACCCGCCAAGACGGATGCTTGGCTCAGCGTCGCCAGCGATGAGGATGCTGAGCGGGTTCGCCGCTTGGATGGCGCATGGCAGGCGGCCTTGGCCGAAGCCCGGCTGGCCGGTTTCCGCAGGGAGGTTGCGGCAGAACGCGAGCTGCTGCGGCCGTCGGCGGCGCTGCCGATGCCCGCGCCCACTCCTGGCAGCTATCAGTGCCGCTTGGTGCGGCTCGGCCGATATACCAAGAAGACCCGGGCCTATGAGCGGTTCAAGCCCTTCTTCTGCTACGTGGAGGTCGCGGACGGGCAGCTGACGGTAGTCAAGCAGACGGGTAGCCAGCGGCCCGCTGGCCGGCTGTGGGAGGACGAGGCGGAGACCCGAATGATCTTCCTCGGCAGCGTCGCGCTCGGCAACGAGGAGCAGCCGCTGGCCTATGGCGAGAACCACGGCCGCGACATGGCCGGCGTGCTGGAGCGGGTCGCGCCGTTCCGCTGGCGATTGGTGATCCCGTGGCCGCGCGGCCAGTCCAAGCTCGATGTGTTCGAACTGACGCCGGTGCCGGAGCAACCAAAAACCGCGTGAGCCTGGCGACCCCGGAGGAGGTGCGGGCGCACCTGATCGCGGCCGCCGCGGCCGGCACAGCGCTCAGCTACGGCGAGCTGCTGGAACAGCTCGGCTTTCGGTTCTCCCGGCCCAAGATGCGCGCCCTGTGCAAGATCCTGACCGCGGTCGACGAGGACGCGCAGGCCGCCGGCGAACCCGAATTGGCGGTGCTGGTGGTGCGGCAATCGGACGGCTTGCCCGGGCAGGGCTGGTGGGTCGGGAGCTGGGAGAAGCACGGCCACGCCGGCGATTGGGAAGGCCCCGAAGCGCGCAGGCTGGTCGAACGGCTGCAGGCGCAAGCCTTCCGCTATTGGCACGGGCGCTTAGACGGGTAAGTTCCTCCGCGACATCAGGAGGATTCATGAAGCTTGCCCATCTGCTTGGCGGCGCCGCCGCCGCCGCCCTCGTCGTACCTGCCGTCGCCCAGCAGCCTGCGCCTGCACAGACGCCCGCGGCCGAGCCGCTGACAGTGATCCACGCGGGAACTCTGATCGCCGTTCCCGGCCAGGCCCCGCGGCGGAATGCCAGCGTGCTGGTGCAGGGCCGCCGGATCGCCGAGGTCCGCGACGGCTTCGTCACTCCGCCCGGCGCGCGGGTGGTGGACCTGCGCGGCGGCACGGTGATGCCGGGCTTCATCGACATGCACGTCCATCTCAGCGGCCTCGACGACCGGCTGCAGGCGCGGCTGCTGGAGAACAGCCGCAACGACGAGGACGAGGCCTTCACGGCGATGGCCAACGCGCGGAAGACGCTGCTCGCAGGCTTCACCACCGTGCGTGACCTGGGCGGCGACCCGCCGGCGCTGCGGGCGCTCAAGAACGCCATTGACTCGGGCCAGTTCGCTGGGCCCAGCGTCGTGATGGCCGGGCGGATGGTCTCGGTCAGCGGCGGCCATGGCGATCCGCGCAACGGCGCCAACCGCGACATTGCCGGCATTGCCGAGCACCGGATGGGCAACGTCTGCAACGGCCCCGAAGACTGCCGCCGCGCCACGCGCGAGCAGATCGGCGGGGGCGCGGAGGTCATCAAGTTCGCTGCGACCGGCGGCGTGCTGAGCAACGTCGCGGGCGGGCTCAACCAGCAGATGATGGAGGACGAGATGCGGGCGATCGTTCAGACCGCCCGCAGCTTCGGGCGCAAGGTCGCGAGCCACGCCCACGGGGTCGACGGCATCAACGCTGCCCTGCGCGCCGGGGTCGACTCGGTCGAGCACGGCAGCTTCACCAACGACGAGACCTTCCGCCTTTATCGCCAAACCGGCGCTTACTACGTCCCGACCTTGCTCGCCCCTGCGGCGGCGGTGCGCGACGGACAACGCGGTGCGTTGACGCCCGCACAGTATGAGAAAGCCCGCCAAGCCGCCGGCAACGCCGAGCGCAGCTTCGCCCGCGCGATCCGTGAAGGGGTGAAGATCGCGTTCGGCACTGACTCCGCCGTCAGCCCGCACGGCCAGAACGCGCAGGAGTTCGCGCTGATGGTCCGCAACGGCATGCAGCCGATGGCGGCGATCAAGGCGGCGACGATCAACGCCGCGGACCTTCTCGGCCGAGGAAGCCAGATCGGCACGATCGAAGCGGGCAAGGATGCGGACATCGTCGCGGTCGACGGCGATCCGCTCAGCAACGTCCAACTCCTGGAGGACGTCGGCTTCGTGATGAAGCACGGCCGGGTGCACAAGCTGAGCGGGCAGCGGCAGCTGACAGCTGTGGACTAACCCGCCGATCGTCGCTCGATCGTCGCCCCGACTGCGGAGAGCTTCTCCTCCAGCCGCTCGTAGCCGCGGTCGAGGTGGTAGACGCGCAGCACCTCCGTCTCGCCCTCGGCCGCGAGCCCGGCAAGGATCAGGCTCATCGAGGCGCGGAGGTCAGTCGCCATCACCTGCGCGCCGGTTAGCCGGGGCACGCCGTGCACGATCGCCGAACGGCCGCGCACCTCCACGTCCGCGCCCATCCGCCGCAGTTCGGGCACGTGCATGTAGCGGTTCTCGAAGATCGTCTCCTCAAGGAAGCTGTCGCCGCCCGCCCGGCATAGCATTGCCATGAACTGCGCCTGCATGTCGGTGGCGAAGCCGGGAAAGGGCGCGGTCGACAGGGCGAGCGGACGCAGTTGCCCGTCGGCGGTTACCTTGATCCCGTGCTCGTGGAACTCGACCATCAGCCCGCATTGAGCCAGCGCGTTGGTGGTCGCCAGCATCTCCTCGGGCCTGGCGCCTACCAAATCGATGGAGCCGCCGGTGATCCCTGCCGCGCAGGCATAGCTGCCCGCTTCGATCCGGTCGGGCATCACCGCATAGGTGCAGCCATGCAGTCCCTCAACGCCGTCGATGGTCAGGTGCGAGGAGCCGATCCCCTCGATCCTGGCGCCCATCGCGACCAGCAGCTTGCACAGGTCGACGATCTCCGGCTCGCGCGCGGCGTTGAACAGCTGGGTGCGGCCGGTAGCGGTCACCGCTGCCATCAGGGCGTTCTCCGTCGCCCCGACCGAGACCACCGGGAAGCTGAAGTCGCCGCCGCTGATCCGGCCCCTGGGCGCGGTCGCCTTGACGTAGCCGGCGGCGAGCTCGATCTCGGCGCCCATCGCCTCCAGCGCCTGGAGGTGGAGGTCGATCGGCCGGTCGCCGATGGCGCAGCCGCCGGGCAGCGAAACGGTCGACTCGCCCGCCCGCGCCAGCATGGGCCCGAGCACGAGGATCGACGCGCGCATCCGTCGCACCATGTCGTAGGGCGCCACGGTCGAATGGAGATCATCCGCCTGCAGCGTCATGCACCGCCCGAACTCGCCGGGCCTGACGCCCTCGACCTTGGTCGACACGCCCAGCATGTTGAGCAGGTGGCCAAAGCTGTCCACGTCCGCCAGCCGCGGCAGGTTGGTGAGGGTCAGCTTGTCCTGCGTCAGCAGCGCGCACGGCAGCAGGGTCAGCGCCGCGTTCTTCGCCCCGGAGATGGGGATCGCGCCTTCAAGCCGCTTGCCGCCCTGAATGTGGATGGAGTCCATGGCGGGCGTTTAGTGCTTCGTTGCAGTGGCGCAAGAGGACGTCATCCCGGCGCAGGCCGGGATCTTCCCATGGTGAAACCGCTGCTCGTCCGCTGGGATCCCGGCCTACGCCGGGGTGACGCTCAGGCCTTTTCCAGCGTGCATTGCAGGGGGTGCTGGTTCTCGCGGGCAAAGTCGATCACCTGCGCGACCTTGGTTTCGGCGACCTCGTAGGTGAACACCCCGCACACCGCCACGCCCTGCTGATGGACCTGCAGCATCACTCGGGTCGCATCCTCCACGCTCATGGAGAAGAAGCGCTGCAGGCACAGCACCACGAACTCCATCGGCGTGTAGTCGTCGTTCAGCATCAGCACTTTGTAGTTGCTGGGCTTGCGGGTCCGCGGGCGGGTGCGGGTGACTACGCCCCGTTCGATCTCCTCGACGCCGTCGCCCTTGCCCGGCGTGTCCTTCTCGGGGCCCATGTGGAATCGCTTGGTCATATGCTCCGCGAGATATGGCATGCGCCCGAGGCTTGCCAACCCGCAGCATGCCTAGCCCCTCGCCCGCGCAAGGAAAAACGGCCGCCCCGGGAGGAGCGGCCGTTCCACTGGCCCAACAGGAGGAGGATTGTCAGGCAGTAAGGTTGTTCAGCTTTTCCGCGTTCACCGCGGCGCGGTTGGACAGCGGCTGGATCGCCTCGCCGACCAGCTTGACCATCGACTCGGCAAAGCGCGAACCGTCGGCCACCGTGCGGTCGAACTGGCTGCGGGCGATCTCGGCCTGCAGTTGGAAGAACTCGGTCGGCGACTGCGCCTGGGTGAGGCTCTTCACCTGCGCAACCGTCTGCTCGAGCCCTTCGCGGGTCCGGGCGATTGCGTCCTGGCCAAGGGTCTGGGCGCCGGCAGCGGCAATGCGGCCGCTCTCCACCAGCGCTTCGACGTTGGCGCGGGTCAGCTCGACCAGCTCGCCGGTCGTCTTCTGCGAACGCTCGGCCAGCTGCTGACCGCGCTCACCGGCCTCGGTGAACATGGTCTGCAGGCGGTCGGCGCCCGGGACCTGGGCGAAGCTGTTCATCCAATTGGCGGCATCATAGTTCATGGTCGGTTCCTTTTGATTCTGCGGCTCGGCGAAGGCCACTTCGGCCTCGGCTGCCGGAATGGCGGTTGTCTCGGTCTCGGTCTGCGGCTCGGCGAAGGCCGCTTCGACCTCGGCTGCCGGAATGGCGGCAGTCTCGGCCTGGGCGGTCAGCCCTTCTGCATGGCTCGGCTCGACCTTGCTCGGGCGCGGCTTGCGCTCGGTCCGCACCCGGCGGGCGTTGACCTTCTTCACCGCTTCCACCACCTCTGGCTCCATCGCCTCGACGACGTGATCGGCGTGCTGTTCCTGATGCTCGTCCATGCGTTCACCCGTGTATTGTTGCACTGCACAATATAGTGCGTCGCACCCAAGATCAAGAGCTCTTTGTGCAGTGCAGCATTGACCCATGCGCGACGGTGGGGAAAAGGCGGCTATGGACTTGTCAGTCGAGCCTGGGCCGAACCGCACACGCCGCGGCCTCCTGATCGTCTTGTCTTCGCCTTCCGGGGCGGGGAAATCGACGATCTCCCGCATGCTGCTGAGCGCCGACCCGGAAGTCACCATGTCGATCTCCGCCACCACCCGGCCGATCCGCAAAGGCGAGCAGCAGGACCGCGACTATCATTTCGTCAGCGAAGGCGAGTTCGACCAGCTGATCGCGGCCGGCGAGTTCGTCGAATGGGCGCCGGTGTTCGACTATCGCTACGGCACGCCCAAGGCGCCGGTGAAGGCGGCGCTGAAAGCCGGGCGCGATATCCTGTTCGACATCGACTGGCAGGGCACGCAGCAGCTGCACGCGGCCATGGGCGAGGACCTGGTGCGCATCTTCATCCTGCCGCCGTCGGTGCAGGAGTTGGAACGGCGGCTGCGCGCCCGCGGCACCGACGGCGACGAGGTGATCGCCTTTCGAATGCAGCGGGCCGGCAGCGAAATCAGCCATTGGGCCGAGTACGACTATGTGCTGGTCAACCGCGATACCGACACCTGCCTGGCGCAGGTCCGCGCCATCGTGGCGGCCGAGCGGCTCAAGCGGCAGCGGCAGCTCGGGCTGGTGCCATTCGTGCGGGACCTGGTCGCGGGCCGCTAGCCTAGGAGCGCAGCAGCTCCAGGAAGCGCGCCGCCGCCATGAAGTCGCCGCGGCGGTTCTCCAGCGCCGCCTCGGCCTCCACGTCCACGCCCCACTTCTCTTGGCTCCAGCGCTCGTCCAGCGTGACCGCGGACCAGGCCTGCTCGGGCGCCATCGCTTCTTCCGCGACGGCCAGCGCCCCAACGAGCGAGCTGCCGATCGTCACCAACGACGACAGGCCGGCCAGGCGGAACGGATCCATCGCGGCGACCGCCTGCGCCAGCCGGAACACGGTGGCGGCCGGCTGCGGCACATAGCTGATGCCCTGCGTCACCACGAAGTCGATGTCGTAGCGGCGGCGAGCCCAGAGAAGCAGCGGGTCCCACTCGGCCGCTTGCCGCTCTACCAGCGCCTGCGGTGCATCGGCGCGGTAGGTCAGGAGATCGCTTTCGCCATACTTCGCGAGCCCGGCAGCGAACGTCTCGGCATCGGGCTGCACCCGGTCGAGCGCCGCATTGGTGAGGCCGGTGAGCGGCATGGACCGCGGATCGACCGTCTCGCCGGTTGCCCCCCATTCCTCGGCCACGGCTCGGGCCAGCGGCTCCGGGCCGACCTGCAGCAGCGCGCGCGCAGGGGTGCGGACCGGGCGGCCGTCGAGCTCGATGCTCCACCCACCGCTCGAGGACACGGCAGCCGCTGACTTCCAGAAGCGCTTCATGGCCGCGCTAAACGCGCCAGATCCGCTTCAGCAGCCGCGGCGCGAGCACCGCTTGGGCTAAGCCAAGGAACATCAGCGGCACGCCCGCCGCCGGTACGCCGCCCGGCCGCAGCCAGTCGGCAAAGCCTACCCCCATACCGATGAGGAACAACGCCAGGCCGGCGAGCCGCACGACCGTGAAAACCAGGAAGCGGCGCTTCCAGGCGGCTTCGTCATCCATGCACGCCGCCCCCGACCAGCTGCTGGGCCAGCGCTGCCACCTCGCCAGGCGCCGCGGCCAGCGCCTGCGCTCCGCCGGACAGCAGCTCGGCCGCTTCATGGTAGCCCCACAGCACGCCGATCGCGCCTGCGCCCGCCGCCCGCGCCATGCCCATGTCCCAAGCGGTGTCGCCGATCACGACCGAATGGCCGGGCTCCGCGCCCGCATCCGCCATTGCCGTGACAGCCATGCCCGGGTGCGGCTTGCTCGGATGGCGGTCGGCGGTTTGCAGGGAGAGGAAACGGTCGCCCAGCCCGTGAGCATTGAGGCAGTGGTTGAGGCCCCGGTCCGACTTGCCGGTCGCCACCGCCAGCAGCCAGCCGTCCGCCTCCAACGTGTCGAGCAGCTCGAGGATGCCCGGGAACAGCGGCTCGTCGACGCAGCCGCGCGCCCGCATGCCGACGAACACGTCGCGGTAGGTATCGGCCAGCGCGGCATGCTCAGCCGCCTCCGCTTCCGGAGCGAGCGCCGCCATCGCTTCGGGCAGGCTGAGGCCGACCACCCGCTTGGCCTCGCCCTGCGGCGGCACGGGGCGGCCGTGATGCGCGAAGGTGTCGCTCAGCGCGGCGTGGATGGTGTGGCCGCTGTCGACCAGCGTTCCGTCACAGTCGAAGATGGCGAGCTTGATCATCGCCGGTTCGCCTTCGCCGGAGCGGCGCCGCGGGAGCGCCGCTCGCCCTTGCGGGCCTTGCGCGCGGTCTTGGCGGCGGCGGCGGCACGGCGAGCCTTGACTGCCGGGTCTTTGGCCGGGTCGGGCGTATCGAGCGGCAGATTGTCGCCCGCCAGCGGCTCGAAGCCGAGCGTCGCCAGGCTTTCCGCGAAGTGCGCCGGCAGCTCGGCGGTGACGTCGATGACGTCGCCGGGCCCATCGATCTTCAGCCGCCGGGCGTGGAGGTGGAGCTTGCGGCTGATCCCGCCGGTCAGGAACGCCTCCGCCCCGCCGTACTTGGCGTCGCCGATGATCGGGTGACCGAGCGCCGCCATGTGCGCGCGTAGCTGATGCGTCCGCCCGGTCAGCGGCTGCAGCTCTACCCAGGCCGCCCGGTTGCCCGCTCGATCGACCAGCCGCCAGCGGGTCCGCGCGGCCTGTCCGCTCTCCTCATCGACGTGCATCTTCTCGCCGCCGGTTCCGGGCTGCTTGGCCAGCGGCAGGTCGATCAGCCCGTCTTCGGCCGACGGCACGCCGACCACTAGCGCCCAATAGACCTTGCGCGCGGTCCGGCCGGAGAAGCTCTTGGAGAAGAACGCCGCCGCCCGGGCCGACCGCGCCACCAGCAGCACTCCGCTGGTGTCCTTGTCGAGCCGATGCACCAGCTTGGGCCGAGCTTCACCATCGCCGGCCAGCCCATCGAGCAGCCGGTCGAGATGCTGACTGGTCTTGGTCCCGCCCTGCGTCGCCAGGCCCGGCGGCTTGTTCAGCACGAAGCCGTCGGGCGTCTCAGCAATCACCATCTCGCGCACGAACGCTTCCTCGTCAGACGTCAGCGGCTCGACCCGGCGCTGAGGACGAGCGGGCTTGACCGGCGCGCGTTCCGGCGGCGGCACGCGAATGGTCTGCCCGGCCTCGATCCGGTCGCCGGGAGTCGCCCGCTTGCCGTCCACCCGCAGCTGCCCAGTCCGCGCCCAGCGCGAAATGGTGTTGAAGCTCGCCTCGGCCAGATGCCGCTTGAACCAGCGGTCCAGACGAATGCCGTCGTCGTCCTCGCCGACTGTGAAGCTGCGGACTTCTGGCTCGCTCATGCGGTGCCGCGTAGCGAGTGGTTCAGAGCGTGTCGACCATGTGCAGGACCAGCCCGACTAGTCCGCCAACCAGCGTGCCGTTGATGCGGATGTATTGGAGGTCGCGGCCGACCGCCTGTTCCAACCGCGAGGTAATCGTGCGCGCGTCCCAGCCGCGGATCGTATCGCTCACCAGCTTGACGATCGACCCGCCGTAGCTCGCGGCCATGCCGGCCACCGCGCGCCGCACGAACTGGTTCACCGCGCCGCGGATGCGCGGGTCTCGTTCCAGGGTCGTGCCCATCGAGCGAAGCACCTCGCCCAGCTTGCCGGCCATGACCGCATCGGGATTGCGCGCCGCCGCGATGATCGCCGACCGGCCTTTCTGCCACAAGGTGTCGAGCCACAGCGCCACCGACGTGTTGGCGAGCAGCTCCTCCTTCCAGCCCTCCACCCGGGCCCGCGTATCGGCGTCGGTCTGCAGGTCGTTGGCGAGGTCGGCGAGCGCCT
>NZ_CADCVZ010000004.1 GCF_902806265.1 uncultured Sphingomonas sp. | reverse complement strand
ACGAGGTTGCCGTAGCCGCCCGAGTTCCAGGCAGCGTCGCTGACGGTGCCGTCGGCGGTGGCGTAGATCGGGGTTCCGACCGGACCGGCGAGATCAATCCCAGCGTGCATGGCAGCGCTGCCCTTGAACGGGTCGGAGCGGACGCCGAAGCTGGAGGTGAAGGCAGCGGTCTTGACCGGCTTGTCGGACGGAACGGCGATGACGCTGTCCTGCAGCTGGTCCAGCTTCTTCCAGCTGTTGAACAGCGCCTTGAAGGTGGGATCGGCGGACTTGGCGGGCTCATAGGGACCGCCCACGCCGACGGCACCGACACGTGCCGGGGTCAGGCCAAGCTTCTTGAGCTCCTCGGCGGTCAGCTCGTACCGGGCTTCCAGCGCCTTAGCGACCATGGCTGCCTGCTTGACCTGCGCCGCTTCCAGCCGGTCGAGCGGACCGCCGGCAGCCAGCGCTGCGCTCTTGGCGGCAGCGGACAGCAGCGCCGGGTTAACCTGTTCGCCCACCAGCATCGCTTCGATCACCGCCTGTCGCTGTTCGATCAGGCGGGCGCGTTGTTCCAGATCGCCGGCCGGAGCCGCCGCGGCCCGGACCGCCACGACCGGCTTGCGCGCCGCAAGCTGCGCGGTGGCATAAGCGCACCAGCCGACCAGCAGCAGCATGGCGAGGAAAAAGGTCGCCTGCACCGGAGCGGAAAGGCGAATCCGGCGCAGCTTGGCACCGTCGTGCAGGAACAGGTCACGGCTGCGCAGCAGCCCGGTCGGTGCGGTCAATGCGGTAGCCATTTCCAGTCTTCGCTCCGATATCGCCGAACGGGCGGAGTCGCTTGGCGCGACACCGTCTGTCTGGTTCATTCCAGGAGCTCCCCAGCCCCCGCCATGCGCTTCCGCTTTGCCCAGCGGTCGTGCTGACAAGGAGAGAGAACCGGTTCTGGTTAACGAATTCAACCGTTTCAGGCGCTTGGCGGGATGAGTTGCGAGGGGAAAGCGGTGAGTTGAGCTAAGTCGCACCTCTTTTCACATTTGCGCGGCGCAAGGCACGGAACTTTCCGGATGATTCTGCGTGGCGGCAGAGATTCGCCCCTTGCCGATCGGCACCTTGTCTCTACAACCGGCGACGGGCCACGCCGCCCCAACGCGGCGCGCGCTCTCTGCGAGGAGAGTTATATGATTGGCAAGCCGACCACGCGCCCCTTGCGGCCGTTCTTCTCATCCGGTCCCTGCGCCAAGCCGCCCGGCTGGTCCCTCGACAAATTGCAGATCGACAGCTTGGGCCGCTCGCACCGGTCCAAGCTGGGCAAAGGGCGGCTGGCGCACTGCATCCAGCTAATGCGCGAGCTGCTGGAGCTGCCAGAGACGCATCGCATCGGCATCGTGCCTGGCTCGGACACCGGCGCGTTCGAGCTGGCGATGTGGACCATGCTGGGCGCGCGACCGGTGACCTGCCTTGCCTGGGAGAGCTTCGGCGAGGGCTGGGTGACCGACGCGGTCAAGCAGCTGAAGCTGGAGCCGCGGGTGCTGCATGCGCCCTATGGCGAGCTGCCGGACCTGGGCGAGGTGGACTGGAGCCACGACGTGCTGTTCACCTGGAATGGCACCACCTCCGGCGTGCGGGTGCCTGATGGCGAATGGATCGCGGCGGACCGGGTAGGACTGAGCTTCGCCGACGCGACCAGTGCGGTGTTCGCCTACGATCTGCCGTGGGACGGGATCGATGTCGCGACCTTCTCCTGGCAAAAGGTGCTGGGCGGCGAAGGGGCGCACGGGGTCCTGATCCTGGGGCCGCGAGCGGTCGAGCGGCTGGAAAGCTTCACGCCCGACCGGCCGCTGCCCAAGCTGTTCCGCTTGGTGAGCGGCGGCAAGCTCAACGAGGGCGTGTTCAGGGGCGAGACGATCAATACGCCGTCGATGCTGGCGGTGGAGGATGCGATCTTCGCCCTGGAATGGGGGCAGTCGGTCGGCGGGATCGAGGGCCTGATCGCGCGGTCGCAGGCCAATGCGGCAGCACTGGATCGGATTGTAACCAAGCGGGACTGGCTCGGGCACCTGGCGGCCGACCCGGCGAGCCGATCCACCACGAGCGTGTGCCTGACGCTGCAGGGCGCGGACGAGGGCCGGATCAAGCGGATGGCGACGCTGCTGGAGGCCGAGGGCGCGGCTTACGACATCGCCGGTTATCGCGATGCGCCGCCGGGGCTCCGGATCTGGTGCGGAGCAACCGTGGACGCGGCCGACGTGGTAACGCTTGGGCCCTGGCTTGATTGGGCATGGGAGCAAACGGCATGAGCGTGCGCGTACTAATCTCCGACAAGATGGACCCTCGCGCCGCCGCGATCTTTCGCGAGCGGGGGATTGTTGTGGACGAGAAGCCGGGGCTGAGCCCGGACGAGCTGCGGACGATCATCGGCGACTACGACGGGCTGGCGATCCGTTCGGCGACCAAAGTCACGGCCAAGCTGCTGGACGCGGCCGAACGGCTCAAGGTGGTCGGGCGCGCGGGCATCGGGGTCGACAACGTCGACTTGCCCGCGGCGACTGCGCGCGGCGTGGTGGTGATGAACACGCCGTTCGGCAACTCGATCACAACCGCCGAGCATGCGATTGCGCTGATGTTCGCGCTCGCCCGGCAGCTGCCGGAGGCGGACGCGTCGACCCAGGCGGGCAAGTGGGAGAAGAACCGCTTCATGGGGGTGGAGCTGACCGCGAAGACGCTCGGGCTGATCGGCGCTGGCAACATCGGCTCGATCGTCGCCAGCCGGGCGCTCGGCCTCCGCATGAAGGTGATCGCCTTTGACCCGTTCCTGACGGCCGAGCGGGCGCTGGAGCTCGGGGTCGAGAAGGTCGAGCTGGACGAGCTGTTGGCGCGAGCGGATTTCATCACCCTGCATACCCCGCTGACCGATCAGACGCGGGGCATCCTTAGCCGGGAGAACCTGGCCAGGACCAAGCGCGGCGTGCGGATCATCAACTGCGCGCGCGGCGGGCTGATCGACGAGGCGGCGCTCAAGGAGGCGATGGACCGCGGCCATGTCGCGGGTGCGGCACTGGACGTGTTCGAGACGGAGCCGGCGACCGACTCGCCGCTGTTCGGGACTCCCGGGTTCATCTCGACGCCGCACCTGGGCGCTTCGACCAGCGAGGCGCAGGTCAATGTCGCCATCCAGGTGGCGGAGCAGATGAGCGACTTCCTGCTGCTGGGCGGAGTCACCAACGCGATCAACATGCCGTCGCTGTCGGCCGAGGAAGCGCCTCGGCTGAAGCCCTACATGGCGCTGGCGGAGAAGCTGGGGCGGCTGGTCGGGCAGGTGCTCGGCGAAGGCGTGCGCTCGGTCGCGGTGGAGGTCGAGGGCGCCGCTGCCGAGCTCAACCAGAAGCCGATCACCGGGGCAGTGCTGGCGGGGCTGATGGGCACCTACAGCCAGACGGTAAACATGGTGAACGCGCCCTTCCTGGCCAAAGAACGCGGGCTGGACGTGCGCGAGGTGCGGCATGAGCGCGAGGGCGACTACCACACGCTGGTGCGGGTGACGGCGGGCACCGGAGCAGGCGAACAGGCGGTCGCGGGCACGCTGTTCGGCAACCGCGCGCCGCGGCTGGTCGAAATCTTCGGGGTGGCAGTGGAGGCGGAGCTGGCGGGCGACATGCTCTACATCGTCAACGACGACAGGCCCGGGTTCATCGGGCGGCTGGGGAGCACGCTAGGCGATGCGAGCATCAACATCGCGACCTTCAATCTCGGCCGGCGGGCGGCCGGCGGCGAGGCGGTGGCGCTGGTGGCTGTGGACAGCCCCGTGCCGGCGCCGGTGCTGGCGGAGCTCCACGCCCTGCCCGGCGTTCGCGAGGTAGTTCCGCTGGGGTTCGCCTGATGATTGATGAACTGATCGAGTTCGAGGACTTCGGAAAGGTCGATATTCGGGTCGGCACGATCGTCGCCGCCGATGCCTTCCCCGAGGCGCGCAAGCCCGCGCTCAAGCTCAGGATCGACTTCGGGCCGGAGATCGGGGTGCGCAAGAGTTCGGCGCAGATCACCGTCCATTACTCGCCCGAGGCGCTGGTCGGACGGCAGGTCGCGGCGGTGGTAAACTTCCAGCCGCGGCAGATCGGGCCTTTCATCAGCGAGGTGCTGACGCTCGGCTTCAGCGATGCGGAGGGCGCGGTGGTGCTGGTCTCACCCGAGCGGCCGGTACCGGACGGGTCACGGCTGCACTAAAACGGCAGGCCGCGCGCAAGGAGGGCGGACAACGCCAGCACCAGCGCGCCGAGCAGGCCGCGGGACACTCCGGTAGTAGGGTTGGCTGGACGCATCACCCCCTTGCCAATAGGACGCCCCGCTGAATCGCCTGTGAGCGATCCGTTCAGGAAGGAACAAGGGTGGGCAACGTCACCGTCGTGGGCGCGCAGTGGGGGGACGAGGGCAAGGGCAAGATCGTCGACTGGCTGGCGAGCCGGGCGGACACGGTGGTGCGCTTCCAGGGCGGGCACAATGCCGGGCACACGCTAGTGGTGGGCGGTGAGACCTACAAGCTGTCGCTGCTGCCGAGCGGGACCGTGCGGGGAACGCCGTCGATCATCGGCAACGGCGTGGTGCTGGACCCCTGGGCCTTGCAGGACGAGGTAGAGCGCATCCGCGGCCAGGGCGTGGCGGTCACGCCCGAAGTGCTGCGGATTGCCGAGACCTGCCCGCTGATCCTGCCGATTCACCGCGACCTCGACGCGCTGCGCGAGGATGCGAGCGGGGCGGGCAAGATCGGCACGACCAGGCGCGGGATCGGGCCGGCCTATGAGGACAAGGTCGGGCGGCGGGCGATCCGGGTGTGCGATCTGGCGCACCTGGGCGAACTCGATCCGCTGCTCGACCGGCTTTGTGCGCACCATGACCATCTGCGCGCGGGCTTCGGCTGCCCGCCGGTCGACCGTGAGCGGCTGAAGGCGGACCTCAATGAGATTGCCGAGTTCGTGCTGCAATTCGCGCGCCCGGTGTGGGTCGATCTCGACGAGGCGCGGCGCGCGGGCAAGCGCATCCTGTTCGAAGGCGCGCAGGGCGTGCTGCTGGACGTTGACCACGGGACCTACCCGTTCGTGACCTCGTCCAACACGGTGGCGGGTACCACCGGCAGCGGCAGCGGCACGGGGCCTGGCGCGGCGGGGTTCGTGCTGGGGATCGTAAAGGCCTATACCACGCGGGTCGGCTCGGGGCCGTTCCCGACCGAGCTGTTCGATGGCGTCGGGCAGCGGCTGGGCGAGCGCGGCCGCGAGTTCGGGACGGTCACCGGGCGGCAGCGGCGCTGCGGCTGGTTCGACGCGGTGCTGGTGCGGCAGGCGGTGGCGGTCAGCGGGATTACCGGCGTGGCGCTGACGAAGATCGACGTGCTCGACGGTCTCGAGAAGGTGCAGGTATGCACCGGCTACCGGATCGACGGACGCGAGTTCGACTATCTGCCGCCGCACGCCGCGGACCAGGCGCGGGTCGAGCCGGTCTATGAGGAGATGGACGGTTGGGCAGAGAGCACCGCCGGCGCGCGGTCGTGGGCGGAGCTTCCGGCCCAAGCGATCAAGTACATCCGGCGGGTGGAAGAGCTGATCCGCTGCCCGGTCGCGCTGGTGAGCACCAGCCCGGAACGCGACGACACGATCCTGGTGCGCGACCCATTCGCCAGCTGAGCTCCAAGCTATGCACTTCCAGGTCGGGCTCGGGTGCGTGATGCATCCGAAACGGTGCAAAGGCTAGCGGGCCCTTAACGGGCGTGAGCTAACTTAACCGAGACCTAGCTCAAGCTGACGAGCGCATTGACATGATTGCCGCGGAGAACACCCGTGACGCGCGCGACGCCCCGAGGACGAACATGTTCCTGGCGGCCACGCTCATGGGCGCCGGCTTCTCCGCGCCAGCCAAGGTCAGGAACATGTCAGCTTCCGGCGCTCTGGTGGAAGCCGCCGCCATTCCGCCGGCTCGCACGGCGGTGCAGCTGCTGCGCGGCACCCTGGTCGCTCCGGCAGTTGTGGCATGGAGCACGCCTGGTCGCTGCGGCCTTCGTTTCGCCGGGCCGATCTGCGTACATGAGTGGCTCAAGGCGCCGGTCAACAGTCAGCAGCAGCGAGTGGATGCGATCGCTCGGTCCGTCCGCAGCGCCATACCTCTGGAACCGCACCGCAGCGGCTAAGCTGCGGGGCGAGCGGATGTGGCCACCTCGGCGGTTCGGCTGAGCGAGGATCTGCTAGGCGTGGTGCAGCTGATGAGCGGCCTCAGCGACGAGCTGACGGCGGACAGCGCCATGCTTGCGCGACACGCTACCGGGCTGCAGAACTTCGACAACGCCATTCAGACGATCACCGCGGTCGCTGCGTCGCTGGTCGGCGGCGGGGCGCAGGAAGGCTCCCGGTCGCGGTTGGAGAACCTGCGGGCCAGCTGCCGAGAAGCGCTGGCTCGCTATGTTTAAACCTTTGCAGGAGGGAGGACGTCGCCGGTCTGATCGACTGCCCGGTCGCGCAGCTCGGACCGTAGGCTGGCCGGAACCAATCGCCACATCAGCCAAATGCCGAACGGGACAATCAACAGGTCATCCAGCTGCCCTAACAGCGGGATTACGTCGGGAATGAGGTCGATTGGGCTGAGCGCATAGGCGAGCGTTGCCGCTGCCACCCATTTCGCCGCTCGCGGCACGCGGGGGTCGTTCGCGAGCCGTTTGGCGGAGCGCAGTTCCCGCTGGAGCGTCTCAAAGCCTCTGCGCAGCCAAGTCATACCGTCGCGATGTCCGGCGCATCCCCGGCCTTCATGCCGACCACGTTATAGCCTGCGTCGACATGGTGGATCTCGCCGGTGACTCCACTCGCCAGGTCCGAGAGCAGGTAGAGCCCGGCCCCGCCGACATCCTCGATCGTGACGTTGCGGCGGAGCGGTGAGTTATACTCGTTCCACTTCATAATGTAGCGGAAGTCGCCGATACCGCTCGCCGCCAGCGTCTTGATCGGGCCGGCGCTGATCGCGTTGACGCGGATGCCGTCCGGGCCGAGGTCCATCGCCAGATACTTCACCGAGGTTTCCAGCGCGGCCTTGGCGACACCCATGACGTTGTAGTGCGGAATGACCTTCTCGGCGCCGTAATAGCTGAGCGTCAGCACGGAGCCGCCGGGCTGCATCATCCGGGCGGCGCGCTGGGTCACCGCGACGAAGCTGTAGACCGATATGTTCATGGTGGTCAGGAAGTTGTCGAGGCTGGTGTCGACGAACTTGCCGCGGAGCTCGTTCTTGTCGGAAAAGCCAATCGCGTGGACCAGGAAGTCGAGCCTGCCCCAGCGCTCCCCCAGCTCGGCAAAGGTGCGGTCGAGCGCGGCCATGTCGGACACGTCGCAGTCGATCAAGGTGGTGGAGCCGAGCTGCTCGGCGAGCGGGCGGACGCGCTTCGCCAGCGCCTCGCCCTGGTAGGAGAAGGCCAGTTCCGCCCCTGCCCCGCCCAGCTGCTGGGCAATGCCCCACGCGAGCGAGCGGTCATTGGCCAGGCCCATGATCAGCCCGCGCTTGCCCCTCATCAGTCCGGTCATGCCGCGACCCCTCCCCCTTCTTCCTTGCGCACGTCCTCGCCAGGCTCGGCTTCCTCGACCTCCAGTTGATCGCTGAACGGGCCCGAATAGATCTCGCCCTCTAGCGCCTTGGGCTCGACCTCCGCCAGTGCGGCGTTGAGTTCCGCGCCCATGGTGACGCCCAGGCCGACGATGAAGAAGAACAGCAGCGCGATCATCACTCCGGCGAGACTGCCGTAGGTAAGATCGTAACCGCCCGCCAGGCTGATCGCCTCGGGCAGCAGTTCGGCCGTGAGAAGCCACCAGGCGGTGATCAGCAGGGCTCCGGGCCACTTGCGGCAGGTCTTTCGGCGATAGCGGGACGGGGTCAACACAACGATGATAGCGTAGATCGTGCCATAGAGCGCGGCGGCGGGAACCAGCCTGGCCAGCTGCAGGGTGCCGAGCACATCGTCGAATTGTGGAAACTGCCGGACGATGACCGTCTCGATCGACGACATCAGCACGCTGGCGGCGAAGGCGATCATCAGCAGCAGGACCGCCCCGATGATAAAGGCCACCGAGATCAACCGGTACTCCCAAAAAGGAGCGGTGTACTTCACGCCGTAGGCCCGGCGCAGGATGTCGCGGATGGTTTCCACGAAACTGGTGGCGGTCCACAGGCCGACCAGCCCTCCGAACCAGAGCAGCGGACCCGTGCGGGCGGTCAGTACCTCCTGGATGGGTTCGCGCACCACGGACGCGACATCCGGCGGTATCTGCTCAAGGATCACGCGAACGGTGCCGGCGATGTCCTCCGGCCGACCGAACAGCTGCAAGAGCGCGGCGGCCGTAATGAAGAAGGGGAACATCGAAAGGATCGACAGGTATGCGAGGTTGCCTGCGTGAATAAAGCCATCGTTGTACACGCCTACCGCCACCCGCTTGACGATCTCGAACGGTCGGGTGCCGGGCTTGACCCGGTTGACGACCTGCTCGCCAAAGCGTGCCTTCACTAGCGCAAGCCGCTTGCGCCGTTCCTCCGGGGAATGGGGGGAGGTTTCCTGCATCGCGCGGGTTCTAGACGCCCAGCAGTGCCCGGGGATTGCCGCCGCCGCTCCACTCGGCCGCAAAGCGCTCCAGCGCGGCATCGTTCGCAGGCAGGTCGACGCTGAGCGTGACCAGCTGGTCGCCCCGGGTGCCGCTCTTGTCGGCGAAGCCGCGGCCCTTGATCCGCAGCACCTTGCCGGAGGTGGAGCCTTTGGGCACCGTCAGCATCACCGGCCCGTCCGGGGTAGGCACCTTGACCTTGGCGCCAAGCACGGCCTCATTGAGCGTGACGGGCAGGGTCAGCCGCACGTCCTTGCCGTCGCGCATGAAGAAGCGGTGCGGCTCGATTGCCACTGTCACGATGGCGTCGCCCGCGCCGCCAGGGCCCGCCTCACCCTTGCCGGCCAGGCGGATGCGGGTGCCGTCCTCGACCCCCTTGGGCAGCTGCAGATCGATGGTCTTGTCGCGCAGGGTGACGCGCTGCGGCGCCAGGGTCGCCGCATGGGTGAAGGGCACGCGCAGGCGGTAGACGACGTCCGCTCCCTTCTGCGGTGGAGCTTGCCGGCGGCCGAAGCCCCCGCCGCCGCCGCGGCCGCGCGCTGCGCCGAACAGGCCCTCGAAAATGTCGGACAGGTCGGCCGTCTCCGCACCTCCGCCTCCGCCTCCGCCTCCGCCCGGAAAGCCACCGGGGAAGCCTTCGAACCCAGCGCCCGGACCGTTCTGGCGAGCGCCGCCGTAGCCGCCCGCCCCACCGCCGAACGGCATCTTGGGATTGCCTTCCTCGTCGAGCTCGCCACGGTCGTAGCGGGCGCGCTTGTCCTTGTCGGACAGGAGGTCGTAGGCGGCCGTCACCTGAGCGAAGCGCTCGGCGGCTTTTGGGTTATCCTGGTTGCGGTCGGGATGAAGCTGCTTGGCGAGGCTGCGATAGGCCTTCTTGATCTCGGCCTCGCTCGCCCCGCGCTTGACCCCGAGCCTTGCGTATAAGTCCATGGCTCCGCGTCATGCCGTGAAGATCGATGCGTGGCTAGTTGGGATCGGTGCCTTGCTGGGACAAGACAGTTCGGCCAAGTTGCCGGGAACCGCTGGCGGGCCTAAGTCGCCGGCCATGCCCGACGATCCTTTCAAGCTGTTCGCCACCTGGTTCGCGGAGGCGCAGGACAAGGAGCTCAACGACCCGGATGCGATGGCGATCGCCACAGCCACTGCCGACGGACGGCCATCGGTGCGAATGGTGCTGCTGCGGCGTCACGGGCCCGACGGCTTCGGCTTCTTCACCAATCTCGAGAGTCGTAAGGGGCGGGAGATCGCCGCCAATCCGTGGGGTGCGATGTGCATCCACTGGAAGTCCCTGCGCAAGCAGGTCCGGGCCGAGGGGCGGCTGGAAGCGCTCAGCGAAGCCGACGCCGACGAGTATTTCGCCAGCCGTTCACGCGACAGCCGGATCGGCAGCTGGGCAAGCGAGCAGTCGCGGCCGCTCGACCAGCGCGAGACCTTTGAAGCGCGGGTTGCAGCCATGCAGGAGCGCTTCGGGGAGGAGAACGTGCCTCGCCCGCCGCACTGGTCGGGCTTCCGCCTGGTGCCCGACGCTATCGAGTTCTGGGAGGACCGCACCTTCCGCCTGCATCATCGGCGGCTATTCACCCGCACCGGCGAGGGCTGGAGCGACGGGCTGCTCTACCCATGAGGGTGACAGGCGACGACCGGGCTCGGCTGACCACGCGGGCCGCGCTCGCCAGTGTGGTGATGGCCGCCCTCCTGCTCGTCGCCAAGGCGTGGGGTGCGGTTGCCACCGATTCGACCGCCATGCTGGGCAGCCTGGCCGATACGGCGCTCGACCTGGTGGCCAGCCTGGTCACGCTGGCGGGCGTACGCATCGCGGCGCTCCCGGCCGATCATGACCATCGCTTCGGGCACGGCAAGGCGGAGGCGCTGGTGGCGCTGGGCCAAGTCGTCCTGATCGCCGCCTCTGCGCTGGTGATCGGCTGGCGTGCCGTGGACCGGCTGCTCAATGGAGCTCCAACCACCAACCCGGGGCTCGGCATCGGCGTCAGCCTGGCGGCGATCGCGGCGACCTTGCTGCTGCTCGCCTATCAGCGCCGGGTCATCGCCCGCACCGGCTCCGTCGCGATCCGCACCGACAACATCCACTACAAGTCCGACCTGCTGTTGAACGCCGCGGTGATCGCCGCGCTGCTGCTCGACGGCTTTCTGCGGCTCCGCGGCGCCGACGCCATGTTCGGTATCGTCATTGCCGCATGGCTCCTGTGGGGCGCGTGGCGGGCGGCGGGCGAGGCGGTCAACCAGCTGATGGATCGCGAATGGCCCGCGGCAAAGCGCGAAGCCTTTCTCGCCGCCTGCGCCAATTACCCCGAGCTTAAGGGCATCCACGACGTCCGCACCCGTTCCAGCGGCGCGCACGATTTCATCCAGTTTCATTGCTGGGTGCCCGAGGAATGGACGGTCAAGGAGGCGCACGATCGGATGGATCTGGTCGAGGAGGACCTGCAGCGGCGCTTCCCGGGAACGGAGATCTTCCTCCACCTTGATCCCGAGGGCCATACCGACCGCGAGACCCTGCTGCCGAGCGAGCTGACGGAACGCCAGCCATGATCCTGCCCTTCTTCCAGGTCGACGCCTTTGGCGAGCGCCCGCTGACCGGCAACCCGGCGGCCGTGATGCCGCTGGAAGCATGGCTGCCGGACGAGCAATTGCAGGCGATCGCGGCCGAGAACAACCTCAGCGAGACCGCCTTCACCGTGCCGGACCAAGGCGGTGAGGCTGATTACGCCTTGCGCTGGTTCACGCCAATGACCGAGGTCGACATGTGCGGCCACGCGACGCTGGCGGCGGGCCACGTTCTGCTGACCGCGGGACGGGTGCGGTTCGCGACCCGCTCCGGCGTGCTTGCGGTCGAGCGGCGGGGCGACCTGCTGCAGCTCGATCTTCCCGCTTCGCAAGTGACGCCGGGCGAGGCTCCTGACGCGCTTGCCGCGCTGGGCGTGACGGGAGAGGTGCACCGCGGGCGCGGCGGCAACGGCGCGGTGATCGTGACCCTGCCCGACGAGGCGGCGGTGCGCGCGGTCCGGCCCGACTGCGCCGCCTTGCGCTCAATCGATAGTTTGGTGATGGTCACCGCGCCGGGCAAGCGCCACGCGGTGGCAAGCCGGGTGTTCGCCGCCTACCATGGCATCGACGAGGATCCGGTAACCGGTTCCGCCCATGCCGCGCTGGTGCCGCTATGGACGCAGCGGCTTGGCCGCACCCGCTTCACCGCCGCGCAGGTGAGCCGCCGCGGCGGTCTGCTCGAATGCGAGCTGCGCGCCGACCGGGTATTGCTCGGCGGACGTTGCTGGACGGTGATCGAGGGCAGCTTCCAGCTCTAGCGACTGAGCCGCTCCTCAAGGGCATCCAGCATCGGCAGCTGACTCGGGAGCATCAGCTCGCGCGCTTGTTCCAGCGGCATCCAGCGGGCTTCGGCCACCTCCGGGAACGCTTGGCGCTGACCGCTGCGCGGCGGCCATTCCATCTCGAAGGCGTTGCTGCACAGGGTGGCGGGGTCGAAGTCGCCTTCGACGGCGAAGGCTTCCACCACCTTGCCGCCGGCCTGGCGCACCGTGCACAGGCGTTCGGGCACCGTCTGCAGCCGGGTGCCCACCTCTTCCTCGAACTCGCGCAGCGCTGCCTGTTCGGGCGTTTCACCGGGCTCCACCATGCCCTTGGGGATCATCCAGGCGCCTGCGTCCTTGCCGCGCCAGAACGGGCCGCCCGGCTTGACCAGCAGCACTTCGGGCTCGCCCGCCACTCGGAACAACAGAATGCCCGCGCTGAGCGGCGGGGGCATCAGGCGGCCAGCGCGACTTCGGCCGGAACGGTCTCGGCGATCCACCCGCCGCCGAGGAGCCGGTCGCCGTCGTAGATCACCGCCGCCTGTCCCGGGGCCACACCATACTCCGGACGGGCGAAGCGGACCCGGTCGCCGCTGATCGTCGCGGGCACCGCCGGCGCCAGCGAGCGGACCTTGACGGTGACTTCGCGCTGATCCTCGCCGATCCAGTTGAGCTGCTCGAGCCGCGCTTCTGCCACTCCCAGCGCGTGGCGTGGACCGACCACCAGCCGGCGCTGCTCAGGCTCGATGCGAACCACATAAAGCGGCTCCTGCTGACCGCCGATCGTAAGTCCGCGGCGCTGGCCGACCGTGAAGTGCACCACGCCCGGGTGCCGGCCCAGCACGCGCCCGCCCAAGTCCACGATCTCGCCGGGCGCGGCCGTCTCGGGCCGAAGCCGCTTGACCAGCCCGGCATAGTCGCCGTCGGGTACGAAGCAGATGTCCTGGCTGTCGGGCTTCGCAGCGACCACCAGTCCCGCTTCCACGGCGAGCTGACGCACCCGGGCCTTGGGCAGGTCGCCTAAGGGGAAGCGGAGGAAAGAAAGCTGCTCGGCGGTAGTGCCGTAGAGGAAGTAGCTCTGGTCGCGCGCCGGGTCGGCGCCCTTGCGTAGCTGCGCATCTCCGCCGCTCACCACCCGGCGGACATAATGTCCCGTGGCGAGACAATCGGCGCCGAGCTCGCGCGCGAAGTCGACAAGGTCGGTGAACTTCACCCCCTGGTTGCACAACGAGCAGGGGACGGGCGTGCGGCCGCGGGCGTAATCGTCCGCGAAGCGGTCGATCACGCCGCTGCGAAAGCGGGATTCATAGTCCAGCACGTAATGCGCGATGCCGAGCCGGTCACAAACGGTGCGCGCGTCAAAGATGTCCTGCCCCGCGCAGCATGCGCCCGAGCGCTTGGCCGCCTCTCCATGATCGTAGAGTTGGAGGGTGACGCCGATCACCTCGGCGCCCGTGCGGGCGCCGAGCGCAGCTACCACCGAGCTGTCGACGCCGCCGGACATGGCAATGACGATCCGGGCCTCCGGGGCGGGGCGGGACAGGCCGAAGTCAATGAGCATGGCCGAGTCTTTACTCGAAATTCACCATTCGGCGCTAGGCGGATGCCTGGAGGCAGGAGGACCACGGATCGTGAGAACAGTTTGGAGCCGGCGAGCATGGTTGCGGCAGCGGACGTGGTCGCGCGGGCCGGGCCGACCCATGCGTTGCTGGGCCCGGCGCTGAGCACGGTTTCCGCAATGCGGTTAACGGGGAGACAAGGACGAGTGAGGCTTCTGTTTACCAGTGCGTTTCAGCTTTCTTTCAACGGGCGGGGGTTAAACCGCTCGGACCAACAAGCGTCCAACCCGGTCTGAGGAAGCCATGCTCGAGAATCAGAAATTCCGGCCTTACCAAGTGATCGGCCCCCTTGGGGAACCGCTCACGCTGGACTCGCTGCCGCCACCAGGGACGACCCGCTGGGTGGTCCGGCGCAAGGCCGAAGTGGTCGCTGCGGTCGCGGGCGGTCTCCTTTCCGTTGACGAGGCGTGCGGACGCTACTGCCTGAGCCTGGAAGAGTTCGCCAGCTGGCAGCGCGCGGTGGATCGGAGCGGCATGCCCGGGCTGCGCGTCACCCGCATCCAGCACTATCGCGACGTTTACGAGCGGCAACAGCGCTACTGATTTGAAGTTAACTCATTACGGAAACGAATCTGAACAGAAGCGTTCCTCTGGCGGAACAAGATGCGTGGCAACGCGTCTTTGTGCCGGAAGGCCGCGAGCATGCGAGTGCCCGCGGCGATAACAGGAGGGAACGCATGCTTACCTGGATTCTGATCATCATCGTCGGCGGTATCCTAGGCTGGCTTGCCAGCATTGTGATGCGCACGGACGCTCAGCAGGGCATCCTGCTCAACGTCGTTGTCGGCATCGTCGGGGCGATCCTGGGCGGCCTGCTGTTGGCGCCGCTGCTGGGTGGCGGATCGATCACCTCGGGCGACTTCTCGCTTCCGAACCTGCTGATCTCGCTGCTGGGTGCGATCATCCTGCTGGCGATCGTCAACCTGCTGCGTCGCGGCCGCGTTCGGTAAGCGCGCCACACGGCATCGCTGGAAGTGAAGGCAGGGCCGTCCCGATCGGGGCGGCCCTTTCTTTTGCGCCCCTCCCCTCGGCAGCAAAGCCGATCGAACTCAGCATGCACGAGCGCGCGCAGCGGACGTGGAGCGCCCGCGGCTAGCTTCGACCAGCCGCTCGGCGCGGTCCACCTCGCAGCTGGCTGGCGCCGCCTATCGTAGCTCGAAGCTCATCTGCACGGTGACCTGAAGCTGCTGCTCTCCGGGAATGATGTCCGTCTTGGCGGCCGAAGCTTCCTGCGCGACCATCCCGCGGGCGTAGGGCATCGGCGGAGGCACCTGGAAGCCGCCGCCTTCGCTAACGGACAGCAGCCGCACGACCCGCAGCCCTAGCGAGCGCGCATACAGCTCCGCCCGGGCCCGCCCTGCCGCCAGCGCCTGCGTCCGCGCCTCGTCCAGCGCCGTTTCCGGCTTGTCGATGGTCAGCGTCGGCCCATTGATCTGGTTGGCGCCTTCCGCCACCAGCGCGTCCAGAATCCGGCCGCTGTTGCGGATATCCCGAAAGCGCACGTTCACCGTGTTGGCCGCCTGATAGCCGGACAGCCGGGGCGGCTGCCGCTCGGCGTAGACATAGTCCGGGTTGAGGTTGACGCTGCTGGTCTGGATATCGCGCGCCGCAATCCCGGCGCGGCGGAGCGCGGTCCGCACCCGCTCCATTCGCGCGGCGTTCTCCGCGATGGCAGCGCTTGCAGTGTCGGCCCGGGTGACCACCCCGGCCGAGATGATTGCGATGTCCGGAACCCGGGTAACTTCGCCGGTGGCGCTGATGTCGAGCCGGGTGCCGGCCATCGGCTGGGCCACAGCCATCTGCGCTGTTGCTGTTGCTGTTGAAGGAAAAGAAGCGCTCGCCAGGGCAAACGCCAGGAAAAAGGATCTGCTCATGCTGGTTCTCCGTCCGTGGCTGCCTAGGGCTGCAAGGCCGCCTGTAACGCAAAGCTGAACGGCTCGCTTAAACCCGGCGGCGACGAGCCACCAAGCGGTAGATGAACAGCAGCACAAAGGCACCGACGATCGCCGCGAGAAAGCCCGCGCCTTGGTCTTCAGGACCGTACCAGCCCAGCGCTCGTCCAACAAAGCCGGCCAGCATGGCCCCGGCGATGCCAAGCAGGATCGTGATAATGCAGCCGCCCGGATCGCGCCCCGGCATCAGCAGCTTGGCAATGCCGCCGGCCAGCAGGCCGATTACCAGCCACCCGATGATTCCATAATCTGACAGCATGACTCACCGCTCCACCGTTGCAGTGCGACAGGTGCGCACCAATAACGGGTTATACGCGCAAGCGGCGTTCGCGGTAGCAAAGCGGCCTTTGGTCGAAAAACAATTGTCCCGGTCCGGCGCTTGTCCTTGTTGCCTCTGGTGAGTTATTGACGTAATACAGCCTCCTGCTGCGTCGCCTGTCGGGCGTGTGGCTGGGGGACAGGACGAAAGACACGTGGACATGAACCGGGAAACGCGCCTGGAAGCTTCGGATACGCTGGTGGTGGTGGACCGTTCCGCCCGCCGGCGGCGCAATCTGGTGGTGGCCGGCTTTGTGGCGACGGCGCTGGCCGTGCTCGCCTACCTCTTCTTTTCCGGCGGTGAGAGCGGCAATGCGTCCCAGGCCGCCGCGGCGGGTCCGCGCGGTGGCGGCCAGGTTCCAACGGTGTCGGTGATCGTGCCAGGTCGCAGCCAGGTTGCCAAGGTGGTCACGGCCAGTGGGTCGCTGGCTGCCCGGCGTGACCAGCCGGTTGGAGCGGCGGGGACCGGCGGCCGCGTGACGGCGGTGCTGGTCGATGCCGGCGACCGGGTAAGCGCCGGGCAGACGCTGGCTCGCGTGGACCGTTCTGTGCAGCAGCAGCAGGCGGTCCAGCTCGCGGCAGCGGTCGAGTCGGCTCGTGCCAGCGCAGCGCTCGCCCAGAACGAGTATGATCGAAGCGCGGCGCTGGTCGGCCGCGGCTTCATCTCGCGGGCGGAACTCGATCGCAAGCGGTCGGCGGTGGATCAGGCGCGAGCCCAGGTCCGCGTCGCCCAGGCTCAGCTCAACGCCGCCCGAGCCGGCATCGGGCTCCTCGACGTACGCTCTCCGACCGCCGGCTTGGTGCTGGAGCGCAACCTGGAGGTTGGCCAGGTGATCAGCGGCGGCAGTCAGAACCTGTTCCGGATCGCCAAGGACGGCGAGATGGAGATGCGGGCGCGCTTGCCTCAGCAGGATCTCGCAGCCATGCGGGTCGGCCTGCCTGCCAGCGTACGGCCGGTTGGCGCCGACCGCAGCTTCACCGGCCGGATCTGGCAGATTGCTCCGGTGATCGATCCTCAGTCCCGGCTGGGCGAGGTGCGGATCGCGGTTCCCTTCGACCCGCTGCTGCGCCCCGGCGGTTTCGGCGAAGCGCGGATCACGGCGGGCGCGACCACTGCGCCGCTGCTGCCGCAGAGCGCGGTGCTCAGCGACAGCGACGGTAATTACGTCTACGTGGTCAACAACAAGAATGAGGTGGAGCGTCGCGCGATCCGGGTCGGTGCGGTCGACGAAGCCGGCGTCACCATCGCCGACGGTCTAACTGGCCAGGAGGCGGTGGTGGTCTCGGCCGGACCGTTCCTGAACCCCGGGCAGAAGATTAATCCGCGGCGCCAGGCGGCGGCCCGCTAGTGCACGCTTGCTGAAGAACGGAACGCGTCCATGAGTTTCCGCAACATCTCCGCCTGGTGCATCCGCAATCCGGTGCCGCCGATCGTGCTGTTTATCGGCCTGATGCTGGCGGGCCTCGTGGCGTTCATGGGCATGCGGGTCAACAACAGCCCGGACATCGACTTTCCCGTGGCCATTGTGTCGATCTCGCAGCCGGGCGCGACCCCTGCGGAGATCGAGAACCAGATCACCCAAAAGGTCGAAGCTGCAATCCGGGGCGTGGAGAATGTCGACGAGCTGAGCAGCAGCGTCCGCGAAGGCAATAGCGACACGATCGTCACTTTTGAGATCGGCACGGATATCGACCGGTCGGTGAACGACCTGCGCGATGCGGTGACCCAGATCCGTTCGGAGCTGCCGGAAGGCATCTTGGAGCCGCAGATCAGCCGCGAAAGCACGGCTGGCGATCCCATCATGTTCCTCGCTGCCGAGACCTCCGACATGAGCCTGGAGGAGCTCAGCTGGTACGTGGACAATACCGTGTCCCGCCGGCTGCTGGGCGCAGAGGGCGTCGCTGCCGTCACCCGCGAAGGCGGCGTCGACCGGCAAATCCGGGTGATCCTGAACCCGGCCGTCCTGCAGGCGCAGGGCATTACGGCGGCCCAGGTGAACGCGCAGCTGCGCCAGACCAATCTCAACGCGGTTGGCGGACGCGCGGAGATCGCCGGGTCGGAGCAGTCGGTGCGCGTACTCGGCAACGCGGAGGACGCTTACGCCCTGTCGCAGACGCAGATCGCGGTTCCTGGAGGCCGGACGGTCCGGCTGGCCGACATCGCGCAGGTGAAGGATGCCTACTCCGAGCAGCGCTCCCTGGCCAAGATGAACGGCCGGCAGGTCATCAGCTTCAATGCGCAACGCGGCAAGGGCGCTTCCGAAGTCACCGCTTACGATGCGGCGTGGAAGGAGCTCCGCAAGCTTGAGGAGGAGAACCCGCGGGTCCGCTTCGTCGAGATCAACAACTCCGTCGACTACACCAAGGCGCAATATAGTTCGGCGATGAAGGGCCTGATCGAGGGCGCGATCCTGGCCGTGCTGGTGGTGTTGCTGTTCCTGCGCGACATTCGCGCGACCCTGATCTCGGCCCTGGCGATCCCCCTGTCGGTCATCCCCGCCTTCTGGTTCATGGATCTCCTTGGGATCACGCTCAACTTCATGTCGACCATGGCGCTGAGCCTGGTGGCCGGGGTGCTGGTCGACGACGCGATCGTGGAAATCGAGAACATCGTCCGGCACATGCGGATGGGCAAGTCGGCCTATCAGGCGTCGATCGACGCCGCGGACGAGATCGGGCTCGCCGTGCTTGCCACCACCATGGCGATCGTTGCGGTGTTCCTGCCCGTCGCGCTGATGCCGGGCATTTCCGGCCAATTCTTCAAGGCATTCGGCTTTACGGTGGTGGTCGCCGTGCTGATGAGCTTGCTGGTGGCCCGCATGATCACCCCGCTGCTCGCAGCCTACTTCCTGAAGTCGCATGGGGAGCAGCCGCATGCGTCGGGGCCGATCATGGAGCGGTACCTCCACGCGCTCCGCTGGAGCATCGACGACAGCAAGGCCCGGGCGTACCGCGCGCGTCATCCCGGTCGGCTGAACAAATGGAAGTCGCTGATCTTCGACCATCGTCTCTACATGGTCGGCGCCGGCCTGGGTGCGCTGGCCCTCACCGGTGTGTTGTTTGCCACCCTGTCCATGACCTTTCAGCCGGCGCAGAACCTCGACTTCTCGCGGGTGCGCGTGGGCATGCCACCAGGAACCACCGTTCAGCAGACGGAGGAAGTGGTCGGACGCGTCGCCGAGATCATCGGCGAAAATCCCAACGTCCAGCATGTATTCGAGCGGGTCTTTACCGGCACGGGCTTCCTCAACATCGTGCTGAAGAAGGACCGCGAGGTCACCTCGACCGAGTTCGAGCGGTCGCTCCAGCCGAAGCTTGCGGCCTTTCCGGACGCTCAGGTTAACTTCATGAGCCAGAGCGGCGGCGGGCCAGGCAGCGGCGGGCGCGACATGGTGCTGTACCTCGGCAGCGACAATCCCGAGTTGCTGCAGCAAACGGCCGAGAAGATTTCGGACGAGATGGCCACCCTGTCCCAGCTCGTAGCCCCGCGGGTGGTCGGCGACCTGGTCCGGCCCGAGATCCTGATCAAGCCGCGGTTCGACCTGGCGGCCGACCTCGGCGTGACCACGTCGGCGCTCGGCCAGACGATTCGGATCGCGACCATTGGCGACATCGCGCAGAACAGCGCCCGGTTCAGCCTGGCCGACCGGCAGATCCCGATCATCGTTTCCTTGAGCGAGAACGAACGGCGCGACCTGTCGACCCTCGCGAACCTGCCGGTTCCAACGGTTAGCGGTGGTTCTGTTCCGCTCAAGGCGGTGGCGGAAATCGGCTTCGGCGCAGGGCCGACCACCGTTCAGCGCACCGACCAGATGCGGCGCATAGCGGTCGGCGCCGACCTGGCGCCGGGGCTGGTCAGCGGCGACGTATGGCCGCTGATCAACGAGCTGCCGACCGTCAAGACTTTGCCACAGGGCGTTCAGAAGATGAACCTCGGCGACCAGAAATGGCAGGGCGAGCTCATCTACTACTTCCTGATTGCCTTGGGATCGGGCGTGCTGCTGCTGTTCGCGGTGCTGGTGCTGCTCTACCGGCGCTTCCTGGCGCCTTTCGTGAACATGGGTTCGCTGCTGCTCGCCCCGCTGGGCGCGGCGATCGCGTTGCACGTCGCCGGGCAACCCATCTCCTTGCCGGTGCTGATCGGCGTCCTGATGCTGTTCGGCATCGTCGCCAAGAACTCGATCCTGCTGGTCGACTTCGCGGTGGAGATGATGGACCATGGCATGGACAAGGAAGAGGCGATCGTGGAGGCCGGGCACAAGCGCGCCCAGCCGATCGTGATGACTACCATCGCCATGGTCGCCGGCATGGTGCCGATCGCGGTGTCGATCAGCGGGGACGGCAGCTGGCGCGCACCGATGGGCATCACGGTGATCGGCGGGCTGACCTTCTCGACCCTGCTGACCCTGGTTCTGGTTCCGGCATACTATTCGATTGCGATCAGCATCGAGAGCCGTATTGGCCGCGTGTTCAAGCGATTGGTCGGAACCAGCGCGCACGAGGTCCCGGCCGGGACCGCACCGCCAGCACCGCTTCCACAACCGGCGGAGTAGCGCGAGGGCTAAGATGGACCCTCGACGCGGCTCGTCTATTGGGACGGCAATGAGCCGCGCCGCCCCGCAACCCCGACCTGGACCTCTCCTCCGCTTGAACCCGGCTCAGCCGGGAGCCGCGGGCATCAAGGTCATCGCGACCGGGCTGCTGGTCGTCATGGCCGCGGTGTTCGTCGTCACCCGCGCGTTCGAACCCCGCTATCCCTGGCTTGGCTACGTGAAGGCATTTGCCGAGGCGGCAATGGTGGGCGGAGTGGCCGACTGGTTCGCGGTCACCGCCCTGTTCCGCCACCCGCTTGGCCTACCGATCCCGCATACCGCCATCATCCCCCGCAACAAGGACCGGATCGCGGACACGCTGGCGCAGTTCCTCCGCGACAATTTCCTGGTTGCATCCGTGGTCGCCCGCCGGATGCGGGGCATGGACCTTGCCGGTGCCGCCGGTCGCTTTCTGCAATCGCCCACCGACGGGGGCGCCCGCATCCGCCAAGGCGCTTCGCGGCTGATCGCCGACGTGTTCGAGGCACTGGACGACGAGCGGCTGGGCGGCATCGTCAAGCAGGCGATCTCCACCCGCCTGCGCCAGGCGGAGGTCGCACCGGTGATGGGCGCTGCGCTCGCCTCCGCCATCAACGAGGACCGGCACGTGCCGATGCTGGAGGCCGGGATCCGGGCCCTGGCCCGCACGCTGGATGCCAACGAGAGCCTGATCCGGGAGCTGGTGCGCAAGCGCGCGAGCTGGTTCCTGCGCCTGGCCGGGCTCGACGAGAAGCTGGCCGACTCGATCCTCGACGGCCTCCGCAAGGTCACGGTGGAGATGAGCACCGACCCTGCCCATCCCGTGCGGGTGCGGATGGAACAGGCGCTCGCCGACCTCGCCAACGACCTGCAGACCGACGCCGATACGCGGGCCCGGGTGGAGGGCTGGAAGGAGGAGCTGCTCGCCAACACGTCGGTGGCGCTGTGGCTCGACACCTTGTGGCAGAA
>NZ_CADCVZ010000003.1 GCF_902806265.1 uncultured Sphingomonas sp. | reverse complement strand
GAGTTCGTCATGCGTAAGTTCCTGATTGCCGCCGCGGTTGCCACTTCGGCCCTGACCGCGGCTGCGCCTGCCGCGGCGCAATATTATCCGGCGCCGCAGCCCTACGGTTATGGCTATCCGCAGCCCAACTACGGCTACGGGCAGCCCAGGCAGCCCACTTATGGGTACGGGCAGCCGAACTATGGCTACCAGCAGCCCTACGGCTACGGCCATGCCGGCAACCATTATCAGTTGGCCCGGGCCTACGGCCAGCATGTCGACCAATTGCGCAACCGGATCGAGCGTCTCGACCGGCGCAATCGGATCAGCGGCCGTGAAGCACAATCCCTTCGCCGCGAGGCTGCTTATCTGCGCGACTATGTGATCCGTACTCGCAACCATGGTTTCAGCTGGCGCGAGCGCCAGGAGATCGAGACCCGGCTCGCCCGGCTCGATCAGCGCATCCAGTATGAGCGCCGCGACGGCAACGACCGGCGGGATCGCCGTTACAGCCAGCGCGACAACTGGGTCGACCGGGACCTGGACGGCCGCGACGACCGGTGGGAGCGCCGCCGCGACCGCTACGACGACTAAGCCGTGACCGAACCCAAGGGCAGGCGCTGCGGGCAACCGCAGCGCCTTTCCTTTTGCGGGCCGCGGCGGCTATATCGCGGCGCAGGACGGAGCCTTTGCACTCCGGCAGATAACGGCAACAAGGACCCCTGTACGATGCCCATCACTCCGCTCATGCCCGTTTACCCGCGGAGCGAGGTGCGCCCGGTGAAGGGCGAGGGCGTGTACCTGATCGGCGAGGGCGGCGAGCGCTACCTCGACTTCGCCAGCGGCATCGCGGTCAACCTGCTCGGCCACAGCCATCCGCAGCTGATCGAGGCGATCCAGCGCCAGGCGGCGACGCTGATGCACGTGTCCAACCTTTACGGCTCGCCGCAGGGCGAAGCCCTGGCTAGGCGACTGACCGAGCTGACCTTCGCTGATACGGTGTTCTTCACCAACTCGGGCGCGGAAGCGGTGGAGTGCGCGATCAAGACCGCCCGCCGCTACCACCATATTGCCGGCAACCCGCACAAGAACGAGCTGATCACCTTTTCCAACGCCTTTCACGGGCGGACGATGGCGACGATCAGCGCAACCGACCAGGTCAAGCTGCGCGACGGCTTCGCGCCGCTGCTGGAGGGATTTACCGTGGTCGAGTTCGACAATCTGGAAGCAGCACGCGCGGCCGTCGGCCCGAACACGGCGGGCCTCCTGGTCGAGCCGATCCAGGGCGAAGGCGGCATCCGCCCGGCATCGCCTGAGTTCATGCGCGGGCTGCGCGCTCTGTGCGACGAGCACGACCTCATGCTGGTGCTCGACGAGGTGCAATGCGGGGTGGCGCGAACGGGCACGCTCTACGCCTATGAGCAGTACGGCATCGAGCCCGACATCCTGGCGTCGGCCAAGGGCATCGGCGGCGGCTTCCCGCTGGGCGCCTGCCTGGCGACCGAGAAGGCGGCGAGCGGCATGGTGATCGGCACCCATGGTTCGACCTACGGCGGCAACCCGCTGGCGATGGCGGCGGGGACCGCGGTGCTGGACGTGGTCGCCCAGCCGGAGTTCCTGGCCCACGTGCGCGAGATCGGCGACCGGCTCCGCTCCGCGCTCGAGCAGATGCTCCCCAACCACGACCATCTGTTCGACAGCGTCCGCGGCCTGGGCCTGATGCTCGGCATCAAGATGAAGACCGACAGCCGGGCCTTCGTCGGCTACCTTCGCACCCAAGGTATCCTGACGGTCGCGGCCGGCGACAACGTCGTCCGCGTGCTTCCGCCCTTGATCATCGAGGAAGCCCATGTCCGCGAGTTCGTCGACCGGCTGAGCGCCGCCGCGGCGGAGTATGACGTGCCGGCCGCGGCGGCCTGACACGCCGCTCCCGGCGGAGGAGGGAGCGGCTGTTGCCGGTTCGCGCCGCCCTTCCTATCTCCTCTGCCGATGACCCCGGACATTCAGACTTCCGACGTCGCGTTGGGCGTGACGGTACCCTCGCGTCACGCCCGCGGCCGTGCTGCGCGGCTTGGGCGAACGCTCGACGCCATCCTGGCGAACCACAGTTACCCGCCGGCGATCGAGAAGCTGATGGCCGAGGCCCTGGTCCTGACCGCGATGCTCGGCACGCTGCTCAAGGACCCGGGCGGCCAGTTGACCGTGCAGGCGCAGACCAAGGAGGGGATCGTCGACCTGCTGGTCTGCGACTACAAGGGCGGGGAGCTGCGCGGCTACGTTCGCCACGATCCCGTGCGGCTGGCCGATGCGGCGCATGAGCCTTCGCTGGCGACCCTGTTCGGCCACGGCTATCTGGCGATCACCTTTGACCAGCCGGCCACCGACGAGCGCTATCAGGGGATCGTTCCGCTTGAAGGGGCAAGCCTGGCCGACGCGGCGCAAAGCTATTTCACCCAATCCGAACAGATTCCTAGCATCGTTCGCCTGACGGCGCGCAAGGAGAACGGCCGGTGGCGGGCGGGCGGCATCCTGTTCCAGCACCTGCCCGAGGGCGAGGAGGGGCGCGAGCGGCTGCATACCCGGCTCGACCATCCCGATTGGGACCATGTCGCGACCATGGCCGGCTCGGTCCGGACCGAGGAGCTGATCGACGCGGGCCTGCCGCTGGAGGATCTGATCTGGCGCTTGTTCCACCAGGAGCCGGAGGTACGGACGCTGGCGCTGCAGCCGCTCACCCGGGGGTGCCGCTGCGACCCCGACTATGTGCGTTCGGTGATCGCCCGCTTCCCAGAGGAAGAGCGCGCCGAGATGGCGGACGAGGACGGGGTGATCCGGGTGAACTGCGAATTCTGTTCGACCAGCTTCCCGATTCACTTCCGTTAACAGTTCTGTGGTAAAGGCGCGGACCATGAACACCGGATGGTTCCGCCCGTTGCGGCTCTGGGCGCTGCTGACCGGGGTCGCTGCAAGCGCCGCGGCGACGGCTGCGGCGCCGGCCGCGCTGCGCGCCATCTCCGGCGGGATGTGGGAAGTCAGCCGATCGGCGACCGGCGACGGCGCGGTCCGGCAATGCGTGGGGGCGCCGGCCGCGCTGGCGCAGTGGCAGCACCGCGGTCGCGCATGCACCCGTGTCGTCTTGGCCGACAAGCCGGGGGAAGCGCTGATTCACTATACCTGCCCGGCCGGCGATTTCGGCCGGTCGCGGGTTACGGTCATCACCCCGCGGACCCTGCGCATCGAGACCCAGGGGATCTCGAATGGCGAACCGTTCTCGTACAATCTCCATGCGCGTCGCGTCGGGAATTGTTAGCCTCATTAAGGCTCTGTTTAACCAGCCTGTCGTATTGAGCGTTCGTGCCCGCCAGTTGGGCACGCTTTCCTCCCTATCGGGCTAGTCCCGAACCTGGGCCGCACAGGCTTTCGAGCCGGGGCGGCCCTTCTTTTTGTGCCGCGTCGACCCTATTGCGCGCCGATGCTCTACTTCATCCTGAAAGCCGGGATCTCGGGCCTGCTGGTCGCGCTGATCTCCGAAGTTGCCAGGCGCGCGCCGGGTTGGGGCGGATTGCTGGCGTCGCTCCCGCTGACATCGCTGCTGGCGATGATGTGGCTGTGGCGCGACACGGGCGACGAACAGCGGGTCGCGGAGCTTGCGACCGGCACCTTCTGGTTCTTTCTGCCGTCGGTGCCGCTGTTCTTGGTGCTGCCCTTGCTGCTCAAGCACGGCCTGGGCTTCTGGCTGGCCATGGCGCTCTTGGTCGCCGGAACGTTGCTGCTGTATTCGCTCGCCTTCTGGCTCGCTCCGCGCGCGGGGATCCGGCTGTGACCGTCCGCTCCGCGGTGGTCCTGCTGTCGGGCGGGCTCGACTCGATGGTGTGCGCAGCCCTGGCGCGAGAGGGCGGCTTTCGCGTCCTGGCGCTGACGATCGACTACAACCAGCGGCACCGGGTCGAACTGGAGGCCGCGCGGCGAATCGCCGCCGAGCTGGCGGACCGGCACATCGTACTGCCGCTCGACTTCCGCGCGTTCGGTGGGTCCGCGCTGACGGACGAGGTCGAGGTACCCAAGGGCGGGATCGAGGAGGGCATTCCGGTGACCTATGTTCCCGCGCGCAACACCATCTTCCTCAGCCTTGCCCTGGGATGGGCGGAGGCGGCCGGCGCGCGGGACCTGTTCGTCGGGGTGAACGCGCTCGATTACTCGGGCTATCCCGATTGCCGGCCCGAGTTCATCAGCGCCTTCGAAGCGCTCGCCAGCCGCGCTACCAAGGCGGGCGTGGAAGGAGAGGCGTTCACTGTGCACGCGCCGCTGCAGCATATGACCAAGGCCGATATCGCCCGGGAGGCCGCACGGCTCGGGCTCGACGCGGGGGTCAGCCATAGCTGCTACGACCCGGCCCCTGATGGCGCCGCCTGCCGCCTGTGCGACGCCTGCCGCCTCCGCGCCAAGGGTTTCGCCGACGCGAGCCTGCCCGATCCGACCCGTTACCGATGAGCTACGCGGTTAAGGAATGCTTCCTCACCCTCCAGGGCGAGGGCGTGCAGAGCGGCAGCCGCGCCGTGTTCCTGCGCTTCGCGGGCTGCAACCTGTGGAGCGGGCGGGAGAGGGACCGGGCGGCGGCGCAGTGCCGTTTCTGCGACACCGACTTCGTCGGCACCGATGGCGAGGGCGGCGGCAAGTTCGCCGGCGCCGACGCGCTGGCGAGCCAGGTGGAGCGGCTGTGGGGCGAGGGGCCGGACCGCCGGCTGGTGGTCGTCACCGGCGGCGAGCCGATGCTGCAACTGGACTCGCCGCTGTTGGATGGGCTGCACGGCCGCGGGTTCAGGGTCGCGGCCGAGAGCAATGGCACGCTGCCCGCGCTGCCGGGGCTGGACTGGCTGTGTGTCAGCCCCAAGGCGGGGACGGAGGTGGTTCAGCGCTCGGGCGACGAGCTGAAGCTGGTCTGGCCACAGCCGGGCATCGATCCGGCGGAACTCGAGGGCTGGGCGTTCGACCACCTGCTGGTGCAGCCGATGGACGGGCCTGCGCGGAACGAGGCGGTGGCGGCGGCGATCCGGCTGGCGATGGAGCGGCCGCGCTGGCGCCTGTCGCTGCAGGCGCACAAGATCGTGGGATTGGCCTGAGCCCTATTGTTCGTTGCCGCTGCTGGTGTCGCCGGCGGCAGCGTTGCCGGGCGTGGCTTCACCATCCGCAGTGTTCGCGTCCAGCGCATTGGCATCGGCGGCGTTGAGGCTGAGCTCGGCATCGGCGGCCATGTTCGCGGCGTCGTTGGTGGCTGCGTCGATCGCGGTGAGATCGTTGCCGCCGATTGCCTCAACCGCGACGTTCTGGTCGACCCCCGCCGTGTCTTCCGCCTGCTGTTCGCGGTTGCAGGCGCTTGTGGCGGCAAGAAGGGCTGCGGCAAGGATCAGGCGGTGCACATCGATGCTCCCGATAGGTCTGGAGAGATTACGAAAAAGGGCTGCCGGTCTAACCGGCAGCCCTTCCCGAAATGCTGAAGAGCCCGCAAACCGAGCTCTTCGAGGCAATTACATGCCGTTCGCGACGTTGGTGTCCGGCGAGTTCGACATCATGTCGTTCATTTCCATGCTGTTCATGGTGGTGTTGCCGGCCATGTTCATGTCGTTCGACATCATGTTCATGTCGTTGGACATGGTCATGTTCATGTCGTTGGCCATCATGTCGTTGGCCATCATCATGTTGTCGGTCGCCAGCAGGTTGGCGTCGGTCGCCGTGTTGTTGGCGGCTTCGTTGCTGCTACAAGCGGAAACTGCAAGGGCCGCACCCGCGACCAAGATCAGAGCACGCATTCCAAAACTCCCTTTTGAATAGACGATCTGGCACGGTTGCTCCGCGTCGCAAATCGCTGGCACAATAGTGTCGAACCTCCATGCCCTCAAGGGGCATTGTTCTCACCCCCGATTTCACGCAGAAAACGGGGGCAGTGCGCGAACAACGCCCGGTCGAGCTCCGCGGTTCCTGCCGAGAGTCCGAGCGCCTGGAGGCTGGTAACTCCATACTCGGCAATGCCGCACGGGACAATCCCGCCGAAGTGCGACAGATCGGGCGACACGTTAACGGAGAAGCCGTGAGTGGTGACCCAGCGGCGCACCCGTACGCCCAGCGCGCCGACCTTGGCCTCCGCCGAACCCTCGCCGACCCAGATGCCGATCCGCCCGGGCGCACGGTGGGCGGCGAGGCCAAGCCCGGCCAGCGCCCCGATCATCCAGCCCTCGAGCGCATGGACGAAGCAGCGCACGTCCCGCCCGCGTTTGTCGAGGTCCAGCATGAGATAGCCGACCCGCTGGCCCGGCCCGTGGTAGGTGTAGCGGCCGCCGCGCCCCGCCGCGAATACGGGAAAGCCTTGCGGGTTGAACAGTTCGGCCGGGTCGGCGCTGGTGCCGGCCGTGAACAAGGGCGGGTGCTCCAGCAGCCAAATGCATTCGCGCGCTTCCCCCTCGCGAATGGCGGCCGCGCGTTCGTCCATCCAGAGCAGCGCTTCCTCGTAGGGGGCCAGGCCGCCGCTGATCCGCCATTCGACGCCATCGATCTCCATGGCTCCGGCGCATGCCGCGCAGCGGGCGGCGGCGCAAGGCGATTGCCAGCGCCGGTGAGCCTCCCCATAAGCGGTGAACTAACGGGAGGAGCCAAGGCCGGTGGCCGCATTGTCGATTTCGCGTGCCTGGGACGACACCAGAGCATGCCTGCGCCGCGACGGGCGCCTTTACGCGACCGTCGCGCTGGCATTGTTCGTCGTGCCCGGGGTGATCGCGGAGCTGGTAACGCCCGCCGCGCCGGCCGGTCAGTTGCCTACTCCAGGATATTGGACCGGCCTGTCGATGCTGGCGTTGCTGATCAGCCTGATCGGACAGCTGGCCGTGTGCCGGCTGGCGTTGGGCCCGGCGATCAGCGTTGGTCAAGCCATTCGTCACGGCGTGCGGCGAGCGCCGGCCTACGTCGCCGCCGCCATCATCTGGATCCTGCCGTTCCTGCTCCTGTTCGCCTTGCTGGCGGCGCGGGTGGGCGCCAACCCGCAGACGATGTCTGCAGGCGTCGCCCTGGCGATGCTGGCGCTGCTGGTCGCCTTTGTTGCGGTCGCGGTTCGGCTGATCCTGGCTTCCCCGATCGCCACCGCGGAGCCGCTTGGCCCGCTTGGCATCCTAAAGCGGAGTTGGAGCTTGACCCGCGGGCGCTGGCTCAAGCTGTTCGGCTGTTTGTTGCTGTTCGTGATCGCTTTGTTGATCGCGATGTTCGCCGTTTCGGCAATCATCGGGCTACTTGCCACCCTGCTGTTGGGCGAGATCGAGCCCTTGTCGGTCGGCGCGCTGCTGCTGTCGCTCGCCACGCAGATCGTGGGGGCGATCGTCACCACCCTGCTGATGATCATGCTGGCGCGCATCTACGCGCAGCTGGTCGGGACCGGCCAGGGCGCCTATGCGTCCGTCCCGCAGGCCCCCTGAGCGGCTACTTCCAGCGGGCGAGCGGCGGCAGGCTCATCAGGATGGCGTCGACGTTGCCGCCGGTCTTGAGCCCGAACAGCGTGCCGCGGTCGTAAAGCAGATTGAACTCGACGTAGCGGCCGCGGAACTCGAGCAGGCGATCGAGGTCGGCCGCATCGAACGGCATGTCCATGCGCTTGCGGACAATTGGAGGAAAGGCCCGGAGAAAGGCCTCGCCCACGTCCCGGGTGAAGGCGAAGTTGGCATCGAATTCGCCTTCTAGCCGGTCATAGAAGATCCCGCCGACTCCGCGCGCGACGCCCCGGTGGGGCAGCCAGAAATAGTCTTCCGCCCACTTGGCGAAGCGCGGGTAGTGTTCCGGATCGTGGCGGTCGCAGGCGGTCTTCAAGGCCCTGTGGAAGTCGGCGGTATCTTCGGCGTGGGCTGTCGCCGGGTTGAGGTCGGCGCCGCCACCGAACCAGCGCCGGGTGGTGGTGAGGAAGCGGGTGTTCATGTGGACGGCCGGCACATGCGGGTTGGCCATGTGCGCAACCAGGCTGATGCCGGTGGCGAAGAAGCGGGGATCCTCCTCGGCGCCCGGAATAGACTGTGCGAACTCGGGCGAGAAGTGGCCGCCGACGGTGGAGACGTTTACCCCGACCTTTTCGAATACTCGGCCCGCCATCTGCCCGCGCACCCCGCCACCGCCGGGCTCGCCCGACACGTCCGTGCGCTCCCAGGGTGTGTAGGTGAAGCCGGCGTCGGACCCGGCCTCGTGCTCGATCGCCTCGAACTCGGCGCAAATGCGATTCCGCAAGCTTTCGAACCAGGTGCGGGCGGCTTGCTGCTGCGGATCGAGCGGGTGCATGCGACGGCGCGTTAGCGGTTGGCGGTTCGGCTGACTATGAACTTCGTTCCACTCGGAACGGCAGCAAAATGGCTGTTGGCAAAGCCGACCTGCCCCGGCTATCAGCGCGCCAATCCGCTCCGGAGCTTCGGCCGAGGAGCGTCTTTCGTATCGGCGCTTCGCCTGGGCTCAAGCGGCGGCCCAATCGCAGCGCAGCAAAAGGTTAAGCATGGCCACTGTGGAACAGCCCTCGCAACCCACGATGCCCGGCGAGCCGCAAGCGGACGCCGCGCATGGCGCCGGGGTGCGCCGCCGCGACTTCATCAACATCGCCGCGGTCAGCTTCGCGGGCGTCGGCGCCGCGGTGGCGGTGGCGCCGCTGCTCATTCAGATGAGCCCTGACGCCAGCGTTCGCGCGCTGTCCTCGACCGAGGTCGACGTTTCCAAGATCCAGCCCGGCCAAGGCATCAAGACCGTATGGCGCAAGCAGCCGGTATTCATCCGCAACCTGACGCCGCAGGACATCCAGGCCGCTGCGTCGGTGGAGGTGGGCGGCCTGCGCGATCCGCAGACGCTGGCCGACCGGACCAAGCCGGGCAAGCAGAACTGGCTGGTGACACTGGGCGTCTGCACCCACCTCGGCTGCGTGCCGCTGGGCATCGGCGAGGGCGAGAACAAGGGCGAGTACGGCGGCTACTTCTGCCCGTGCCACGGCTCGCACTACGACACCGCGGGTCGCATTCGCAAAGGCCCGGCGCCAACCAACCTGGTCGTGCCGGAATATGAATTCGCGTCCGACACGGTCGTCCGGATCGGTTGAGGCCAGAAAGACTTAGGAAGACCCACCCATGAGCTTTGCCTGGGCCAAGCCCTACGAACCCAAGAACAACTTCATGAAGTGGCTGGACGAGCGGCTGCCGGTGCCGCGGCTCGTCTACGGTGCGGTCGGCGGCGGCTATCCGGTCCCGCGCAACCTCAACTACTTCTGGAACTTCGGTGTTCTCGCCGGCCTGGCGCTGCTGATCCAGATCATCACCGGCATCGTGCTGGGGATGCATTACTACAGCTACGCCGGTGGCGCGTTCGAGAGCGTCGAGCGGATCATGCGCGACGTCAACGCCGGCTGGGTGCTGCGCTACGTTCACCAGAACGGCGCGAGTTTCTTCTTTGCGATCGTCTACATCCACATCTTTCGCGGCCTTTACTACGGGTCCTACAAGGCGCCACGCGAGATGGTGTGGATGCTGGGCATAGTCATCTACCTGCTGATGATGGCCACCGCGTTCATGGGCTACGTCCTGCCCTGGGGACAGATGAGCTACTGGGGCGCCCAGGTGATCACCGGCTTCTTCTCGGCCATCCCGATCGTCGGTGAGCCGCTGCGCGTGTTCCTGCTAGGCGGCTATGCGCCCGACCAGGCGGCGCTGACCCGCTTCTTCTCGCTCCACTATCTGCTGCCGTTCATCATCTCCGCCGTGGTGATCCTGAAGATCTGGGCCCTGCACATTCCAGGCTCGTCCAATCCGACGGGCGTCGACGTGAAGGATGAAAAGGACACGCTGCCGTTTCACCCCTTCTACACGGCCAAGGACGGCTTCGGCATCGGCGTGGCGCTGATCCTATTCTCGATCTTCGTGTTCTTCCTGCCTTACAGCCTCGGTCACCCGGACAACTACGTCGAGGCCAATCCGCTGGTGACCCCGGCGCACATCGTGCCCGAATGGTATTTCTGGCCGTTCTACGCGATCCTGCGCGCCTTCACCGTGGACTTCATCCTGCCCGCCAAGCTGTGGGGCGTGCTGGCGATGTTCGCCTCCATCCTGCTGCTGTTCTTCCTGACCTGGCTCGACCGCTCGCCGGTCCGTTCGACCAGCTACCGCCCGGCATACAAGATCTTTTTCTGGGTCCTGGTGCTGGACGTGATGGTGCTGGGCTATGCCGGTCAAGCGCATATCACGCCGTTCACGCTGGCGCTGAGCCAGGTGGCGGCGGCCTATTATTTCGCGCACTTTCTCATCATCCTGCCGTTGGTTTCCAAGTTCGAGAAGCCGCTGCCGCTGCCGACCTCGATTTCGCACTCGGTGCTGCACGGTGAAAAGGAGGAAAGCGCTCCATTCGGGCTGACCAGGACGGGCCCGGCCGCTGCTCCGGCGGCGGCCGAATAAGGGGACAAGGACAGATGGTCCGTATAATCGGTTTTCTGATCGGGCTCGGCTTCGTCGGCGTCCTGCTAATTTCCCTCATCGTAAATGCCGTGGACGCAATCCAAAATCCGCCGGTGCATACCGCGGAGGAAGAGTTCCACCTCGAGCCGCGCAGCGCGGGCTTCAGCTGGCAGAAGCCGTGGGGTCAGTTCGACGAAGCGCAGCTGCAGCGCGGCTTCCAGGTGTACAAGGAGGTTTGCGCCGCCTGTCACAGCCTGAAGTTCGTCAGCTTCTATGAGCTCGAAGGGCTCGGCTACAATGAGGCGGAGATCAAGGCGATCGCCAATCAATGGGCGATCGAGGTGCCGTCGGTGAATCCAGACACGGGCGAAAACAGCACCCGCAAGGCGCTGCTGTCCGACCGTTTCCCGAGCCCCTACGCCAACGAGACCGCGGCCCGTGCGGCCAACAACAACGCGCTTCCGCCCGACCTGTCGCTGATCGTGGAAGCACGCGACGACGGTGCCGATTACATTTATTCGCTGCTGACCGGCTACCGGAATGCCGCTACCTACCGCAACGAGGCAGGCGAGCCCGTTCCGCAGGAGAACCGGCCAGGAACGGGGCTGCACTTCAACCCTTATTTCGCCAACCTCAACATCGCCATGCCGCCGCCGATCGTGTCTAACGGTCAGGTCACCTATGCCGACGGCACGAACGCGACGGTGGACCAGATGGCCAAGGATGTGTCCGCCTTCCTGCGCTGGACGTCGGAGCCGAACCTGGAGCGGCGCCATGCGGCGGGTTGGGCGGTCATGATCTTCCTGCTTGTCGGGACCGTGCTGGCCTACCTGGCGTATCGCAACATCTGGGCGAACGCCAAGCGCGAGGTGTCGATCCGGGGTCCGCTCGAGCCGGCGTTCCAGCAGCGAATGCAGGACCAGAAGGACGAGCGCGGGATCGCCGGCTGAGCTGGCGAAGCGGCCTGGAACGGTTGATTTCCGCCTGCCGTTGAGAAGGGATGTTGAGGACCCTACCGCTTCTCGCCCTCGCCCTCGCCCTGGCCGCCTGTGCCGAACGGCCGGTCGCTCCCCTGCCGGTCGAGAACGGTGCGACGCTGCCGCAAGCCGCGGCACCTCCCGCGCCTGCTCCGGAGCAACCCGTCGCTCCGGCGGCGGCGGGCGGCCGGCCCGATCCTGCGTTAGCCAATGAAACCGATCCCGCGCTGCAGCCGCCGGAGGTGCAGCCGCTCGCCCGCGCCGACTTCGAGGAGCGGATCGACAGTGGTCTCGGCTGCTCCTTCGAGTCCGCCGAGGGCGACACCTTGCTGGTCGCAACCGCCCCGGTGAGCCCAGGCGCTGGCGCTCAAGGGGTGATCAAGATCGGCGGCAAGGTCGAACTGCTCCGGGCCGGGCAGCCGGGCGGCTACGCAGCACTCGCGGCCGGGCAGTCGCTGAGCAACGAAACCGGCTGGTCCGCCTTTGTCCGCCGCGCCGCTGGCCAAGGGCAAGCGCAAGGGACGGAAACAACCAGCTGGTCCGCAAGCCTGATTGTGTCGATGGAGGGCGGCGGCAGCGTGACCTTCAAGAACGGTCGCTGGAGCTGCGGGGCCTAGCTCTCCGCGGCAGCCTCGCTGGGCCGGCGGCGCATCAATACGATGCTGGTGAAGGTCAGCACGTCCGCGCCATCGTGGTTGGTCACCCGCGTGCGGGTCCGAAAGGAGCCGATCCGCGGCTTGGAGCGCGACGGAGTCTTCTCGATGATCGTGCCGGAGATCGTCAGGGTGTCGCCCGGGTAGACGGGCTTCAGCCAGCGGAGCTCATCCACCCCGGGCGAGCCGAGCCCGGCCTGCTCGGTCTTCACAACGTGCCGGGCGATCACGCTCATCGCCATGGCGCAGGTGTGCCAACCGCTTGCCGCGATGCGCCCGAAGTGGGTCTTGGCGGCCGCCTCGTCGGACAGATGGAAGGGCTGCGGGTCGTACCGTTGCGCGAACTCGATCACCTCGTCGCGGCTGACCTCGACCGAGCCGAACACCTCGTCGCGGCCGACCTCCAGGTCTTCCCAGTAGATCATGACGGCTCCCCCCTGCTGCGGCAAGCCGGCGCGGAGTGAATCCGCGCCGTCGGTCCTGTCGCCTTAGCAGGCGCAGGCCGTCCGGTCTTGCGCATCTCTCGTGCAGCGCTGCCTCCGCTTCGCGCAGCCACCACTTCAATCGGTGCTTCAGACGTTGAAGCGGAAGAGCAGCACGTCGCCGTCCTGCACGACATAGTCCTTGCCCTCGGAACGCAGCTTGCCCGCCTCCCGCGCGCCGGCTTCGCCGTTGCAGGCGAGGTAGTCCTCGTAGGCGATGGTCTCGGCGCGGATAAAGCCGCGTTCGAAATCCGAGTGGATGGCGCCGGCCGCGTGCGGCGCCCTGGCGCCGCGCTCCACGGTCCAGGCGCGGGACTCCTTGGGCCCGGCAGTGAAGAAGGTCAGCAGGCCGAGCAGCTCGTAGCCGGCACGGATGATGCGGGCGAGGCCGGTCTCGGTGAGGCCGAGGTCGGCGAGGAAGGGTTCGCGGTCGGCCGGTTCCATTGTCGCGATCTCCGCCTCGATCGCGGCCGAGATGACTACCGCCCGCGCGCCTTCCGCCGAAGCCTTCGCGAAGACGGCCTGGGATAGCGCGTTGCCCTCGGCCGCGTCGCCTTCGTCCACGTTGCACACATAGAGCACCGGCTTGCCGGTCAGCAGTTGCGCTCGGGCGAGCGCTTTCTCCTCCTCGGAGTCCTTTGGCTGCGTTAGCCGCGCCGGCTTGCTCTCCCGGAGCAGCTCCAGCGCCTGACCGAGCACGGAAGCTTCGACCTTGGCCTCCTTGTCACCCTGCGCCGCCTTCTTGAGTAGGTTGGGCACGCGCCGTTCCAGGCTGTCGAGGTCGGCCAGCATCAGCTCGGTTTCGACCGTCTCCGCGTCCGCGATCGGGTCGACCCGGCCTTCCACATGCGTCACGTCGCCGCCCTCGAAGCAGCGCAGCACGTGCACGATCGCGTCGACCTCGCGAATGTTGGCGAGGAACTGGTTGCCGAGCCCCTCGCCCTGCGCGGCGCCGCGGACCAGGCCGGCGATGTCGACGAACTCGATTTGCGTTTCGATCACCTGCGCCGAGCGGGCGATAACCGCGATCCGCTGCAGGCGCTCGTCCGGCACCGCCACCCGCCCGACGTTGGGCTCGATGGTGCAGAAGGGATAGTTGGCGGCCTGCGCGGCGGCCGTTTCGGTGAGTGCGTTGAAGAGGGTCGACTTGCCGACGTTGGGCAGGCCGACGATGCCGCATTTGAAACCCATGTTGCGTCCGAGTTGGAGGGATTGGAGGTGGCTCTAATCAACCGCGCTGCTCGACGCCACCCCGCTGCGCTGCGGACACGGTCCATTGCGGACGGACCGGTAGAGTTCGGGCAAGCTGCGTGCGGCCATCGCGCCCGGCATGACGGGTGCCAGAATCTTACGGCAGCATGCCGCGCTTGCTATGGCTTACACGCTCACCGCGGCGGTGGCCGTCAGTCTGACCCGTTTCGACGGCGGCGTGGCGTTCCTGTGGGGATCGGGCGCGATCCTAATCGCGGCGCTGCTGCGCACCCCGGTGCACCGGTGGCACGAGCCGGTGCTGGTCTGCGGCGGCTGCGGTTTGCTGGTGACCGGTTTTCTCGGCCTCGGCTGGGCCGCAGCGTTGCCTTTGGCCGGCGCCAACATGCTGGAAGCGGTGAGCGCGGCTGGTTGTTCAAGCGGGTGGCCGACCCCAAGGAGACGATGCGCTCGCTTGCCTGGTTCTTCCGCTTCGTGGCTACCGTCGGGGTGGCCGCCCCGCTGCTCGCCGCGCTGCTTGCCGCGGCAACCGGCATGTGGCTTGGCAGGGATGGCTGGACCACGCTTGGCCACTTCTTCACCGGCCATTCGCTCGGCAACCTGACCTTCACCCCGCTTGCCCTGCTGGTCGGTCACCGGGCGCCGGGCGCGGCGGGATACCTTGGCGGTTCTGGCCGCCAAGTGGCGCGACATGCTGGCGGTGCTCGGCCTGGTTCTCGCCACCAGCCTGCTGGTGTTCAGCCAGTCGCAGCTGCCACTGCTGTTCCTGCCGATCCTGGCCGTGATCCTGGCCGCCGTCCGGACGGGTCGCGAGGGCGCCGCCATTGCGGTCGTAGTGCTCGCGATCCTGGGCGATGTGGCTACCGTCGCCGGGCGCGGACCGGTGCTGCTGGTGAGCGGGGAGCTCGGGCCGCAGCTGCAGTCCTTTCAGTTCTTCCTGGCCGCAACCGTGCTGACCGTGCTGCCGGTCTCCGCCGACTTGCAAAACAGATCGCAGATCCTGCGCCGCCTGCGCGTCAGCGAGGAGCGCTTCCGAGTGCTGGCCGAGCACTCCGCCGACATCCTGATGCACATGAACGCCGAAGGACGCATCCGCTACGTTTCGCCGTCGATGCAAACGCTCGGCGGTCATTCGCCCGAGCAGCTGATCGGAATGAATGGCCTGGACTTCGTCGCGCCCGAGCATGCCGAGCTGGTGCGGGCGGGCCATGCCAAGGTGCTGGCCAGCCGGGGCGAAGTCGTCAGCTTCCGCTATCTTGGGCTCACCGTTACCGGCGGCAAGCGCTGGTTCCACACGCAGTCGCGGGCGCTGCTGGACGAGGACGGCAACATCGATGGCGTGCTTTCGGTGTCCCGCGACGTGACCGAACAGGTCGCCGAGGAAGAGCGGCTGCAAGCCGCAGCACTGACCGACCTCCTGACCGGCCTGCCCAACCGCCGGGCCTTTCAGTCGCTGGTAAAGGCCCGGCGGCAAGCTGTCGGGGATGACGGCCAGGACTGCATCGCTTTGCTCGATATCGACTTCTTCAAGCGGGTGAACGATAGCTGGGGCCATGATGCCGGCGACGAAGTGCTGCGCGGCTTCGCGATCGTGGCGCGACGCGAGCTCCGGCAAAAGGACGTGGTCGCGCGGCTGGGCGGCGAGGAGTTCGCCATCCTGCTCCCCGATACCTCATTGGTGCAAGCCATGCAGATCTGCGAACGGCTACGTGCTACGATCGGCCGGAGCATGCTGGTGCGGCGATTACCGGAAATGCGGGTCACCGTCAGCGGCGGTGTTGCGGCGCTCGGTCCCGAAGGCCTGGAATGCGTCCTCAAGGTGGCCGACGATGCCCTCTACACCGCCAAGCGGTCCGGCCGCGACCAGCTGGCGCTGGCGGCCTGAGCAGCGCGCGGCGGGGCCGGTCGCCGGCCGTCAGGCGAGATTGAAGCTGATGCTCAGCCGTTCGGCGTTGCCGCGGCCGGGCAGGACCTCGTGGCGGAGCCAGCTTTCCCACAGCAGCAGCAGCCCGGGGTGCGGCTGCACGGTGACGAACGATTGCAGCGGCTCGGGCGCGTCCGGGCGCCGGGGCGGAGCGGCCATCATCATCGGCAGCCGCGGATCTTCGAAGCGGATGGCGCCGCTGCCGGGCGGCACCTCGACATAGAGCGTGCCCGAGATGATGCTGTGCGGATGGAGGTGCGCGCTGTGCCCGCCGCCGCCGCGCAGCAGGTTGACCCACAGGCTGTCGAGCCGCGGTCTGGCGGAGAGCTCGAAGCCGCACTGGTCGGCGAAGGCGGCCCCGTGGCGGATCAAGGGCTTGGCGAGCGCCGCGATGGTCGGGTCGCGCCGCGGCAGGTCGTTCAGCGACGCGTAGCTGGTGTAGCCCTTGTAGCCATGCTCGCGCGCCCAGCGCCGCCCGGCGCCGTCCTCCGCGGCAAGGTGACGGATGGCTGTGGCGAGTTCGGGAAGGGGTACGTGCTCGGCCAGCTCGGCTTGGTACAGGCGGGTGACGAACAGGTCGCGGATCACCCGCCCTCCCTAGGCTTCGGTCAGCGCCGCCGCCAGACTTCGATCGCCCCGGCGCGTTCGACCGGAGCGTAGAGGCGCATCGCGCGGCGGATGTTCGGGTCGGCCAGCAGCCAGGAGCGAGAACGGTCTTCGACCAGGACGAGGTCGGGCCGGCGGGTCTCCACATCCTGCACGAAGCTTGCCAAATCCTCCCGGTACCAGTGCGCCGCCGCCAGGTCGCCGAGCCCAACATAGCGCGCGCCGGCCGCGGTAAAGAGGGACGGGCGCGAGCCGACCCAGCGCCCCCGTGCCAGTCGCGTGGCTGGGTGACCCGTGGCGAGTTCGGTGCCCAAGCTGATCATCCGGGGGTTGGCCGGGCCGCTGCGGACAATCGCGTCGACCAGGCCTGGCGGCGGCTGGACCGATGCCGTGCGAAGCAGCTGGAGACCGATGAGCAGGGCCGCGGCGGTGACCGCCAAGTGACGCGGCGCACTTCGGGAGACGCGCCCGCCTGCCATCAGCGCGAAGCCGATCGTCGCCAGCGCGATGCTTGGATAGCTGTGGTTGAGGTAGTTCTTGCCCTGGATGAGACCGGCCAGGGCGAAGCCGGCGCTTGCGAGGAACAGGGCAGTCGCGAGCGGCTCTGCCCGCGGCCGCTGCAGCAGCCGGGCGAGCAGGTAGAGCGCCGTTGGAACGACCAGCATCGGCCCCAGCAGAAAGTTCACTGCCTGGTCGCGCATCGGCAGGTAGGTGGCGCGCAGCATCGGCAGCAGCTGCAGATACTCGGGTGTCAGGATCATCACGGCCGCGGCGTAGGCCGCCAGCACCAGCGCTGCGGCGGCGGCCGGAGCCAGGAACGGCCGCCAGTCGCGCGTGCGCTTGGCGGCCCATGCCGCAGGAAGCAGCAAGGCAAGCGCGAACGGGGGCTTGATCGCCATCAGCAGCCCCGCGGCGATTCCTACGGCGACCGAAGCCGGCTGACCGGGCGCCCGACCTTGCCTGATGCGGACGATGGCGACGGTGGCGGGCAGCGCCAGCATGAGGGCGAATTGCTCGCGCTGGGCGAACAGGCCGCCGGGCAGGATCAGCAGGGCGAAGGCGGCGCCCGCAGACAGCCACGCCAGACACGCGGGCCGGCAGAGCTTGACAGCGAGCCGCGCGGTGGCGGCGATCGACAGGACCGCTCCCACCATCGCGGAGCCGATCACGAGGGCTTCGGCCGGAAGCCCGAGCTGCCCGGCCGCCCACACGGAAGGCAGGTAGAGCCAGACGGACGCAGGTGGGTTGGTCTCGACGAGGTCGACGTACAGCCGGTCGCCGCCGAGCAGCCGCTCGCAAACGGTGACCAGCCAGCTGACGTCCGCGTCGACCGGGATCAGCAACGACTGCATCAGGATGGCGGCGAGCAGCATGACCGGAACCGTGGGCGGAACGGCCGGTGCTCGCGGTGCTAGCTGCCAACTGTTCGCGGCTACCGGGATCATCCTTCGTTGCGTGGCGGAGAAGATTGAAGATGCGGTGAAGAGGCGGACGCTCTCGCGCGTTGGCTGCGGATGATCTCGCCTATGCGATCCTTGGCCCGCACCCTGGCGCGCGACCTTATCGACTATGATCCGCGCCTGTTCCTGGAGCCGCCGGGCGAGCCCGCGGTGACAGCGCCGGGCAGCGTCACGTGGCAGGTGTTCGGCAATCCGGTGGTGCTTGCGGTGGGCGGGATCGCCGCGGTGCTGCTGGAACTGGGCGAGCCGCGGGTGCGCGCGGGCGTCTGGGACCACAGCAGCTTCCGCGACGACCCGCGCGGGCGAATCCGGCGCACGGGGCTGGGGGCGTTAGTCACCGCCTTCGCCGCGGAAAGTCGCTTCGCCGCCTACGCCGAGCGGGTGAACGGCATCCACGCGCAGGTGCAGGGGCGGACACCGGAAGGGGAGCCCTACCGGGCCGACCAGTCGGAGCTCCTGCGCTGGGTCCAGGCGACCGCCGCCTTTTGCTTCGTGGAGTCCTACGTCGCCTTGATCCGACCGTTGAGCCCGGCGGAGACCAACCGCTTCTACGCGGAAGCGGCGGTTGGCGCGCGCTACTACCAGGTGGCGGATGCTCCCGCTTCCCAGGCCGAGATGGCGCGCTATCTGGCCGGAATGCGCAGCGCGCTGAGCCCGTCGCTCGTGATCGGCGAGTTCCTGGAGATCATGCGGAGGGGCGCGGTGTTGCCCGCGGCGCTGCGGTCGCTGCAGCCGGTGCTGGTGCGGGCGGCGGTGGAGCGGGTGCCTGCCCCCTTTCGCGAGCAGCTGGGGATTGCGGCGGAGCCCGTGCCAAGCGCAGCGGAGCGCCGTGCTCTGCGGCTCGCGGCCTGGATGGCGGAACGGGTCCGCCTGCCGGACGACCCGCGGGAACTGGCTGCCTGCCGGGTCCGGACCCGGCCGCCTAGCGGGTCGCTTGCAGGCGCAGCGCGACCTCGCTCATGAAGCGCGCGACGTCGCCGTCCGCCAGCCACTCGGCTTCGGCCGCGACTGCGCCGAGCAGGTCGGAGAGGGGCTCCATCTCGGATTTGGCGTAGTTGCCCAGCACGTGCGGGGTGACCCGATCCTTGTGCCCGGGATGGCCGATACCGATGCGCACACGGCGGAAGTCGGGTCCGAGCGCGGCGTCGATCGAGCGCAGGCCGTTGTGTCCCGCCAGGCCGCCACCGACCCGCGCCTTGACCTTGAACGGCGCGAGGTCGAGCTCGTCATGGAATGCGGTCAGGGCATCCTCGTCGAGCTTGTAGAAGCGCAGCGCCTGCTGCACGGCGTCGCCGCTGTCGTTCATGAAGGTCTGCGGTTTCAGCAGCAGGACCTTGTGGCGGCCGATCCGGCCCTCGGCGGCCAGGCTGCGGAACTTCTTCTGCCAGGGACCGAAGGCGTGGACCTCGGCGAGGGCGTCCACCGCCATGAACCCGACATTGTGCCGGTGCAGCGCATATTGTGCGCCGGGATTGCCGAGGCCGGCCCAGATCTGCATGCGCTCTCCCAATCGTGCGGGCTGACCAAAAAGGAACCGCCCACTCCTGGGAGTGAGCGGTTCCTGTGTTCTGGGCTGAGTGCGTGGTTACTCGCCTTCGGACTGCGGTCCGTCGGTGGTTTCCGGCTCGTCGGAGGTCGTCGGAACTGCGTCAGGAGCCGGGGTTTCCGTGTCGCCTTCTTCCGACTTCATCGCGGAAGGCGCGACCAGCGTGGCGATGGTGAAATCGCGGTCGGTGATGGCACTCTCGGCACCCTGCGGCAGCTGCACCGCCGAGATGTGGATGCTGTCGCCGATGTCGAGCCCTGCCAGGTTGATGTGGATCTCGTCCGGGATCGCCGAAGCGTCGCAGGTCAGTTCCAGATCGTGGCGGACGATATTGAGCACGCCGCCGCGGGAGATGCCGGGGCTGTCCTCCTCATTGTCGAAGCGCACGGGCACGGCCACCGTGACCTTGCTGTGCTCGCCGACGCGGAAGAAGTCGACGTGGGACGGACGGCTGCTCACCGGGTGGAACTGAACGTCCTTGGGCAGGGTCCGGATGGTCTTGCCGCCGGCATCGATCATGACCAGCGAGTTCATGAAGTGTCCGGTGGACAGCATCTTGGCGAGGAGCTTTTCCTCGACATGGATGCTCAGCGGCTCCTGATTGGCGCCGTATACGACGGCGGGGACCCGGCCTTCGCGACGCAGTGCCCGGGAGGCTCCCTTGCCAGCCCGGTCGCGCGTCTCGGCGGGCAGCGTCAGCTGTTCGCTCATGCGTGATGTTCCTTGTAAGAGTTATGCCCGCCCACGCCTCCAGGGATGACCATGGGGGAGCGGGCGGGCATGTAGCGGAAGGGGCTCGGGTTGGCAAATGCCGGTGGGAGCTCGTCCCGAACGCGTGCTTTAAGATGGACAAGATGGACGCCACGACCCCGTCCTCTTCCCCTACCCGCCAGCGGCTTCGTCGAGATCGCGCAAGCGGCGTTCAAACGCCGCCTCTTCGGCGCGAGCGGCAGCCTGCGCCTGGCGGCGGCGGCGGCCCGGTGCGCCGGCGAGCCATTCCTCCACCGCTTCGGCGGTGCGCAGGACGGCCGCGCCGTCGAGCCGCCGCGGCCCACGCGGCGCCGCCCGGCGGGCAACGGGCGGGAGGCCTAGGTCGGCATTGGCATTGTCCTCCGCCAGGTCGTTCAGCGCCAGGGTCAGGCGGGAGAAGGGCTCGTCCGAGCTCAGTTCGACGAACCGTTCGCCGTCGTTCCACGCGCCGTAGCGGAACGGGTCGCAGTAGCGCAGCAGGAACATGGCGAGCCGCTCGTCATAGTAGCGCCGCTCGCCGATCTGCTCGCCCTGGTAGTAGACGGGGCGGGCAACGCCGCGGAGCGCGCGGGAGAAAGCCGCCTCGACCAGCCAGCGCACCCCCGCGTCCAGCGATGAACAGGTGAAACTGCCGCAGGCAGTTTCAGCCATGTCCGGGGGACATGACGACCTGTTCATCCCAGGCAGAACGGAAGCTGCGCGCTTCGGAACGGGCGCGAAAGGCGTAGGCGGCGGAGCGCGACACGCCGACCCTGGCGCAGGCTTCATCAACGCAGGCGCATTCGGCGAGCGCCTCGATAAAGGCGAACTGCCGGTCGGAGGTCCAGCCATCATGCCGTTCGCGGGCGCGCGTGATAGGGGTGAAGGTGGGCGGCTCGACGGAGCGGGTGCCGCGTTGCTTACCGGTGCGGATAGGTGATTTCTGATGTTGGTTCATGAACCATGCTGGAACATATTTCTGCGGTGTAGGACAGGGTTTTGTTGGGAGGCAGCAGAGGCGAGGAACGCCGCACTCTATTGATATGGTTGTGAGGTCGAAGTGCGCTTCGATGCGCCGTTCTGGCCGGGAGCGGACGGGCAGCGTTCAGGAAGCAAGGCCAGATGGCTGACGTTTGCTCAGGCAGGTGTCGCTCCTGGTCACCTCACTTACAACCACTCAGCAACGTGTTCAGGCTCCGGATGTCACCCGTTTGTACGAGCAGCCGCTTCAAAAACTAACTATTATCCCTCGCCATCGCAGCGGCAAATTGCGCGTCCAGATCGTCATGGTCGTCGTCATCATCTGGATCATCGAACGGATTTATCGAAGTGCGCTTCAGCTTTCTCTCTGCGTCGTACCCATAGCGGGTCAGACTGATTGCGTCGGCATCTGTGCCCTTGATG
>NZ_CADCVZ010000002.1 GCF_902806265.1 uncultured Sphingomonas sp. | reverse complement strand
CGCTCCAATCCCAAGCGAATGACGTCGCGGGCAGCGATGGGCCAGACCAACTCGCGGCTGGCGGGCAGGTAGGCCAGCAACTGCCGACGCCGTGCCGGCGTGGCGGACGCCAGCGCCTCGCCAGCGACGCGAACCTGACCGCTCGCCCGTTCGATCCCGGCAAGTGCCCGCAGCAGGCTGGTCTTGCCACTGCCGTTCGGGCCGATCAGCGCCGTCAGCGATCCGGCCGCAAGCTCAAGGCTCGTGGGCCGCAGCCGCTCCGGGATGGACAGTTCCTCCGCTGCCAGCACTGCCGTCATGCCGTCAGCCGCCAGCGCATGCGCACCACGATCCACAGGAATAGCGGCGTGCCGGCGACCGCCGTGATGACGCCGAGTGGGATCGAGCGCCCCAGCGGCGCTAGGCGAGTCAGCAGGTCGGCACCAAGCAGAAGCGCAGCCCCGATGATCGCGGCCGGCACCATGGCTCGGCCTGGGTGCCCGCCGGTCAGTCGCCGCGCGAGCACCGGCGCGATCAGGCCGACGAAGCCGACGGCGCCGCACACGGACACACAGGCGCCTACCGCCGCGGCGCTGGCGGCCACCACCTCGACCCGCAACCGCCCGGGCGCGAAGCCGAGCGAGGCTGCGACATCCTCGCCCAGCGCCAGGCTGTCCAGCGCGGCCGTTCGCGCCAACAGCAGGCTGCAGGCGAGCAGCGCCGGGACCCCGGACGCGGCGACCTGCGCCAGGCTGCGGTCGACCAGGCTGCCCATCAGCCAGGCGAAGCTGTCGTAAAAGGCGAAGGGCGAGGGCGCGAGCGCCAACAGCAGGCTGGTTGCCGCCCCCGCGGCCAGGCTGATCGCCAGTCCGGCCAGCAAGACCGTCGAGGCCTCGGCGCGGCGACCTGCTGCCAGCAACAGCAGGAGCAAGGCCAGCAGCGCGCCGGCAGCCCCGCAGGCGGCCAGCTCCAGCGGACCGGTCAGCCCGAGCCAGTAGCCGCCGACCACGGCGCCCAAGGCCGCGCCGCTGCTTCCGCCGGTGATGTCCGGAGAGGCCAGCGGGTTGGCGAACAACGCTTGCAGCGCGGCACCCGCAATGCCCAGGGTCGCGCCGTAGATCAGTGCCAGCAGGGTTCGGGGGAGGCGTAATTCGAACAGCACGGTGGCCGCCAGGCTCCGGTCTTCCTGCCAGACCGCTTGCAGCGGCCCCCATGGGAGCAGCAGCGCCACCGCGGCCAGCGCCAGTAGGAGCAGCGCGGCCGCCACCAAGCCGCGCCTCACCTGAAGCGCTCCTGTAACCGACGCACCTCGGCGATCATCGGCAGGCCGGCGCAGGTCCAGGAGCGTCCATCGACCCGGACTGTCCGGCGTTCGAGTCGCCGCACTAGTGGATGGCGGAGCCAGGCGGCATCGCGGCTCCACTGACCGCTGCGGTAGTCGCTCCGCAACAGGAGCTGGGGCGGCCTGGTTGCGAGCGTTTCAAGGGAGAGGCGACCATCGGCAAGCGCCCGCTGCTGCAGCCCGGCAAGGCGCATCCATTGCGCACCCAGGGCAGCCGGATCGAGCGACAGGCCGCCACCTCCTAGGAAGGCGACGTCGCGCGCCTTGCTCGGAGCCTTGCGGTGCAGGTCGGCAACTTGCCGCAGCAGAGGCAAAGCGCGCCGCGGGTCGCCGAGTGCGGCCGCGACCCGGACCGACTGGCGTTCGACGTCGGCGATGCTGGCGGGGTAGGGGAGGTCGAGCACCCGAATGCCGAGCCGCCGCGCAAGCAGCGCTGTGGAGCGTCCGCCACCTCCGCCCATGGTCAGCAGCAGGGTCGGACGCGGCTGCAACGCGCGCTCCAGCGAGCCGGCGTTGGCGGCATGACGCCGCGCTTCCCGCCACAGGACGGACTCCCGCGGATCCCGGCTCAAGTGGCTCACGCTGGCGATCTCGCCCGGCTTGGCCAGCAGCAGCAGATACTCGTCCGTGCACAGGTTGAGCGACGCGACCCTGAGCGCGGCGGCGCTAGCGGCCCAGAGCGACGCGAAGGCCGGCATAGGCGCTCCTTCCCTCCGTGCGGTAGCCGACCAGATCCTGGTAGTCGGCATCGAATGCATTGGCGAGGCGGCCGAACAGCTCCAGCCGCTCGTCCAGGCGCCAGCCCAAGCGCGCGCCGGCGAGCCAGTAGCTATCAAGGTCGACGAGCTCGTAGGGGAGGCTGTCGCGGCGGTCGCGGTGCTTGCCGACGAAAGCCAGGGACGCGCCGTAGGTGAGCCGCCCCGCGCGGCCGTCCGCGGCGACCGACCCGCTATGCCGGGGGCGACGCAGTTCGCGCGCGGACTGGTCGGCGCTTCGCAGCCGTTCTTCCGCATCGAGCAAGGCGTAGGTGGCGGTCAGGTTCAGCCGTTCCGACGGGCTCCAGCCGAGTTCTGCCTCCACCCCGCGTCGCTTGCTCCGGCCGTCCGCGTTCTCCGTGCTGCCGAAGTCCGCGGTGGAGACGATCTCGTCGGTCAGCCGCTGGCGGTAGGCGGTCAGCGCACCGCGAAAGGCCCCGCGGTCAAGCCGCGCCGAAACCTCCCAGCCGCGCGAACGCTCGGGCTTCAGGTTCGGGTTGCCGACGAAAAATCCCGGGTAGTAGCCGAACAGGTCGAAGAAGCTTGGCTGGGCGATGCCTTCGCTATAGCCGGCGGAGAGCTGCACACCTCCGACCGGCTCGACCAGAGCGGAGGCCCGTAGCGTGGTGCGATCCTGGAAGCGGTTGAACATGTCCCGGCGCACCGCGACGTCCGTGGCTAGCCACTCGGCCCAGCGCGAGCGCACCTCGCCAACCAAGGCGTTCTGTCTTCGATTCTGCTCCTGATCGGCGAACGGGTCAGCGGGGTTGCGCGACCGGAAAGTTTCGCGGGTGGCTTCCGCCGCGGCGATCAGTTGGTGCTCGGCCTTGCCGGTGCGCAGCTCGACCTCGCCCTGCAGGCCGGCGTTGGTGCGGCCGCCATGGGTGACGTTGACCAGGACCTCGTCGAGCAGGTTGCGATTGCGCGAGCCGAGCTTCGAAGCCCAGGCGCTGAGCGAAAGGTCCTGCCGGGTCAGTGAACCCCACAGTCGCCCCGCCGCGAGCCGGTTGCGGCTGCTGTCCAGCGTATCAGCACGCTGGAAGCTCAGGGGATCGTAGCCGTCGAACTCGCTGCGGCCCGTCGAGGCGAAGCCGGACACGCCAAGCTCCACTCCCTTGGCGGCGGCCCAGCTCAGGCGGCCGCGGGTGGACAGGTTGCGGTAGCCGTCGCGTTCGCCTCCGCCCGGACTGTCGAAGGCGTTGATCCCACGGGCGCGCTGAAGGCCGGCGGCGGCGTCGACCGTCAGGCTGTCGGCCTTGAACGCGGTACCACCACCCAGGCGGGCGAAGCCGAAGGAACCCGCCTCCGCGACCGCGCGGCTGCCCTCCGCGTCGCCGCCACTCACCGCGACCACGCCGCCGATCGCTTCGGGTCCCCACAGCGCCGACTGCGGACCCCGGACGACCTCGATGCGCGAGAGTAGGTCACTGTTGAGCAGCTCGAACCGCGGCACGTTGCCGGCGGCGGGGTCGTTGGCGCGAATGCCGTCGATGAACAGCAAAGTATGGTTGGCCTCCGCGCCTCGGATGCGGACTTCGGTGACGGAGCCGGCCGCACCGCTCGTGCTGATCGCCAGTGAGGGCACTTGCCGCAGGAAACTGACAGCGAGGGGTTCGCCCAAACGCTCGATGCGCTCGGTTCCGATCAGGGTCACGCTGGCGGGGGTTTGTCCGCCGTCTTCGAGAGCGCGGGACGCGGTTACGACGATTTCGGTGGAGGGGACGACGGCAAGTTCGGACATGGTTCAGGCTCCTGCAAACGACACACACAGTCGTCGCGGAGGCGGCCGCTCAGCAGTGAGCGGCAGTCCACGCCTTTCGCCTGACCCCGGACGGAAGAACGGACGACAGACCCGGGGCAAGTATCTGACTTGTCCGGACGGGCGCGTCCGGCTGACAGTTGCGGGCACAGCGCCGGCTTCGCACCGGCTTCCTTGGCCCCAGGTCCCGCGGCGCCTGTCGCGCCGGGGCGCCCTGCTTGTCAAGGCGGGGGTGCTGGGGTAGAGGCGCGCGGCATTCAGGAGGCTGGTCGGAACCAGCCGCAGCCAAGGACCACCAACATGAAGAGCGGGACTCACCCGGACTATCACTTCATCAATGTCGAAATGACCGACGGCACAACCTTCCGGACCCGTTCGACGTGGGGCAAGGAAGGCGACACGCTGCACCTCGACATCGACCCGACTGCGCACCCGGCGTGGACCGGCGGCAACCAGAAGCTGCTCGACAGCGGTGGCCAGGTGGCCCGCTTCAACAAGCGCTTCGGCGGGTTGACCCTCGGGAAGAAGTGACCGGCCCTACGGCCGGCCATCCCGGACTTGATCCGGGATCCAGCAAGGAAACTATCTACCGCTCGGCTCCGACGCTTGAGCGTGAGCGGCTCCGCTTGCGCGCTTGGCAGAAAGCGGACTTTCGCCCGTGGCTCTCGATCTGCGGCGAGCCTGCGGTCACCCACCATTTCGGCGGCAAGCCGATGGCAGCGGAGGACGTCTTCCGCCGTCTAACCGCCTCCCTCGGAAGCTGGATCTTGAACGGATTCGGCAGCTGGGCCGTGGAACGTCGCAGCGACGGCCGGCTGATCGGCAACGTCGGCCTGTTCACCGCCTGGCGCGACCTCCAGCCGGAGTTCGGCGAGGAACCCGAAATGGGCTGGATCTTCGCTACGGAAGCTCACGGCCAGGGCCTGGCGTTGGAAGCCGGGCGAGCGGTGCTGGACTGGGCGGAGGCCAGCCTTCGGCCCACGCCGATCTGGGCGATCATCGCGCCGGCCAACACGCCCTCATTCAGGCTCGCCGAGCGGCTCGGCTTCGAGCGGCACTCGGACACGCTCTACAAGGAGGAGCCGACGGCCGTGCTCCGCCGGCCCGCCTGGAGCTGAGCTAAAAGGCCGAGATCCCGGTGATCGCGCGGCCGAGGATCAGCGCATGGACGTCGTGCGTGCCCTCGTAGGTGTTGACCGTTTCCAGGTTGAGCAGGTGGCGGATCACGCCATATTCGGCGCTGATCCCGTTGCCGCCGTGCATGTCGCGGGCGACCCGGGCGATGTCGAGCGCCTTGCCGACGTTGTTGCGCTTGATGAGGCTGATGGTCTCGGGCACGAGCTCGCCCGCTTCCAGCCGCCGCCCGACCCGCAGTGCCGCCTGCAGGCCCAGCGTGATCTCGGTGATCATATTGGCGAGCTTCAGCTGTACCAGCTGGTTGGCGGCGAGCGGCCGGTCGAACTGCTTGCGGTCGAGCGTGTACTGGCGCGCGGCGGAGTAGCAGGCCTCGGCCGCCCCCATTGCGCCCCAGCCGATGCCGTAGCGGGCGCGATTGAGGCAGCCGAACGGGCCCTTCAAGCCTTCCACGTTCGGCAGCAGCGCGTCCTCGCCGACCTCGACTCCCTCCATGACGATCTCGCCGGTGATTGAGGCACGCAAGCTGAGCTTCTGCTTGATGGCCGGCGCGGTCAGGCCGGCCATGCCGCGCTCGAGCACGAAGCCGCGGATCTTGCCGCCGTGTGCGTCCGACTTCGCCCACACGACGAAGACGTCGGCGATCGGCGAGTTGGTGATCCACATCTTGGCGCCGCTCAGGCGGTACCCGCCGTCGATCTTCTCGGCCCGGGTACGCATGCCGCTGGGATCGGAACCCGCGTTAGGCTCCGTCAAGCCGAAGCAGCCGACCAGTTCGCCCGCGGCTAGGCCGGGAAGATACTTGCGCCGCTGCTCTTCCGACCCGTAGGCATGGATCGGGTACATGACCAGCGAGCTCTGCACCGACATGGCCGACCGGTAGCCGCTGTCGACCCGCTCCACCGCACGCGCGATCAGGCCGTAGCTGACGTAGCCCAGCCCGGCACCGCCGTACTCCGCCGGGATGGTGGCGCCGAGCAGGCCGAGCCCGCCCATCTCGCGCAGGATCTCCCGATCGAAGCTCTCGTCCAGGTAGGCGTCGGTGACCCGCGGCTGCAGCTGCTCCTGCGCGTAGCCCTCAGCGGTGTCGCGGACTAGCCGCTCGTCGTCGCTCAGCTGTTCTTCAAGTCCGAACGGGTCTTGCCAGTCGAACGGCAGTATGGCGAGTTCATGGCTCTGGGCGGGGTTCGGCGTTTTCAGCATGGACCGCTCATTACCGCCGCTCAGGGCTTCGCGCCACCCCCGGTTCCCCCACCACCGCCGAAGCTTTGCTTCAGCGTCAGGCCGAAGCTCACATGCCGATTGCGTACCCGGCGCTCGAAAGAGGATGGCTCCGAGGTCGAGCGATTGGGAAGGAAAAACAGGCGCTCGCGCTCGCCCGTGGTGTTCAATAGATTGTCGACGTCGAAGGTCAGCGACGTGCGCGGTGCCGGGCGATATTCGATGAATGCAGTTCCGTAAGGGCCGCCGTTCAGAAAGGTATCGATCTCGTTGGCGCGGAAGAAGCTGAACCGCTGATAGTCGTTCACCACCAGACCGTAGGAGAACCGCCCGATGTCGCGGCGAAGGTCCACGCGCCATTCCCACTCAGGGTAATAATCGCTGAAGTTGCGGACCCGCCCGGAAATCGGATCCACCACCCGCGTCCGCTGGAGCTGCCCGAACAGCTTGATGCGCGTGCCCTTCAGGCCCAGACGGTCGAGTGGGGCGTCGACGTCGAGCGAGACGAACCGGCGCTTGCCGGTGCCGAGATTGCCGGGCGCGCTGAAGCCTTCTTCCGTCAGGATCTGGTCCTGCAATTGGCTGATCCGGTCGATGCCCAAGTCGAGCTTGACCAGGCCCTCACCAAGGATGGCCCGGTCGACCGTGCCGCGTACCTCCCACGAACGCTGCGGCAGGAGGTTCGCATTGCCGCCGGTCACGCGGTCGTTGGACAGTTCGGCCACGCTGATGAAGTCAAAGAAGTCAAGCTGCGCCACCGTGCGCCGCACCGACAGGCGGGCGTGCCACCCGCCGCCCGGCTTCCAGTCGACGGCGATGTTGGGTTTCAGGAAGCGCAGGGTGCGTTCTGCCTCCGTGTCGCCGGTCACGGTCAAGCGCGACAGCTCGAAGTTCAGGCCGCCGTCGACGCGCAGCTGCGGCGAGAGATTACGCCCGACATTGACGTAGGCTTCGGCGCGCTTCTCCTTGACCCGCGCGTCATCCAGCGGAAGATCGATCCGGACCTGCTCGCCATTCTCGTCGATCTCGAACAGCAGCAACTGGTAGTCGAGCGTATTCAGCACCGCCTCCGCGCCTGCCTCGAAGGACAGGCCGAACAGGCTGGCGCGGGTCCAGCTCACCCGTCCCAGCGTTTCGTTCAGCTGCGCTTTCTGAGTCTGCTCGAAGCCGCCGATCACTCGGGGGTCGTCGCGGAGCAGGCCGTCGCGCTCAATGTAGGCGTCGAAGTTGTTACGCTTGCGGCGGTTGGCGAGCGCCACGAACTTCAGCGCGCCTCCGGCAAGCGGCCGGGTGAGATCGCCGCCGACCTCGATCACCGGAGTGCTATACCTTTGAAACAGGCTGTCGTCGTGCTCAGGGCCGCTCGCGGGTCTGACGCGGTTCTCCTGCTCCAGATCGAAGCGCTCGGGCTGCCAGCGGCCATTGAGCCGCAGAGCCTTGTCGGGTGCGCGTTCGAGCGCCCAGCTGGCGGAAATGTAGGGGTCGCGCTCAAAGTAGGTGTTGGTCTTGTCGCGATATTCCAGCAGCTGGCCGGTCTGCACGTCGCTGAGTTCGTCGAAACCAACTTCCACCTGGCGGTCGCGGCCGGTCCCTGCCGACAGGTTGATGCTTGATGCGCCGCGCTTGATCACGGCCGAGCCAGCCAGGTCCGTGTTGAGGTACCCGGTCCAGATCCGCCGGACCTTGGCCGTTACATTGCCGTCAACGCCTCCCTCCGCGGAAAGCACGACGTTCAGGACTTGGCTTCGGCCGCTGTACTCTGCGCCGTAGAGATTGCCGGGTCCGACCTCGACCCGGACGACACGGTTGGCGGGGATCGCGGCGAGGAGGCTGTCGAGGGGTTCCGACTTGGAACTCGGACGCGCGCCGTTGATCACGATGTTTCCCGCCGCGCCCGCAAAGCCGCGCACCTCGCTGTCGCCGAGTTCCAAGGTAAAGCCGGGCACGCGACGAACGATGTCCAGGGCGGTGCGGGGGGCAAAGGGCGTGAAGAAGCTGGCCTCATACGTGGCCCGGCGGCTGGCTGGTCCTTGACCGGTCGCGACCTGCTCGCCGCCCCCAGCCTGCTGGGCAGCAGCCTCGCCGGACAATCCGATGGCGAGTGCCGCAACCGAGACCATCAACCCCCTACGCATCAACATCGCTCCCCTGTGTTACAAATGTAGCGAAGGAGCGAAAGCGAACCGATGCCAAGAGTGCTTCGACGAACCGACAAACGGCTCGTTTGGTCCGCTGCGGCGAACCGACCAACGGCTTGCCCCGGTGCAGCATGTAGATGAGTGGCGGATGGGGTGGGATTCGAACCCACGGTGAGCTTGCACCCACGGCGGTTTTCAAGACCGCTGCCTTAAACCACTCGGCCACCCATCCCTGGTAGTCTTCGGTTCAGCATGTCCCGCCTAGGCACAAGCGCTACGCTCGTGCAAGGCGCGCGTGAACGGGACGGCGATGTTGGACGTTACGGACCGGATGAACTGGAAGGCACGAAGGCGGGTGGGGGTACGTCTGGTTTCAGGAGCGGCGATGCTGGCGGCGCTGGCGATGACTCCGGCGAGTGCGCAGCAAGATCCGCTAGCGCCCTTGCCGGAGCGGCTGCCCGCACCCGCAACCCCGCGTTCAATCTCGCCCGCGCCGGTGCAGGTCCGCTCAGCAACGCCTTACGCTTACCAAACGCCAATCCGGCCGGCAGCAGGGGGGTTCGAGGCTTATAAGCAGTACCTTGTTGGCCGCGCACACTCCGCCGGAGTGCGTCAGGCTACCATCCAGTCGGTCATCCCGGGGCTCACCGTCAACGCCACGGTGATCCGGCTGGACCGGGCGCAACCGGGTAACATTTCGAACCCCAATTATACGCCGCCGTTTTCACCTTATCGCCGGCAGCACGTTACCCCCGACCTGACGAGCCGCGGAGCCGCCAAGTACCGAGCGAACTACAGCTATCTCACCGGCATCGAGCGGCGGTTCGGCGTGGAGCCGCAGGTGCTGCTGGCGATCTTCGGCCATGAGACCAGCTTCGGGCGGGTGACGGGTACGTTCGACCTGCCGCAGGTGCTCGCGACCCTCGCCTACGAGGGCCGCCGGCGCAGCTTCTTCGAGGACGAGTTCATCGCCTCGCTGCGCCTGCTCGACCAGGGCATCCCGCGGGCGCGGCTGCGCGGCAGCTATGCCGGGGCGACCGGCTACCCGCAGTTCATGCCTTCCGTTGTGCTGCGGCTGCGCACGGATGGGGACGGGGACGGCGTCGCGAACATCTGGGGGAGCGAGGCCGACGCGCTGGCGTCGATCGCCGCCTACCTGCGCGATGCCGGCTGGAAGCCGAATGTCCACTGGGGGGCCCCAGTCCGGGTACCGGCGACCTTCAACCGAGCGGCCGTGCGTACCGCGCTTGCTTCGCCGCGCTGCCCCCGCGTCTACGCCCGGCACAGCCGCTGGCTCACGGTGCGGGAATGGCGCGCACTGGGCGTGGTACCGGTCGGCCGCGCCTTGCCAGAAGGTGAGATGGCGAGCCTGATCGAGCCCGACGGCCCGGGCGCGACCGCCTATCTGCTGACCACCAACTACCGGTCGATCCTCGACTATAACTGCTCCAACTTCTACGCTCTGTCTGTCGGGCTGCTCGGGGATGCAATCGTCGGTGGATAGTGGCGCCGTCGCCACTCGCTAAGCGGCTCGCGCGGCGCTAATCAGCGGGTGCCACTTTAAGCTGGAGCCCAAGCTTCTCCGATGACCGCCACCCGACTGCTGCTCGCCGCCACCTCGCTCAGCCTGCTCGCAACCGCGTCCCCGGCCGCCGCGCCGCCGTTCGAGACGCCGGCCAAGGTCGCCTACCTCCTCGACCTGTCGTCCGGCGCCGAGCTCCTTGCCAAGAACGCGGACGGGCGCATGCCCCCCGCGTCCATGGCCAAGATGATGACCACGGAGGTCGCGTTCGAGCTGATCGACCAGGGCAAGCTGCCGCTTAACAAGATGTGCACGGTGCGGCCCGAGACCTGGCAGAGGTGGCATGGGCCGCAGGCGGGCTCGACGATGTTCCTCAGCCCCAATGAGCAGGTCAGCATTGAGAACCTCCTGCACGGCATCGTCACCCTGTCGGGCAACGATGCGTCCGTGGTGCTGGCCGAGTGCATCGCCGGTACCGAGCAGGCCTTCGCCGCGCAAATGAACGAGCTCGGGCGCAAGCTCGGGCTGACCGGGAGCAACTTCGGCAACTCCAATGGCTGGCCGGACGAGGGCGTCACCTACGTCACCGCTCGCGACCTCGCCAAGCTCGCCCGCGCGTCGATCGAGCGCCACCCCAAGCTGTACAAGCAGTTCTATGGGCAGCCGAGCTTCACCTGGGGCAAGACGCTGGGCTCGGGGCAGGCGATCACCCAGGGCAACCGCAACCCGATCCTAGGCAAGATTGCCGGCGCCGACGGCCTCAAGACCGGCCACACGGAGGAGGCCGGCTACGGCTTCACCGGCTCGGCCGAGCAGAACGGGCGGCGGCTGATCATGGTGGTGGCCGGTCTCGGCAGCTTCAACCAGCGCATCGACGAATCCACCAAGCTGATGAACTGGGGCTTCAATGCCTGGCAGACCAAGCCGCTGCTGGCGGCCGGCGCCAAGGTCGGCCAGGCGGAGGTGCAGCTAGGCAGCGAAGAGAGTGTCTACCTGGTCGCGCCCAAGGCGATCGCGGTCACCTATCCGGCGGGGCTAACGCTTGGCGATCCGCGCCTCAAGGTGCGCTACAACGGACCGCTCAAGGCGCCGATCGCCAAGGGGCAGCAGGTTGCGGAGCTGGTCGTCACCCTGCCGGACGGAACGGTGCAGCGCACCCCGCTGACCGCGGCGGAGGCGGTAGAGGAATCCGGCTTCTTCGGCCGCTTCTGGGTCGGCCTCAAGCAACTGGTTGGGCTCGCCTGATCGTTGAAGCGCGGCAGGTTCATCAGCCTGGAGGGCGGGGAGGGGGTCGGCAAGTCGACCCAGCTCCCGGCCCTCGCGGCGGCTCTGCGCGAACGCGGGCGAGAGGTGGTGAGAACCCGCGAGCCGGGCGGGAGCCGAGGCGGGGAGGCGATCCGCGAATTGCTGCTCACCGGCACCGACGACCGTTGGAGTTCCCGGGCGGAGGCGCTGCTGTTCGCGGCGGCCCGGACCGACCATGTTGACCGGGTGATCCGCCCAGCCGTGCTCGCAGGACGTTGGGTCCTCTCGGATCGGTTCATCGACAGCTCGCTTGCCTATCAGGGGGTCGCGGCCGGGCTAGGCATTGCGGCGGTGCGGGCGATCAACGCCTTCGGCATCGGCGAGTTGTTCCCGGATCGAACCCTTGTCCTGCTGCAGCCGGAAGGAACGGAGCGCGCGCGGGCGCGTGACGAGGGCGCCAGCGACCGGATCGGCGGTCGGCCGGCCGATTACCACCGGGCGGTCGATCGTGCCTTCCGAGAGATCGCCGCGGCCGAACCGGAGCGGGTGCGACTGGTGGACGCGTCCGGCACCCCGGAGCAAGTGACTGCACGGCTGCTCGTCGCTATCGAGGACCTGCTGTGAGCCTGTATGGCCAGGACAGGGCGGTGGCGGCGTTCACAGCCGCGCGGGACAGCGGGACCCTGCACCATGCCTGGCTGCTCACCGGTCCCCGCGGCGTCGGCAAAGCGCGCTTCGCCGACCTAGCGTCATTGCGCCTGCTGGCGGAGGCCGCGGGCCCCGCGGTGACGCTGCCTAGCCTGGCCACGCCGGAAGATCACCCCATTGCCGCCCTGATCGCGGCCGGGAGCCACCCCGACTTTCGCCGCCTCGAGCGCGAGCCGAACGACAAGGGCGACCTCCGCCGCAACATCACGATCGCGCAGGTGCGCAAGCTTGGTGACCTATTCGCATTGGCGCCGGCCTTGTCGCCTTGGCGCGCCGTGGTGATCGACTGCGTTGACGACCTCGAGCCCAACGCCGCCAACGCGCTGCTCAAGATGCTGGAGGAGCCGCCCGCCAACAGCATCTTCTTCCTGGTGAGCCATGCGCCCGGGCGCCTCCTGCCGACCATCCGCTCGCGCTGCCGTCGGGTGGATCTCGCCCGGCTGGACGACGCCGCCATGACGTCGGCGCTTGCCGAAGTGCTGCCGGACGTGCCGGAGCACAAGCGAGACAAGCTGGCCGCGCTTGCCAACGGCAGCGTCGGCCGCGCACTCGCCTTCGCCGAACTGGACCTCGCACCGCTGGAGGCGGAGGCCGCCGCCATCATGCAGGACGGCGATCCTCGCAACCTGCGCCGGTCCAAGCTGGCCGGCGCGCTGGCGCTCAAGGCGGCCGCGCCGCGCTACCTCGCGTTCCTGGAGTTGGCCCCGGCGCTGATCGCCCGCGAGGCCAAGGTGCACGAGGGGGCGCGCCGGCAGCGGGCGTTGGACGCCTACGCCAAGGCCCGGGAAACCGCCGCCATGGCGCCGCGCTTGTCCCTCGATCCGGCCGCCGCGACCTTCCAGATGGGCAACATTCTTGCTTCCGTTGCCGCGACGACCGGCGACGGGTAGGGCGGCGGCGACATGCCCGAGCCCTTCTACATCACTACCGCAATCAGCTACCCCAACGGCCGTCCCCACATCGGCCATGCCTATGAGGCCATTGCCGCCGACGTCATCGCTCGTTTTCAGCGTACTCAAGGACGCGACGTGCGGCTGGTCACCGGCACCGACGAGCATGGCCTCAAGATGGTCCAAACCGCCCGCGTGCAAGGCCGCGACACGCTTGAGTTCGCGGACGAGATGTCGAATCATTTCCGACAGATGTGCGACGATCTGAATATCAGCTATGATGCCTTCGTGCGCACCACTGAGCCGCATCACCACCAAGCCAGCATTGCTTTGTGGAAGGCCATGGAAGCTTCCGGCGACCTGTACCTGGACCGCTACGAAGGCTGGTACTCGGTCCGCGACGAAGCCTTTTACGACGAGGACGAACTGATCGGAGGGGAAGGCGGGGAGAAGCTTTCGCCCCAGGGCACTCCGGTCGAGTGGACCACGGAGGAGACCTGGTTCTTTCGCCTGTCGCGCTACGCCGAGCCGCTGCTGAAGCTCTACGCGGAGCAGCCCGGCTTCATCCGGCCGGAAGGCCGCCGCAACGAAGTCGTCCGCTTCGTCGAAGGCGGGCTCAAGGATCTCAGCGTCTCGCGGACGAGCTTCGACTGGGGCGTGCCCGTGCCCGGCTCGCCGGAGCACGTCATGTACGTGTGGGTCGATGCGCTCACCACCTACATGACCGGGATCGGCTTCCCCGAGCGAAATGGCGAGTTCGCGCGCTTCTGGCCGGCCGACATCCATCTCATCGGCAAGGATATCGTGCGCTTCCATGCCGTCTACTGGCCGGCCTTCCTGATGAGCGCCGGCCTGCCGCTGCCGCGGCAGGTGTTCGGCCACGGCTTCCTCCTGGCGCGCGGAGAGAAGATGTCCAAGTCGCTCGGCAACGTCGTCGACCCGCTTGCGCTGGCCGAGCGCTACGGGGTCGATCAGCTGCGCTATTTCCTCCTGCGCGAGATCAGCTTCGGGCAGGACGGCAGCTACTCGGACGAGGCGATCGTGTCCCGTGCCAACGCCGAGCTGGCAAATAGCTTCGGTAACCTGGCCCAGCGTACCTTTTCTATGATCTTCAAGAACCTGGAGGGCGTTGTTCCGCCGCCAGGTGAGCTACTGCAGGATGTTGCACTGCTCGAGCAGGTGCGTTTCAGCACCAGCAGGCTCGCGGCCGAATTTGAGCAGCTGTCCTTTTCGGCGGGCCTGGAAGCCTGGATGGCCGGGGTGTTCGCGTGCAACGCCTACGTTGATGCCGCCGCGCCTTGGGCCCTGCGGAAGACCGACCCTCAGCGAATGGCGGCGGTGCTCGGGACCTTGGCCGAGGCCGTGCGGCACCTGACCCAAGCGGTGGAGCCGGTCGTTCCCGGCGCTGCCGGCAAGCTTCTGGCCTACCTGGACGAAGGCCGCCGCGAGGGTCGCGTTGGCCAGCCCCAACCGATCTTCCCGCGGTTGGAGCTGGACGTCGCCGCATGACTCTGATCGACAGCCATTGCCACCTTAACTACCCGGGCTTGGTCGAGGACGAGACCGGTGTGCTGGACCGCGCGCGGGCGAGGGGCGTAAGCGGGTTTCTCAATATCTCGACCCGGCAGTCGGAGTGGCGCGACGTCATGGCGGCAGCCGAACGCCATGATGACGTCTGGGCAACCGTCGGCGTTCACCCGCACGAAGCCGACGCGCACCCCGATCTTGGGACCGACACGCTCGTGCAGGCGGCCGCTCACCCGAAGGTGGTGGCGGTCGGTGAGTGCGGGCTCGACTATCATTACAACAAGTCCGATCGCGGCGCTCAGCGTGACCGCTTCCGCGCGCACATCGCCGCCGCCCGCGAGAGCGGTCTGCCGCTCGTGATCCATACCCGGGACGCGGAAGGGGACACTGCCGCGATCCTCCGCGAGGAGAACGGGGTCGGCGGCGTGCTGCACTGTTTCACCGGCACTCGCTGGCTGGCGGAGCAGGGCCTGGAACTCGGCTACTACGTGTCCCTGTCCGGCATCGTCACCTTCAAGAACGCCAAGGGGCTGCAGGAGGTCGCCAGGATCGTTCCCGACGAACGCCTGCTGGTCGAAACTGACGCGCCCTTTCTTGCGCCCGTCCCGAACCGCGGGAAGACCTGCGAGCCGGCGTTCGTAGCGGACACAGCGGCCTTCCTGGCGGACCTGCGCGGCGTCGCTCCGGAGGTGCTCGCCGAACAGACCACCGCCAATTTCTACCGGCTGTTCCACAGGGCGGCGCGGTGAGGTTCCGCATTCTCGGTTGTGGGACATCGTCGGGAGTACCGCGCATCGGCAACGATTGGGGGCGATGCAGCCCAGCGGAGCCGCGCAACCGCCGTACCCGGGCAGCCGCGCTTGCGGAGGTCGGCGGCGAGACGCTCCTGATCGATTGCGGGCCGGACATGCGCGAACAGCTAAACGCCGCCGGGCGAGGGGAGGTCGACCGCGTGATCATCACCCACGATCATGCGGACCATTGCCATGGCCTCGACGATATCCGGCAGCTCGCGCACAATCGCGGGGACCAGGTTGCGGTGCACGGCCGCGCCGACCTGATGGAGCGGGTGCAGGCACGGTTTGGTTACCTGTTCAGCGGCACGGCTCTCTACCCGGCGGTGGCCCGCGCACAGCCGATTGCAGGTGATTGGACGGTCGGCGAGGCGACCGTGCGCTTCTGCGACCAGCCGCATGGCCAAATCACCTCGTTGGGCATCAGGTTCGACGAAGGGGGTCGAAGCCTTGGCTACGCGATCGACTTCCACCGGCTCAACGACGCCATGGCGGCATTATATGAAGGCATGGACGTGTGGGTTGCCGATTGCCTCCGACGAAGGCCGCACCCGACGCACGCGCACCTGGATGCAGTGCTCGGCTGGGCGCGCCAGCTCCAGGTCGGGCAGCTTGTCCTAAGCCATCTCGACAACAGCATGGATGTGGGGGAGCTTAGCGCCGAGCTTCCGGACTGGGCAGCTCCCGCTCATGACGGCATGGAGATCAAGCTCTAGATGGCCGACGATAGTGCGCCCAGTGCGCTGTACCTGCTCCTCTGCCTCCTGCTGGTCGCCAGCTCGCTGTTCGGCATGCGGATGCCGATCGGCAAGGCGGCGAAGATCGTGCTCGCCTGGGTCGCGATCTTCGGAGTGGGCTTCGCTTTGTTCGCGTTTCGAAGCGATTTTTCTAGTCTCGGCAATAAGTTGCGCGACGAAGCTTTCGGTGCGTCGACGGTGGAAGGGGCTGGAGGCGAGCTGCGGATCCCCATGCAGGAGGATGGCCATTTCTGGGTCGACGCCCGAGTAAACAGCGCGCCCGTGCGCTTCCTGGTCGATAGCGGCGCTTCGGTCACCACCATTTCGCGCAAAGTCGCCGATGCTGCCAGGATCGAAACGGGCATGCGGGTGGCTGAAGTGGAGACGGCGAACGGGACCGTGCGGATGCGCCCCGCCCGCGCCGAGCGGCTGCAGATGGGACCGATCCGGCTGTCGGATGTGGCGGTCCTGGTCGCCGAGCAGGAGGGCCTTAACGTGCTGGGGATGAACACTCTTTCGTCGCTTGAAGGATGGGGGGTGCAGGGCCGGACGTTGGTCTTGCAACCTTGAGCCCAGCGCCCACTTCAGCTTTGTGACCAACGATCTTCATCTCGGCAGCCTGTACCTTCTCATGGCGCTCATGCTAGTCGCCGGAAGCCTGATCGGACGGCGTGGCCGGGTCGGTAGCATGCTGACCATGGCGCTCGCCTGGCTGGCGATCTTCGGCGCCGGCTTCGTTGTGTTCACCTTCCGGGACGACCTCGGCTATGTGGCGCAGCGATTGCGCTCGGAGGCGACTGGACAGCCAGTCGAAGTCGGCCGGCAGATCCGCATTCCAATGGCGATCGACGGTCACTTCTGGGTCGAGGGCCAGGTCAACGATGTTCCGGTGCGCTTCCTGATCGACAGCGGCGCCACCATGACCACCGTGGATCAGGCGACCGCCATGCAGACCGGCTTGAGGATCGACCCGAACCGCGGTCAGCTAGTCCGCACGGGCAACGGCATCATCCGCGTAGCTCTCGGGCGAGCACGGACGCTCAACGTCAAGGATATCGAGCGCGAGAACATGGCGATCCATGTCGCAGCGAACGACGACCTCAACGTGCTCGGGATGAATTGGCTTTCGACGCTCAGGCGCTGGAGCGTCGAAGGGCGCTGGCTCATCCTCGAGGCCTGAACAGCAAGGCACGACCACCAACGCTAAGGCAACCTTTACATAATGTGTATTATCATACTTGGCGAGGATGTGATTTGACGGGGTCCCCCGCAGCGGTTGCCGCTAGGTTAAGTTCGACCGACTGGACGGCAGCAGCTCAGGCGCTGGTACGATTGGCGGAAGTCATGGCGCGGCTCCGTGATCCGGACCGCGGCTGCGAATGGGATCGCGCGCAGAGTTTCGCGACCATTGCGCCCTACACGGTCGAGGAAGCTTACGAGGTCGCTGACGCGATCGATCGCGATGACATGATGGCGCTTCGTGACGAACTCGGCGACCTACAGCTTCAGGTAGTCTTCCATGCTCAGATGGCTAGCGAGGCCGGACATTTCAGCCTGGCCGACGTGCTCAACGGCATTTGCGACAAGATGGAGCGCCGCCACCCCCATATCTTCGGGAGCGCGCCGGACGGTGGGCACCACCTCTGGGAAAAGATCAAGGCGGAGGAACGCTCCGGCGGGTCCGACCCAAGCGCGCTCGCTGGCATTGCATTGGCTCTGCCCGCACTCGAGCGAGCGGCCAAGCTGCAGAAGCGCGCTGCCCGTACGGGGTTCGACTGGCCCGATGCCAGCGGCCCCAAGGCGAAGATCGCCGAGGAACTCGCCGAGCTGGAGGCGGCCGCCGATGAAGCTCATCGCGAGGAAGAGCTAGGCGACCTGCTGTTTGCCGTCGTGAACCTCGCACGCTTTCTTAGGATTGCTCCGGAAGAGGCTCTGCGGAAAGCGAATGCAAAGTTCGAGCGGCGCTTCCGGCAGATCGAGCAGGCGCCTGGCTTCGCCGATTTAGGCCTAGACGAAAAGGAAGCGCTCTGGGCAGCCGCTAAGGCTCAGAGCGACTGAAAGCGGGTCCAATTCTCCGGGCTCAGCCGCACGGCAACGTCGATCGTCTCTCCTTCGGAGCGACTGTCCAGCACCTCCCCGCGCGAGTGAAGCCAAGCGAGCTTGCCACCATCCGCCACCGGCAGGCTGACATGGTGCACCGTTGCGGAGCCGCGCAGCCGTTGGCCGACGATGTCGCGCAAGTCGTCCAGCCCGGACCCGTCAACGGCCGAGATCGCCACGACATCCTCCCGCCGCGCAGCTTCGTTAAGCATGGCCTCCCGATCATCGCCTTCGAGCAGGTCGATCTTGTTCCAGAGTTCGAGCCGCGGCGGCGCCCCTTCCTCGTTCAGCCCTAGTGTCGTCAGCACGCCCTCCACATCGGCCTTCTGCGCCTCGCTGTCCGGATGCGAGATGTCGCGCACGTGCAGGATCAGGTCCGCAGAGCTTACCTCTTCCAAGGTCGCGCGAAACGCCGCCACCAGCTCGGTCGGCAGATTGGACACAAACCCCACCGTGTCCGACAGGATGGCCTTGTCGAACCCCGGGATCTTGACCTCACGCATGGTTGGATCGAGCGTGGCGAACAGCAGGTTCTCCGCAAACACGTCGGCGCGGGTCATTCGGTTGAATAACGTCGACTTGCCGGCATTGGTGTAGCCGACGAGCGCGATGATCGGCCAAGGAGCGCGCTGACGGCGGTCGCGGTGAAGCCCGCGGGTGCGGCGGACCTGCTCCAGCTCCTTGCGGATGCGCGCCATCCGGTCACGGATCAGCCGACGGTCGGCCTCGATCTGGGTTTCGCCCGGTCCGCCCAAGAAGCCGAAGCCGCCGCGCTGCCGCTCGAGGTGGGTCCAGCTCCGGACCAAGCGCCCCGCCTGATAATCGAGATGCGCGAGCTCGACCTGCAGGCGTCCCTCCGCGGTAGCGGCCCGTTCTCCGAAGATTTCGAGGATTAGGCCCGTTCGGTCGATCACCTTGGTCTTGGTCTGCTCTTCCAGGTTCTTCTGCTGCACGGGGGTCAGCGCCGCATCGACGATCAGCAATCCTGCCTGATGTTCGCCAGCCAAGCCGCCGATCTCCTCGCCCTGCCCCTTGCCGAACAGTGTGGCCGGGCGCGGCTGGCGGATGCGGAGCGCACGCCGGGCGACCACGTCGATGCCGATCGCGGCGGCGAGGCCGGCCGCTTCGTCCAGTCGCGCGTCGATCGAGCGGCTATTGGGCTCGCCGCTCCGATCGGGGAGCACCAACACCGCCCTCTCGCCCCGCGCGATGCCGTCTTCCGACGCCCTGCCGAAGCCGCTCACGAGCCGCCCTCCTCGTCGTCGCCGTTGCCGAGCATCAAGGAGCGGCCGGGCTGCATGGTCGACACCGCATGCTTGTACACCAATTGCAGTTGGCCGCGGCGGCCGAGCAGCATGGAGAAGCGGTTGAACGCCAGCACCTCCCCCTGCAGCATGACGCCATTTACCAGGAACACGGTCATCGGCTCGCTTTGGCGGGTTGCGGCGGTAAGGAAACGATCTTGCAGGGTGGCGCGGCCTTCCGCCACCCGATCCCCGATGAACCCTGACAGCTCCAGGTCGGTGGGCGGGGACGAAGGCATAATCGTCGACATCGCGTGCTTGTAGATCAGCTGGTTCACCCCCTCGCGCCGGAGCAGCAGGGAGAAAGCATCGAACCAGGTGATCACGCCTTGGAGCTTCACCCCTTTCACCAGGAAGATCGTGACCGGAGTCTTGGAACGACGCAGGCTGTTCAGGAAATGATCTTGCAAACTCAGGGGCTTATCCGGCACTACTTACGCCTTTTCTAATCTTCGCCATTGTGTCCCTTGTCGCCTAAGCCGAGTGCCTTGAGCTTGCGGTGCAAAGCGGAACGCTCCATTCCGATGAACGACGCCGTGCGGGAGATGTTGCCGGAAAACCGGCGGATCTGTACCCGGAGGTATTCCCGTTCAAAGCTTTCGCGCGCTTCCCGCAGCGGCGATCCCATGATCGAGAGAGTCGCGCTGTTGACGCCGTTGGAGCGATTGCCGTCGATGATTTCCGGCGGCAGAAGATCAACATCGATGCGCCCGAGCCGGTCCGACGGCGCGAGAATAACCGTCCGCTCGATGATGTTGCGCAATTGCCGGACGTTACCCGGCCAATCATGGGCCTGCAAAGCGGCCAACGCTTCTTCCGACAGGCTTGGCGAAGGCGCCCGCCGCTCGGCCGCGAAGCGTGCCAGGAAGTGCTGGGCGATCTCCGGTATGTCCTCGCGCCGCTCCCGCAGGGGCGGGATCCGGACAGGGACGACGTTGAGCCGATAGTAGAGGTCCTCTCGGAAACGCCCGTTCATGATCTCGTCCTGAAGGCTGCGGGATGTCGCTGACAGTACTCGCACGTCGACCTTGACTGGTCGCGACCCGCCGACCCGCGTGAAGCTCTGGTCGGTCAGCACCCGCAGGATCTTGCCTTGCGTGGTGAGCGGCATGTCGGCGATCTCGTCTAGGAACAGCGTTCCGCCATGCGCCTGTTCCAGAAATCCCGGCCTTGCCACTCCCTCGGCCTCGGCGCCGAACAGTTCCTCTTCTACCCGTTCAGGGGCCATCATTGCCGACGAAACGACGATGAAGGGGGCGGACGCCCGCGTGCTCCAGCCGTGAATGGTACGGGCTGCGATTTCCTTGCCGACCCCGGCTGGGCCGGTGATCATGACGCGGCTACCAGTCGGCGCGACGCGTTTCAGGGTCGCGCGGACCGTGTTGATCGATACCGAACTACCATTCAGTTGCTCATCGTGCCCGGCTCGCTCACGCAAGGTGGCGTTCTCACGACGTAGACGATCGGTCTCGGTCGCGCGTCCGACCAGGTGCAGCAGGCGACCCGCTTCGAACGGCTTCTCGATAAAATCGATCGCGCCTTCGCGGATCGCCGCCACCGCCGTGTCGAGGTTGCCATGGCCGGAGATCATCAGCACCGGCATGGTGGGATCACGCCGCTTGACCTCCTCGAGCAGCTGCAAGCCGTCGAGGCGCGAACCCTGCAGCCACACGTCGAGCAGCACCAGGCTGGGGCGCCGCTCCTCGATCGCCTCCAGCGCGTCGGTGCTGTTGGCAGCGGAGCGGACGGCATAGCCCTCGTCCTCCAGGACGCCCGCGACCAGCTCCCTGATGTCTGCCTCGTCATCAACCACCAGCACTTCAAGCGCCATTACGTCGCGGCTCCTCGTTATCAATGTTGTCCGGGTCGTCAGTGCGACGCTGCGAAGCGGGTTCCCCGGTGCCCTCCCCGCTCTCCTCCTCCGCCGCGGCCGCCTGCGCGAGCACGGCAAGTCTCGCCTTGTCGAAGGCGATACGCACATGGGTGCCCCCGCCGGAGCGATCCAGAAAGGCGATCTCGCCGCCATGCTCCTCGACGATCTTCTTGACGATCGCGAGGCCCAGGCCCGTGCCCCGCACCCGCGTCGTCATATAGGGCTCGGTGAGCCGGTCGCGTTCCTCGGGCAGGCCGATCCCAGTGTCGGTGACGTCGATCACCAGCTGCGTGTCGCTGTCGCAGATGGCCAGGTTCACACGGTCGCCGGCCAGGCTGTGTTCGCCGCGGTTGCGCCGGGCTTCGATCGCCTCAACCGCGTTCTTCACAACGTTTGTGAGCGCCTGGGCAAGCTGGCGTCGATCGCACACCATGCGGATGTCGCCCGCCGCCGGCTCCAAGGAAAAGCCAACTCCCGGGTGCGCGACCTCGTGCAGGAACAGGGAGGTGCGCGCGATGTCGTGGACGTTCTCCTCGCGGAACACCGGCTTGGGCATGCGCGCGAAATTGGAGAATTCATCCACCATGCGGCGGAGGTCGCCGACCTGGCGGATGATGGTTTCGGTCAGTCGTCCAAAGGTTTCGGGATCGCTGGAGATTTCCTTGCCGTACCGCCGCTGCAATCGCTCGGCCGCGAGCGAGATGGGTGTCAGTGGGTTCTTGATCTCGTGGGCGATCCGTTGGGCAATGTCCGACCAGGCGGCGCGACGCTGGTCGGCGAGCTGGTCGGTGATGTCGTCGAAGGTCAGCACGGTACCGTCCGAGTAGCGCACCCGCTTGACCGCCAGAGTGCGCTGGCCATGCTCGGAACGGACCAGCACGTCAGCCTCGCGCTTGTCGCCGCGGAGGAACTCGTCGAGTTCCGGACCGATCTCGTCCAGCGGCCGGCCTTCAACGCTCTCGTCGCCATGTTGAAGAAGCGCCTGGGCCGAACGGTTGATCAGCAGCACGTGCCGGTTGGTGCCGAGCGCCACCACGCCTGCCGTGACGCTGCCGAGAACGGCTTCAATGAAGGCCCGCCTTGTATCGAGCTGCGTGTTCGCCGCCCGCAGCGCACCGGTCTGTTCCTCCAGCCGGCCGGTCATCCGATTGAACGCCGCGGCCAGCACGCCGATCTCATCGTCCGAGCGCTCGATTGGCACCCGCGCGGAAAAGTCCCCTTCCTCCACCCTGCCCGCCGCGTTGACCAGCGCTCCGACCGGTCGGACGAGGCGGTCGGCAATCTTCAGGGCGACGAAAATGGCGAGGCCGACGATGACCAGCGACCCGAGCAGAAGCGCAGCGTTGAACCGCAGTTGGTTGGTGCGGGATCGGGCGACCAGCTCCCGGTAATCCTCGAGGACATCGTCGCCGCGCCCGATCTGCGCACGAAACTCGGGATCGTAGCGGGCGGCGTATACATACGTGTTCGGCCCGTAATCCAGGCGTGTCAGAGCTCCGATCCGGTCCGCCGAAGTGATCGACACAACAGGCTGCGAGCGCAGCGCCGTCAGCTTGTCGGTGGTGATCTCCTCCGACAGGTCCCGCGCGTAGGGATTGATCAGGACCTCGGTTAGGATCTCCCCCTTGTCGCTGACGCGGAAGATGATGCCTTCCGAGAATTCCCTTTGCAGCAGCTGCACCCGTCCGAACGCGTCGACGAACTGCGGATCGTCCAACGCTAATTGCCGCAGATAGCCGGACAAGTCGCCGCCCATGGCGAGCGTCTGGGCCATGATCCGCTCAGCCTCGTTCTCGTACATCGTGCGTGCGATCTGCACGCTGTTCTCCAGCATGCCGCGGGACTTGTCGGAGAACCAGAATTCGAGGCCCGACTGGAACAGCAGCGACGCGAAGATTGCCACCAGGACGGTGGGCACGGCGGCGATGACGGAGAACAGCGCCACCAGCCGTGTGTGCAACCGTCCGGTCCCGAGCCCCCCAGCTTCGGCCCGGCGCAACGCGAGGCGGCGGGAGAACAGCACCATCAGGGCGATTGCCGGGATGAGATTGGCGATCAGCAGAAGTGCGATCATCGGTGGGGACAGGCGGCTCGACGGATCGCCGCCACGGAGCACCGACAAGCTGGTAACCAGCATGGTGAGCAGCACCAGGCCGGTCAGCAGTTCCGCTACCCGGTAGAACCGGCCGTTCGCGCGTTCCGCCGCGAGCCAGCGCCGGAGGCTTGGCGGCTGCTCAGCGATCGTGGAACCGGCTGTGCGTGCGTCCATCGAAGCCATGCCTAGCACGGCTCCGTTGCACAAAGAACACAGTTGTTGCTGCTACTTGTAAGATTTTTCAGGCAGCCCGGCGTGCCAGCCAGGGCGCGTAGAAGTCCTTCAGCATCGCGACCACCACCGCCGGGTCGTCCTGCACATTCACCTTGTTGCGGAACTCGGCCGATCCGGGCAGCCCCTTGGTGTACCAGCCGATATGCTTGCGGGCGAGGTTCACGCCGGTCTGACGGCCGTACAGCGACTGCATGACGTCATATTGCTCGAGGATCATGGCGAGTTGCTCGTCCATGCTCGGGTCGCGCCGCTCCTCCCCTGCCAGGTCGGCCATCACCTGCCCCAGCAGCCACGGCCGGCCGTAAGCGCCCCGCCCGACCATGACGCCATCCGCGGCCGACTGCCGCAGGGCCTCGCGCGCGTCGCTCACCGAGCAGATGTCGCCGTTGACGATCACCGGCAGCGAGACCGCCTCCTTTACCCGCCGGACGAAGCTCCAGTCGGCGCTACCCTTGTACATCTGATTGCGGGTGCGGCCGTGCACGGTGATCATCCGCGCGCCCAGGTCCTCGGCGATACGCGCGAGTTCGGGCGCGTTGAGGCTTTCATGACACCAGCCCATGCGCATCTTTACCGTCACCGGTACAGACACCGCCTTGACCGTCGCCGCGATAATGGAGGCGGCCAGGGGCAGGTCGCGCATCAGGGCCGAGCCGGCATCGCCGTTTACGACCTTCTTGACCGGACAGCCCATGTTGATGTCGATGATCGCGGCGCCGCGTCCCTCGTTGAGCTTGGCCGCTTCGGCCATCTCAGCCGGCGCACAGCCCGCGAGCTGCAGCGACACCGGCTCCTCCGCAGGGTCCCACGCCGCCTTCTGCAGGCTTTGCCGCGTTTCCCGAATCATCGCCTGGCTGGCGATCATTTCACTGACGGTCAGCCCGGCCCCGAAGCGCTTCACGATTTTGCGAAACGGCAGGTCGGTGACGCCCGTCATCGGCGCCAAGATGACGGGCGCGTCGATGCGGACCGGACCAACGGTGATGGGCTTTAAGGACGTCATGGGAGCCGCGCGCCTTTACAGGAGCGGCAGGCAGCGGGCAAGGCACGGCCATGCCCGTCACCGCCCTGATCGTCGCCGCCGGCAAGGGAGAGCGCCTTGGCGGAGATGTGCCCAAGCAATATCGGCCGCTCGGCGGCAAGTCGGTGCTGCGGCGCTCGGTCGAGGCCCTGATCGGTCACCCCCGGGTTGATGCGGTGCGGGTGGTCATTGGAGCGGGTCAGGAGCAACTCGCTGGGGCTGCGTTGGATGGGCTGGACATAGGCGAACTCATTTCTGGCGGCGAACAACGGGCCGACAGCGTGCGAGCGGGTCTTGCCGCGGTCGGTTCGGGCGTGGTCCTGGTCCACGATGCCGCCCGGCCCTTCTGCCCAGCGGACGTGGTCGACCGCTTGCTCGACGCCCTTGCAGGCGCCGATGGCGCGGTCCCCGTTCTGCCCGTCGCGGATACGCTGGCCAAAGGTGATCGGGAGCTGCGCGGCACCGTCGATCGGACCCAGTTGCTGCGGGTGCAGACCCCGCAGGCATTCGACGTGGATGACCTGCTGTTTGCGATGGCGAAAGCAGGCACTTCGCGGAACACGGATGAGTCCACCGTCATGCAGAACGCCGGGCTGAAGGTCGCCACGGTTCCGGGAGATGAGATGCTGCATAAGCTTACTTCGGCAGGAGATTGGGAGAAGGCCGAGGCCATGCTGAGCGCCCGCCTTGTCAGCCGCACGGGAATGGGCTTCGATGTGCACGGCTTTGCAGGCTCCGGCCCGATCGTCATGGGCGGCATCCGAATCGACCATCCTGAAGGCCTGGCTGGCCACAGCGACGCCGATGTGGTGCTCCATGCCATCACCGACGCGCTGCTCGGGGCGGCGGCGCTGGGCGACATCGGCCAGCATTTCCCACCTTCCGACCCGCAGTGGAAAGGTGCGGCTTCCCACCTCTTCCTGGCGCATGCGGCCAAGCTCATCCGGGCTCGCGGCGGCATCATCGACCATGTCGATTGTACGGTCATCTGCGAAGCGCCCAAGGTCGGTCCGCACCGCGCCGCCATGCAGCAACGGGTTGCGGAAATACTGGAGCTGCGCCCGACGCAGGTCAGCATCAAGGCAACCACGACCGAGCGGTTGGGTTTCACCGGGCGGAGCGAAGGCATTGCGGCGCAGGCGGCCGCCTCGATCCGCATGGAGGTCGGATGATGGAAGCGCTGCTGCCGGCAAAGCTCGTCGACAAGGCACGCGAGGTGATCAACAAGAACCGCGCCGCGGGCCGGCGCATCGCGGTGGCGGAGAGTTGCACCGGCGGCCTGGTCAGCGCTGCGTTGACCGAGATCCCCGGATCTTCCGACGTGTTCGAGGCCGGCTACGTGACCTACTCTAATGCCGCCAAGCAGCAGGTGTTGAAGGTCAGTTCCGATGTGGTCGAAACCTTCGGTGCGGTCAGCGTGGCCACTGCCTGGGCAATGGCTCAGGGCGCGCTGAAGGCGTCGGATGCGGATGTGGCGGTAGCGATCACCGGGATTGCGGGGCCGGATGGAGGCTCTCCAACCAAGCCCGTCGGTACGGTGGTCTTCGCCCGGGCGGAGCGCGGCGAGGATCCGGACCGGGTGTTCGCCGACAGCAAGCTGTTCGACGAGGTCGATGGCCGCGCCGGTATCCGGCTTCAGGCTGCGCTTTGCGCCTTGGAACTGCTGGAGCCGTAGAGCGCGGCTGCGCGCGCTTCAAAGGCGCCGGTCATCTTGCGCAGAGCCCGGTCGAACATCGCCCCGGCTAGGGTCTCGAAGATCCGCGAGCGGAAGGCGAAGTCGACGGAGAAATGGACTTCCGTGCCGCCATCGGCCGCAGGTTCGAACCGCCATTCGTTCTTGAGGTATTTAAGCGGACCTTCGACGTAGTCGACCAAGATGCGGCTTGGCCGTTCCTTCTGGACGCGGCTGGTGAAGCGCTCCTTGAACGCGCCGAAGCCCACGATCAGGTCCGCGAGCAGTTCGGTTTCGGAAGATGACCGCACGCGCACGGCGGTGACCCACGGCAGGAACTCGTGGTAGCGACGCACGTCCGCGACCAGCTCGAACAGCTGCTCGGGAGAGTAAGGTAGATGCTTGGTCTCGCTATGACGGGGCATCGCCCGGCTTAACGCCCTGCCCGCGCCAACTGCTCCGCCCGGTTCGCCTGCATCTTCTTGAAGTCGTCCCCCGCGTGGTAGCTCGACCGGGTCAGCGGCGAAGCGGCGACCAGCAGAAAGCCCTTGGCTCGGGCGATCGCGGCGTAGGCCTTGAACGCGTCGGGCGTGACGAACTCCTCCACGGTAGCGTGCTTCGGCGTAGGCTGGAGATACTGGCCCATGGTCAGGAAATCGATCCCGGCCGAGCGCATGTCGTCCATCACCTGATGCACTTCCAGCCGCTGCTCGCCCAGGCCGACCATCACGCCAGACTTGGTGAAGATGTGCGGCGCATGGCGCTTGACGTTCTCCAGGAGCCGCAGGGAAGCATAGTAGCGCGCGCCCGGCCGAATGGTCGGGTACAGCCGGGGCACCGTCTCCAGATTGTGGTTGTAGACGTCCGGCCCAGCCGCGACGATCGCCTCCACCGCCGCCTCAGACTTGTTACGGAAGTCGGGCGTCAGGATCTCGATAGTGGTGCTTGGCGTGTTCCGCCGCAGCGCGTCGATCACCTTGACGAACTGCGACGCACCGCCATCGGGGAGATCGTCGCGGTCGACACTGGTCACCACGATGTGCTCCAGGCCCAGCTCCGCCGCGGCCGTGGCGACATGCTCGGGCTCGAGCGGGTCCACTGCCCGCGGCATGCCGGTCTTGACGTTGCAGAAGGCGCAGGCCCGGGTGCAAGTATCGCCCAGGATCATCACGGTGGCGTGCTTTTTGGTCCAGCATTCGCCGATGTTCGGGCAGGCCGCCTCCTCGCACACGGTGGCAAGGTTCAGCGAGCGCATCAGCCGCCGCGTCTCGGCATAGCCGTGGCTGGTCGGGGCCTTGACCCGGATCCAGTCCGGTTTGCGCGGCTTGGGGGCGGCGGTGGTCAGCATCGCCGCCAGATAGCGATTGAAGTCCTGCCGCGCCACCCCGCGCTTGTGGGACGTGGGCGGAGCGCACGGCCCCGCCCCCGTCGTTCAGCTAGCAGCGCGTGTTGTAGTCGTAGATCGGACGCCCGTACTGGTCGACGTAGTAGCAGGCGCCGCGCGTATCGCGGTAATACTGCCGCCCGTTGACCACGGCGCCGAGGACCGCACCGGCGATGCCGCCCGCAACGGCGCCTTCAACCGCCGACACGCCTGGAACGATCGCACCGATCGCTGCACCAGTGGCCGCGCCGAGCACGCCGCCGGTCGCCGCGCGGCTCGTCCTGGAATTGTTGGCGTACGGATCGCCCGAGCCATAAGGGTTGGTCGCGCAGCCGCTCAGGGCCAGTCCGCCCGCCAGCGCCGCAGTCAGCATCGCATGTTTCATGATTTGCACTCCAAAACTCACCCACCCACCGGCTAACTCAACCGCAGAGCTGTCGCTTTCGTTCCGGCTCCGGAGCGTACCTACTGCTCGCTACGCCGAAACGTGGCCGCAAAGCGACACTTGACCCGAACGCCTTGTCACTCCGGAAGGCTCCTCCTAGTCGTTCGGCAGAACAAGGGAGAGGTCCATGAAGGGTTTCGGCAATCTGTTGGCCGGCTACGAACGCTTCCGAACGAACCGGTACGAGGCCGAAAAACACCGCTGGCGCAAGCTGGCCGAGGGGCAAACTCCGCGGGCGGTCGTGATCGCCTGTTGCGACAGCCGAGCGGACCCCGCCACCATCTTTGACACGGATCCAGGCGAGATTTTTGTGGTCCGCAACGTCGCCAACCTGGTTCCGCCGTTCGAACCCGACGGCGGCCGCCACGGAGTTTCGGCCGCGCTTGAGTTCGCCGTGACCCAGCTCAAGGTGCCCGAAATCATTGTCATGGGGCATGAAAGCTGCGGCGGCATTGCTGCGGCGCTGACCGGTTGCTTCGATGGGGCGGCGGCCGGCGAGGGAGGCTTCGTGGCTCGGTGGATGTCTCAGATCGAGCAGCGGGCAGGAGACATTGCCGCGGCGCATGGCACAGGTGCAGAGGCTGCCCGCCGACTGGAGGAGGACGCCATTCGCGGGAGCTTGCTCAACTTGCGGACTTTCCCCTTCGTGCGTGCGCGGGAGGATGCCGGAGAACTCGCAATCGTCGGTTGTCATTTCTCCATCGCTCGCGGCGAGCTTCTGCTGCTGAGCGAGGGCACAAATAACTTCGAGCCCATCGGGGAACAGCTCCCTGCTTGAGTGATGAATAGGACGGAACCGCCGCTCCGCTGCGCCGTTCGGTTGCAAAACCCTATTGGATGGAGACGGTGATGGCGGACGCCAATCGCGACCAGGAACTGAAGCAGATGTTCTGGAAGGAGCTCGCCTCCTCCCCGTTCATGATGATCGGCCTGCAAGGCGTGGAGGACAGCCGCACGCGGCCTTGGACGGCGCAGATCGATACTGCCGATGCCGGCGACAAGGAGGATGGCGGAACCATCTACTTCTTCGGTTCCAAGTCCGATCATCTGGTCCAGGGTATCAGCACCGGCAACCGCGCCGTGGCCACCTATGTGTCCAAGGGACATGACCTGTTCGCTCACATCCATGGCACGCTTGAGCTGGTCAACGACCGGGCCCTGGTAGACAAACTCTGGAACCCCTTTGTCGCCAGCTGGTACAAGAACGGCAAGGACGATCCGGAGGTTCAGTTGGTGCGCTTCGACACCGACAAGGCCGACATCTGGAAGTCGGAATCGGGCGCTACGCTGGTAGCGGCAGCCCTGAAGATGCTCGGGCGTGATCCCGGCGAGGACCACCAGCGCGCCAATCGCGCGGAAGTCTCGGTCTAACAGGCGGCCGGCTGTAGCGTCGTTGCCACAGTACCCTTCTTACGCATGAAGTCGGGAACATGACTTTGGCTGGCGGATTGTTGTTAGGTGCTCACAAGAGATCCGACTTGAAAAACCAACCAGGCACCAACGTGCAGGTCGTAGCTCGGGAAGCCCCCGCGTCCGACCTTCTGGCGAAGGCAGCGCAATGCCGTAGGCTGGCGGCCGGGGTATGCGATTTTGAGGCGGCGCAGGTGCTGCGCGCAATGGCCGACAATTACGAGACTGGCGCCCGCATTCGCTCCTGACGCTTTGCAGCCGGCGATACCGCCGTTAGGTCCAACCCATGGCCCGCAGCGCTGCCTCGCCTTCTCCGATCCCCAGATACAAGCGCGCAGGCACCCGGCGTTCCTTGCCCGGCCGCTTGGCGCTGTTCTTTCTGAAGCTAGCGGTAGCGTTCCTGCTGCTGTCCGTGCTGTGGGTGGTCGCCTATCGCTTCATCAATCCTCCAATTACCGCGACCATGGTCAGCGACCTGCTCGTTGGGCGCGGTGCCAATCGTGAGTGGATGGGCATCGACCGGATTGACCGCGACATGGTCCGCGCCGCCGTCGCCGCGGAGGACAGCAAGTTCTGCCGGCACTCCGGCTTCGATCTGGAGGCAATCGAGGATGCCTTGAAGAGCAACGCCTCGGGCGGGCGGATCCGGGGCGGCTCCACCATCAGCCAGCAGACCGCCAAGAACGCCTTCCTGTGGCAGGGCGGAGGCTACTTCCGCAAAGGGCTGGAAGCCTGGTTCACCCTGCTGATCGAGCAGATCTGGGGCAAGCGGCGGATCATGGAGGTTTACCTCAACCTCGCCGAAACCGGAGTTGGCACTTATGGCGTGAACGCCGGCGCCCAGCGCTACTACGGTCATGACGCCAGTGCGATGTCGCGCCAGGAAGCGGCGCGGATTGCGGCCGTGCTGCCCCTGCCCAAGGAGCGCGGAGCCGTCGCCCCCGCAGGCTTCACCCGGCGCTACGGCAACAGCATCGCTGCGCGGGTCGGCGTGGTTGCCCGCGACGGCCTCGACCGCTGCGTCTACCAGGGTGCGTCCGCCCCGGTGAACCGGGCTCCCCCGCCAAGCCGCAGGCCGCAGCGGCTGCCCGGTGAGGAATATGAAAGCGCCAGGCCCCTCCCGCCTTTGCAGGAGGTCGTGCGCGATCTGCCGGAAGCCAGCGATTTGCCCTTGGAGGTTGCGCCGCAGCCTGCGGGTGACCCGGCACTAGAGACGGACGGTCCGATCGAGGAAGCGCCGTCGCCGGAGATTCCGGCCGAGGCTCCACCACCCTTCGAAGCTGAGGAGTCGCCCGTTAACGCACTGTGAGGCGGATGAGAGTTGTTCGCAACAGGAACGCCGCTGCTCACCCATCGGTTGGAGCCGCAATCCATTCCGATAGGAGAGCAGACGATGGCCACCCGTAGTGACACCCGCGACAACAAGAGTTCCGACCGGCGCACCGAGCGCAAGCACAGCAGTTCCGACGGGAGCGCATTTAGCTTCGGCTCCAGCGCCAACACCGGCCCGCTGCTGGGCGCCCTGGCAGCAGGTGCGGTAATCGGGGTCGGCGCGAACTGGGCGCGCAAGTTCCTGATGCAGAAATCCGCATCGATGGCTGCCGGCAATCAGTGGGACGAGATCCTGAAGCTCGAGCATAAGGCGACGCTTGCGACCTTCGATACCTTGCTTGCGACCGACGACAACGAGACAGGCAAGCGCGCGACCTTGGTCAAGAAGCTCAGCTACGCGCTGGAGAAGCATGCCCATCAGGAAGAAAACGTCGTCTACCCGGCGCTTCGTCAGGCCAACGAGACAGTGGACGCCGACCACCTCGAGCATGAGCACGGCTACGTGAAGACCTACCTGTACGAGCTCGACAACATGCCCAAGGATTCGCCGGAGTTCCTGGTCCGCGTCCGCGAGTTCCGCAATCTCATCGCCGAGCATGCGCGGATGGAGGAGGACCAGGTCTACCCGCGGTTCAAGAACGAGATCAGCGAAGAGCAGAACAAGAAGATCACCGCGCTCATGAACAAGGAAGGCATGAAGATGCTTTGATCCGCCGCAGGCGGACCAAAGCACCCCGAACTCGATCCGGGCTTCAGGAGGGCGGGATCGGCTCGATGCCGAACCCGCCCTTTCTACGTCATCCCACCAGCCGCATCGGCTCGGCTGCATCCAGAGCGATGCTCCCTGCACCTGTGTGCCGCTCCAGCCGGGCGACCAGCTCGGCATCGAGCGCATAGTTCTTGCCCAGCAGCAGCACGGCCTCGCGTCCGTTCGCCAGCCGGGTGACCAGTCGCACGAACCCAGTACCGCCCGCCGCCTTGCGCAGCTCCGCGGCGACCGCCTCGATGCAGGCGACGTCCTCGCAGCGGATCCTCAGCTCTAGCCTGCTCCGTTTCGCCAGCTCGTCCAGCGGCTGGAAGCGGCGGATGGTGACCCGCGGCTGCTCCTCGCCCGGACGCCGGTCCACCTCGACCGACAGCAGGCCGCAGGCGCCCGCCTTGGCGGCCGCCTCCACCGCGGCGCTCGCTTCATCGTCGAACACCGTCGCGTCGAACTGTCCGGCGCTGTCGCTTAGCCGCGCCATCAGGAAGCGCCGCCCTTTCTGCGAGGTGCGCCACCGGGCCTCCTCCACCAGGCCGGCCATGGTCGCGGCGGTGCGGCCGCCATCCACGGGCATGGGGATGCTACCGAGCTCGGCTGAGGTGCGGACCCGGTGCGCGGCCAGCAGGTGCTTGTGGTGATCGACCGGATGCGCCGAGAAGTAGAAGCCGAACGCATCGCGTTCCGCCGCCATCCGCTCGGCCAGGCTCCATTGGGCATCGCGCGGCAAACGGATGGGCGCGACCGCAACTTCGCCGGGACCGCCGAACAGCCCGCCTTGCCCGCTTTCCCGCGCATCCGCGGCGCTGGCCGCATGGGCGAGGATCGTTTCCACGCCCGCATGCACCGCCGGGCGGTTCGGGTTCAGCCCGTCCAGCGCGCCCGCGGCGGCGAGGCTCTCCAGCTGCCGCCGATTGAGCAGCCGCGGGTCGATCCGATGGGCGAAGTCGTCCAGGCTCTTGAACCGTCCATTCCGCTCGCGCTCGACAACCAGGTCGGCCATTGCCTTCTCACCGACGCCCTTGAGCGCACCAAGCGCGTAGCGGACGCGGCCGTCCTCGACGCTGAAGTCCGCACGGCTCCCGTTCACGTCAGGCGGCAGCAACTCCAGCCCCGACCGGCGCAGGTCCTCGACGAACAGGCTGAGCTTGTCAGTCTGATGAATGTCGAAGCTCATCGAGGCGGCAAAGAACTCGGCCGGGTGGTGCGCCTTGAGCCAAGCGGTATTATAGGCGACCAGCGCGTAGGCCGCGGCGTGCGACTTGTTGAAGCCGTAGCCCGCGAACTTGTCGATCAGGTCGAACAGCCCGTTGGCCTTTGCTGGCGTGATGGCGTGCGCCGCGCAGCCCTCCACGAAGCGGGCGCGCTGGGCGTCCATCTCCGCCTGGATCTTCTTGCCCATTGCCCGGCGCAGCAGGTCCGCCTCGCCCAAGCTGTAGCCGGCCAGCACCCTGGCCGCTTCCATCACCTGCTCCTGGTAGACGAAGATGCCGTAGGTTTCCTCCAGCACCTCTTCCAGCATCGGGTGCGGGTATTCGATCGGCACCCGGCCGTTCTTGCGGTCGCCGAACAGCGGAATGTTGTCCATCGGGCCGGGCCGGTAGAGCGACACCAGCGCGATGATGTCGCCGAAGCTGGTCGGCCGCACCGCCGCCAGCGTCCGCCGCATGCCTTCGGATTCGAGCTGGAACACGCCCACCGTGTCGCCGCGCTGGAGCAACTCGTAGACCTGGGGATCGTCCCACTTCAGCTTGGCATAGTCGACCTCCACGCCGCGCTGGCGAAGCAGCCGCTGCCCTTCCTTGAGCACCGACAAGGTTTTGAGCCCGAGGAAGTCGAACTTCACCAGCCCCGCCGCCTCGACATATTTCATGTCGAACTGCGTAACCGGCATGTCGGAGCGCGGGTCGCGATGCAGCGGCACCAGCTCCTGCAGCGGCCGGTCGCCGATCACCACGCCCGCCGCGTGGGTGGAGGCATGCCGCGGCAGACCTTCGAGCTTCATCGCCAGGTCGAACAGCCGCTTGACCTGCGGCTCGTCGCGGTACTCGGCCGCGAGCTCGCTCACCCCGTTCAGCGAGCGCTCCAGCGTCCAGGGATCGGTCGGGTGGTTGGGCACTAGCTTGGCGAGCCGGTCGACATGGCCGTAGCTCATCTGCAGCACGCGGCCGGTATCCTTGAGCACTGCCCGCGCCTTCAATCGCCCAAAGGTGATGATCTGCGCCACCCGGTCCCGGCCGTACTTGCCCTGGACGTACTGGATGACCTTGTCGCGGTGGGTTTCGCAGAAGTCGATGTCGAAGTCCGGCATCGACACGCGCTCGGGATTGAGGAAGCGCTCGAAGAGGAGGTTGAGTTCGATGGGGTCAAGGTCGGTGATGGTCAGCGCCCAGGCGACCGCCGAGCCGGCGCCGGAACCACGGCCGGGGCCGACCGGAATGTCGTTGGCCTTGGCCCACTTGATGAAGTCGGCGACGATCAGGAAATAGCCCGAGAAGCCCATCCGCGCGATGACGTCGAGCTCGAAGTCGAGCCGCTCGCGATAGGGCGCCTTATCGCCTTCCCCCCGGTCGGCCAGTCGCTCTTCCAGCCCCGCCCGTGCGTCCCGGCGCAGCTGCTCGTCCTCGTCGTCGCTGAGCCGCGGGAGAATCGGTCGGCGCTTGGGCGCGGCGACGGCGCAGCGCTCGGCAATCACGGCAGTGTTGGCCAGCGCTTCGGGCAGATCGGCGAACAGCGCCTCCATCTCGCCCGCGGATTTCAGCCAAGCATGCTCGCTCGATGCCGTCCGATCGGCGCTCTCGACGTAAGCGGACTGGGCGATGCACAGCAGCGCGTCGTGCGCCGGGTGGAAGGCCTGCTCGGCGTAAGCCGCGGGATTGGTCGCGACCAGCGGCAGGTCGAACGCGTAGGCGAGATCAATGAGCGCGCTCTCCGCCGCTTCTTCCGCGCCGTCCCCGCGACGTGACAATTCGATGTACAGACGCTCGGGAAAGATCGCCTGCAGCCGCTCGAGATAGTCGCGTGCCGCACGCGCCTGCCCATCAGCCAGCAGACGGGCAACCGCGCCTTCACCGCCGGCGGTCAGCGCCAGGAGCCCGCCCGCCTGCGCGGCAAGCGCTTCCAGGCTGACGTGCGGGGTGTCGCTGTCGGGCCGCTCCATGTGCGCCGCGGACACTAGCCGGCAAAGGTTGGCGTAGCCCTCCTCATCCTTGGCGAGCAGCACCAGCGAGTCGAGGCGGGTGCCCGGCAGGTCGGCCGGACGCGCCAGGCCAAGGGTCGCGCCGATCAAGGGCTGCACGCCTTCGCCCATGCAGGCCTCGCTGAAGGCCATGGCAGCGTACAGCCCGTTCCGGTCCGTCAATCCAACCGCCGGAAAGCCGAGCTTGCGCGCCGTCTTAGCGATGGTCTTGGGCTCCATCGCCCCCTCCAGCATGGTGAAAGAGGAAAAGACGCGAAGGGGAACGAAGACCATCGATCCCACTATAGAGCGGTGCGCCTCCGAGCCAAGCGCGCCGCCCCGGTTATCCCCAGCTTAGCGCGGCGGTTGCCACCGTCCCGACATGATGTCGGAAATCTCGCGCATGCGGCCGCGGTAGGTCTGCGCCACGCAGGCGTCGGAAGTGCACTGGTCGCGATGCCCAAGGAACGCGTCGCGGGTGCGTTGCAGCAGCGCACGCTCCGAGGAGTCGGCCCGCCGCAGCGCCGCCACATATTGCGCAGCCATCAGCCGATCGAGCGAGGCAAGCTCGGGATCGCCGCACACCGCGCGCTCGCCGCGAGTGCGGGCATTGGCGCAGTTGAAGCTAGGGCGGGCCGCGGCCGCTCGCGGGGGGGCGGGTTCGGCACGTGGCGCGGGCGTGGGTGCGGGCGGCGGAGGGGGCGCAGTCGGGACTGGCACGGGTGCCGGCTGCTGCGGCGATCCCGGGGGCAGCGCCTGAGGCAGCGGCTGCCCCGGCTGAACCGCCTGCGGCAAGCCCGGCTGGGTGCCGGTCCGTGCCAGGGTCGCCAGCGGGACGACGATCCCATCCGCGCCGCTCAGGGTCACCACATCGCCGGTGCGGTCCGCTGCCGGCTGAAGCGCATAGTCCATCTCAGCGGTCAGGGTGCGGCGGCCGCCGACCACCGCCACCCCCGGCGGAAGGTCGATCGACACGTTGCCCGAGCAGACCTGGGTGCCGAGCTCCTCGTCCTGACGCTTGAGCACCGGAGCATCGACACGCACCACGGCGTAGGCGGCGAGGCGGTCGAACGCCGCCTGATCGGTGCCGCGAACCTGGGCGGCGCGGCGGAACAGCTGCTGCTTGATCGACTCATAGGTGCGCTGGGTAGCGCAGCGCTCCGCAGGCCCTTCTGCAACAGCGGCGTTCTCGCTTGCGGCACCCGCTTCATTGAGGCGGTCTTCAGCCGGCCCGGCCCGAGTGAGGCGATAGGCGAAGAAGCCAATCAGCAGCAGCGCAAGGAGACCCGCCAGAATGGCAAGCATCCGCCCCCGGGATCGTGGCCGCTCGGTCGTTGCAAGCGGCGGCGCGGGAGGCGGGGGCGGCGGAACCGATCCGCCCGACCGCGGGTCGGGCCCATGCCGGGGATCGTAACGCGGGTCGGCACGAGAATCATATCGTGGGTCGTACCTCGGGTCCGTCCGCGGATCGTAGCGCGCGTCCGCCCGGGGATCGTACCGCGGATCGTAACGGGGATCCGCCGGATCGTGCCGGGGATCGCTGCCGGCAGCGAAGCCTCCTCCCTCGCGAGGGTCATATCGCGGATCGCTGCGCGGGTCGTAACGGGGGTCCTGACGCGGGTCGTTGCGCGGATCGTAACGGGGGTCCTGACGCGGTTCGTTACGCGGGTCGCGGGGTGGACGGTTGCGCGGGTCACGCGGGTCGAAGGGCGGCTCGGACGGACGATCTGGCATGACGGGCGCAACGTTTCAGGGGCGATTTGGTCCCAATGGCTCAAGCCGACCGTCGTGCAGCCGAACGACCCGGTCCATTTTTGCCGCTAGTCGCTCATTGTGCGTTGCTACCAGCGCGGCACTGCCCTCGCCCCGGACGAGCCCCAGAAATTCGGCGAGCACCACGTTCGCGGTAGCCTCATCGAGGTTCCCGGTCGGCTCATCCGCCAGGACCAGCGGTGGCCGGTTTGCCAGGGCGCGCGCAACCGCCACCCGCTGCTGCTCGCCGCCCGACAGCTTGGCCGGCCGATGCTCCAGCCGCGCTCCAAGACCAAGGGTGGTCAGCAGCTGCTTGGCCCGGTCATGCGCCTGGTCCGTTTCAGCGCCGCGGATGATCTGCGGCAGGACCACGTTTTCGGTTGCATCGAAATCGGCCAGCAGGTGGTGGAACTGGTACACGAAGCCGAGCGCGTCGCGCCGCAACTCCGTGCGCTGGTCGTTGTCGAGGCTCGCGGCTTCCTTGCCGGCGATCCGGATTGAGCCCGAGAAGCCGCCTTCCAAGAGGCCGACCGCCTGGAGCAGGGTCGACTTGCCAGATCCTGAGGGCCCAAGCAACGCCACGATCTCGCCCGGCTGCACCGCCAGGTCGATGCCGCGGAGCACTTCGATCGTAACGTCGCCCTGGACGAAACTGCGCGCAAGGCCGCGGGTCTCCAGGACCGGCTCACTCATAGCGCAGCACCTGCACCGGATCGGTGCTCGCCGCCTTCCAGGCGGGATAGAGCGTCGCCAGGAATGCCAGCACCAGCGCCAGGACAACAATCGCGGTCACCTCCAGCGGGTCCGTCTTGCTGGGTAGCTCGGACAGGAAACGAACACTGGGGTCCCACAGGTTCTGACCGGTCAGAACCTGGATGGCGTTCACCACCGCCTGCCGGAAGAATAGAAACACCGCTCCGAGGAGCAGGCCGAGCAAGATCCCCAGAGAGCCGATGGTCACCCCAACCGTCACGAAGATCTTGAGCATGCCGCGGCGGCTGGCGCCCATGGTGCGGAGGATGGCGATATCACGCGTCTTGGCGCGGACCAGCATGATTAAGGAGGACAGGATGTTGAACACCGCGACCAGGATGATCAGCGACAGCACCACGAACATGGCAATCCGCTCGACCTCCAAGGCCTCGAACAATGCCGAGTTCATGGAGCGCCAATCGACCACCACGCCCCTGCCCTGGACGATCTGTTGCAGAGCGCCAAGCTGGTCGTTCATCCGGTCGGGCGCCGCGACTTCCACTTCGATGGTGCTGACGTCCTCACCCAACATGAGCAGGTTCTGCGCGTCTTCCATGGGCATCAGCACATACAGGTTATCGAGATCGTAGATGCCGACCTCAAAGGTGGCGCCCACCGTATAGCTGACGATGCGCGGCACGGTACCGACTGGGGTGGAACGACCCTCCGGGCTGATCAGGCTGATCGTACCGCCGGGGTAAGCGCCAATGGACTCCGCAAGCCTGCTGCCGATGGCAACCCTGTCGCTGCCCGGCGTCAGGGAGCGGATGTCGCCGGATTTGACTCCGCCCGAAATGGTGGGATTGGTGCGGATGTCCTCGACCCGCATTCCGCGGACGATCGCGCCGGTGGCGCGTCCGTTTCCACTCACCAGCATCTGTTGTTCGATCAGCGGCGTCGCCGAAGTAACGCCCGAAACCCGCCTGGCCTGCGCAGCCATTTGCTGCCACCCCGGCAAGCGGCCGTCGTATCCCTGAACCACAGCATGACCGTTCAAGCCGACGATCTTGTCGAACAGCTCCGCCCGGAAGCCGTTCATCACACTCATGACGATTATCAGCGCCGCTACGCCCAGCGCGACCGCGCCCAGGCTGATCGCCGCGACCAGGAAGATGAACCCCTCGCCCTTGCCGGGCAACAGGTAGCGCTTGGCAATGGTGCGTTCGTAGCGGTTGAGGATCACGCCGTCAGCCTCGCCAACGCGCTTTCCAGGCTAAGCTCCTGCTTCTCGCCGGTGCGGCGATCCTTGAGCTCCGCTGTCCCCTGCGCCAGGCCCCGCGGACCGATGATGAGCTGCCAGGGCAGGCCCATGAGGTCCATGCCGGCGAGCTTGGCCCCGCCCCGCTCGTCCCGGTCGTCGTAGAGCGTCTCGACCCCCGCCGAAGTCAGCTTGTCGTAGAGGTCGCCGGCGGCCGCGACGCTTGCCGCGTCGTCGCCGCGCATGGTCACCAGTCCCACCCGCCACGGCGCCACCGCCTCCGGCCAGACGATCCCGGCCTCGTCATGGCTGGCTTCGATGATCGCCCCCACAAGCCGCGACACGCCGATGCCGTAGCTGCCCATCTGCGGCGTCACCATCGCGCCATCTGGCCCCGACACCCGAAAGCCCATGGCTTCGCTGTACTTGGTGCCGAAGTTGAAGATGTGCCCGACCTCGATGCCGCGACCCTGCCGCTGCCGCTCGCCCGGCACCTCGGCCCAGCGCGTTTCTTCATGGGTCTCGTCGGTCGCCGCGTAGGTCTGGCCGATGCGGTCGAATAGCGCCTGCAGCCCCACGGCATCGCCGTAACTGAGCCCCGACTGGGTCCAATCCATGCCCTCGTACTCGGCATCGTAGAACACCTCGCTCTCACCGGTCGGAGCAAGCACGATGAACTCGTGGGAAAGATCGCCGCCGATCGGCCCGGACGCCGCCTTCATCGGTACCGCTCGGATGCCCATGCGCTGAAAGGTGCGCAGATAGGCGAGCAGCTGCGTATAGTAGCTTTGCCGCGCGCCAGCCTCGTCCAGGTCGAAGCTGTAGGCGTCCTTCATCAGAAACTCGCGCCCGCGCATCACTCCGAACCGCGGGCGCACCTCGTCGCGGAACTTCCATTGAATATGGTAGAGCGTGCGCGGGAGGTCGCGGTAGCTGCGGGCCTCGTCGCGGAAGATGACGGTGATCATCTCCTCGTTGGTCGGCCCGTAGAGCATCTCGCGCTCGTGCCGGTCGCGGATGCGCAGCATTTCCGGCCCATAAGCGTCGTAGCGACCGCTCTCCCGCCATAGCTCGGCCGATTGCAGCGTCGGCATCAGCAACTCGATTGCGCCCGCCCGGTCCTGCTCTTCGCGGACGATCCCCTCGATCTTCTTGAGCACGCGGTAGCCGAGCGGCAGCCACGCGTAGATGCCCGCGGCCGTCTGCCGCACCAGCCCGGAGCGGAGCATCAGCTTGTGACTGACGATCTGGGCGTCGGTCGGGCTTTCCTTGAGGACCGGCAGAAAGGCTTGGGACAGGCGCATGGGCGCGCGTCCTAGGGGGCAGAAGCTGAACTGGCAATGCAAGCGGGCATGTGGCGCGACCGACACAGGGCCTACGCAAAGGTCACGGCCGCGAAGCTTCCCGTGGACAAGTCGGGGCCCGTGACCCTAGCCTCCTTTCTCCAAGCGGTCATGGGTGCAAGCCCGATGATCCGGAGGACCGCGGTGAGGAGTGAGCTTCCGCTGCCGCACCACTCCAAAGGGGGCTGACGAGCAGTCGTCACGCGGACGCCCGGGTCGCTGAACAAGCGGTCCGGGCGTTTGCCGTTCGGCCAAGCCCCGACTTGCCAACGAGACGGCAGCAGCGGGTACAAATCCGGCCAGCCCGTTATCTTACGCTTAACTCCAAAACCGTGAACACACTATTTCAATCTTGTGACAATCCGTGTATCGATGCCCGTCTGAGGAGCCGTATAGAAGAAGGGTCATTTATGCTTGACACCCGGGTGCCTGTCTCTTCGAAGCGGCTCGAGCCCGACAGTCAGGCCAGGCTGGGCAGGTATCTCTCCGCCTCCTCGGGCATTGAGTTTAGCGGGCAGGCCAAGCTCTTTTGCTTCGCCCTGATCCTGATCCAGCTGTTCCTCGTCTGGGCAGTGAAGTTCGAGATGCCGTGGCTCATCTCTTTCGATACGGCTAGCGCCAAAGCCTTCAACCGGTTCGGCCACGCCCATCCTCAATTCGTCGGGCAGACGTACTGGCTGACGGCTGCTTTGCTGATCAAGACCTTGCCGTCGCTGATGCTCGTGGTCTGGTGCTGGTTCTCCAGCAATGACCGGCCGGATACGGACCGGCTCCAATTGCGGATCGCCGTGGGTTTGGCTGCTTCCTTCATCTCCATCGTCGTGGCGATGGCAGTTCAGGAGCTGATCGGCCATCGGGAGCGGCCGTTCTTCCAGCCGGGCTATACCTTCACACAGTTCTTCGGCGGGGCGCCTCAGCGCGACATCAGCTCCTTTCCGAGCGATACATGCGCGCTGGTGTTTGGCTTGAGCACCGTCGTTTACCTCTACTCACGCCGAGTTGGGCTGTTCGCCTTTGGGTGGGCGGTGTTTGCCGTGGCTCTGCCAAGGCTGGTGACCGGCATCCACTTCGTCAGCGATGTGGTGTTTTCGGCCCTGAATGGGATTGTGCTCGTTATCCTTGCCAGTGCCGTGCTGCCAGCGCTCGTGAAGGCCCCGATGTCGTACATTCTTGAGCGCTATCGGGCGCTAACCTACGCGCTCACCTTCGGATTGTTGTTCGAGGCCGGTCGCATGGGCGGCGACCTGCGTCCGCTAGTGACCGGCATGCTGAAGGCCATCGTGTCCTAAGGAACCCTCCGCCGATTGCGGCGCGGCTGTTCATCGGATCCGTGCGACCGCTTCTGGCGGCCCTTGTCCCCGGCAAGGTCGTCGACCGGAGAAGATGGTAGCGGAGGAGGGACTTGAACCCCCGACACGCGGATTATGATTCCGCTGCTCTAACCAGCTGAGCTACTCCGCCCCACGATGCCCGCGGCTCCAGGGGGCCAACGGATGGTCTCGGGCTGCCCGCCAGGCGGGTGCGGGCGGCATATAGTGGGGGGGCGTGCGCCGGTCAACGCGGTGGAACCGTCCGCTCCATCCCCGTGTTCAGCGGGCAAATCAGGAGATTGTCAAATGGACCCGCTGACCCCCCTCGACACGCTTTGCCGCATCATCCTGCGTGCGCGGGAGTATGAAGCTCAGACCCCCGGCGAGTTCGAGGACGAGGCCGCGGACAACGTGGACGACGAGGACGAAGGCGCATTGTCGGTCTTGGAGGACGACATCAACACGGGCGTTGAAGAGGAGCTCCGGCAGGCGTTCGACGATCTGGGCGAGGACCAGCTTGCCGAGGTGCTCGCCTTCTGCTGGGTCGGCCAAGGAACCTATGAGGCTTCCGACTGGAGCGAGGCCATGGAAGAGGCGATGGACACCGGGCGCAGCGGGGCGGTCGAAGAGCTGATGGACCTGCCCATGCTCGCCTCCGTGCTCGAAGCCGGGATGGCGGCCTTCGACTTGACCTGCGAGGGCGTGGGCGAACTGAGCTAGGCGCCCCGGAAGCTCCACCGGCCGAGCGCTTCCCAGGGCCCTCCGAGGTAACGATGTAGCCCAAGGCCGCTGATGCCGAGCGGCCGCGGACGGAATGCCGCCTCCAGGGAGCGCAGCAGCGCTTTCGCCTCCGCCGCCTCCACCTTGTTCTGAACGGTGACGTGCGGCCGCCAGCCCTGCCCATCCTGCGCGGTGAGCAGGCCTTGGAAGTGATCGGCCAGGGACCCGCGGATGGCTTCAAGCTCATCCGAAACGATCCGGTAGGCCACGCCCCGCCCCAGGTTCATCAATCCGGCCACCGTCGCTCGGGGCGGCGCTCCGCCCACATGCCGCGCAAGCTCTCGCCGCACTTCGCCTTCGGCCGACGGCGGCAACGCATGGAACATCGTCAGGTGCGCAGACAGCTGGTTGCGCTCCGGCGGGAAGTAAGCGCGGCGCTCACCGTCAAGCCAGGCGAAGTCCCGTGCCCCAAGCTCCGCGGTCACAATCAACGCGCTCATCGTCCGGGCCAATTGTCTTTGGTGAGCTCGGGCAACGTGGAGAAGCGCCCCTCGTCGAACCTGGTCTGCACCGCCCCGTCGTGCACCTGGGCATCCCCCCACTCCAGCCGCCGGAAGGTCTCCCCCACCCCGGCCAGCCCGCCCTCGGCCACGACCAGATACTGCAGCCGCCCGCTACCGCAGCCCAGCATGGCGTCGACGCAGGTGCCAAGGTTCGCCCCGTCGGCGCTCACCAGCTTGGCGCTGTTCAGCGACGACGCCGGGAACAGCGTTTCGCCCGGCAGCGCGCGGCTTTCCTCTGCTGCTGCCTGTGCCCCGTCCTCCACCTTGGCCTGTCGCCCGAGCCAGCGCCACACGCCGAACAGGTTCAGCGCCGTCATCACGATGTTGGTCCAAATGAGCGCCGGCTGTCCGGTCAGGATGCCGAGGGTGAACCAGGCGATCGAGCCGACGGTGAAGACGATGAAGCCGTAGCCGGTGATCCGGGAACCTAGGTTCGAAGCGGTGAGGCAGGCGGCGAAGATGGTGGCGACGGTCGCGACCCAGGAGGCGATCTGATCCATGGCGCGTGAACCTGCGGCGCGGCGCATGGTTCACGCGCTCGTCTCGGCAGAAGCGGAATACCGGCGCTCAGTCGGCAGGAGGCAAGCCTACCCTGCCCACCGCCCGTTCGGGTCGTCAGATCTCGACCTGGCTGCCCAACTCCACCACCCGATTGGTCGGCAGCTTGAAGAACTCCATGGCGCTTTCCGCATTGCGCAGCATCCAGCTGAACAAGCGCTCGCGCCAGATTGCCATTCCCGGTTTGGACGACGCGATCAGCGTCTGGCGAGCGAGGAAGAAGCTGGTGTCCATCATCTTGCAGGTCGGACCGCAGTTCTCGAGCTGGCTCAGCTCCGCGGGAACGTTGACTTCCTCCATGAAGCCGTAGCGCAGCAGCACCCGGAAGAAGCCCGCGCCGTAATCCTCTGTCTGCAGCCGTTTCTCGGCCGGGATATGAGGCACGTCCTCGATCCGGACGGTGAGCAACATCACCCGCTCGTGCAGCACCTTGTTGTGCTTGAGATTATGAAGCAGCGCGTGGGGCACGCCCCGCATGGACGTCGTCATGAACACCGCGGTGCCGGGAACGCGGGTGGCGCTAGCCGCGGCCGACTTGATGAACACCTCCATCGGCAGGCTGGCCTCCGACATGCGGTCGAGCATCAGCTTGCGGCCCCGCGCCCAGGTGGTGAGCATGGTAAAGGCGACTGCGCCCACCAGCAGCGGGAACCAGCCACCGTCCGGCACCTTCAGGAGGTTGGAACTGAAATACAGGATGTCCACGAACAGGAACAGCGCGATCAGCGGCACTGCCTTCCACGCCGGCCACTTCCACAGGGAGAAAAACACCACCGCGAGCAGCAGGGTGTCGATGAACATCGCCCCAGTGACCGCGATCCCGTAGGCTGCAGCGAGGTTGGACGAGCTCTGGAAAGTGACTACCAGCAGGATCACCATCACCATCAGCGCCCAGTTGATCACCGGGATGTAGATCTGCCCGGCCGCAGTCTCGCTGGTGTGGGTGATCCGCAGCCGCGGGATGAAGCCCAGCTGGATCGCCTGCTGGGTGACCGAGAACGCCCCGCTGATCACCGCCTGGCTGGCGATAATGGTGGCGCAGGTCGCAAGCAGGACCAGCGGCAGCCGGAAGGATTCGCTGGCAAGATAGAAGAACGGGTTCTTGACCGTCTCGAGCGCCTCGGCGGGAGTCTGACTAAGCAGCATCGCACCCTGCCCAAGGTAGTTGAGCAGCAGCGCGGGCAACACGAAGTAGAGCCACGACACCCGGATCGGCCGCCGCCCGAAATGCCCCATGTCGGCGTACAGCGCTTCGGCGCCGGTCACCGCCAGCACCACTGAGCCCATGGCGATAAAGGCCGGCAGCGGCTCGGCAATGTAGAAGGCCAGCGCGTTGCCCGGGTTCAGCATGTGCCACAACACTGGCGGGTGCTTGAAAATGTGCAGCACGCCCAGTCCCGCGAGCACAGTAAAGTACAGCAGCATGATCGGCCCGAACAGCGTCCCGACCTTGGCGGTGCCGCGCGACTGGATGGCGAACAGCCCGACCAGGATCGCAACCGCCAGCGGAATGACGTAAGGCTCGAACGCCGGATTGACCGTCGTCAGCCCCTCGACAGCCGACAGCACGGAAACCGCCGGCGTGATCATGCTGTCGCCGTAGAACAGCGACGTCGCGAACACGCCCAGCATGACGATCCCGGCGGTCCAGCGCCGCCTGTCGCTGGTCGATCGGTTGATCAATGCCAGCAACGCCAGGCTGCCGCCCTCGCCCTTGTTGTCGGCGCGCATGATGATGGTGACGTACTTCAGCGTCACGATGATCATCATCGACCAGAATATCAGGCTAAGAACGCCGTAGATGTGCAAGGCGTCCGGAGCGAGCTGGTGATGACCGGCGAAGGTCTCGCGAAAGGCGTAGATGGGGGAGGTGCCGATGTCGCCGAAAACGATGCCCACCGCGCCGACCGCAAGCTTCGCGAGCGAGCCCTGCGGTGCATGGCCCCCGACATGGCTGGTGTCCGTAACCCCCTCATTCGCGGGGGCCGACACGGCGGCTCCGGTTGCGGTGATGTTCATCGGCGGCGGGGCGCTCTAGCAGGAGCGTTGTGGTCCCGCAATCGGCTGGCACTCCGCGCCGCATCCGGTCTATAGGGCCGCGCCAACGACCTTAACCTAGTCATATGAAAGCGAACGGAATGCGCGTCGGTGTCCCCAAGGAGATCAAGAACCACGAATATCGGGTCGGGCTCACGCCCGCGTCCGTGAAGGAGCTGGTGGCCGCTGGACACGAGGTCTTCGTGCAGTCGGGGGCGGGCGGCGGGATCGACTGTCCGGACAGCGCCTACCAGCGGTCGGGCGCGACCATCGTCGGCAGCGTAGCCGAGCTGTTCGACACGGCCGAGATGATCGTCAAGGTCAAGGAACCCCAGCCCGACGAGATCGCCCTGCTGAGGCCGCACCACCTGCTGTTCACCTACCTCCACCTCGCGGCCGACAAGCCTCAGGCCGAAGGTCTGATGAAGTCGGGCGCGACCTGTATCGCTTATGAGACGGTGACGTCGCGCACGGGCGCGCTGCCCCTGCTCAAGCCGATGAGCGAGGTCGCGGGCCGCATGTCGGTACAGGTTGGCGCCCACTATCTCGAAAAGGAGCAGGGCGGCCGCGGCGTGCTCTTGGGCGGCGTCCCTGGTGTTGCCCCCGCCAAGGTGGCGATCCTCGGCGGCGGGGTGTCTGGCGTTAACGCGGCGCAGATGGCGGTCGGCATGCGCGCCGACGTCACCATCTACGATATCAGCATGGAGCGGCTGGCCGAACTCGACATGTTCTTCTCCAGCCAGATCAAGACCGCCTACGCCACCAAAGCCTCCATCGCTAGCGCGGTGGAAGAAGCCGAGCTGGTGATCGGCGCGGTGCTCGTGCCCGGGGCCGCCGCGCCCAAGCTCGTCACTCGCGACATGCTCAAGACCATGAAGCGCGGCTCGGTGCTGGTCGACATCGCAATTGATCAGGGCGGCTGTTTCGAGACCAGCCGGGCCACCACCCACGACGACCCCGTGTTCGAGGTCGACGGAGTGATCCACTATTGCGTCGCCAACATGCCCGGCGCCGTGTCGCGCACCTCCGCCTTCGCCCTCAACAACGCCACCCTGCCCTTCGCGCTAAAGCTTGCGAACCTCGGCGCCGAAGAGGCGATGCGGCAGGATCCGCACCTTGCCAACGGGCTCAATGTATCGGGCGGCCAGATCCGGCACGAGACCGTTGCCGAAGCGCTCGACCTGCCGTTCGCAGCCGCGGCATAGACGGGAACATAAAAAGAACGCGACCGTTAGTGCACCAACTCAAACTCTTGAGAAGGTGCATCAATGTCCGACAAAATTCCCGACGACCCCAAGGCTCATCCGACCGGCAATGCGGTCAAGGACCCCGACCATTGGACCACCGGCGGTGAGCCAATGACCGGCGCGCAGGCTTCCTATCTTGAGACCTTGAGCGAGGAAGCCGGCGAGGAGTTCGATCCCGAGCTCAACAAGGCCGACGCATCCAAGAAGATCGACCAGCTTCAGGATAAGACTGGCAGGGGCAAGTAGGCGATCGTCATCCCGGGCTCGACCCGGGGATCCGGCTTACTTGCTTGTTCGATTGCGAAGGAAGGCGGACCCCGGCTCAGGGCCGGGGTAACTACGGGAGCGGCGACGGGCACGTCCCGCCAGCGCCGCCACTCCGCCTTCGATCATCGGCCGGTAGCTCGTGCCCGGCGGGGTTAGCGCCAGTGCCCGGCGCCAAAGCGCGAGTCCTTCGTCCCGCTTGCCCGACCGGGCCAGCGCCAGCCCCTCGAAGAACAATGGCGCCGGGTGCCTTGGTGCGAGCTCCCTCGCTCGCGCGTAAGCCAGCGTGGATGCCGGAGTGACCATCCCGGCATGATCGACCAGCGCATTGCCCAGCCCGATCCACAAGCCGAGGTCGTCCGGGTCCGCCCGCAAACCGGAGCGGATCACGCCCACCGCGTCCTCGGTGTTGCCGCGCGAGGCGAAGCTGTCGGCAATGGTCAGCCAGCGGTCGCTTGAGTTGAACCGGCCCAGCATGGCCTGGCGCGGCTCGGTCAGCGGCAGCGAGGCTGCCCGGCGCCCGGCCTCCCGCGGCGCTCCCGGCAGGCCGGGTTCCCCTTGAAGCGCATAGCCGGCACCCCCGATCATCAACGCCCCCAGCACCAGCTGCGCCTGCGCGCTCCGGAGATGTCCCAGCCACCACAGCGCAGCGGCGGTGAGCGCCACGAGTCCGCCTAGGATCAGCCAGCCCATCACCGCGCACGCCGCTTCAAGCGCCGCGCCGCCAGCAGCCCGCCGAGCAGCAGCAACAGCAACGGCGCGGCATAAAGCAGCAAGGTGTCCGCTCCGAGGACGGGCGCGTAGCTTACCCAGCTTCCATAGCGCTCGACCAGCCAGGACCGCACCTGCTCAGGGCTTTCACCGGCCGCGATCCGCTCCCGCACCAGGCTGCGCATGTCGCCTGCGAGCTCGGCATCGCTGTCGGCGATCGACTGGCCCTGGCAGACTAGGCAGCGCAGCTCCTCCATCAGCGCCTTGGCCCGGGCCTCCTGCTCCGGGTCGGTGAGCTGCCGGTAGGCATAGGGCGCCGCGGGTTGGCCGCTGTCGGCAACGGCGGGAGCTGCGAGCATCAACGCCAATCCGGCGAGAGGAACCCTCACCCCGCCTTCTCCAGCTCGGCCAGCACCGTCGGCACGTCCTGAGGCATGATCGGCCCAATATGCTGGTAGCGGATCACGCCGCGGCCATCGACCACGAAGCTTTCCGGCACTCCGGACGAGCCGAGCGTCATCTGTACCTGGCTGCGCGGGTCGGCGCCGATGCGGCGGTAAGGGTTGCCATGGTCGCGGAGGAATGCCGCCACATCCGCCGGCGCATCTCGGATGGCGATGCCATGGATGGTCACACCCCGCCCCTTCAGCTCGCCCAGCACCGGCGCTTCGGCGATGCACGGCACGCACCAACTCGCGAACAGGTTGACCAGCTTGGGCCCTCCCCCGGCCAGGTCCGCCGATCGCAAGTCAGGCCTGCCCGGTGTCGCCGCGGGCAGCTGGAACTCCGGCATGGCCCGTCCCACCAGCCGGGACTTGACGGTGGCATCGGGCGGCGCACTCAATCGCCAGCCGACCGCCAGCAGGAACAACGCGAATATGACCAGCGGCACCGCCAGCCACCAACGCCTACGCATAGGCCAGCTCCGGTTCGCGCACCCGGCGGCGGCCGCGCCACCAGCGGCCGAGCAGGGCCAGCAGACCACCCAGGGCGATCAATCCGCCGCCGAGCCAGATCAGCGTCACCAACGGCTTCCACCAGAGACGCAGCTGCCAACGCCCCCCGTCCTCGGCGCCGCTGATCACCGCGTAGAGCTGCCCGTCCCACAAGGTGCGGATGGCGGCCTCGTTGGTCTCGGTCGGCGGATCGGAGAAGAAGCGGCTCTGCGGCTGTAGATCGATCGTTCGCCCACCGCGGCTGGCCGAGAGGCGGCCCTCAACCGCCGTCCAGTTGGGTCCGGCAACGGGCACGACGCTTCCCAAGCGGACCTGCCATGGACCCACGGCGAGAGTCTCGCCCGGGCGCGCTGCCGCGAGAGTTTCCTCCGTGAACGCGGTATCCGCCGCGGCACCGGCGATGGCCACCGCTACCCCCAAGTGGCTGATCACCATGCCCCAGGTCGCCAGCGGCGTCCGCCGGAGGTTCCGTCCGGCGAGCGGCAGCAGGCTGGCGACCGCCAGCCCCGCCGCTACCCCCAACCCGAGCCGCGCCAGGGCACTCATCGCCGGGTCCAGCACGAAACTTGCCGCAAAGGCCAGCACCGTCACGACCAGCGGCGCGGCGATCCGAGGTGCGTTAGGCCGGCTGTCCCGTCGCCACCGCAGCAGCGGCCCAATGAACAGCAGCAGCGCCAGGGCCAGGGTCAACGGGCCGGTTACCGCGTTAAAGTATGGCGGGCCGACCGACAGCTTCTCGCCGCTCACCGCTTCGGCCAACAGCGGGTAGAGCGTACCGACGAACACCGTGCCTAGGATCACGCTCAGCAGCAGGTTGTTGAGGACCAGCGCGCCCTCGCGGCTGACGATGTCGAACCCGGCGCCCTCCTTTACCGTGCCGACGCGGGTGGCGAACAGGAACAGCGCGCCGCCCACGTAGAGGGCCAGCAAGGCGAGGATGAAGCTGCCCCGCGCCGGGTCGACGGCGAAGCTATGCACCGACGTCAGGATGCCCGAGCGGACCAGAAAGGTGCCGACCATCGACATGGAAAAGGCGACCACCGCCAGCATGATGGTCCAGGTGCGCAGCCCTCCGCGGGCAGCGAGAACGCTGATCGAGTGGAGCAGGGCCGTCGCCGCCAGCCACGGCATCAGCGAGGCGTTCTCGACCGGGTCCCAGAACCACCAGCCGCCCCAGCCGAGCTCGTAATAGGCCCAATAGCTTCCCGCCGTGATGCCGACCGTCAGCAGCACCCAAGCGCCCAGCACCCACGGGCGCATCGTCCGGGCCAGCGCCGGCCCGACCTCGCGGGTCAGTAGCGCGCCGACCGCCAGGCTGAAGGCAACCGACAGGCCGACATAACCGAAGTAAAGGGTTGGCGGATGGAAGGCTAAGCCGGGGTCCTGTAGCAGGGGATTGAGGCCGAGACCTTGCCGCGGCGCCGGCACCAGGCGCGCGAACGGGTTGGAGGCGAGCAGCAGAAAGGCGAAGAAGCCCAACGCCAGCGCCGCCTGCGCGCCCAGCGTCGCGTGCAGCGTCCGCTCGGGCAGCCGCCGCTCGAGCAGCGCCAGCAGCGCGCCCGCGACCGTCAGCACGGTCACCCACAGCAGCATGGACCCTTCGTGGTTGCCCCAGGTACCGGCAAAGCGATAGATCCACGGCTTCATGGAATGGCTGTTCGCGGCCACCAGCTGCACCGACAGGTCGGTCCGCAGGAACAGCCACAGGAGCATCAGAAAGGCGAACAGGGTCAACGCACCCTGGGCTGCCGCCACCGGCACGATTAGCCGCCGCAGTTCCGGAACGCGCGGCCCCGCCAGGCTGGCGACGAGCTGCAGCAGGCTCAGCGCCGCGGCCAGCCATAATGCGGCGAGACCCGCCTCGGCGATCATCGGTCGAGCGTCTGCCGGGTCGCCAGCTCCGCCGCCTGGTTGCCCAGCTGCGGCGGCATGTAGCGCTCGTCATGCTTGGCGAGGATGGTGTCCGCGGTGAACACTCCGGCCGGCGTCAAGCGGCCCTCCGCGACCACTCCGCTGCCTTCCTTAAACAGGTCGGGCGTGATCCCGCGAAACTGGACGGGGACGCTCGCCGGACCATCGGTCACCACGAAGCGGATCGACACGCCGTCCGGTTGCTTCTCGATCGAGCCCTGCTGCACCATGCCGCCAAGCCGCAGGGGCTGACCGACGTCGGCGCGCCCGGCCGCGATGTCCTGGGGCGTCCGGAAATAGGCCGCGCGATCGCCCAGCCCCCACATGGCGAGCAGCGCCGCGCCGACCAGCGCGGCCATGGCAAGCAGCACCAGGGCAAGCCGCTGGTGCTTGGGCGCTGCCCTCATCGGCGCTCGCTCATCGCGTCGGCAGCGCGTTCGGCCCGGCGCATCGCCGTTGCGGACAGGGCCAGTAGGCCGCCGACCCCGCCCAGCACGGCCGCGTAGGCCGCGGCGACGAACAGCAGCTGGTTCATACGGCCGCCGCCTGTCCTGAGCCTGTCGAAGCGCCCCGTCCTGCGCTAGCCGCGGCCATGCGCCTCAGCCGTGCCTCAATCCGGGTCTGCGCCAGCTCCGTCCGCATCCGCATCAGCACCGCGGCGCCGAACAGGGCGGAGAAGCCGAACAGGGTGAGCGGCAGCGGCCACAGCAGCTCGGGGGCGATCGACGAGCCGGTCAGCTTGATGCTCTCGCCCTGGTGCAGGGTGCGCCACCATTGCACCGAGAAATGGATGATCGGCAGGTTCACCGCCCCGACCAGCCCGAAGATGGCGGCGATCCGCCCGTCCGGACCGCGCTCCCGCTCAGCCGCGGCCAGGGCGATATTGCCGAGGTAGAGAAAGAACAGCACCAGCATGGAGGTCAGCCGCCCGTCCCATTCCCACCAGGTGCCCCAGGTCGGGCGCCCCCAGATGGAGCCGGTCGCGAGACACAGAAAGGCAAAGGTCGCGCCGACGGGAGCGATCGCGCGGGCGGCGACGCTCGCGAGCGGGTGCCGCCAGACTATGGTCGCGAGGCTGGCGACCGCGATCCCGGTCCAGCCGCCCATGCCCAGCCAGGCGGTCGGGACATGGATGTACAGGATGCGCACCGTCTCGCCCTGCAAGTAATCGGGCGGCGTGACGAACAGCCCGCCGAGCACTCCCGCGGCGGTCAGAACCAGGCCGAGCCCAAGCAACCACGCGGTCGCGGGACGAGCGATCTTGAGAAAGCGTACGGGGTTGGCGAAGCGATGCATCGGGCGTGCGGTTATCTAGTGCACGGGGCCGCGCTTGGGAACCGCTCAGCCGCGTCCGATGAGCTGGCGGGCCATGGCGTCCGCCACCGCTGCCGGGTCGCGGCCGCTCGCCTCGCTCTCCACCCAGATCCGCTCCAGCCGCTCGGGAATGCCCTCGATCCGCCGGCGCACCACCGAAGCGTCGCCGTCGCGCAGATACTCGGTCGACACGTTGATGATGCCGCCGGCGTTGATCACATAATCGGGCGCATAGAGAATGCCGCGCTGCTTCAGCCGCTCGCCGTCGGCAGGGATGGCCAGCTGATTGTTCGCGCCGCCCGCGACGATCGGCGTCCGTAAAGCCGCGATCGAGGTCTCGGTGAGGATCGCGCCGAGCGCGTTAGGGCTGAACACGTCCGCTTCGACCGTCATGATCTCGGCCGGGTCCACCACCGTGGCGCCGGTAGCGTCGGCTAGCTTCTGCGCGCGCGGGCCGTCGACATCGGCGATCGACAATCGCGCGCCCTCGGCCGCCGCGTGCATCGCGACGCCGCCCGCCACGCTCCCCGCGCCCTGCAGGGCGACGTGGAGGCCGTCCAAACTGTCCTTGCCCAGCGCCCGGCGAACCGCGGCCTTGATGCCCAGGAACACGCCGAGCGAGGTATGCGGCCCCGGGTCGCCGCCGACCGCCCCCTGCGCGACCGGCAGGCCGGCGACGTGGCGGGTTTGGCGGCTGACCTCCGTCATGTCGGCCACGTTGATGCCGACGTCTTCCGCCGTAACGTAGCGTCCGCTTAAACCCTCGACCGCCCGGCCGAACGCCGCCAGCATGGCGGGCGTTTTGTTCTTGTCCTCGCCGGCCAGGATCACCGCTTTGCCGCCGCCCAGCGGCAGGCCGGCCATGGCGTTCTTGTAGCTCATTCCCCGCGACAGCCGCAGGGCGTCGGTCAGCGCCTTGCCGTCCTCCGGGTAGTGCCAGAAACGGCACCCGCCCGCCGCCGGCCCGAGATGGGTCGAGTGCATCGCAACGATCGCCCGCAGGCCGCTGGCCTCGTCGGTGATGAAATGCACTTCCTCGTGCGCGTCGAAGTCGGGCAAGCCCCAAAGCGTGGTCATTGCGTTCCTGCTGCTGAAACGGGAGAGATGGGGCGACCGACGGGACTTGAACCCGCGACCCTCGGTACCACAAACCGATGCTCTAACCAGCTGAGCTACGATCGCCATGAACCCTTGGCAGGGCGCGCGCGTCCCTTAAGGTTCATGAAACGATAGCGCAAGCGAGGGCATGATGGCGCACGCGACCCTGACCAAGTTCGGCTACCCGGCGACGGCGATCGTTGAGACCGAGCATTGGGCCCTGCTGGTTCGCCCTGCCCAGGTCACGCTCGGCAGCTTGGTGCTGTGCGCCAGATCCGAAGCGCTGGCTTACGGCGACTTGCCGGAGGAGGCCTTTGCCGAACAGCGGGAGTTGGTCTCGCTGGCGGAGCGCCTCCTGCGCGAACTCGTCGCTTACGAGCGGATCAACTACCTGATGCTGATGATGGTGGACCCCCATGTCCACTTTCACGTGGTGCCGCGATACGAAGGCGCCCGCGCATATGACGGCACCGACTTTCCGGACCTGGGCTGGCCCGGAGTCCCGAACCTCAGAGACTCGCAGCCGGCACCCGCGGCGCTGGTCACGGACCTGCGAAATCGCGCTGCCAAGGACTGAGTCGGAGCATGGTGGGCGCGGTAGGGATTGAACCTACGACCCCACCCGTGTGAAGGGTGTGCTCTACCACTGAGCTACGCGCCCATGCCGGGTGCCCCCTAGAGGAGCACCGCTGGCCTGTCCACTATTGAACGGCGTCCTTCAGTACCTTGCCTGGGCGAAATTTGGGGTTGGCGCTGGAGGCGATCTGCAGTGGCTCGCCTGTGCGCGGGTTGCGGCCGACGGACGCCTTGCGTCGCGTCACAGAGAAATTGCCGAACCCCACGAGCCGCACTTCGTCGCCTCGCTTCAGCGTCGAGGTAACCACCTCCAGCATGGTCTCGACAGCCCGGGCCGCGTCGTTCCGGTTCAACCCGGCACGATCGGCAACTTGGGTGATGAGTTCCTGCTTGTTCATCGACAACACGCTCCACTGGCTCGCCCGGCAACCGGACGCGCCGCCTTAACTCCCCAACTCACCGCTACGTCCAGCCTAATGCCGCAGACCGACACCAGCATCGGCTGTGCCGTGGCCGTGCGGCGTCGGCTCGGCGGCATGTTCGTCGGCTTCAGTCCACTCGATCGGCTGCAGCTTCTCGGACAGGGCGAGCTCCAGCACCTGGTCGACGTGGGCGACCGGCACCACCGTCAGCTGCTCCTTCAGGTTGGCGGGCAGCTCGGCGAGATCCTTCTCGTTCTCCTCCGGGATTAGCACCGTCGTGATGCCGCCGCGCAGCGCCGCCAGCAGCTTCTCCTTGAGGCCGCCGATCGGCAGCACGCGGCCGCGCAGCGTGACCTCGCCGGTCATCGCCACGTCGCGGCGCACGGCAACGCCGGTCAGGGTCGAGATCATCGCTGTCACCATGCCGATGCCGGCGGACGGACCGTCCTTTGGAACCGCGCCCTCGGGCAGGTGGACGTGGATGTCCTTGCGCGCAAAGATCGATGGCTTCACGCCATAGGCCGGGGCTCGCGCCTTGACGAAGCTCATCGCCGCCTGGATCGACTCCTGCATTACGTCGCCAAGCTTGCCGGTGGTCTTGATCTGCCCCTTGCCGGGAACGGTCACGGCTTCGATCGTCAGCAGCTCGCCGCCGACCTCGGTCCAGGCCAGCCCGGTGACCGCGCCGATCTGATCCTCCTCCTCGCCGACCCCGAAGCGGTAGCGGCGTACGCCCAGGAAGTCCTGGAGGTTGCCTTCCGTAACCGTGACACCCTCGATCTTGCCTTCGAGGATTTGGCGCAACGCCTTGCGCGCCACCTTGGCCAGCTCGCGTTCGAGCGTCCGGACGCCCGCCTCCCGCGTGTAGTAGCGCAGGATCGCCCGCAGACCATCGTCCGCAAAGACCAGCTCCTCGGCCTTGAGGCCGTGCGCTTCCATCTGCTTGGGGATGAGATGGCGGCGGGCGATCTCGACCTTCTCGTCCTCCGTGTAGCCCTCGAGCCGGATGATCTCCATCCGGTCGAGCAGCGGCTGCGGCATGTCGAGCGAGTTGGCGGTGGTTACAAACATCACGTCCGACAGGTCGTAGTCGAGCTCCAGATAATGGTCCTGGAACTTGGCATTCTGCTCGGGGTCGAGCACCTCCAGCAGCGCCGATGCGGGATCGCCGCGGAAATCCTGGCCGAGCTTGTCGATTTCGTCGAGCAGGAACAGCGGATTGCTGGTCCCCGCCTTCTTGAGGTTGGAGATGATCTTGCCCGGCAGCGAGCCGATGTAGGTCCGGCGGTGACCGCGGATCTCCGCCTCGTCGCGCACTCCGCCCAGCGATTGCCGCGCGAACTCGCGGCCCGTCGCCTTAGCGATGGAGCGGCCAAGCGAGGTCTTGCCGACGCCCGGCGGCCCCACCAGGCACAAGATTGGCCCCTTCAGCCGGTTGGTCCGGGCCTGCACCGCCAGATACTCGACGATCCGGTCCTTGACCTTTTCCAACCCATAATGATCCCCGTCGAGCACCCGCTGCGCTTCGGCGATGTCGCGCTTGAGCTTCGACTTCTTGCCCCATGGCAGGCCGAGCAGCACGTCCAGGTAATTGCGCGCGACCGTCGCCTCAGCGCTCATCGGCGCCATACCTTTAAGCTTCTTAAGCTCGGCGGTCGCGCGCACCTTGGCTTCTTTGCTCAGCCGGGTCTTGCGTATCTTGGCAGCCAGCTCAGCCAGCTCGTCGCCGCCCTCGCCGTCGTCGTTGCCCAGCTCGCGCTGGATCGCCTTCAGCTGCTCGTTGAGGTAATATTCGCGCTGGGTCTTCTCCATCTGGCGCTTGACCCGACTGCGGATCTTCTTCTCGACCTGCAACACGCCGAGCTCGCCTTCCATAAAGGCGAACACCATCTCCAGCCGGCGCTGTGGCTTGAGCTCGCCCAGGATCGCCTGCTTGTCGGCCACCTTGACCGACAGGTTGGAGGCGACCGCATCGGCCAGCGCAGATGCGTCCTCAATCTCGCTCAGCTGGATGCTGGTCTCTGCCGGCAAGCGCTTGTTGAGCTTGGCATAGTTCTCGAACTGGTCGACGACCGAACGCATCAGTGCCTGCGCTTCAGGCCCGTCCGCGGCCTCCTCCTCAACTTCTTCGATCTCGGCCAGCAGGTGCCCGTCGGCCTCCTCCAGCCTCAGCAGCCGCGCCCGGCGCGCGCCTTCCACCAGTACGCGAACGGTGCCGTCGGGTAGCTTCAGCATCTGCATGGCGGTCGCCACCACGCCCAGGTCGTACAGAGCGTCGCGCTGCGGATCGTCTTCAGCGGGATCGAGCTGGGCAACCAGGAAGATCTGCTTGTCGGCGGTCAGCGCTGCTTCCAACGCCGCCACCGACTTCTCCCGGCCCACGAACAGGGGAACGATCCGGTGCGGGAACACAACGATGTCGCGCAGCGGAAGAATAGGAAGCTTGAGGGTCAACAAACGGCTCCTTGCGCAGCGCCGGGAACAAGCTGCAATCCACGGCGCATATGGTGCGACCGCCCGCGCTAATCAATCAACTGGTCGACCGGTGGGAACGCCTTTGCGCGTGCCGGCTTTATCCGCTTCGAAGCTGGAGGACGCACCATGGAAGATCGTGAGAAGATCAGCACCGGCCCGAACGAAGCGGCGGTGAACGAAACGATCGCGGGGACCGGACCAGGCATCCCGGACGAAGCGGTCACGCCCGGGCAGGAGTTGCCCCAGCCGCCAAGCGACGAGGAAGTCGCCCGGATCGCGCGCAAGCTCGGCGCCCCGATCCGCTCGGGCAGCGCCGACGGAGGCTCCGAACCGGCTTAGCCGCGCTCGCCGGCCGGCCGCTGCGTGGCCGGTTGGTTGGTGTTGGTGGCCAGCCAACGGGAAGTCGCGTTGCAACTGCTGGTCAGCGTGACCGGCTGGCCGGCCTGAAAGGCCTGGGCGTAGGGGAAGCACTCGGCCGGGCCCCCGGCGGTGAGGCAGAGCTGGCTGCCGCTTGCCGTCCAGCTGGCGGGCACCGCACGTCCGGACGGCGTGGTGATGATCGCCGACCCGTCCGGGTTGAAGGTGATGTTGTTCACCACCCCGTTGGTGTCGACCTGCACCGTCTGCCCGGCGATCTCTGACCCGGGGGTCCAGCTCTGGGCTCCGGCGGCGGTGCCGCACGCCAGAAGTCCAACACACAAGGCCATGCGCGCTGCAATCATCTTCGAACTCCCGCTGCTGGAGCCCATGCCCCGTTGGTTCGAACCGCCATTATTGCAGCTAAACGGCTCGGGGAACAAGCGGTTGCAGGCGCCGGCCCAAGGCCGGGTCGCTGCAACGCCAAAATACTTGCCGGGTGTGGGCGCCTCACTAGAAGCGAGCAATTATGTTGCAGCTCAACCCGGTTCGAAGCCGCGGCCGGCGTGCGTGGCTGATCCGCCGCCGCGCCCAGCTGCTTGGCGCGATGCTGCTCGCCGGAAGCGTGCCCGTTCTCACCCGCGCCTTCCTCGTGCCGCATACCCTGCTCGAGCCCGCAACCTGGAACGCGTTCCTGGCCAATGTGGTGGCGGTCGCCATCGCCTTCTGGATGCGGCTGTCGATCGAGCCCTACCCGGGCATCCGCTCCAGCTACGTCATCCTGCCCACCGCGGCCGCCGCTCACGGCCTGGTCCTGGCCTTCTTCTTCTTCGCCCGCCTGCCTTATGACCGTCTCGGCTTTCTGCTGGGCTTCTTCGTCCACGTTCTCTGGTTCTACCTCCTGTACTTCCTGGTGCAGCGTCGCAGCCGGTTGCGGATCGGCGTTGTTCCGTTCGGCGGGGTGGAGCGGCTGGCGGAAATCGAGACCGTGCTCTGGATTGCCCTGCCCGGTCCGCAGCTCACATCGTTGAGCCGTTGCGACGCCCTGGTGGCCGACTTCACGGCCGACCTGCCCGCCGAATGGGAGCGCTTCCTGGCCGATGCCGCGCTTGCCGGAACCATCGTCTACCAGGTCAAACCGCTGCGCGAGTCGCTGACGGGACGAGTGGAGATCGCCCACCTGTCGGAGAACAGCTTCGGATCCCTGGTCCCGGCGCGCGGTTATTTTCACCTGAAAACGCTGATTGACTGGCTCGTCGCTTTGGCTTTGCTGCCGGTGCTCGCGCCGGTGATGGCCGTGGCGGCTCTCGCCACCCTGATCGACGATGGCCGGCCGATCTTCTTTCGGCAGGTCCGTATCGGGCACCGCGGCCACCAGTTCACCGTTTTCAAGTTCCGCACCATGCGTGCGGGCAGCGGCCATCCCGCCGACGCCCGGGCGGCCGCCATGACAGGGGAGCTCGACCCGCGGGTCACGCGCGTCGGCGCACTGCTCCGCCGGACGCGTATCGACGAGCTGCCCCAGATCTTCAACATTCTCCGCGCGGAGATGAGCTGGATTGGCCCGCGACCTGAGGCCGAGGTATTGTCCCACTGGTATGTGGGCGAACTGCCCTTTTATCGCTACCGCCATGTGGTGAAGCCCGGCATCTCCGGCTGGGCGCAGACCAACCAAGGCCATGTCGCCGAGGTCGGCGAGGTGCACCGCAAGCTTCAATATGACTTCTACTACATCAAATATTTCAGTCCCTGGCTCGACGTGCTGATCCTTTTTAAGACCGCCCGGACCATGTTGAACGGGTTCGGCGCACGATGACGCACGACATCCAGATCGTGGGCGGCGGGCTCGCCGGCTCGGAAGCGGCGTGGCAGCTCGCCGAGGCGGGGTGGCGGGTGCGCCTGTCGGAGATGCGCGGCGGGGGCGACACCACGCCCGCGCATGACACCGACCGCTTGGCCGAGATGGTCTGCTCCAACAGCTTCCGCTCGGACGATGCCGACAACAATGCGGTGGGCTTGCTGCACCAGGAGATGCGACGCCTGGGCTCGTTGGTCATGCGGGCGGCGGATGCGCACCGGGTGCCTGCCGGATCGGCGCTGGCGGTCGACCGCGACGGCTTCGCTTCGGAAGTGACCCACGCGGTCGAAAAGCACCGCAACATCACTGTGGTGCGCGAGCGGGTGGACAGCCTCCCCGAGCACCCGGCGATCATCGCCACCGGCCCGCTGACCGGCTCCGGCCTCGCCGAGGCGATCGCCGCGGAGACCGGCAGTGATGCCCTCGCCTTCTTCGACGCGATCGCCCCTATTGTCCACCGCGACAGCATCGACATGAGCGTGTGCTGGATGGCGGCGCGCTGGGATAAGGGCGGCAAGGACTACATCAATTGCCCAATGAACCGGGAGCAGTACGAAGCCTTCGTCGCCGCCCTCAACGCCGGCGAGAAGACCGCCTTCAAGGATTGGGAGCGCGACACCCCTTACTTCGAGGGCTGCATGCCGATCGAGGTGATGGCCGAGCGCGGGATCGAGACGCTGCGCTACGGCCCGATGAAGGGCGTCGGCCTGGACGATCCGCGTACCGGCCGCTGGCCCCATGCGGTGGTGCAGCTCCGCCAGGACAATGCGCTCGGTACGCTGTGGAACATGGTCGGCTTCCAGACCAAGCTGAAGCATGCCGAGCAGGTCCGCATTTTCCGCACCATCCCCGGCCTGGAGAAGGCCGAGTTTGCGCGGCTCGGCGGCATCCACCGCAACAGCTTCATCCGCTCGCCCGAACTGCTGGACCGCGAACTGCGCCTCAGAAGCAGGCCCAACATCCGCTTCGCCGGGCAGATCACTGGCTGCGAGGGCTATGTGGAGAGCGCCGCGATCGGGTTGCTGGCCGGCCGGTTCGCCGCTGCCGAGCTGGCCGGCCGCACGGTGCCGCCGCCACCGGCCGAGACCGCGATGGGCGCGCTGCTGGGACACATCACGGGCGGCGCGGAAGCCGAGACCTACCAGCCGATGAACGTCAACTTCGGCCTGATGCCGCCCATCCCGGGACGCACCCGCAAGGCCGACCGCAAGAAGCTGTACACCGACCGGGCCCGCGGCGCCTTCGACCCCTGGCTGGAAAGTGCCATGCTGGAGCCCGCCTGATCAGCGCGCCACGGGCATCGACTGTGTCAGTGCCTTGATGATGTTGCGCGTGGACTCGGGCATGCTGCGGGCCAGCGCACGCTGCACCTTGTCCTCCCCGAGGAACTCGTCGTCCTCGAGCCGCAGATAAGCCATGGACCAATCGGGAAATGCCCGCTCCTCGATCAGCCGCTCTTCGCGAATGAAGAGATTGGAATGACGCTTGTCGGTGCAAAGGCGGCCGACGATCTCGTTCACCGCCTGCTCACTGCCTTCCAGAATCTGCACAAAGGCGCCCCCATTAAAGATCAGCACCCCGGTGAGCCCGTCGAGCGGATTGTTGGTACGGGCCGAACGAAGGATCGCCTCGATGTCCGCGTCGCTGATGCCGGGTCGCGCCCAGCTGGTATAAGTGAGCGATTTCAGCTCCATCGGCCGGCATTTGCTACATCATGCCGCCGCACACAAGGCTCTAGGCCGATCGAAGCCGCTAACCGCAGGCGCAGCTGGCTCTCCGCTTGGCGGGCTTGGGTGCCGTGGTCGCGAACTCCGGCCCGGTAAGCCAGCCTGAGCGGTCCTTGTCGGCACCCGCGAACTTGTCCACCGTGCGCGCTGCCCATTCCTCGAAGCTCAGCGCTCCGTTGCCGTTCTTGTCGAGCTTGGCGAAGGCCTTCTTGCGCGGTTCGAACAGCTCGTCGCGGGTGATCCGGCCATCGTCGTCCTTGTCGGCTCGGGCGAAGCGCTTTTCTTCGCGCGACTTGGGGCTGGCTTCCGGCGCGCGCCGGCGCGCGCTCGGGGGTGCTTGAAGCAAGGCGCCGCCAGCTTCCTCGGCTGCCATCGCTGGCGCGTCCGGCAGCGGCGCCTCCTGCGCCTTGCCCTGCCATAGAAGGAACGCTCCGGTCATCATCAGGAAGCGCGCCGCAACCCCGGCGAAAAACGCCTCATGGGAGCTCTCCAAAACGTCGTGAGATCCGGCGAAGCGCGTGATGGCTCCAAAGCCTTAACGAAGGGTGCTGCCTTACAGCTTTCCGGTCAGCCGATGCCGCAGGATCGCCAAGGCACGCTGCGGCGTCGCCTCGGGCTCCGGCGGCCATCCGCGGCGCCCGTCACGGCCGGCAAGGGCGGCCAGCATGGTAAGGGGGCGCAGCGGTCTCGGCACGTGGCCGGGCTGCATTGGCGCTTGGAGATACCGCGGCTCGCCTGTTCGTCGCGCTACGTCGGCCAGCGCCCAGGTCGCCCCGGCACGCGCGAGCACCGGGTCCGGCCGCCCCAGCAGATCGCCGGCCAAGGTGAACATGGCGCGGCCGTGTTCCTCGACCCTCGCCAGATCCTCGGTGTCGTCGATCAAGCTTAGCCAGCCGTCCTCGAGCTCGGCGAGGCGGCGCCCATGGAGGCCACGAGGCAGCAGCTCGGACGCAGCCGCCTGCAGCCGCGGTTCGGGCGGCGCTGGCGCAGCGTCGAGCTTCTCAAATGCCTCCCGCCACCACGCCAGCTTGATCGCGCCGAGCGCCGGCTGGCTCGCGGTGAGCGCCGCCTCCGCCATGGCGTCATCGACCCCGAGCAGCGCATCGAACGCGGGCCGCAGCTCCACCGGCCAATGCAGCCGGACAAGGTCGCGGTCGCGCTTCGGCGCTTTAGCGATAGCAGACTGCCTTGGCCGCCTTCACTACATCCTCGGCCTTGATCAGTGCCAGTTTCTCCAGATTGGCGGCATAGGGCAGCGGGACGTCCGCATCCGTCACCCGCATGACCGGCGCATCGAGGTCGTCGAAGCCTTCCTCCATGCAGATCGCCATGATCTCCGACGAGATAGAGCAGGTCGGCCAGCCTTCCTCGACCACCACCATTCGGTTGGTCTTGGCCAGCGAGGTCAGCACCGCCTGCCGGTCGAGCGGGCGCAGTGTGCGTAAGTCGATCACCTCCGCCGTGATCCCCTCGCCCGCCAGCGTGTCGGCGGCCTCCAGCGCCACGCCGACGCCGATCGAGTAGCTGACGATGGTGACGTCGCGCCCCTCGCGCATTACCCGAGCCTTGCCGATCGGCAGCACCCAATCGTCCACCTGCGGCACGTCGAACTGCTGCCCGTAGAGCAGCTCGTTCTCTAGGAACACGATTGGGTCCTCGGACCGGATCGCGGCCTTGAGCAGCCCCTTGGCGTCAGCAGCGTCATATGGCGCGATGACCACCAGCCCGGGCACGCTGGCGTACCACGGGCCGAAGTTCTGGCTATGCTGCGCCGCCACCCGGCTCGCAGCGCCGTTGGGCCCGCGGAACACGATTGGACAACGCATCTGCCCGCCCGACATGTAGTTCGTCTTGGCGGCCGAGTTGATGATGTGGTCGATCGCCTGCATGGCGAAGTTGAAGGTCATGAACTCGACGATCGGTCGAAGCCCGCCCATCGCCGCGCCCGAGCCCAGCCCGGCGAAGCCGTACTCGGTGATTGGCGTATCGACCACGCGCCTGGGCCCGAACTCGTCGAGCAGCCCCTGGGTAACCTTGTAGGCCCCCTGATACTGCGCGACCTCCTCGCCGATCACAAACACCCGCTCGTCGCGGCGCATCTCTTCGGCCATGGCGTCGCGTAAGGCCTCGCGTACCGTGACCTCCTGGGTCGCGGTGCCGGCAGGTACCTCCAGGTCGGTCCGAGTCTGAGCAGCGGCGGAAACCAGCTGCTGGGTTCCGGTCGCAGGCTGTTGCTGCTGTTTCGGCAGCTCGACGTGCGTAACCTGGGTCTGCTGGTCGGACGGCGTCGGCGGAACCGCTCTCTCGGGTGCCGCGGCAGAAGGCGCCGCCGACGCCGGTGCTGGCGCGGCACTTTGCCCTTCCCCGTTCATCACCGCGATCGCAGTGCCGACCTTCACCCCGTCCGTGCCCTCCGGCACCAGGATCTGGGAGATGGTCCCCTCGTCGACCGCCTCGAATTCCATGGTCGCCTTGTCGGTCTCGATCTCGGCCAGGATGTCGCCCGACTTGACGCTATCGCCTTCCTTGACCAGCCACTTGGCGAGCGTGCCCTCTTCCATGGTCGGCGACAGCGCCGGCATCTTCAGCTCGACCCCCATCAGTAGCGCTCCACCAGCACTTCGGTGGCCAGCTCGGCCGCCTCCGGCTCCGGGGCTTCCTCCGCGAACTTGGCCGCCTGCACCACGATCTCCTTGATCTCCTTGTCGATCGCCTTGAGCGCATCCTCGGCCACACCCAACGCCGCCAACTCCTTGCCAGCGCGATCGATCGGGTCCTGGTTCTCGCGGTAGTTCTGCACTTCCTCACGCGTGCGGTACTTGGCTGGATCGCTCATCGAATGGCCGCGGTAACGATAGGTCTTGAGCTCCAGGATAATCGGGCCCTTGCCCGACCGGGTCCACTCCAGCGCGACCGCCGCCGCTCCGCGCACCGCCAGCACGTCCATCCCGTCGACCTGGATACCCGGGATCTGGAAGCTCTCGCCGCGCTTGTAGAAGTCGGGCTCGGACGCCGAGCGCTCGACGCTGGTGCCCATGGCATAATGGTTGTTCTCGATGGCATAGATGACCGGCAGCTTCCACAGCTCGGCCATGTTGAAGCTCTCGTAGACCTGCCCTTGGTTGGCCGCGCCGTCGCCGAAGTAGCTGAGGCATACGCCGCCGTCGTCCGAATACTGATGCTTGAACGCCAGCCCGGTGCCCAGGCTGACCTGCGCGCCGACGATGCCGTGCCCGCCGTAGAAGCCATGCTCGACCGAAAACATGTGCATCGAGCCACCCTTGCCCTTGGAGATGCCGGCGGCCCGCCCCGTCAGCTCCGCCATGATCAGCTTGGGGTCGATGCCATAGGCCAGCATGTGACCGTGGTCGCGATAGCCGGTGATCACGCTGTCCTTGCCGACGGTCATCGCCGACTGCAGCCCGACCGCCACCGCCTCCTGCCCGATGTAGAGGTGGCAGAAGCCGCCGATCAGCCCCAGCCCGTAGAGCTGCCCCGCCCGCTCCTCGAAACGGCGGATCAGCAGCATCTGCTTGTACAGTTCGAGCAGTTCTTCCTTGCTCGCCTGGTATCGCTCAGGCTGCTGCGGGCGCTGGCGATTGGGCGTGAGCGGCACGGCGGCTGGAGCAGCTTGGGTCTTGGCGGAACGCGCCACGGTGGGCCTTTCGGATAGAGCTACGCGCGCGTCCTATATGAGCGCTAGCCGAGTCAGGGCAACCGTGCCGAGCCTCAATCCTCCAGCGGGACGATTACCTCGTCGGGGCGGATCAAGCCGAGGTCGCGGCGGACCAGCTCGTCGGCCATGTCGGGATCGGCCTTGCGCGGATCGAGCAGGGCCGAACGGTGCTTCAACTGGTCGCGCTGCACTTCCAGCCGCGCGAGCTCGCGCTTCCGCTGCTCCAGGTCGCGATGGTATCCACCGAGCGCCAGCAACCCATTGGGCCCGGCCACCGCATGCCCGCCGAAGGTGCCGATGATCACCAGCGCCAGCGCCGGCAGCGCCGCCCGCCGGATCAGCCCGAAACTCTTCTGTGTTGCCCGCCCCATAAAGACACAGAATCAGAAGGCGACAGCCTTGGCAAGGGCTTGGTTAAAGAGCGCGCAAATAAAAACGGCCCCGGCGGATCGCTCCACCGGGGCCAAGTTGTTCAAAAGGAGGGTGTCCACCCCGCAAATTGGAATAATCTTGCGTGCTCCGCCAGAACCTCGTTCCGGGGTGGACACCCTCTATTTAGCCGCGAGTTGCGGTGCAGCAAAGAGGACCAAGCAAATAACGTTGATCGTGCAAGCTCAATCGGCCAAGTGCAACATTCTTCCAATCCGGGGCAATTCGACGCTATGGACGATACCGACCGCAAGATCCTCCACCTGCTGCAGGAGGATGCCGACCAGCCGGTGGCCGAGGTGGCGGCGGCGGTTGGGCTCTCCCCCACGCCCTGCTGGCGCCGTATCCAGAAGCTCCGCGCCGCAGGCGTGATCCAGCGCACAGTCGCCCTGGTCGACCCGCAGGCAATCGGGCTCGGCCTCAACGTCTTCGTCGGCATCGAGGCGCGCGACCACAGCCCCGAGTGGCTGCGGCAGTTCACGGAAACGGTCGCAGCCATGGCGGAAGTGATGGCGATCTACCGCATGGCCGGCGAGACCGACTATCTCCTGCGCGTGGCCGTTCGCGACATGGCCGGGTTCGACGACTTTTACCGTCGCCTGATCGGCGCCGTCCCGCTCAAGAACGTGACCAGCAACTTCGCCATGGAGCGAGTCAAATACACCACCGCCTACCCGGTATGAGGCGGATCAGGCGCTGGCGCGTGCGTTCTGCTTGCCGATCACCTTGTCATAGGCGTGCAGCACCTTGTCGCAGGCCGAGCGGACGACGGCCTCGGTGCCAACCCCTTCCGCCGACGCCGCGACCGGGCCCAGGTTGAGCGGCCGCACTTCGACCGAGCAGCGCATTTCCGGCTGGTCCGTGCGGCTCGTCTTGGTGTGTCCCACATGCACCTCGATCGCACTTACCTTCTCGAGGATGCGGCCGAGCCGCTTCTCTACGATCCCCTCGACCAGCTCCGTCGGAGCCTCCCGCTCGTCCACCTGATTGTCCCGGTTCACCTGAATCAGCATGCGTCACTCCACAGTGCGGTATCGCCCCTTCAGAACGCGACTGCGCAGCTTCGTGTCCGGCGTTTTTTCACGAAAGCGGATCACCTCGGCGAACGCCGCGGCTGCCGCTGGGCCGCGGAAGTGGCGCTAGCTCAGCGCCAGAGCTGCAACGACTGGATCAGCCGGGGAACTTGCGGGCTTTCCTCAGGTCGCGAAAGGTGCCGTTCGGCCATGACCCACCTCCGGCGAACAGGGGACTTCTGCCAAAGGTCGGTGACCCAGAGCTGCCCGGACCAGTCCTCACCGTCGAGCGATGCAAGGATCTCCATCCTGGTCCCGAAAACGACGGTTGCACCCAGCGATCGCGAGTAGATGTCGCCGTAGCGGAAGCTGCTGCAGCGAAAGCGGCTTGTCGCTGCGTCCAACCAGCTGCGGGAGTCGAGCAGCACGCTTGGCTTGGATGCGACCACCAGTCGGAACTTGCTGGAAGTCAGCGACTTCAGCGTCTTCGCGTCCCCCGCGACCCACGCTCGCATCCACCGGTTCTCGAGCCCTTCGACGATGGTCAACGCATCAGCCATGGTCAGCCCGCATAAGCCTTCACCGCCGCCCGTCCGGCATACCGCGCCACATCCCCAAGCTCTTCTTCGATCCGTAGCAGTTGGTTGTACTTCGCGGTGCGATCACTCCTCGCCAGGCTGCCCGTCTTGATCTGCCCGCAGCCGAGCGCCACCGCCAGGTCGGCGATGGTCGAGTCCTCCGTCTCGCCCGAGCGGTGGCTCATGACCGCGGTATAGCCGCTGGTCTGCGCCAGCCGCACTGCATTGATCGTCTCGGTCAGCGTGCCGATCTGGTTGACCTTGACCAGGATCGAGTTGGCGATCCCGTCGGCGATGCCCTGCGCCAAGCGCCGCTCGTTGGTGACGAACAGGTCGTCGCCGACCAGCTGCACGCGCCCGCCCAGCCGCTCGGTCAAGGCCTTCCACCCGGCCATGTCGTCCTCGCCCATGCCGTCCTCGATCGAAGCGATCGGATAGTCGCGGGCAAGCTCCTCGAGGTAGGCCGCCATCTCGTCCGGTGAGAAGCTCGTGCCTTCCCCCGTCATCTCGTACTTGCCGTCTTTGAAAAATTCGGTCGCGGCGCAGTCGAGCGCGATTAGCACGTCGCGACCGAGCTTGTACCCCGCCGCTCCAGTCGCCTCACCGATGAAGTCCAGCGCCGCCCGCGCCGAGGCGATGTTCGGCGCGAACCCGCCCTCGTCCCCGACCGCCGTGGACAGCCCGGCATCGTGCAGCTTGGCCTTGAGCGCATGAAAGATCTCCGCCCCGCAGCGCAGCGCTTCGGAGAAGCTCTCCGCGCCGACCGGCATCACCATAAACTCCTGGAAGTCGATCGGATTGTCCGCGTGGGCGCCGCCGTTCAGGATGTTCATCATCGGCACCGGGAGCAGGCTCACCCCCACCCCGCCGACGTAGCGGTACAGCGGCAGCCCGCGCGCCTCCGCCGCAGCCCGCGCCACGGCCAGGCTGACCCCCAGGATCGCATTGGCGCCGAGCTTGCCTTTGTTCTCCGACCCGTCAAGTTCGATCATCTGAGCGTCGACCTCTTCCTGGCCCTCTGCCTCGTAGCCGAGGATGGCGTCCGCGATCGGTCCGTTCACCGCCTCAACCGCCTCGGTCACGCCCTTGCCGCCCCACCGCCCCTTGTCGCCGTCGCGCAATTCCACCGCTTCGTGCGCGCCGGTCGAAGCCCCTGACGGGACCGCCGCCCGACCTAGGCTCCCGTCCTCGAGCGTCACGTCCACCTCCACCGTGGGATTGCCGCGGCTGTCGAGGATCTGACGGGCGTGGATGTTCAGAATGGCAGTCATGGGCTTGAGGCACCTTTGCAAGGGTTCGCTTCGCCCGGCGCCTGTATCGGCGCATGGCCGATGCGGCAACATTCGGCACGGGGTCGGAACGTGCGCGGCGCTTTCGTGTTCTCCCTTGCAGAACGGTTAACCAACAGGAGGGCCATCATGGCTGACCCCAACAACAAGCTGCCGGAAGGCACGGATACGATCATCGGAGGCGCCGGCAGCGGCGGCGGTACGGGCGGCACCGGCCGCAGCGGCACTGCCGGCTCGGCCGCGACCACCTCGACCCAGACCAACGCCACGGGCGGGCAGACCCGCACCACCGACAGCAGCGATGCAACGGACGCGCTGATCACCGGCGCCGGCGCTGGCGGCACGACCGGCGCTGCGACCGCCGGCAACAGCGCTCTCGGCAGCAGCGGCACGGCCACTGGCGGAAGCGCCTCCATGGGCGGCACTGCGGGTGCGGGCAGCAGCGGCGGCAATAGTAGCGACAGCAGCGGCACTGGCGGCAAGAGCTCGGGTGTTCGCGGCCTCGTCTCCAATGCGGGCGGCAAGCTGCGCGATGAAAGCAAGAACAAGATTCACGGCCTGGCCAGCCAGGGCCTCGAGCGCGGCAGCTCCACGCTGACCAACATCGCCGGCATCGTCGACGACACGGTTCAGCAGATCGAAGAGCGGCTCGGGCCCCAGTATGGCGAGTACGCCCGCAAGGCGAGCCAGGCGATCAACGGCTATGCCACGACGCTGCAGAACAAAAACCCCGACGAGCTGGTGGACGATGCGCGCGCGCTGGTGCGCAAGAGCCCCACCGTCGCCCTGACGGGCGCCGCCGTGCTCGGCTTCGGCCTCGCACGCTTGCTCAAGATCGGATTGGAGGAGAGCCAATATGGCACCGGTAACCGTAACAACGACCGGACCGGCACCGCCGGGTGATCCGATGCTCTATCGCACGGAAACGGCGAATGGCGAGCAGCCAAGCGTAGGCGACCTGTTCCACCGCGTGGTGGAAGGCGGCAAGGCCTACGCCAAGGCCGAGGTCAACTACTACAAGACGATCGGGACCGAGCGCGGCAAGGCGCTCCTCAACCCGCTCATCCTCGGCGTCGCCGCGCTGCTGTTCGCGCTTGGGGCGTTCGGTGCGCTGTGCGCGACGCTGTTCGTGGCCTTGTCCGCGGTCATGAAGGACTGGCTCGCCGGTGTGCTGACGGTGCTGATCCTGGGCGCGATCGCCGGAGTCCTGGGCTATCTCGCTTATACCAAGGGCAAAGCGGCCGCTGGAGGCAAGGCATGAGCGAGATCCAGGTGCGCGAGGCCCGCGCCCGGGGCGAGGCGGATGCCGCCAAGGCTCGGCTGATGGGCGACGTCGACGAGCTCAAGGCGCGGCTCGCGCCGGGCAAGCTTGCCTCCGACGCGGTGCAGACCGCCAAGGACAAGAGCATCGTCGCCGCCGACGGCGCGGTGACTGCGGCCAAGCAGAAGCCGGGGGTGGCGGCAGGGATCGGCGCCGGCGTGTTGCTTCTGCTCGCCCGCAAGCCGCTGTTCCGGGCAGTCACCGGACTCTTCCGCCGCAAGAACGCGCGCGGAGACGATTACGAAAACACGGGCCGCCGCCGCGCGGCCTCTTCGGAAAGGTATCAGTAATGGCTAAGAGCAACAAATCGGCGACCCTGGACAGCGATCGTCTGGGCGGCGGCACGGACGATTTCGGCAGCACCGGCGGCAGCACCACCAGCAGCTACTCCGGCAGCAGCAGTAGCAGCACCGGCGCCCGGGCCCGCGCCTCGGGCGCCACTCAGAAGGCCTCGCAGCAGATCAACAACTCGCCGCTGATCGCGGTCGGAGCGGGTGCGGCGCTCGGCGCCGTGCTCGGTGCGGTGCTGCCTGCATCCCGCAAGGAAAAGGAACTGCTTGCGCCGCTCGGGACCAAGCTCACCACCGCCGGTACCGGGGCGGTGGATCGCGCTCGCGACATGAGCAAGCAGAAGTTCGACGAGATGGCCGGCGAAAAGTTCCGCGAGTTCCTTGGCATGGGCGGCGGCAGTTCGGGGAGCGGCGGCGGGTCGTCGGGGACGACCGACAGCAGCGGCGGCACCTCGGCTGGCGGCACCTCGGCTGGCGGCACCTCGGCTGGCGGCACCTCGACTGGCGGCACCTCGACTGGCGGCACCGGCTCGAACCTTTAACGCTCATCGCAAGCAGAACGGAGCGATCTAGCTTCTCCGAAGCCACTGGATCGCTTCGTTCCCGCTAACCACGCGATGACGGGTTGGGCGCCGCTCGACCCTATGCTAACGGCCTCGCCCCATGAGCAAGCTTCACCTCGTATTCGGCGGCCGCGTGCAGGACCCGCAGGGCCTGGACTTCGTCAATCTCAATGACATGCACATCGTCGGCTTGTTCGACAATTATGCGGACGCCGAGGACGCCTGGCGCGCCAACGCCCAGCGCACGGTGGACGATGCCGAGATGAAATATGTGGTCGTCCACCTGCATCGGCTGCTCGAGCCCGAGGTGGAGCGGAAGGCCTAGGCCTTCCGATACCGCCACAGCAGCAGCGGTCGCTGCAGCACCAGGCCAGTCAGGAACCCGCCCACATGCGCCGGCGTGGCGAGCATCAGGCCCTGCGCGCCGGCGGCATAGCCTACTGCCACTTGCAGCACGGTCCAGGCCAGCGCCAGCCAGACGATGTGCACGGCCCGGTTCACTGCCGGTGACGCCGACAGGCGCTTGGGCCGACCGAAGCTCAACGCGTAGGCGCCGAGCACCCCGCTGACAGCTCCGCTCGCTCCGATCACCGGAGCTACCCCGGACGGGTCGACGCTCAATTGTGCCAGCGCCGCGACGATCGCGCTCACCAGATACAGCGCCACCAGCGCCCCCGCCCCGAGCACGCGCTCGACCGCGACGCCGCAGACCAGCAGCATGAACATGTTAAAGAACAGGTGAAAGAAGCCGCCGTGGACCAGCGTGCAGCTGAACGGCGTCGAAATCGCGGGAAGCGCGCCCGGCAGGTCCAGCATTCCGGACAACCGCGCCGGGATGAAGCCCATCATCCCCGCCGCCGCATCGACCATGCCACCGGCGAGTAGCGCCAATGACACAACGCTCGTCAGCGCCGCGAGGACAAGGGTGGCGCTGCGAAGAGTCACCTCAAACGAACTCGATGCCTTCGATCTCGTAATAGCGATCGCCGGACGGGGTGGTCACTTCCACCTCCTCGCCGACCTGCCGGCCGATCAACGCGCGGCCGAGCGGCGAATTGTAGCTGATCCGGCCGACCTTGGCGTCCGCCTCCTGTTGGCCGACCAACTGATAGCGAATCTTCTTCTCATCTTCGTCGATCAGGCTGACGGTCGCACCGAACACCACCTTGTCGCCACTCAAAGTCGTCGGATCGATCACCAGCGCGCGGCTCAGCCGGTCCTCGATCTCCGCGATCGATGCCTCGACTTGGCCCTGGCGCTCCTTGGCGGCATGATATTCGGCATTCTCCGACAGGTCGCCGTGGGCACGCGCTTCCTCGATCGCGTCGACGATCTGCGGCCGCTCCAACTTGAGCCGCTTCAGCTCGTCCTCCAACTGGCGATAGCCCTCGGCCAGCATCGGCACCTTGTCGCTCGCCATGGTAGCCCCGTTCCTTTTCTTGTTCTGGTATCCGCCGCGCCGCGTCCGCCTGGGCCGGGAACGCTTCGCTTGGCTGGATGAAGGGAGTTATCTTTCGAGGGCGGAATAATAGGACTGCAAGGAGCGGACTTCAAGCGAGCGCCCCCGCATTGCACCGATCGCGCGGGCCACCGCCTGGCTGGCGGCGACCGTTGTAAAATAGGGCACCTTGCGGTTCAATGCGGTGGCCCGGATCGACTGGCTGTCCTTCAGCGACTGCCAGCCCTCGGTGGTGTTGAAGATGATGTCCACCTCGCCGTCGACGATCCGGTCGACGATGTGCGGGCGGCCCTGCGCCACCTTGTTGACCCGTTCGACCGGCAGCCCGCAGTTTCTCAGATGATCGCACGTCCCGCCGGTGGCGATGACCGAGAAGCCAAGGTCGATCATCTCCTGCACTGCGGGCACGACCAGTTCCTTGTCGCTGTTCTTGACCGACACGAACAGCGTCCCGCCCTGCGGCAGCCTGACCCCGGCGCCGAGCTGCGACTTGGCGAAGGCGACGTCGAAATCGCCAGCGATCCCCATGACTTCGCCGGTGCTCTTCATCTCCGGTCCAAGCACCGGGTCGGTGCCGGGGAAGCGGGCGAATGGGAACACCGGCGCCTTGACCGCGATGTGGCCGCGGATCTCCGGCAGTGCGGCGAGTTCCGCCAGCTTGCCGCCGACCATCAGCTTGGCCGCCACCTTAGCGATCGGTGCCCCGAGCGCCTTGGCGGTAAAGGGCACCGTACGGCTTGCGCGGGGGTTGACCTCGATCAGGTATACCAGCTCATCCTTGACCGCGAACTGCACGTTCATCAGCCCGCGGACCTTCAGCGCCAGCGCCAGTTCGCGCGTCTGCCGCTCGATCTCGGCCACGATCTCGGGCGAGAGGCTGTGCGGCGGAATGGAGCAGGCGCTGTCGCCCGAGTGAACCCCCGCCTCCTCGATATGCTCCAGCACGCCGGCGACCACCACCTCGGTGCCGTCGCACAGCGCATCGACGTCGACCTCGATCGCGTCGCGCAGATAGCGGTCGATCAGCACCGGGCTCGACCCCGACACCGCCACCGCGGTCGCGATATAGTTGTCGAGCTGCGCGGGCCCGTCGACCACCTCCATCGCCCGCCCGCCGAGCACGTAGGACGGCCGCAGCAGCACCGGATAGCCGATCCGCTCGGCCACCGTGAGCGCCTCGTCGCGGCTGCGGGCGATGCCGTTCTCCGGCTGCTTGAGCCGCAGGCGCGACACGAGCGCCGCGAACCGCTCCCGGTCCTCCGCCAGGTCGATGCTGTCGGGCGAGGTCCCCAGGATCGGCACGCCCGCGGCCTGCAGCTCGGCGGCCAGCTTGAGCGGCGTCTGCCCGCCCAGCTGAACGATCACGCCCAGCAGCTGCCCCCGCGCCTGCTCCCGCCGCACGATCTCCAGCACGTCCTCGGCCGTCAGCGGCTCGAAATACAGCCGGTCCGACGTGTCCGGATCGGTTGACACCGTTTCCGGATTGCAGTTGACCATGATGGTCTCGAGCCCGGCGTCGCGCAGCGCGAAGGCAGCGTGGCAGCAGCAGTAATCGAACTCGATCCCCTGCCCGATCCGATTCGGACCGCCACCCAGGATGATGACCTTGCGCCGATCGCTGACCTCCGCCTCGTCCTCCGGCTCGCCGAACAGCGGCGCCTCGTACGTCGAGTAGAGATAGGGCGTCGCCGCGTCGAACTCGGCCGCGCAGCTGTCGATCCGCTTGTAGACCGGATGCACGCCAAGCCGCTCGCGCAGCCGCCGCACCTCGTCAGCGGTGACCCCGCCCGACATCGCCCGCATGGCGTCATGGACGATGCCGCCGCCGCTCGCCGCCACCGCCTCGCTCATGCCGCGCGGCGCGCCGATCGAGCGCAGCGACAATTGCGCCAGCCGCCAATCCGAGAAACCCATCCCCTTCAAGCGCCGGAGCCCGGCCGTATCGTTCGGCAGTCCGAGCGCCCGCACCTGCCCCTCGGCCCGGACGATCTCCGCCAGCCGCTCCAGGAACCAGGAATCGAAACCGGCGATGGCGTTGATCCGCTCCACCGTGAAACCATGCCGCAGCGCCTCGGCCGCGACCAGCAGCCGGTCGGGGGTCGGCACACTCAACTCCGCCTCGATCTGCTCGTCCGACGCCAGCTCCAGGTCGCGCACCCGGTCGAGTCCGGACAGCCCGGTCTCCAGCCCCCGCAGCGCCTTTTGCAGGCTTTCGGGGAAGGAGCGCCCGATCGCCATCACCTCGCCCACCGACTTCATCGCGGTCGACAGCGTCCCCGCCGCGCCCTTGAACTTCTCAAAGGTGAAGCGCGGGATTTTGGTGACGACATAGTCGATCGTCGGCTCGAAGCTGGCCGGGGTCGCGCCGCCGGTGATGTCGTTGGCGATCTCGTCCAGCGTGTAGCCGACCGCCAGCTTGGCCGCGACCTTGGCGATTGGGAAGCCGGTCGCCTTGCTCGCCAGCGCCGAGGATCGCGACACCCGCGGGTTCATCTCGATCACCAGCATCCGCCCGGTCTTCGGATCGACTGCGAACTGGACGTTGGAACCCCCTGTTTCCACACCAATTTCGCGCAGCACCGCGATGGAGGCCGAGCGCATCCGCTGATATTCCTTGTCGGTCAGCGTCAGCGCCGGGGCGACGGTGATCGAATCCCCCGTATGCACCCCCATCGGGTCGACGTTCTCGATCGAGCAGATGATGATCGCATTGTCGGCCCGGTCGCGGACCACCTCCATCTCATACTCCTTCCAGCCGACCACGCTTTCGTCGATCAGCACCTCGGTCGTGGGTGAGGCTTCGAGGCCCGACCGGACGATCGCCGCATATTCGTCGCGGTTGTAGGCGATGCCCCCGCCGGTCCCGCCCAGCGTGAAGCTCGGGCGGATCACTGCCGGCAGGCCAACGGTGTCGAGCGCCGCCATCGCTTCCTCGACCGAATGAACGATAGCGGATTTGGGCGACTCCAGCCCGATGCGGTCCATGGCGTCGCGGAACTTCTGCCGGTCCTCCGCCTTCTCGATCGCCGCCGCATTGGCGCCGATCAGCTCCACCCCGAGCCGCTCCAGCGTTCCATCCTTGTCGAGCGCCAGCGCCGTGTTCAGCGCCGTCTGCCCGCCCATGGTCGGCAGCAGCGCATCCGGTCGCTCCGCCTCGATGATCCGCGTCACCGCCTCGGGCGTGATCGGCTCGATATAGGTCGCGCCGTCTTGGCTCCCGCCAAGCACCAGCTCGGGGTCGGTCATAATCGTCGCCGGGTTGGAGTTGACCACGATGACCCGGTAGCCCTCCTCGCGCAGCGCCTTGACCGCCTGGCTGCCCGAGTAATCGAACTCCGCTGCCTGCCCGATGACGATCGGACCCGCGCCGATGATGAGGATGGAGGAGATGTCGGTGCGGCGGGGCATCAGGGTTCCGGAAACTTGATGGAGCTAATGAACACGGCGTTGAGGTCGTTGGCACGCGCCCAGCGGGTCACGCAGCTG
>NZ_CADCVZ010000001.1 GCF_902806265.1 uncultured Sphingomonas sp. | reverse complement strand
CTGGCGGCGCGGCGGATGCCGACTCGCCGGCCGTGGAAGGCTGCGTGCCGTCACCGGACAGAGCACTGCCGGCGTCGGCCTGCGCCGACGCCCTTCGCTCGGAGTCGGGTCCGCTATTCCGGCCGACCAGCAGCAGCAAGGCAAGCAGCCCCACTCCGATCAAGGCAGCCAGCGCATAGAGCCCGGTTCTGCGCCGCGCCGGACGCTCGTGCTCGATCTCCTCGTGGTAAGCCGCGGCGGGTGCCGCCCAGGCGGGCTCACGCTCACGCTCAGGATCAGGGTCGTGGACTGCCGGAGCGGGTTCGTCCGGGTAGGGAGCGGGTTGGTCCGCATAGAAGGCCACCTCCTCGTGCACCGGAGCTCGCTCGGGGAGCGGAGCAGGCGCGGACACGGACGCGGCTTCCGCCACGGGTTCAGGCCGGGGCTCGACTGGTCCAGGTGCCGGCGCGGGAGGCACTTCGGCTTGGTTCCGCGCAGTTGCGGGAGGCGCCACTCCAACTCCGCCGCTGCCGGCGGCCGAACGCGGCGCCAGCATCGCCGCGCCGGCTGCTCCGGAAGCGATAAAGGCCGATTTGGGCACTGCCCTGGCCGGCGGGCTGCCACCAAGCGCGGCATCGTAGTTCTTGCGCTTCTCCGCGCCTTTCAGCGCCCGATAAGCGATGGTCAGCTGGTGCGTCCGGTCGCCGCCGCCGGGCAGGTCGCGCACTTCGCGGACCCGCGCCCGATATGCCTGATCGATCGCCTCGGGCGAGGCTGACGGCGAAATCCCCAGGATATCGTAGTAGCTCTGCGGTCCCGGCTTGGTGCTCATGGCTTGGCTGCTCTTGCTTCGTTCGACCTCTATAACGAACGGCAAGCTGGGAGGTTCTCGTGCGCTGTTCAAGCGCTCACGGCAGCCCAGCATGACGAGCGCGGGCAGGCTTGGCCGCGTGGCGCCGCCTTCCATTCAAGTTGGTGCCAACACGCCTTCCAGACGTTGGAGCAGCCGAACGGAGCTGCGGAGGTGCCGGCAGATGATGATGGTGGACACGGAGCTGCGCCCCAGCGCGATCCACGGCATCGGAGTGTTCCTGCTGCAGCCGCTCCGCAAGGGCGACCTCATCTGGCGCTTCGACAGCCGTATCGACCGCATCTACTCCGACGCCGAGCTGGCCGAGCTTCCGGCCGCCCTGCAACGCTTTCTGCGGGTCTATTCCACCAAGCACGAGGAGCTTGGGCTATGGGTGCTGTGCGGAGACAATGGGCGGCACTTCAACCACTCCGACACTCCCAACACCAGCTCGCTCGGCATTGCGTTCGGCGACGATGTGGCCGCCGCCGACCTCCCCGCCGGAGCAGAGCTGACCTCCGACTACCGCACCATCTGCGATGCGATGCGTGAGGAGATGCGCTTCCCGGACCTAGCACTCGTTGATCAAGCCCCAGCGGACGAGTTCAGCCAGATCACCCCGCACCAGTCGTTCGCCGATGTCCAGGCGGTAGCGGACATCCGGGATGGTGAGCGCGCGCGCGCGCCGCAAGGCGTGCTCACGCGCTTCCTCGATGGTGAACCCGGTTCCGGTGACCACCGCGGTCCAGCCGTACAATCCCGAGGTGACCAAGCGGCCGGCGGCGGTGCCGACCTCGCCCCAGTAAATGTGCCGCCGGTCCTCGGCGCCGAGCGCCGGGTCGATCAGGATCGGTAGGCCGACCGGCTCGTTCACCTGCTGGCGAGAGTAGGGAAAGGGCGGCGTGGTCAGCACGATACCGAGCGAATAACCCGGAGCAGCAGGGAAGCCGGTCGAGTCCCGATCGGCCAGCCGCCGCAGCAGGTCGCCCCAGCCGCCGGTCTGCAGGGCGGACAGCACGGCATAGCCGGGATAGCCGAAGCGGCAGGTAAACTCGAGCGGCCACACGCCGGCCTCGTTGATCATGCAGTTGAGGTTGACCCAGCCGACGTGCCCCGCCTCGCGCAGCAACGGCTCGAGCGGTGCCAGTGTTCGCTCGAACAGGCGGTCGGAGCCGTTAAAGGTCGCGACCGTGCCCATCTCGCCGGTCAGCTCGCCCAGCCCGCCGGGGAAGAACCGCTTCTCTTCCCAGTCGAGACAGGCGGGCCGGAGGAAGCGATGGCCGTTGAAGTAGGCGCCCACGCCCGTTTCCACACCGCTGAGGTGGTCCTGAAGGATGAAGTCACCGCTCGGCGGGCGAAGCTCCAGCAGTGCTGCGAGGTCGCTGCCGTCCGGCAGCTGGCCGACGTAGCTGCCGCCGCCGTTCACCTTAAGCACGTAGCGGCCCGGGTCGGCCGCGATAAAGGCAAGCGCCTCGGCGGCACGGGTGAACTCATGGGTGGGAGCGACTTGCAAGCCGAGTTCGGTCAGCAGTCGCTGCGCGAACGCCCGATCGTTCTCCAGCCGGTCGCCGAAGCTGCTTCCGCCAACGACCTGAAAGCCGTCGCGGCGGAGGTCGTCCTGAAGCGCGCCGAAGCCTTCGCTGACCGCCTCGAACAGCATAAAGCCGTCACGGCCGGAAGCGCGGACCCAGTCGAGCTCGGACCGCCAATCGTCCGTCCGCGGCACCATCCCGGCCATGGTGTCCTGAGCCAACGCTTCGCTGGCTGCGATGCGCACCTCGTGGCCTTCGCCGAGCAAGGCCAGGTAGAGTGCCCCTAGATCGCACGTCTCTGTGACCCCGAGAACCCTCAGGCGAACGCCTCTTCCGGCGCCGGCACCAGCTCGCCTTCGTCCACGTCGGCCTCGTCCTCGGCGGCCACGCCCTGCTCCAGCGCCTTCTCCTCGGCCGCCAGTTCCTCCGCATCTGCGGCGGTGATCCCGAACCGGGCGGCGACGTCGGGCGCAAAGCGCAGCAGGTCGGGCCGCAGCTTGATGATCGATACGTCCTTAGACTTGCCTTCCATCATCACGTCGAACTCCAGCCCCTCGGCCATGCGCATGAAGGTCGCGAACTCGAACGGGTTGGTGAAGTCGCTGTGCCCAGTCCAGATCGGCGGCAGCAGCACCGTCTTGATCCGTGCCGTCGCCTTGACCGGAGCCTTGAGCAGCTCGCCCTTCTTTGCCTTGGCCTTGCCCGCCTTGGCCTTGGCCCGCTGCTGGGGCGTGATCTTGCGCTTGACCTCCCGCATCTCGGTCCGCGGCGAGGAGAAGTGGATCTTGGGCCGGCAGCCTTGGGGCCAGGTTGCGATGAACTTCTCCAGCGTCTCTCGCATGTCGAGCCGCTCGGGGTTCAGGCACCAGAAGTGCTGGTAGTCGAACACGCAGCGGACCCCCGTGCGCTCCTGAATCCACAGCACGTCGGCGGCGGAGAAGCGGATGTCGTCGTTCTCCAGCACCAGCCGCCGCTGAACATGCTCGGGACACTGGTTCCAGCCCTCGATCCAGCGCGCGCGGCTTGCTTCCCGGTCGTCGTAGACGCCGCCGACATGGGTCACCATGACCGCCTCGTCGCCAAGTCCCATGCGATCGAGCATCTCGGCTTGGCTCCTCAGGTCCCAGATGCTCTTCTTGGTCAGCTCGGGATCGGGCGCGTTCAGCAGCACATATTGGCTCGGGTGGAACGACAGCCGGATGTCGAGGTCGCGCGCCTTCTTCCCGAACGCCGCCAGTTCGGCGTCGCTCTCCGCCACCATGGTGTGGAACTGCGGCATGTCCGGGTGGGTGGCGTAGGGCGCCAGGTCCGAGCTCAACCGGTACATGTCGATCCCGACCTTCACCAGATAGTCGAGGATCTGGTCGACATATTCCAGGCTGACCTTGAGGTGCGGGTTCTGCTGCCAGCGCCGCGTGTCGTTGCCCTTGAGGCCGGGCACGCCCAGCACCTTGACCGGGAAACCGAGCCGCAGCGGGCGGGAAGACGTCATGCAATCTGCTCCTCGGGAAAGCCGAGCGTGGCCACGAAGCAGTTCCACTCGGGAATGCGCAGCGCGCCACCGCTCGCCTCGCGGTGGCCGCTGCCATATTCGCTGCCGGCGCCGTCCGGCCGCCGCTCGGCAAAGAAGCGGATAAGGTCGTGCCCGGCCGCGGTGCGCGCGGCAAAGTGCACCCAGCCCGGGCGGTAATCCCGGTTGGCGGCGATCACGACCTTGTCCTTGAGGCGCCCGCGCCATTGCTGGGCAACCAGCGGGTGGATCTGGCACGGCGAGGCGAGCGGGATCAGCGCAACGTCGCCGCGGACCTTAGGCGCGATCCGCTTGGCGACGTCCATCTCGGCCTTGACCTCTTCCTTGGCGGCGAGGAGCTGGGCGGTTTCCGGATGCTCGCCCGACAGCAGCTCCTTGGGCGAGTTGCACTTGAGCATGAGGGCGAGCGCGGGCGTCGCATCGGCGCTGGCGGTCCGCCGCGGCGCGTTGATCAGCGATACCGCGCTGCGCAGCGCGGTCTTGCCGTAGCGGCGCTGCGCTGCCGCCAGCTCGGGAAAGTCCGCCTCTTCCGCCATGTCGCCAATCAGCCCGATCGCGGCCAGCCACAGCAGGTCGTCCGACCCCCCGACCCCTTGCGCGCACCAGTAGGCCAATAGGGCGGAAGTGGGCTCGGGCTGCATCCCATTGCCGCTGACCACCCTCGCGGCGCCGGGCGTACCCGTGGGCACATGATGGTCGATCAGGATCGTCGGCGCGCCCGGCAGGATATCACCCTCGCGCACCCCGAGATCGGTAGCGATGATCGCCGGAGGGCGCCGCCCTTCCAGCTCCGCCCGGATCTCCGGACTCCAAGGGTTCTCGCCTTTGCCGACCAGCCGGACGTCCGCCTCTTCAAGGCTGCGCTTCAGGATCGCCACTGCGGACAGGCCGTCGGCATCGAAGTGGCCGAGGATCAGCGGCGGGCCAGAGGTTTGCCCGAACCAGTCGCGAAAGGTCGCGCCGATCGCCTGGGGGTCCGCGGAGTTGCTCATTGAAACCGGAAACGAGCGGTGTCGCCGGAAGGCTCCATCCGGATCGGCGGCAAGAGAATCCTGCCGACCTGCGGGCGATCGACTCCGCCGGTCTAAGATGGGCGGAGGACCGGGCGAGCAGGATGGAGCCGATGCTGCACAACGAACACCGTCACCATCACCTTCACCGCCCCTATGGTTCCGGCGCGCCAAACGACCCTGAACTCGACTCTATTGTGCACAAGGCGGCAAGCGTGTGCCGCACTTCCATGGCGCTGATCTCGTTCGTCGACGAGCAACGCCGCTAGTCGAGCGCGGGTGTGGGCATCGCCGCCGCGCACACGCCGCAACTCATGTCCTTCTGCACCCACGCGGTCCGCGGCGGCGGGACAACGGTCGTGGAGGATTGCTCGCGCGACCTGCGGCTGGCCGCCAACCCCCTGGTCAAAGGCGACTCCGGATTGCGCCACTATGCCGGCGTTCCCCTGCGGACCGACTCCGGCGCCCGGCTGGGCACCCTGTGCGTCCTTGACGCCAAGCCGCAAGGCCTCATCGCCGATCAGGTCCGGGAACTTGAGCGGCTTGCAGCGACCACCGTCGAGATCCTGGATGCCCGCCGTGCCGGGGCGAGCACCTTTGTGCAACGCGCTGCCGCCGCCTGACGCAACCATCGCCGTCGGCTCCGGGTTGAGGGGGTGAACCCCACCCAAGGAGGCCAAGCATGATCACCCGCACCGCGCACGCCCGCTACGAGGGCATGGGCAAGACCGGCAAGGGCTGGGTCTCCACCCAATCGGGCGTGCTGCAAGACCAGCGCTACGGCTTCAACACCCGCTTCGAGAATGAGCCCGGAACCAACCCGGAGGAGCTGATCGCCGCCGCGCATGCCAGTTGCTTCACCATGGCGCTGAGCTTCGCGCTGGCGGGAGCCGAGGTGAACGACGGCACGCTGGAAAGCGAGGCGCGGGTGAAGCTGGAACAGGATGGCGCGGGCTTCACCGTCACCCGCTCAGACCTGAAGCTCACCGCCAGCGTTCCCGGGATCGACGAAGCGCGGTTGCGCGAACTGGCCGAGGAGGCCAAGCGCAACTGCCCGATCAGCAAGCTGCTCAAGGCGGAAATGAACTTGGAGGTCGAAGTGCGGGAGGCGACCGCCGCCTGAAGCGGTTGCGTGAGTAGAAGCTGGCCGTCATGAGCGAGGCATGGCGGCCAGCGAAGCATCATCGGGAGAGCGCAACGCCGGCCTGCTGCTGATGGCCGCGGCGGCGGCCGCGCTGATCGTGGCCAACTCGCCGCTCGCTCCCGCCTATGCCGCGGCGCTCCATCTGCAGCTCGGCCCGCTCGACCTCCACCATTGGATCGCCGACGGGCTGATGGCGCTGTTCTTCCTGCTGGTCGGGCTGGAGGTGAAGCGCGAATGGTACGACGGGCGGCTGTCCACGCCCAACGAACGGCGCCTCCCGATGGTCGCCGCCGCAGCGGGAATGGCGGTGCCCGCCGCAATCTACCTGGCCGTGGTCGGCAGCGACTGGCAACTGGTAAGCGGTTGGGCGATCCCGGCGGCGACCGACATCGCCTTTGCCGTCGGCGTGCTAGCGCTGCTCGGCGCGCGGGCGCCCGCCTCGCTCAAGTTGTTGCTGGTGACCATCGCCATCATCGACGACGTGGGCGCGGTCGTCATTATCGCCTTGTTCTATACCGCCGAGCTCAGCGTGCCGGCCCTTGCCACCAGTGCCGGGCTGGTTGGCGTCATGGCGGCAATGAACATGTTCGGGGTGCGGAAGCTCTGGCCCTTTCTGCTCGGTTTCGCTGCCTTGTGGGCGGCAGTATATCAGTCGGGCATCCACGCGACCATCGCGGGGGTGCTGGCCGCCCTTACTATTCCGCTCGGCCGGGGCGAGCCGCGGTCGCCGCTTAAGCTGCTCGAACATCGGCTCCACCCGCTGGTCATGTTCGGCATCGTTCCACTGTTCGGCTTCGCAAGCGCCGGCGTTACGCTGGCCGGTGCGCAGTTCGGCACGCTGGGGCTGGCGGTGGCGCTGGGCCTGTTTCTGGGCAAGCAGGTCGGCGTGTTCGGGGCTATCTGGCTGGCCGACCGGGCCGGGCTTGCGCCCAAGCCCGAGGCGCTGTCCTGGCGGCAGATTTACGGCGCGGCGCTGCTCACCGGCATCGGCTTCACCATGAGCCTGTTCATCGGCGGGCTGGCCTTCACCGATCAGGCGTTGGTCGATGGCGCCAAGCTCGGAACCCTGGCCGGATCGCTGACAGCCGGGTTGCTCGGCTTCCTTGTGCTCCGCACCGCGGTCCCGCTACCAACCCCCGATGCCGACCGCGAGGAAGCTCGCGAGATCTTCGGCGAAGATGCGGATGAGGACCCGACGGTATGCAACGACTCTTTTGCGCGCTGATCCTGCCGCTGCTGCTCGGGGCGTGCATGGCGGTCCAGCCACGGGCCGCCAGCCTGGACGCCGCAGCGCGCGATTATGTCCGGCTGCAGCTGGCGATCGGCGAGAAGGAAGAAGGCTACATCGACGCCTATTACGGTCCGGAGGACCTCAGGGCGGAGGGCAAGGCGATCGCCGCGGCCGAGGGGCTGCCGCAGCTCTCGGCGCGGGTGGATGCCCTGTCGGGCCGGATCGCCGGACTGCAAGCCGCCGAACCGCGCCGCGCCCGCTTTCTCCTGGCGCAGCTCACCGCTGCCAAGACCCGCCTGCGGATGCTCGGCGGTGAGAAGCTGCCGTTCGAAGAGGAAGCGCTTGGCCTGTTCGGGGTGCGGCCCGCGCTCAAACCCTTGAGCGGGTACGACCCGGTGCTCGCCCAGGTTGAGCGGCTCGTGCCGGGCGCGGGTCCCTTGTGGCAGCGCGTGGACGCCTTCCAGGATCGCTTCACCATCCCGCGCGAACGGCTGCAGCCGGTGTTCGACGCCGCGATCGCCGAGTGCCGCGCCCGCAGCGCCCGGCACGTCGCGCTTCCGGCAAGCGAGCGGTTCGCCATGAGCTTCGTCACGGACAAGAGCTGGTCCGGATACAATTACTACCAAGGCGATTACGCCAGCAAGATCGAGATCAACACGGACCTGCCGATCCGCATCAGCCGCGCGGTCGACCTCGGCTGCCATGAGGGCTACCCCGGCCATCACGTGCTCAATGTCCTGCTGGAACAGCGGCTGGTGCGCGGCCGCGGCTGGATCGAGCACAGCGTGCAGCCGCTGTTCTCGCCCCAGTCGATCATCTCCGAAGGGTCGGCCAACTACGGGATCGACCTGGCGTTCCCCGGGCCCGAGAAGCTCGCCTACGAGGTCCGCGCGATTTACCCGCTCGCTGGCCTGCCGACCGCGGACGCTGCCCGCTACGACGCGCTGCTGACCGCCCTGCGCGACCTCCAGGGCGCGCGGTTCACCATCGCGCGCGAGTTCCTGGAGGGCCGCATTACCGAGCCGCAGGCCGTCGCGCTCACGCAGCAGTACCAGCTGGTCAGCGAAGCGCGGGCCAAGCAGTCGATCGCCTTCACCAAGCAATACCGCAGCTACGTTATCAACTATGGCCTGGGGCGCGATATGGTCGCCGCGGACGTGGAACGCGCCGGGCCCGATCAGGCGGCGAGATGGCGGCGGATGGAGCAGATCCTGTCGGAGCCGACCCTGCCGTCCGACCTCCGCACCCGCTGATGCGCTGCTTCTGGGACGAGCGGCAGCGTGCCCATGCGCCGACCCGGGAGTTCTTCAACGGCGCCCTCCACCCGGCGGCGGAGCATGGCGGGCGGGTCGAGGCAGTGCTCGCGGCCATTGGTCCGACGGAGGCACCCGCGGATCATGGGGCGGCGCCGCTGCTGCGGGTGCACAGCGCGGAGTACCTCCACTTCCTCCAGCATGCGCATGAGGAGTGGCGCGCAGCCGGCCGCGGTGGCGATGCCTTTCCCTATACCTTCCCCGTCGTGCATCGCCGTCCGTTAGAGTTCGACCGAATCGACGCCAAGCTCGGCCAGTATAGCTACGACACGTCGACCCCGATCGGCGAAGGCACGTGGGAAGCGGTGTACTGGGGTGCGCAGACTGCGCTGAGCGCGCTTGGCGCCGCGCGGGAGGACGGCAAGGCGTTCGCCTTCTGCCGACCGCCCGGGCACCACGCCGGTCGCGATTATTGCGGCGGCTACAGCTACATCAACAACGCCGCGGTCGCTGCGGAGCAGGCGCTGGCCGACGGCTGCCGGCGCGTCGCGATCCTAGACGTCGATTACCACCACGGCAACGGCACGCAGGACATCTTCGCCGGCCGGGCGGATGTGCTGTTCGCCTCCCTCCACGCGGACCCGCGGACCGATTACCCGTTCTTCTGGGGCCACGCCGATGAAAGCAGCGACAACATCCTTAACCTCCCCTTGCCCCGGGGGACGGAGTTTGCCGGCTACGACGAAGTCCTCGCCCGCGCGCTAGAATGGCTCGGCCAAGGCACGCCGGAGCTGCTGATCGTCAGCTACGGCGCGGACACCTACGCCGGCGACCCGATCAGCCACTTTGGGCTGGAAACGGCGGACTACACCCGCATGGCGCAGCGCATCGCAGGCCTCCGCCTGCCGACGCTGATCGTGATGGAAGGGGGCTATGCGGTGGAGGCGCTAGGCGACAATGTCGCGGCCTTCCTGGCCGGCTTCTAGCGCTCCGAAGGACCGAGGGTGAGAAGCCATACTTCCGGTGGCGCACCTAGCCGAAACGGAAGTACGCTGGTGCCCAGACCGGCAGTAGTGATCACGCGGCGGGCACCCTCCTTCCGCTGCCCGCAGGCATAGCGGTCCCCGTAGATCGACATATAGGACACCGCTCCCAGCAGCGGCAGCCTGATCTGGCCGCAGTGCGTGTGCCCAGCGAGCACGAGAGTAACGTCGTCCGGCACCTTCGGCGTGATGTCCGGCGTGTGGCTCAGCAGAACCCGCGCGCCGAGCGCCGCGTTCATCGCTCGCAGCGTCGCCCTTACATCCGCATGGCCGGTGGACTCGTCGTCGACCCCGCCGATCCGCACCGGTCCGATAGTCATTGCTTGATTGCTGAGGACGCGGATCCCAGCGGCTTTTAGCGCCTTGCTGACCTCCGTCGCACCTCGCCAATGGTCATGGTTGCCGAGCACGGCGGCCTTGGCGAGAGGCGCATTGAGCTGAGCCAGAGGAGCAAGCGCTTCCATCGCCGGATAACGCCGCGTAGCTACCCGCTTGTCGCTGACAAAGTCACCCGCGATCAGCACCACATCCGGGCGAAGGGCGTTCACCTGCCCAACGATCCGCCGAAGCCGCGAAGGCGGCATGTCAGGCCCCGCAACGTGAACATCGCTAAGGAAGGCGACCCGAACCGGCCGTGCGCCTGCCGACCAATCCGGCATGGCGATGGTCGCGCGACGCACCACTGGCTCCTGCATGGCTGCCGCAAGCAGGATCGCTGTTGCGAGCACCACCGCCACCAAACACGCAATCAGTACTCGGACTGCCTTGCGCATAAGCAGCGGCTATAGCTTCTCCGTCAGCTCCGGCACGAGCTTGAACAGGTCGCCGACCAGGCCAACGTCGGCGACCTGGAAGATGGGGGCTTCCTCGTCCTTGTTGATGGCGACGATGACCTTGCTGTCCTTCATCCCCGCGAGGTGCTGGATGGCGCCCGAGATGCCGATTGCGATGTACAGCTCGGGGGCGACGATCTTGCCGGTCTGGCCGACTTGGTAGTCGTTGGGGACATAGCCCGCATCCACCGCTGCGCGGGATGCGCCGACCGCCGCGCCGAGCTTATCGGCGAGCGGTTCGATCAGCTGGTGGAAGGCAGCGCCGGAGCCGAGCGCGCGGCCGCCCGAAACGATGATTTTGGCGCTGGTCAACTCGGGCCGTTCGCTTTCGCTGGCGTCCATGGAGACGAACTGCGAGCGGTCGTTCTGCACCCCGGCGTCGACCTGCTCGACCGCCGCGCTGCCGCCGCCGCGTTCGGCCTTGTCGAAGGCGGTGCCGCGGACGGTGAGGACCTTCTTGGCGTCCTTGCTGCGCACCGTCGCGATGGCGTTGCCGGCGTAGATCGGGCGGGTGAAGGTGTCGGGTCCCTCAACCGAGATGATGTCGCTGACCTGGCTGACGTCGAGCAGCGCCGCGACCCGCGGCGCGATGTTGCGGCCGGTGGTGGTAGAGCTGGCGAGCAGCACGTCATGATCGGCCATCAGCCGAGCGAGCAACGGGGCTACGGCCTCCGCCAGCTCATGGTCGAGCGCCGGATCGGCCGCGACCAGCACCTGCGACACGCCGGCGATGCTCTTGGCGTCCTCCGTCGCGCCAGCTGCGTCGGGGCCGATCAGCAGCAGGTCGACGTCGCCGCCGAACTTGGCCGCGGCGCCGAGGGTCGCGAGGGTGGAGTCCTTGACCTTGCCGCCGCTGTACTCGCCGAGAACCAGGACCTTCATGCCACCACTCCCACGCTCTTCAGCTTTTCGACCAGTTCATCGACGCTGCCGACCTTGGCACCGGCCTGACGCTTGGAAGGCTCGGCGACCTTGAGCGTCTCCAGCCGCGGGGCGGTGTCGACGCCGTAGTCGGCCGGCGTCTTCTGCGCGAGCGGCTTAGACTTGGCCTTCATGATGTTGGGCAGCGAAGCGTAGCGCGGCTCGTTGAGGCGGAGGTCGGTGGTGACGATCGCGGGCAGCTTCAGCGCCACCGTTTCCAGTCCGCCATCGACTTCGCGGGTGACGTTGACCGTATCGCCTGCGACCTCGACCTTGGACGCAAAGGTACCTTGGCCGTAGCCGGTCAGCGCGCCGAGCATCTGGCCCACCGCGCTGGAGTCGTCGTCGATCGCCTGCTTCCCGAGCAGGAACAGGCCGGGCTGCTCCTCCTCCGCGACCTTGGCGAGGATCTTGGCGACGGCCAGCGGCTCGACCTCCTCACCGCTGGTGACCAGGATCGCGCGGTCGGCGCCCATGGCGAGCGCGGTCCGCAGCGTTTCCTGTGCCTTGGCCGGGCCGATGGAGACGGCCACGATCTCGGTCGCGGCGCCCTTCTCCTTGAGGCGGATGGCTTCTTCGACGGCGATCTCGTCGAAGGGGTTCATGCTCATCTTGACGTTGGCCAGATCGACGCCGGTGCCGTCCATCTTGACCCGCGGCTTGACATTGTAGTCGATCACCCGCTTGACCGCGACTAAGACCTTCATATGCTTCTCCGTTGCGCTCCCGCGGAAGGCGGGAACAGCCACATGAAAACTAAGCTGCCTTCACCTCGGCCACGATCTTCTGCGCCGCGTCACCAAGGTCGTTGGCGGCGACGATCGGCAGGCCCGAGCCCGCCAATATGTCCTTGCCCTGCTGAACATTGGTGCCTTCGAGCCGGACCACAAGCGGCACCTTGAGATCGACCTCGCGCGCCGCGGCGACGATCCCATCGGCAATGATGTCGCACTTCATGATGCCGCCGAAGATGTTGACCAGAATGCCCTTCACTGCGGGATCGGCCAGGATGATCTTAAACGCCGCGGTCACCTTTTCCTTGGACGCGCCGCCGCCCACGTCGAGGAAGTTGGCGGGCTCCGCGCCGTTCAACTTGATGATGTCCATCGTCGCCATTGCCAAGCCCGCGCCATTGACCATGCAGCCGATGTCGCCGTCGAGCTTGATGTAGGCGAGGTCGTATTTGCTGGCCTCAATCTCCTGCGGGTCCTCCTCGGTGAGGTCGCGCAGCTCGGCCAAGTCTTTGTGGCGGAACATGGCGTTGCTGTCGAAGCCGACCTTGGCGTCGAGCACCAGCAGCTTGCCATCGTCAGTGACCGCCAGCGGGTTGATCTCGATCTGCGAAGCGTCGGTGCCGAGGAAGGCCTTGTATAGCTTGGCCAGCACATTCTGGGCCTGCTTGGCGAGGTCGCCGGTCAGGCCGAGCGCGGTCGCAACGGCGCGGCCATGGTGCGGCATCAGCCCGGTGGCAGGGTCGATGGTGACGGTCTCGATCTTCTCAGGGCTGTCGTGGGCGACCGCCTCGATGTCCATGCCGCCTTCGGTCGAGGCGACCACGGCGATGCGGCCGCTTTCGCGGTCGACCAGCAGGGCCAAGTAGAACTCACGGGCGATGTCCACGCCGTCGGTGATGTAGAGCCGCTGAACCTGCTTGCCCTGCGCGCCTGTCTGGATGGTGACCAGGGTCTTGCCGAGCATCTCCTCGGCATGCTCGCGAACCTCGTCGATCGACTTGGCCAGCCGGACGCCACCCTTGGCGTCAGGCCCGAGCTCGGTGAACTTGCCTTTACCGCGGCCGCCGGCATGGATCTGCGCCTTGACCACCCACAGAGGGCCGGGAAGCTGCTCGGCAGCCTTCACCGCCTCCTCGACGCTCATCGCCGCGTGGCCGGCCGGCACCGGCACGCCGAACTTTCCCAGCAGCTCTTTCGCCTGATATTCGTGGATGTTCATGGATGATCCTGAAAGTAAGGTCGGGCGGCCTTAAGCATGACTCCGGCGGGAAGCCAAGCTAGGGAACGGGGCGTGAACGCTCCTGGCTCGAGTCCGCTCCGCAAGATCATCCACATCGACATGGATGCCTTCTTCGCCAGCGTTGAACAGCGCGACAATCCCGAGCTTAGAGGCAAGCCGGTGGCGGTCGGCGGCGGGCACCGCGGGGTGGTCGCGGCCGCGAGCTACGAGGCTCGGGTGTTCGGCGTCCGCTCGGCCATGCCCTCCGTCACCGCCAAGCGACGCTGCCCCGACCTCCTGTTTGTGAAGCCGCGGTTCGATGCCTACAAGGAGGTCAGCGGGCAGATCCGCGCCATCTTCGCGGACTTCAGCGAGCAGATCGAGCCGCTAAGCCTCGACGAGGCCTACCTCGATGTAACGGAGGACCGGCACCGGCTCGGCTCCGCCCGCGCCATCGCCAAGGAGATCCGCCGCCGCATCCGGGAGGAAACGCAGCTCACCGCGTCGGCCGGCGTGTCCTACTGCAAGTTCGTCGCCAAGCTCGCCTCCGACCACAACAAGCCGGACGGGCTGTGCGTGATCCGCCCGCAGGACGCGCCGCGGTTCATCGCAACCCTGCCGGTGGGGCGGTTCCACGGGATCGGTCCCAAGACCGCGGAAAGGCTCAACCGGATGGGCATCGTCACCGGCGCCGACCTGCAGGGGCTGAGCCGCGCCGAGCTGGAAGGCCGCTTCGGCAGCTCGGGCGAATGGTATTGGCGCATCTGCCGCGGCCTCGACGACCGTCCCGTCCGCGCCTCCCGCCAGGCCAAGTCGGTCAGCGCCGAGCGGACGTTCGATACGGACCTGTCCGAGCCGGCTGCGCTCCACACCGAGCTAGAGCGGGTGGCGGGCCTGGCCTGGGCACGGATCGAGCGCTCGGGCGCGGCCGGGCGCACCGTCACGCTCAAGGTCAAGTTCGCCGATTTCGAGCTGATCACCCGTTCCAGGAGCTTCGCCGATCCGATCTGCGATTTTCCGAGCTTTGCGGCCGCCGGACGCCTGCTGCTCGCCTGCCTCATGCCGGTGCCAAAGGGGGTGCGCTTGCTAGGCCTCGGAATCCACAACATTAAAATGGTTAACGACAGTAGCCCCTTGCAGCTGGGTCTAGCGATCTGAATCAGTTTGTGTTAAAGACTTGTGTCAGTTGCTCGTCACGTCCGGTGGCGTTCGCACAGCAGGAAGCTTTATCGGAAGAGCTCACGACCAGGGGCCGGCTTGGGGGCACTGGTGTCGCGTGCGGCTTTTCCCATCACAAGTAGGAAGGTGAACGAATGGCAGCGAAGGCGTTGAGCTTCGACGTTGGCGATTATGTTGTTTACCCCAAGCATGGTGTGGGCCGCGTCGTTGAACTGCAAAGCACGGAGATCGCCGGCACCCGGCTCGACCTCTACGTGCTCCGCTTCGAGAAGGAGAAGATGACGCTCCGGGTTCCCGTCAACAAGGCGGACTCGGTGGGCATGCGCAAGCTGTCGTCGGACAAGACGATGCAGGCCGCACTGGAGACGCTCAAGGGCAAGCCGAGGGTCAAGCGCACCATGTGGTCGCGCCGGGCCCAGGAATATGAAGCGAAGATCAACTCGGGCGACCTTACGTCGATCGCCGAGGTGACCCGTGACCTGTTCCGCCCCGACGACGCGCCCGAGCAGAGCTACTCGGAGCGGCAGATTTTTGAGGCCGCTTCGTCCCGTCTGGCGCGCGAGCTGGCAGCGATGGAACAGACCGACGAGAAGGCGGCCTTGGCCAAGATCCTCGAGATCCTCAACAAGGCCGTGCTCACGCACCAGAAGAGCAAGGAGCTGGTCGACGAGGAAGATTGATAGTCGACTTGCCGGTTGATCGGAAAGGGCGCTCCCTCACCGGAGCGCCCTTTCTTTTGTCCCTTGCCGCTACATTTGTCTTGCTGTATTAGGCGTTCAACACAGCACGGGAGATGGATGATGCGCACCTTGTTCTTCACGGCCATCGCGTTGGGCGTGGCAGCGTGCAGCGCCGGGCAGGCGCAGAGCGCGGGACCCGAAATCGCGCGGACCTTTCCCGTGTCGGCGTTCGATAAGATCGAGGTCGCCGGACCGTTCGCGGTGGACGTGTCGACGGGCCGGCAGCCGTGGGTCGCTGCGCGGGGCCCTTCCGCCATTGTCGAGAAGATGGAAGTCGTCGTGGAGAACGGCACGCTCAAGATCCGTCCCGAACGACGCCGTGGCATGTTGAACGGCTGGTCATCGAGCACTCGCGGCACGGTCAGAGTGGCGGTCAGCGTGCCCATGCTGCGCGCCGCGGCGATCGCCGGCTCGGGGGACATGGCGGTAGACCGGGTCGCAGCCGAGTCCTTTCACGCGTCCGTTGCCGGTTCCGGCGGCCTTCGGTTGCCCCAGGTGCAGGTGGGCTCGCTGCGGCTGGAGATCGCCGGCTCGGGCGATGCGACAGCGGCCGGCCGCGCGGCGGCGGCTCACTACGAGATCGCCGGGTCCGGGAACATCCAGGCCGGGCAGGTCGCCACCGACCAAGCCCGCGCCGAGATCGCGGGCTCCGGCAACATCGATGCGAACGTCCGCTCATCGGCGCGGGTGGAGATCGCCGGCTCGGGCAACGTCCGGGTGACCGGCGGCGCCAAGTGCAACGTGAGCAAGGCCGGCTCGGGCACCGTGCAATGCTCTTGAGGGTGCGTTAACCATGGCGTGCGAGGGTCGGACCCATGATCCGACCCGCGCACCTTGCCCTCGCCCTGACCGCCGCCCTCTGCTTCGCCGCGCCTGCTACTGCCGCCACCCGGAGCTACACGGTCACGAGCTTCGACCGGGTGCGGGTGGATGGCCCCTACTCGGTGCAGCTGACGACGGGCAGGTCACCGTTCGCCCAGGCCAGCGGCAGCGCACAGGCGCTGGATGCCCTCAGCCTGAAGGTCGAGGGCCGGACGCTGGTCATCCGCCACAACGCCTCGGCCTGGGGCGGCTACCCCGGCCGAGCCCAGGATCCGCTCGAAGTCAACGTCGGCACGCATGAGTTGACCGTGGCCTCGCTGAACGGAGCGGGCACGCTGCTGATCGACAGGGTCAAGGGCCTGACCTTCGAGTTGTCGGCCCACGGGGCGGGCCGCGCGGAGATCGGGGAAGTGCAGGCCGACCGGCTGGTCGTGGCGTTGTCCGGAACGGTGACCTCGCGCGTCGCCGGCAGGACGCTCAAGCTTACGGCAATCGTGCGCGGCGCCAGCAGCCTGGACGCGAGCGGGCTGGCGGTGAAGGACGCGCTGCTGAGCGCCGAAGGTCCCGCCCAGCTGACCGCGGCCGCGAGCGACACGGCGCGGGTGGACGCCAGCGGCACCGCCCAGGTCGAGCTGACCGGCCGACCGGCCTGCACCCTCAAGGTGCTGGGGTCGTCGACGGTTTCCGGCTGCCGCTAGAGCAGCGCCAACGCCGCCAGCTTGCCGTAGAGCGGCGGCGGAAGCAGCCCGATGCCGCTGTCGTCGTTGTCGCCGGGCTTGGGCGCGTCCGCGGGGTCGAGGTAACGCCAGCCCTGGTGCGCGCGCTTGGGCTTTGCCGGCACCGGAAGGAGCTGAGCCGAGCAGACGATGTCTAAGCGCCCGTCGGCGCGATCGTCGAAGCGGAGGATCTGCTGGCAGGCGACCAGCCGGTGCTTGACGATCCAGAACAAGGAGCCGCCGACCAGCTCCTCCATCCGGCGCGGGCGCATGCGGGTAACGACGCGCACTTCGCCGCCATCGTCGCGCCCGGCGATACGCTTCTCAAGCGCCGGGAGGTCGCGGCAGCCGACGGCGACTTTGGTCAGGTGGAGTGACGCCATGACGCAGCCTTGCCGCAATTAGCCGGGCTAGCACAAGAGCTTAGCCGGTCAGGCCGGCTGCCGTCGCGAGTCCCAGGAACAGCAGAAAGCCCATGGAGTCGGTGACCATGGTGACGAACACGCTGCTGGCCACTGCCGGGTCGGCGCGCAGCCGCTCCAGCGTCAGCGGCACCAGCACGCCGGCCAGCCCCGCGATTAGGATGTTGAACAGCATGGCTGCCGCGATCACTCCGCCGAGCTGCGGGCTGCGAAGGATCAGCGACACGGCGACCCCGATCAGGGCCGCCACAGTGACCCCGTTGAGCAGCGCCACCCGCATCTCTCGTCCGACCGCCCGCCACCGATTGGACCCGGTCAGCTGGTTGGTCGCCAGCGCGCGCACCGTCACCGCCAGCGTCTGAGTCCCAGCATTGCCGCCTACTCCCGCGACGATCGGCATCAGCACAGCCAAAATTGCGAGCCGCTCGATGCTTCCTTCGAACATGCGGATCACGGTGGACGCGACCAGCGCGGTCAGCAGGTTGGCGATCAGCCAGCGGACCCGGGCCTTGTAGCTTTCGGTCACCGGCTCGTTGATGTCGCCTTCGCCCGCGCCCGACAGCAGCAGCACGTCCTCGCTGGCTTCTTCCTGGATGATGTGCACCACGTCGTCGACAGTGATCATGCCCACCAGCCGGCCGCTGCCGTCCACCACCGCCGCGGACACCAACGCGTACTTCTGGAAGCGGAGCGCGACGTCCTCCTGATCCATGTCGACCGGGATCAGCGTCTGCTCTTCCTGCATGATCTCGGTGACCGGCGTGGAGCGCGGCGAGCGGAGGATGGTGGACAGGCGGCAGGTGCCGGCCGGATGGTGGCCGGCGTCGACCACGAACACTTCCCAGAAATCGTTGGCCAGTTCCTCGCCCGAGCGGAGATAGTCGATGACCTGGCCGACAGACCAATGTTCGGGCACCGCGATCAGGTCGCGCTGCATCAGGCGACCGGCGGACTCCTCGGGATAGGTGAGCGCTTCCTCGATTGCGGCGCGATCGTCGGGCTCCATCCGGCGGAGCACGGCGCGCTGCTCGTCCTCCTCCAGGTCCTCGATCAGCGCGACCGCGTCGTCGGTCTCGAGCTGGCCGGCTAGGTCGGCGACCTGCTGCGGCTCCATCTCGTCGATGAGCGCCTCGCGGACGTGGTCGTTCAGCTCCGCCAGCACCTCGGCGTCGACCAGGTCTGCCAGCGCGGCGACCAGCCCCTCGCGCTCGTCGGCGCGGGCGAGTTCGATGAGGTCGGCAACGTCCGCTGGGTGGAGCGGCGCCACGAGGCGGCACGCAGTGGCGATGTCGCCCGCTTCAACCGCGTCGAGCACCTGCTCCACGAAGTCGGGGCGGAGCCGGTCCTCGGCATCCATTATGCCTTTGTCCGGCTCGGCCTGTGGGGGCGGCACCATCAGCAGTTCGCCATCTGGCGCAGGGGCGGCGGTGGCGATGTCCTCGCGTTCGCTCATGCCCTTGGTTCCCTTGCCTTGCGCCCGGCGCTTCCTATGGCCCCGCCCGCTCTGGCGCAAGGCGAAGCCGGCCCCTACATGCGCCCCCATCCCATCAACAGGAGCTTGCCCGATGGCCGACGCGCCGCAAACGCTGACCTTGACCCTTTCGACCGGCGGCGACGTCGTCATCCGCCTGCGGCCCGACCTGGCGCCCGGCCACGTCGAGCGCATCGCCAAGCTGGCGAGCGATGGCTTCTACGACGGTGTAGTGTTTCACCGCGTGATCCGGGGCTTCATGGCCCAGGGCGGCGATCCCACCGGCAGCGGCAGCGGCGGCTCGAAGGAGCCGGACCTCAAGGCCGAGTTCAACGCGGAGCCGCACGTGCGGGGCACCTGCTCCATGGCGCGGACTAACCAGCCGAACACCGCCAACAGCCAATTCTTCATCTGCTTCGACGACGCGAGCTTCCTCAACCGGCAATATACGGTGTGGGGCCAAGTCGAGAGCGGGATGGAATATGTCGACAAGCTGCCGGTGGGCGAGCCGCCGCGGGAGCCGGGGAAGATCGAAAAGGCGGTCGTGGCTTAGTGCTCCTGCGAAGGCAGAAGCCCAGTTCACTTCCATGGCCGGGGAAAGGTCACTGGACCCTTGGCTTCGCAGGGGTACAAACGAGATGACCCAACCCATCGCCCTCGTCACCGGCGCGTCCGCGGGACTTGGCGCCGACTTCGCCCGGCAGCTGTTGGCCGATGGCGCTCGCCTCCTGCTGGTAGCGCGCCGCAAGGAGCGGATTGAGGCGCTTGCTGCCGAGCTCGGCAACGCCCGCGCGGTCGCCCTGGACCTGTCGCAGGCGGACGCGGCCGAGCGTCTCATGGCGGACGTGGCCGCGCACGACGAGCATGTCGATTTGCTGGTCAACAATGCCGGGTTCGGCCTGGCCGGGCGCTTCGCCGCGCATGATGGCCCGACGCTGCGGCAGATGATCGACCTCAACTGCGGCGTGCTGACCGACCTGGCGCACGCCGTGCTGCCCGGCATGCTCGAGCGGCGGCGCGGCGGCATCCTCAACGTCGCGTCCACCGCCGCCTTTCAGGCCGGCCCGGGCATGGCGGTCTATTTCGCCACCAAGGCCTATGTGCTGAGCTTCACCGAGGCCTTGCACGAGGAGATGCGCGGGGCCGGCATCCACGTGACCGCGCTCTGCCCCGGCCCGGTCGCGACCGAGTTCGCGGAGGTCGCAGGCTTCGGCAAGGCGCAGACCTTCAACAAGCTCGGTGCCGGCAGCGCGGAAGTGGTCGCGGCGGGGCTCGCGGCACTCGACCGCAACCAGGCGATCATCGTTCCAGGCGTCGTCAACAAGGTCGCCGCGCAGAGCCAGCGCTTCCTGCCGCGCGCGCTGATCCGACGTGCTGTTGGAAGCGTGAAGATCTAGGCGCACACCGTTGTAAATCGGGGCGGATGCGCTAAATCGGACAGGAAAGCTCCGATTAGCAATGCGCCTGACCCATCTCGCCGATTACGCGGTCGTGATCATGACCGCCGCCGCTCGCAGCCCCGCGGGTGAGCGCCTGTCCGCGGCCGCGCTGGCGGCGGAGACTGGCGTGCCGGTGCCGACTGCGCAGAAGCTGATGGGCAAGCTGGCGGGCGCGGGCCTGCTTCAGAGCGTTCGCGGGGCCGGCGGTGGGTTCGTTCTGGCGGGCTCGCCCACCGACATCAGCCTGGCCGACATGGTCGAGGCGGTGGAAGGGCCGATTGCCATGACCCAGTGCAGCGGCTCGGAGGAAGCATCCGACTGCGCGCTCGACGCACACTGCCGGGTCAAGCCGCACATGAGCGTGGTCAGCCGCGCGGTCCGCGGGGCATTGGCCGCGGTCACACTCGAACAACTCGCAAGGACCCCGGCGAACGCCGGGGTCCAGCCCTCAATTACTGCGCGTAACACTCACGACTGGGCCCCGGCTTTCGCCGGGGTGCAAGGATAAGATGAACCAGGAAATCGCACTCAAGAACCGCGAAGCCCACGAGGCAGCGGAGAAGCTCGCCACTTATGAGTGGGGCTTCACCAGCGACATCGAGTCCGAGTTCGCGCCCAAGGGACTGAGCGAGGATACTGTTCGCTTTATCAGCGCCAAGAAGGGCGAGCCCGAGTGGCTGCTGCAATGGCGGCTGAAGGGCTATCGCGCCTGGCTGGAGATGGAGGAGGTCGACTGGGCCAAGCTCCACATCCCGGCGATCGACTACCAGGACTCCTATTATTACGCGGAGCCCAAGAAGCGGCCGACACTCGCCTCGCTCGACGAGCTCGATCCGGAGATCCGCCGCACCTACGAGAAGCTCGGCATCCCGATCGAGGAGCAGAAGGTGCTCGCCGGCGTCGAGGGCGCGCGCAAGGTCGCGGTGGACGCGGTGTTCGACAGCGTCTCGGTCGCCACCACCTTCCGCGAGGAGCTGGAGCGGGCGGGGGTCATCTTCCGCTCGATCTCGGAGGCGGTGAAGGAATATCCCGACCTCGTCCGCAAGTACCTCGGCTCGGTCGTGCCGCAGCGCGACAACTTCTTCGCCTGCTTGAACTCGGCGGTCTTCTCCGACGGCACCTTCGTCTACATTCCCGAAGGCGTCCGCTGCCCGATGGAGCTGTCGACCTATTTCCGCATCAATGCCGAGAACACCGGCCAGTTCGAGCGCACCCTGATCGTCGCCGACAAGGGCAGCTATGTCAGCTACCTCGAAGGCTGCACCGCGCCGATGCGCGACGAGAACCAGCTTCATGCCGCGGTGGTCGAGATCTTCGCGCACGAGGACGCGGAGGTGAAATACTCCACCGTCCAGAACTGGTACCCCGGCGACGCGGAAGGCCGCGGCGGGATCTACAACTTCGTCACCAAGCGGGCGATGTGCTCGGGCGCGCGCTCCAAGGTCAGCTGGACCCAGGTCGAGACCGGCAGCGCGATCACCTGGAAGTATCCCAGCTGCATCCTCAAGGGCGAGGGCAGCGTCGGCGAGTTCTACTCGGTCGCGCTGACCAACAACCGGCAGCAGGCCGACACCGGCACCAAGATGGTGCACATCGGCGCGAATACCCGCTCGACCATCGTCAGCAAGGGCATCAGCGCCGGCCGCTCCGACAACACCTATCGCGGGCTGGTGAAGGTGCTGCCCGGCGCGGAGAACGTCCGCAACTTCACCCAGTGCGACAGCCTGCTGCTGGGCGACCAGTGCGGCTCGCACACCGTGCCCTACATCGAGGTCAAGAACCCGACCGCGACCATCGAGCATGAAGCGACCACGTCCAAGATCAGCGAGGACCAGCTGTTCTACGCCATGGCGCGCGGGCTCGATCAGGAGGCGGCGGTGGCGTTGATCGTCAACGGCTTCGCCCGCGAGGTGCTGAAGCAGCTGCCGATGGAGTTCGCCGTGGAAGCGCAGAAGCTGCTGGGGATCAGCCTTGAGGGGAGCGTTGGGTGAGCCTGTTGGTTTTCGCCTTTACTGCCATGTCATCGGCCGAGCCCTGCGCCGATGTGCGGCGCGAGCAGGGTGCATTTACCGGCCGCACGACTGTCCGCATCGAACAACTTAATCGCGCTTTGCGTCGCCCTGACGGGTCGCACCGTTCGCCCACAGCCAAGGAGCGGCGGGAATTTGCCGCAGTCGAGGTGGAAGTTGAAGAGTTCATCACTCGGTTCAACTCGCGTTTGAGCAATTGTCGGGGAAACTGAAGCAGACATGCTCCAAATCACCAACCTCCACGCGACCGTCGCGGACAAGCCGATCCTGAACGGCCTCACCCTTACCGTTCCGGCGGGCGAGGTGCATGCGATCATGGGGCCGAACGGGGCGGGCAAGTCGACGCTCGCCTATGTGCTTGGCGGGCGGCCGGGCTATGAGGTGACGGACGGTTCCGCGACCTTCATGGGCGAGGACCTGCTGGCGCAGGAGCCGCACGAGCGCGCCGCCGCAGGCCTGTTCCTCGGCTTCCAGTACCCGGTCGAGATTCCGGGTGTCTCGTCCATGCAGTTCATCCGCGAGAGCCTCAACGCCCAGCGCCGCGCCCGCGGCGAGGCGGAGCTGTCGGGCGCCGAGTTCATCCGACTGGCCCGCGCCGAGGCGACGGAGCTGGGCATGGACGTCGAGATGCTCAAGCGCCCGGTCAACGTCGGCTTCTCCGGCGGCGAGAAGAAGCGCGCCGAGATGGTCCAGATGGGCATCATGCGCCCGCGTTTCGCGGTGCTGGATGAGACGGACAGCGGGCTCGACATCGACGCGCTGCGGATCGTCGGCGCCGGCATCAACCGGATCATGCGCGCGCCCGATCGCGGGGCGCTGCTGATCACCCACTACCAACGGCTGCTGGAGGTGGCCCGGCCGGACAAGGTGCATGTGCTGGCTGAAGGGCGGATCGTGCGGAGCGGCGGTCCGGAGCTGGCGGTCGAGCTTGAGCGCGAAGGTTACACGGAGCTCGCATGACCGCGCCCTTTCCCACCCGCAAGGCGGAGGCCTGGCGCTACGCCGACCTGGATGCGCTGAAAAGCGTCTGGGACGAGCTGCCCGGCGCCGAGACGATCACGCTGGCCAAAGGCGAGGCCCGGCAGCAGGTGTGGATCGGCGACGGCTCGCCCGTCGGCGTCCGCACGGTGCAGGTTGAGCTCGCCGCGGGCGCGTCGATCGACATCTTCGCGCTCAACACCGCACCGCAATACGGCCGGGTCGAGCTGGACGTTGCCATGCACGAGGGCGCGCACTTTGCGCTGCATGCGGCCAACATCGGCGGCGGCAAGGCAACCCAGGAGATCGTGACGGCGGTCCGCCACCTGGAGCCGAACGGCACCTCGCGCCAGACCGTGCGCAGCGTCCTCGCCGGCACCGCGACCGGCAGCTATCTCGGCAAGGTCGCAGTGGCGCGGCATGCGCAGAAGACCGACGGCGAGCAGTCGGTCAAGGCCATGCTCCTCGACCGCGGCGCAACCGCCAACTGCAAGCCCGAGTTGGAGATCTACGCCGACGACGTGAAATGCGCACACGGCGCTAGCGTCGGCGAGCTCGACCCCGACCAGCTGTTCTATGCGCTGAGCCGCGGGCTCGATCCGGCGAGCGCCAAGGCGCTGCTGCTGGAGGGATTCGTGCTGCAGCTGTGGGACGAGGTGGCGGACGAAGCGCAGCGCGAGGCGCTGATCGAGGCCAGCCGCGCGGCGCTCAGGAGTGTGGTGGCATGAACCTGCAGACCACCATTCACGCGAACCTGGACGTCCGCGACCAGTTCCCGGCGATCGCCGGCTGGCATTATCTCGACTCCGCTGTCTCCGCGCAGAAGCCGCAGGCGGTGATCGACGCCATCGCGCGCGCCTATGCGCAGGACTACGCCTCCGTGCACCGCGGCGTGTACCAGCGCTCGGCCGACATGACCCTGGCCTATGAGGCGGCGCGGGCGCGGGCGGCGAACCTCATCGGCGGCGCGGCCGAGGAGACGATCTTCACCCGCGGCGCGACCGAGGCGATCAACCTCGTTGCGCAGGTGCTGCCCAAGGAGGGCCGCACCCGCGTGCTGCTGTCCGCGCTGGAGCACCACAGCAACATCGTGCCTTGGCAGCTCGCGGGCTACGAAATCGACGTGGTGCCGCTGACCAGCGACGGGCGGATTGACCTCGACGCGGCTGAGCGGCTGGTGGCCGACCAGCACCGTGTGGTCGCCTTCGCGCATGTGTCCAACGTGCTCGGCTCGATCCTCGACACGAAGCGGGCGGCGGAGATCGCGCACAAGGCTGGCGCGCTGCTGCTGCTCGACGGCTGTCAGTCCGCGCCGCGACTGCCGGTGGACGTGCGGGCGATCGGTGCCGATTTCTACACCTACTCCGGCCACAAGCTCTATGGGCCGACCGGCATCGGTGTGCTGTGGGGGCGCAAGGCGCTGCTCGAGTCCATGCCGCCATGGCAGGGCGGCGGCGCGATGATCGATCAGGTGAGCTTCGCGCGCACCACCTTCATGCCCCCGCCCCAGCGGTTCGAGGCGGGCACCCCGCACATTGTCGGCGGCATCGGGCTGGCCGCAGCGATCGACTGGGTCGAAGGGATCGGGGTCGAGCGGCTTCACCGGCATGAGGCGGCCCTGGTCGCGGAGGGCCGCGAGCGCTTGCGTGCACTCGGCTTCGTCCGGCTGTTCGGGCCGGACGAGAGCGCCGGCATCGTCAGTTTCGAGGTCGAGGGGGTGCATCCGCACGACGTCGGCACCATCTTGGACGACGCGGGCGTGGCGATCCGGGCCGGGCACCATTGCGCCCAGCCGCTGATGGAGTTGCTCGGCGTTCCCGCGACCTGCCGGGCGAGCTTTGCGGCGCACTCGGACAGCTCTGACATCGATGCGCTGGTGGATGGGCTCAAGCGCGTGCAATGGATATTCGGATGATGGGTGAGGAACGCAGGATCGAGATCGAGGAAGTGACGGAAGTGACGCCGCCGCCGCGCGCCCGGGTGGAGCTTGAGACGCCGTCGGAGACTTTCGAGCGCAAGCGCGACTATCTGGCGGGCTTCCTGGCCGAGAAGCCGGCCGAGGCACCCGCGCACGGGACGGGCGGCGACTTGCAGGCGGCGATCGTCGAGACGCTGAAGACCATCTACGATCCCGAGATTCCGGTCGACATCTACGAGCTCGGGCTGATCTATGACGTGGCGGTCAGCGAGAATTGCGACGCGGTGGTCACCATGACCCTGACGACGCCGCACTGCCCGGTCGCGGAGTCGATGCCGGGCGAGGTCGAGCTGCGGGTGCTGTCAGTACCGGGCGTGCGCGATGCCGAGGTCAAGCTTGTCTGGGACCCGCCCTGGGACCCATCAAAGATGAGCGACGAGGCGCGGCTCGAATTGGGGATGTTGTGATGGTTGAGGTCAAGACCCGCATACGCCCGGCCGCGATCGCGCTGACGCCAGCTGCCGAGCAGCGCGTGGCCGAACTCATGTCGCGCGCGCCTGAAGGGGCGGTCGGGGTCAAGCTCTCCACCCCGCGCCGCGGCTGCTCGGGGCTCGCCTACTCGGTCGACTACGTCAACGCCGAGGACAGGTTCGACGAAAAAATCGAGACGCCCGGCGGGACCTTCTACGTCGACGGCGGGTCGATCCTCTATCTGGTGGGCTCGGTCATGGACTGGTGCGAGGACGATTTCACCGCGGGGTTCGTGTTTACCAATCCGAACGCCAAGGGCGCCTGCGGCTGCGGAGAAAGCTTCACCGTCTAGCGCAAGCTATGGTATGCTCGGCGGATGAGGAGGCGAGTCATGCGCACCTTGCTGCTTCCCTTTGCCGCCGTCGCTCTCGGTGCCCCGGCCGAGCCCATCGTAGCACCGACGCCGGTCACGAACATGCCGGTGGTGAACCCGCTGCAGCAGCCGGCAGACTGTCCGGAGACGCCCATGTCGCTCGCCCGCAAGCAGGCCGAGCGCCCGCAGGCCATCCCGCTTGACCAGTTGCCTGAGGCGAACATGTTCGCCGCGGTGGACCGTAGGATAGGTGGCTGCCCTGCTCCCCTTGTTCTCAGCGCGGAGCCGCTCGGGCGGTAAGCCCTTGGGGGGTGCACATCGGCTCGCGCAATCGCTACATACGCGGTCTATGTCCAAGATGTTCAAGATCTCGCTCCCGGACGGGTCGGTCCGGGAGATGCCGGAAGGTTCGACTCCCGCTGACGTCGCCGCGGCGATCGGGCCGGGGCTGGCCAAGGCGGCGCTGGCGGCGCGCGTCAACGGCGAGGTGCGCGACATCACCCGCCCGTTCGAGGAAGATGCCGAACTCGCGCTGATCACCGCGCGCGACGAAAGGGACGCGCTGGAGCTGGTCCGCCACGACTTCGCGCATGTGCTCGCGGAGGCGGTGCAGAACCTCTACCCGGGGACGCAGATCACCTTCGGTCCCGCGACGGACGATGGCTTCTACTACGACTTCGCGCCGGCGCCCGGCCGTGGCCCGTTCACCGAAGAGGACCTGCCGACGATCGAAGAGGAGATGCGCCGCGTTATCGGCCGCGATGAGCCGCTGATCCGCGAAGTGTGGCAGCGCGAGGACGTGCGCGACTTCTTCCGGCGTCAGGGCGAGAGCTTCAAGGCCGAGTGGGTGATGGAACTGCCCAAGGGCGAGCCGATCACCATGTATCGTTCCGGCAAGGCCGACCACAATTGGCTGGACCTCTGCCGCGGGCCGCACCTCGCCTCGACCGGGAAGCTCGACCCGCAGGCGTTCAAGCTGACGCGGGTGTCGGGCGCCTACTGGCGCGGCGATCCGGCCAACCCGATGCTGAGCCGCATCTACGGCACGGCGTGGCTCAATAAGAAGCAGCTCGCCGAGCACCTTACCCGGCTGGAGGAGGCGGCCAAACGCGACCATCGCAAGATCGGGCGCGAGATGGATCTGTTCCACCTGCAGGAGGAGGCGCACGGGTCCATCTTCTGGCACCCCAAGGGCTATCTCATCTGGCGCGAGCTTGAGGCCTACATGCGCCGGCGGCTGGACGCAGGCGGCTATCAGGAGGTGAAGACCCCGCAGCTGATGGACGCGCGCCAGTGGGAGAAGAGCGGCCACTGGGGCAAATATCGCGAGAACATGTTCATCGTGCCGGACGAGATCCCGTCGGGCGAGGACGAAGGGCCGGTGCTGTCGGGCGACGCGCAGCTGATGGCGCTGAAGCCGATGAACTGCCCGGCGCACGTGCTGATTTTCAAACAGGGCATCACCAGCTATCGCGACCTGCCGCTGCGCATGGCCGAGTTCGGTTGCTGCCACCGCAACGAGCCCCACGGCGCGCTGCACGGGCTGATGCGGGTGCGGCAGTTCACGCAGGACGACGCGCACATCTTCTGCCGCGAGGACCAGCTGGTGGAGGAGGTCGCGTTGTTCTGCGACCTGCTCGACCGCGTCTACCATGACCTCGGTTTCGACAAATACGCGATCAAGCTCGCGCTGCGGCCTGACAAGCGGTTCGGATCCGACGAGATGTGGGACTGGTCGGAGCAATCGCTGCGCGATGCGGTGGCGGCGACCGGCCGCAACACGGCGGAGTTCGGCTGGGAGGAGCTGCCGGGCGAAGGCGCCTTCTATGCGCCCAAGCTTGAATTTCATCTCACGGACGCAATCGGGCGGACCTGGCAGGTCGGGACGATCCAAACCGACACGGTGTTGCCGGAACGGCTGGACGCGACCTATGTCGGCGAGGACGGCGCCCGGCACCGCCCGGTCATGCTGCACCGCGCGATCCTGGGGTCGTTCGAGCGGTTCATCGGCATTCTCATCGAGCATCACGCGGGCCGGTTCCCGCTGTGGCTGGCGCCAGTGCAGGCGGTGGTCGCGACCATCGTGTCGGACGCGGACGGCTATGCCGAGGAGGTCGCGGCCAAGCTCCGCGCGGCGGGGCTGCGGGCCGACACCGACCTTCGCAACGAGAAGATCAACTACAAGGTGCGCGAACATTCGCTGGCCAAGGTCCCGCTGCTGCTGGTCGTCGGCAAGCGCGAAGCGGAGGAAGGCACGGTGGCGGTCCGCCGCCTGGGCTCTGACGATCGTCAGCAGATGATGCCCTTGGACGAGGCGATCGCCACCTTCGCCGCGGAAGCGGTGCCGCCCGACCTTGTCCGCCGGCCGGGCTGAGCTGGAAGGGCGCTGGCTGCAGCTCACCCGCGTTGCGCTGCCGGAGGTGGCGGTCCAGCGCGGCTGGCTGCTGCGCTTCGACCATTGTTTTCAGCGCGTGCTGCTCGACGCCGCATGCGGATGCTGCTGGTACGAACGGATCGAGGGCCGGCCCGCTTATCGCCACGCGCCCGGGCCGGTGCTGGTGAAAGCCGTGGAGCTTGGCGAAGCGCTGCTTGCGGGAACGGCGGACCTGCCCGCGCTCAACCGCAAATCGCTCGCCTTGCGCGGTCGCCTGCGGACCGGCAATTGACGCCATGCCGCCACAGAGCGCGCCAAATCGGTTGAAGCCCCTTCCCATTGCCCGCCGCAAGCCTTAGCTCGCGACGCTAGAACCAACTGCATCAGGAGACTCAGCTATACCACCGCCCTATCCGCGCCGTCCGCAGGCGCCGCCGCAGTTCACCGGCCCTCGCTACAACGAGTTCATCCAGTCCCAGAAGGTCCGGGTGATCGACGAAAACGGCGAGAACCTGGGCGTGATGTATACGCGTGAGGCTTACGAGCAGGCGGTTGGCGTCGGGCTCGACCTGGTCGAAATCAGCCCCAACGCCGACCCGCCCGTTGCCAAGTTCCTCGACATTGGCCGCTTCAAATACGAGGCGCAGAAGAAGGCTAACGAGCAGCGCAAGAAGCAGAAGACGCAGGAGATCAAGGAGATCAAGATGCGTCCAAACATCGACGACCACGACTATGGCACCAAGATGAAGAAGGTCGTGGAGTTCCTGGAGGAAGGCGACAAGGTCAAGGTGACCATGCGCTTCCGCGGCCGCGAGATGGCGCACGGCCAGCTCGGCATGGCGGTGCTCCAGCGGGTCGCGGAGGAAACGGGCGGGATCGCCAAGGTCGAGGCGCACCCGCGGATGGAAGGTCGCCAGATGCTCATGGTGCTGTCGCCCAAGTAACCGAGCTTCGGGAAGCCGCATGCCGCATACGCCTGACTGTTCCAAGTGCGGGTCCAGCATGGCGGCAGGCTTCGTCTTGGATCAGACCGATAGCTTCTATGTCGTAGGCAAGTGGATCGCCGGCGCGCCCGTGAAAAGCATCTGGACCGGGCTCAAGCTCCGCGGTCGTGATCAGCACGAGATCACGACCTTCCGCTGCGGGCGCTGCGGCTTTCTTGAAAGCTACGCGCTCTCGACTTGACCTTGCCGCATCGCGGCAGGACTATGCTGCACCGCACTATGTTGCTCCTTGGTAACAGCGGCTGGGGATAACTGGCCGTTAACTGCCCCCTTCGCTTCCAAGGGCCTCATCGCTGCACTAGCGTCCCCACCACAAGATTTCTGGAGGGGAACCCATGCGCAAGTCCACCTGGCTGTTGTCGGCCTGCCTGTTCGCTCTTTCGACACCAGCCTTTGCTCAATCCACGACAGAGGCGGACACCGACACTGACCGTGGCGGCGCAGAAGCGACTCAGGGCGCGACGACCGAGGCTGGCGCGGTTGACGACACTGCGGACACGGAAAACGCCGATCAGCAGACCGGCGACATCGTGGTCACCGCCACCCGCCGCAACGAAGCCCTGTCCGACGTCCCGCTGGCAGTCAGCGCGGTCACCGCGCAGCAGCTGCAGAACACAGGCGCTGCCGACATCCGGCAGCTGCAGCAGGTCTCGCCATCGCTGCTGGTCTCCTCCACTTCGTCCGAAGCAGGCGCGGCCGTGGCCCGCATCCGCGGCATCGGCACCGTGGGCGACAACCCGGGCCTCGAGAGCTCGGTCGGCGTGTTCATCGACGGCGTTTATCGCTCGCGCACCGGAACCGGGCTGACCGAGCTTGGCCAGATCGATCGGATCGAGGTGCTGCGCGGGCCGCAGGGCACGCTGTTCGGACGCAATACTTCCGCGGGCCTCATCTCCATCATCACCGCCCGGCCGCAGTTCCGTCCGGAGGTCAACGGCGAGCTGACGGTCGGCAACTATGACTTCCGCCGGGTCGAGGTGGGCGGAACCGGCCCGATCAGCGACACGCTGGCCGTGCGCGCCGACGCCATCTACCTGAAGCGCGACGGCTTCCTGGAAGACGTGATCTCCGGCCGCGACGTCAACGACCGCAACCGATACCTGCTGCGCGGCCAGCTGCTCTTCAAGCCTAACGACGACCTGTCGGTCCGGTTCATCGGCGACTTCGCCAAGCGCGACGAGGAATGCTGCGCGGCGGTCTACCTGCCGACGGAGGACATCGTCGCGGTGGGCGGCGAGGCGACCAGCCAGCCGTCTACCATTGCTTTCATCGAGCGTGGCATTGGCGCGATCATCAACGACGATCCCTACGACCGCGAGGTCTCCATCACGCCGGGGCGCAGCTACCGCCAGGACGTCAAGGACGGCGGCGTGTCGGCCGAAGCGGTGTACGATTTCGGTGGGGCGGAGCTGACGTCCATCACCGCCTGGCGCACTAACAAGTACATCCGCGGTCAGGACGCCGACTTCAACAACCTCGACATCCTCTACCGCGACGACGACGGCACCGCCTTCAACCGCTTCCGGACCTTCAGCCAGGAAGTCCGGCTGCAGGGCTCAAGCTTCGGCGACCGGGTTGACTGGCTGTTCGGCGGCTATCTCGCGCGCGAGAAGCTGCGGGTCCGCGACAACCTGGCCTATGGCGACGATTATGGCCGCTTCGCCAACTGCCTCGTTGCGAACAACTTCGCTCAGGTGACCGGGCAGGCCGCGCTGCTGCAGCCGGGCACGCAGCCGACCTGCTTCCAGCCGCTCGTGGCGGGGGGGATCAGGGCCGCGTTGCTGGCGCAGTTCAACGCGGCGGTGGCGGCGGGCAACCTCGCCGCCGCGCAGGCCATCGCCGGCAACATCACGGTGCTCGGCGCCTTTGCGCAGCTCAACAATGCCGGACTCTCGCCGCTCATCCCGGGGGTGAACTTCGGCGCCGCTCCGTTCGGCACCAGCGGCTTCAGCAACCTCTCGCTGGCGCTCGGCGGAGGCCCGCGCGCGTTCACCGATCAGACGGACGACACCTTCAACCAGACCAGCAACAACCTCGCGCTGTTCACCCACAACATCTTCTCGATCACCGATGCGCTGAAGCTCACGGTGGGCGCCCGCTACACGCGGGAGAAGAAGACTCTGAACGTTGACCTCAACGACTTGAACGCGACGCCCCTGTGCGGCGTGTTCTCAGGCGGGGCGCTGGCTTCCCTGCAGCAGATCCCCTGCGTTATCCCCAGCCTGCCGGGCGGCAGCCTGCAGGAGCGGGACTCGCGCAAGGAGAACAAGCTGACGGGCACGGTGGTGCTCAGCTTCAAGCCGACCGACAACCTCCTGACCTATGCCAGCTACTCGCGCGGCTACAAGGCAGGCGGGTACAACCTCGATCGCTCGGCGCTGTCCCGCACGGTTGCGCTCAACAGCTCGGGCGTTCCCGTCGCAGGCGCGGTGACCACCGCCGCCACGATCGAAGAGCTGGAGTTCCGGCCCGAGATCAACGACGCCGTCGAGCTCGGCGCCAAGTACAACGGCCGCGGCATCGACGTGAACGTTGCCCTGTTCCGCCAGCTGTTCCGCGACTTCCAGCTCAACACCTTCAATGGCATCAACTTCTTCGTCGAGAACGTCAATTCGTGCGAAGACGACCTTGACGGCGCGGACACCGACAACGCGCAAGTGGTGCCGACCGGCGAATGCGACGGCGACACCCGGGCTGGCGTGAAGAGCCGCGGCGTCGAAGTGGAAGTGTTCACACGCCCGCTGCCAAACGTCTACTTCAATGTCGGTGCGACCGTGTCCGACACCAAGTACCGTAACAACCTGGTCGGTGCGGACGGCCGGGCGCTCAGCACCGCGCTGTTCCAGCTTCCGGGCCGGCGCCTGTCGAACAGCTCGTTGTACACCCTGACCGGTAGCTTGGCCTGGACCCCGCCGATCGGTACTACCGGCCTCAAAGGGCTGTTCTACCTCGACGGCCGCTACCAGTCGAAGTTCAACACCGGCTCCGACCTCGACATCGAGAAGATCGAGAACGGCTACACCACCTTCAACAGCCGGGTGGGCGTGCGCGGTCCCGACGATCGCTGGGCGGTTGAACTCTGGGCGCAGAACATCTTGGACACCAACTACAAGCAGGTGGCGTTCGACGCGCCGCTGCAGGGCAGCTGCACCACGCGCGGGGCCCTGAACGGCTTCTGCTCGCCGGTGGCCAACCGTTCGACCCAGCTGTTCGGGGCGTTTCTGGCCGAGCCGCGGACCTTCGGCCTGACGCTGCGGGCTAACCTGAGGCCGGCGCAGCGGGTCGCGGAGGTCGCTCCCCCGCCGCCGCCACCGCCTCCGCCGCCAGTGACAACCCAGACCTGCCCGGACGGCACGGTGGTCGAAGCGACTGCGGCTTGCCCGCTGCCACCGGCGCCGCCGCCCCCGCCGCCTGCGCCCGAGCGCGGCTGATCGGAATGTAAACAAGAGGAGAGCCTCGCGGGCGACCGTGGGGTCCTTTGTCTTCTACCTTAAGCGGCGCGGGCGTCAGGGCTGACGGTAGCGGCGTGCAGCAGGGCCGCGCGCAGCGGCTCGATCTCGCCCGCCCCCAGCTTCTTCCCGTCGGAGCGCGTCAGGTAGAAGACGTCGACCGCCCGCTCCCCAAAGGTGGCGATATGGGCCGAGTGGACGACGTGACCAAGGCGGAAGATCGCGCCCGCGAGCGCGGCCAATAGTCCGGGCCGGTCGGACGCATTCACTTCCGCCACCGTGGTCCGCCGCGACGCGCGCTCGGCGATGACCACGGAGGGCGCAACCGCAAATGGCTCCCTGCCCTGCGGCAACGGCACCGCCGCGGGCTGGTCCACCGCCAGGGCCGCGGCGGTCGTGCGGATCAGCCGCGCGCGCAGCCGCTTGTCGGAGTAGGGTCGCCCTCGCCCATCCTGGACCAGCAGATTGTCCAGAGCCATGCCGTCGCGGGTCGTGTGGATGCGGGCGCTCACGATGTTGGCCCCGGCTGCAGCCAGCGCCGCGCATATGCGGTAGAACAGGCCTGGCCGGTCCGGCGCGAATACGCTTAGCCGGGTCGCGCCTTCCTCCTCGCCGGCTAGCGAAACGCTGGGCTGCAACTCGCCGATGCGCGCTTCGGCCGCGGCAATCTGGCGCGCGTTGGCGAGGATCCATTCGGGCGGCTCGGCCACCCAATAGCTGTCGGGCAGACGGCGGGCGTGGGCTCGGGCCGCGCTCGCCCTCCACCCCAGCGCTTCGGTGAGGGCCTGCTGCCGGGCAGCGACCTCTTCGGCGCGTCCGCTCCCCTTGTGCCCGCGCCGTAGCCGCTCCTCCGCCAGCTCGCACAAGGTCCGCAGCAGCTGGCGCTTCCAGTCGGTCCAAGTGCCCGGCCCCACCGCGCGGATATCCACCACCGTCAGAATCAGCAGCAGGCGCAGCCGCTCGGGGCTCTGCACGACCGCTGCGAAGTCCTCGATCGTCTTGGGATCGGCGAGGTCGCGCTTGAAGGCGGTGGCGGACAGTAGCAAGTGGTGACGGACCAGCCACGACACGGTCTCGGTCTCAGCCGCATCGAGCCCCAGGCGCGGGCACAGCTGCAGGGCGATCTCGGCGCCGAGCAGCGAATGGTCGCCCCCGCGGCCCTTGGCGATGTCGTGCAGCAGCACGGCGACGTAGAGGCTGCGCCGGGAACCAAGCTGGCCGCACAGGGCGGTGGCGAGCGGGTGGTCGTCCGCCAAGTCACCCCGCTCGATCGCCGCCAGCAGGCCGACGGCGCGGATGGTATGCTCGTCCACCGTGTAGTGGTGGTACATGTCGAATTGCATCTGCGCCACGACCCGGCCGAAGTCGGGCACGAAGCGGCCGAGCACCCCGGTCCCGTTCGTCCAGCGCAGCACCACCTCCGGCCGCTCGCGGTTGGTCAGCACCTCAAGGAACAGCGCGTTTGCGGTGGGATCGTCGCGGACCGAGTCGACTAGGCGGGCATCCCTGGCGGCGGCGCGCATGGCATAGGGATGGATGTCAAGGCCTTCGCCGGCGGCCAGCGCGAACAGCTGGAGCAGGCGCACCGGGTCCTGGGCCAGAAAGCCATCGGACGGGATGCTCAGCCGCCCGCGGTCGAGCACGAAACCATGCAGGCGGCGTGGGCGGCGCCGAAAGGTCGGCAGCGCGAACCGCCGCCCTTCCGCGCCCATCTGCTCGTCCAGCTGGGCCAGGAACAGGCCGGTCAGGTCGCCGACCGTCTTCGCCTGCAGATAGTAGAAGTGCATAAAGCGCTCGACCGCCGACTTGCCCGGCCGGTCGGTGTAGCGCATCGCTTCGGCGATCAGCCGCTGATGGTCGAAGGTCAGCCGCTCCTCCGCTCGCCCGGCGATCCGGTGGAGGTGGCAGCGAACCGACCAGAAGAAGCGCTCGGCGCGGTCGAAGCGGGAGAACTCCGCCCGGGTCAGCAGGCCGGCGCCGACCAACTCGGCGGAGCTCTCCACCCCGTGGACGTATTTGCCGATCCAGTAGAGGGTATGGAGGTCGCGCAAGGCCCCCTTGCCGTTCTTGACATTGGGCTCGACGAGATAGCGGCTGTCGCCCATCTTCAGGTGGCGTTCGTCGCGTTCGGTGAGCTTGGCGGCGGTGAATCCCGCGGCCGTACCGCGCACGATCTCGCTCCGGAAGCGCTCCGCCGCCTCGTCGAACAGGAGCCGATCGCCTCCGACGAAGCGGGATTCGAGCATGGCGGTGCGCACGGTCATGTCGCTCTTGGCGAGGCCAAGCAGCTCGGGCACGGTGCGGACTGCCTGTCCGACCTTCAGCTTGAGGTCCCACAGCAGGTAGAGCGTCGCTTCGATCACCTGCTCGCACCAGGGCGCGCGCTGGGGCGTCAGGAACATGAGGTCGACGTCGCTGAACGGCGCCATTTCGCCCCGTCCATAACCGCCGAGGGCGACCAGGCTCACCCGTTCGCCGGTCGAAGGATTGGCGACCGGGTAAAGCCGGGTAGCGGCGTAGCCGAACGCCAGCTCGACGATCTGGTCGGTGAGCCAGGCGGTCGCAGCGGCGTGGACTCGTCCGCGCGAGGGCTGGGCTTCGATCCGCCGGGCGATGGCGGCACGGCCGTCGGCCAGCGCCTGGACCAAGGCGGCGCAGGCGCTTGCGCGATCGGCCACCGCAAGCCGTTCCGCGAGCCTCGCCCGCTGCAAGATCGCTTCGCGCTGCTCGACCAGGTGGAGGCGGTTGGCCGACATCAGCCGCGCTCCGCCGCCAGCCGCTTGAGCCGATACAGGGCGTCGAGCGCCTCGCGCGGGGTCAAGCTGTCGGGCTCCAGTTCGGCAACAGCCTGCAGCAAGGGATCGGCGGGCGGCTCGGGCTGGGCGGCGGCCGCGGCGAACAGCGGCAGGTCGTCGAGTCCCGCCGCGATCCCGCAGGTAGCGTCTCGGCCCGCCTCCAGCTTCGCCAGCACCGCCTTGGCCCGCGCCACCACGGCCGGCGGCAGGCCCGCGAGTCGCGCCACGGCGATGCCATAGCTGCGGTCGGCGGGTCCGTCCGCAAGTTCGTGCAGCAGGACGAGGTCCCCCTTCCACTCGCGCGCCCGCACATGGTGGAGGGACAAGGCGTCGAGCCGTCCGGCCAGGCGGGTCAGCTCATGATAATGAGTGGCGAACAGGGTGCGGCAGCCGACCTCACCGTGCATCGCCTCGACTACCGCCCAGGCGATCGCCAGCCCGTCAAAGGTCGAGGTGCCGCGCCCGATCTCGTCCAGGATGACCAGGCTGTACCTGGTGGCCTGCGCCAGGATGGCCGCGGTCTCGACCATCTCGACCATGAAGGTGGAGCGGCCGCGAGCGAGGTTGTCCGAAGCGCCAACCCGGCTGAATAGCCGATCGACGATGCCGAGCCGCGCGCGGCTGGCGGGCACGAAGCTCCCGGACTGGGCGAGCAGCGCGATCAGCGCAGTTTGGCGCAGAAAAGTCGATTTGCCGCCCATGTTGGGGCCGGTGATCAGCCACAGCCGGTCGTATGACCCGAGGCTGCAGTCATTGGCGATGAAGCGCTCGCCCGAACCCCGCAGCGCACTTTCCACCACCGGGTGGCGGCCGCCCTCGACCTCCAGGCAGGGCGTATCGGCGAAGGCGGGACGGCACCAGCTGCCTTCCGCTGCCCGTTCGGCATGGCTGGCGGCGACGTCGATGCGGGCAATGGCGTCCGCGGTGTCGGCGATGGCTCCAGCACCCCGGACCGCCAGCGCCGTCAGCTCCTCCAGATGCGCCTGCTCGGCCGCGAGCGCATGTGCGCCCGCCTCGATGACCTTGCTCGCTTCCTCGTGCAGCGCCGGCGAGTTGAAGCGCACTGCGCCGGCCAGCGTCTGGCGATGGGTGAAGCCGCTATCCGGGGCGAGCAGCCGATCCGCATGCCTGGCCGACACCTCGACATGGTAGCCGAGCACCGCATTGTGCCGGATCTTGAGCGAACCAATGCCGGTCGCGTCGCGGTAGCGGCCCTCCAGGTCGGCGATGGCGCGGCGGCCGTCCGACGAAGCCGCTCGCAAGCCGTCGAGTTCCGGGTCATAACCTTCTGCGATATAGCCGCCCTTGGCCGCATCGAGCGGGGGCGACTCGACCAGGGCGGCGCGGAGGCGCGCGACCAGTTCGTCATGCCCGGCGAGTCGTGGGAGCAAGCGCGCGAGCAATGCGGGCTGGTCGGGCTCGGCCGCGACCGCAGCTCGCAGGGTCGCCGCGCTGGCCAGGCCGTCGCGCAACAGGGCCAGGTCACGCGGTCCTCCGCGCCCGGCTACCAGCCGCCCGAGCGCTCGGCCGATGTCGGGCATCGCGCGCAGGGCGTCGCGGACGCGGCCGCGCAGCAAGGCGGCCTCGTGTAGCCATTGCACCAGCATCAGCCGCCCGTCGATTGAGCGTCGGTCGAGCAGCGGCGCCGACAGGTCGGCCCCGAGCAGCCTCCGTCCGGCAGCCGTGACGCAGCGGTCGATCTCGCCCAGCAGCGATCCCGCGGTGCTGCCTTCCGCCGTCCGGCAAATTTCGAGGCTGGCCCGAGTGGCGGCGTCGATCGCCATATGCTCCAGCCGCGCGATCCGGCGCGGCGCCGCAAGGAATGCGGTCGCCTCCTTCTGGGTGGCGTCGAGGTAGGCCAGCAAGCCGCCTGCGGCCGCCAGCTCCGCCCGGCCGAGTTCACCAAAACCGTCGAGGCTGGCGACCGCGAAGCGCCGGGTCAGTGCCCGCTCGCCGTTCGCGCTGTCGAAGCCACCTTTGCCCGGCATGCACCTGATGCCCGGCACCTTCCCCTCGGCGATGGTCTCGGCCGGCGACAGGCGGGCCAGCTCCGCTTGGAGGTCGCCCGGTCCGCAGGCAATCAGCTCAAACCGGCCGGTGGAGATGTCGGCGGCGGCGATTCCCCACTCGTCGCCAGCCCTGGCTACCGCCGCCAGCCAGTTGGCCGCACCGCTGTCCAGCAGCGTGTCTTCCGTCAGGGTCCCCGGCGTGACCAGCCGGATGATCGCGCGGTCGACCAGCGCCTTGGACCCGCGCAGCCGACGGGCTTCGGCGGGGCTTTCCGTCTGCTCGGCGATAGCGACGCAGTGACCGGCGCGGATCAGGCGGGCGAGGTAGGACTCGGCCGAATGCACCGGCACGCCGCACATTGGCACTGGCTCGCCTGCGTCGGCGCCGCGCTTGGTGAGCGCGATGTCGAGGCACCCGGCTGCCGCCTTGGCGTCATCGAAGAACAGCTCGAAGAAGTCGCCCATACGGTAGAACAGCAGCGCGTCACCGGCCTCGGCCTTGAGGCGGTGGTATTGCTGCATCATCGGGGTGGCGGCGTCGGCCCTGGCCATGCGCGTACGTAGCCCGTTTCGTGGTGACGGGGAAAGACGCGGAGTGTAACCGCGCTCCCATGTCCGAGAGCAACGTCAAGTTCAGCGAAGCCGAGGCGCTCCACTTCCACTCGCGGGGCCGGCCCGGCAAGATCGAGATCGTCGCGTCCAAGCCGATGGCGACCCAGCGCGACCTCAGCCTGGCCTACTCGCCGGGGGTCGCGGTGCCGGTGCGGGCGATCGCCGAGAACCCGGCCTCAGCCTACGACTACACCGCCAAGGGCAACCTCGTCGCAGTCATCTCCAACGGCACCGCCATTCTCGGGCTCGGCAACCTGGGCGCGCTCGCCTCCAAGCCGGTGATGGAGGGCAAGGCGGTGCTGTTCAAGCGCTTCGCCGACGTCGACTCGATCGACCTCGAACTCGATACGGAGGACCCGCAGCGCTTCATCGACGCGGTGGCGCTGCTCGAGCCCAGCTTCGGCGGCATCAACCTCGAGGACATCGCGGCGCCCGACTGCTTCGTCATCGAGCAGACGCTGCGCGAGCGGATGAACATCCCCGTGTTCCACGACGACCAGCACGGCACGGCGATCATCACTGCCGCAGGGCTCATCAACGCCTGCCTGCTGACGGCACGCGAGCTGTCGGCGATCAACGTGGTGGTGAACGGCGCGGGCGCGGCGGCGATCGCCTGCACCGAGCTCATCAAGGCGATGGGCGTGCGCGGCGACAAGGTCATCATGTGCGACCGTTCGGGCGTCATCCACAAAGGCCGGGACGACCTCGACCAATGGAAGTCCGCCCACGCGGTCGAGACCGAGCGCCGCACTCTGGCCGATGCGCTGCAAGGGGCCGACGTGTTCCTGGGACTGTCCGCGGCGGGCGCGCTCAAGGCGGAATGGGTGCCCGCGATGGCGCCCAGGCCGATCATCTTCGCCATGGCCAACCCCGATCCCGAGATCACCCCGCCTGAGGCCAAGGCGGCGCGGCCTGATGCGATCGTTGCTACCGGACGCTCCGATTACCCGAACCAGGTCAACAATGTGCTCGGCTTCCCCTTCATCTTCCGCGGAGCGCTGGACGTGCGGGCCCGCGCGATCAACGACGAGATGAAGATCGCCGCCGCGGAGGCGCTCGCCCGGCTGGCCCGCGAGCCGGTGCCGGACGAGGTCTCCGCGGCCTACGGCGGCCAGTCGCCGCGCTTCGGCGCCGACTACATCATCCCCGCGCCGTTCGACCCGCGGCTGCTGGAGGTGGTGCCCGCCGCAGTGGCGGAAGCGGCGATGCGCTCGGGAGTCGCCCGGCTGCCGATCGACAATATGGCCGCCTACCGCCAGTCCCTGCGGGCGCGGCTCAATCCGACCGTGTCGGTCCTCAGCCTGGCGTACGAGGCGGCCAAGACCAGTCCCAAGCGGGTGCTGTTCGCCGAGGGCGAGGAAAAGAACGTCCTGCGGGCCGCCATCGCCTTCAAGGATGGCGGGCTCGGCACGCCGGTGCTGGTCGGGCGGGACGAGGTGTACGACCATCTGCGCGAGCTAGGCGTCGACGATCCGTCCGGCTTCGAGGTGCTCAACAGCCGCAATTCCCCGCTGGTCGGACGCGCCGTGGACCATCTCTACGCCAAGCTGCAGCGCCGGGGCTTCCTCCGGCGCGAGATCGAGCGGCTGGTCAACCAGGACCGCAACTATTTCGCCGCCGCCATGCTGGCGCTGGGCGAAGCGGACGCGATGATCACCGGGACCACCCGGCCGTTCAGCCAGTCGCTGCGCCAGGTGCAGATGGTGATTGGCGAGGAGAGCTGCGCGCCGTTCGGCATCAACATTGTGGTGGGCCAGAACCAGACGGTGCTGATCGCCGACACCGCGGTGACCGAGCGTCCGACCGCCGCGGAGCTGGCCGCCATCGCCGAGCGCTCCGCGGCCTTCGCCCGCCGCATGGGGCAGGAGCCGCGGGTCGCCTTCGCCAGCTACACGACCTTCGGCAACCCGCCGGGCGCGCACGTCGGCGCGCTGCGCGAGGCGGTGGCGCTGCTCGACTCGCGGCAGACCGACTTCGAATATGAAGGCGAGATGTCCCCGGATGTGGCGCTCAATCACGAGATGCAGCGGCGCTTCTATCCGTTCAGTCGGCTGACTGGCCCGGCTAATATCCTGATCATGCCGGGCCTCCAGTCGGCCAACCTGTCGGCCAAGCTGCTCCGCGCCGTCGGCGGGGAGAATGTGCTCGGGCCGTACCTGGTCGGCATGAGCCTGCCGGTGCAGATCGCGCCCATGACGGCGACCGCCACGGACCTGGTCACGCTGGCCGTGCTGGCGGCTGGTGAAGCGGAGCGGGCCAAGCGAGCGTGAGCGTCACTCCCGCGAAGGCGGGAGTCCATCTTCTGAGTGTGGGCTACGAGGTGTCGAGGGGAGATGGATCCCCGCTTTCGCGGGGATGACGGCCGACTTATATCCGCTCCGCGCTGGACACCTGATCCGCGGCCCGCAGCGCCGCCATAATTGCATGAAGGTGCGCCAGGTCGTGCACTTCCACGTCCACGTGGAATGTGTGGAACGATCCGTCGCGGTGCACCAGCGCCAGGTTGACGATGTTGGCGCCCTTGCCGCCAAGCACGCCGGCCATGGAGCCGAGGGCGCCGGCCACGTCGCGCAGGATGATGCACAGCCGCGCCGTGGCACCGTCCGAGCCGTCCCCCCAGGCGAGGTCCATCCAGTCCGCGTCCACACCCGAGGCGAGCCGGTCGCAGCCGATCGCGTGCACCTCGATTTCCTCGTCCTCGCGGCGCAGGCCGACGATGCGGTCGCCAGGGATCGGGTGGCAGCAGGGCGCGAGGTGATAGGCAACCCCGGCGGTCAGCCCCTTGATGGAGATCGCCCGCTTCTGGGCGACGGGACGCGGCGCAACGTCGCCGCCGGTCGAACCCGGCATGAGCGCCTCCATCAGCGCCTCGTCGCCGATCCGTTTGCGCGCGATGGCGATCATCAGCGCGTCCTCGTCCTCAAGCTTGAGCTTCTTGAGCGTGCGCGGCAGCGCCTCCGCCGGCAGCGGGACAGGCAGGCGTGCAACGATCTCGTCGAAGATCTTGCGGCCCAGCTCGACCGATTCGTCGCGCTCCTTGTGCCGGGCGAAGCGGCGCACGGCCGAGCGCGCCTTGCCGGTCGCGACGAAGCGTAGCCACGAGGGCTGCGGATGCTGGGCGTCGCTGGTCAGGATGTCGACTTGGTCGCCGTTCTCAAGCAGGGTGCGCAGCGGCACCACGCGGCCGTTGACCTTGGCCCCGACCGTCTGGTCGCCCAGCCGGGTATGCACCGCGTAAGCGAAGTCGACCGGGGTCGCGCCCTTGGGCAGCTGAATGAGCTCGCCCTTGGGCGTGAAGGCGAAGATCCGGTCCTGGTACATCGCCATCCGGGTATGCTCAAGCAGCTCTTCCGGGCTGTCGGCATGGTCAAGGATCTCGACCAGGTCGTCGATCCACGGCACGCGCACGTCGGCGCTGGGCTTGCCTTCCTTGTAGGCCCAGTGCGCGGCCAGCCCCTGCTCGGCCTGCTCGTGCATCGCCGCCGTGCGGATCTGGACCTCGATCCGCATCTTGGTGTCGTGGATGACGGAGGTATGAAGCGACCGATAACCGTTGCGCTTGGGGGTGGAGATGAAGTCCTTGAAGCGGCCGGGCACCATCGGCCAGCGGCGGTGAATCTGGCCGAGCGCGCGGTAGCATTCGTCCACATCGTCGACGATCACGCGAAAGGCCATGACATCCGACAGCTGCTCGAAGCTGATGTGCCGTTCGGCCATCTTCTTCCAGATGCTGTAGGGATGCTTCTCGCGGCCGGTGACCTCCGCTTCCAGCCCGTTGTCGGCGAGATGCAGCTGCAGCCCCAACCCAATGCGGCTGACGATGTCGCCGCCCTCGGCATGGAGCTGCGCCAGGCGACGGGTGATGGAAGCGTAGGCGTCGGGCTCGAGCTCGGTGAACGCGAGCGTCTGCATCTCGTTCATGATCTCGTACATGCCGATCCGCTCGGCGAGCGGCGCGTAGATGTCCATCGTCTCGCGGGCGATACGGCGGCGCTTCTCCTCCGAGTCGATGTGGTGAAGCGTGCGCATGTTGTGCAGCCGGTCGGCGAGCTTCACCAGCAGCACGCGGATGTCGTCGGACAGCGCCAGCAGGAACTTGCGGAGATTCTCCGCGGCCCGCTCGCTTTCCGACTGCGCCTCGATCTTGCTGAGCTTGGTGACCCCGTCGACCAGCCGCGCGACGTTCGCCCCAAACAGCCGCTCGATCTCGTCGGGGGTGGCGACCGTATCCTCGATGGTGTCGTGGAGGATGCCGGTAACGATGGTCTCGTCGTCCAGCTTGAGGTCGGTCAGGATTCCCGCGACCTCGATCGGATGGCTGAAATAAGGATCGCCGCTGGCCCGGGTCTGCGCACCATGCGCCTTCATGGAGAAGACGTAAGCGCGGTTGATCAGCCCTTCGTCGGCGTCCGGATCATAGGAGCGGACCCGCTCAACCAGTTCATATTGGCGCAGCACCTCCGCTATGTGGGCTGGCAATCGCCTATGTTGCAAGTGCGAAAAGCACCGGTGACTGGCCCGAAGCGCTTCAAACACGAACGCTTAAGCTGTTCAGTTGCTAGAAGATGTGCTTGTATTGCTTGGCCGAAGAGAAAAGGGACTGAGGCTTGACCCGCGACATCAAGCATATCGATGCGTTCAAGGCGGCGGCACTGCGTTGTCCCCTGCCCAGCGCGATTGATCTGATTGGCGAGAAATGGGCGTTTCTGATCGTCCGGGGAGCGCTCAACGGGCTGCAACACTTCGAGGAGTTCCAGGCCTGCCTCGGCATTGCCCGCAACATCCTGTCCGACCGGCTCGCCAAGATGGTCACCGGTGGCATCCTGCAGCGGGCCGCCGATCCGTGCGACCGGCGCAAGGTGATCTACTCACTGACGGAGAAGGGCGAGGCCTTGCTGCCGGTGGTGCTGGCGCTGCGGCAATGGGCGCTGGATTGGGGGCATGGCAGCAACGATCGGGTCGTGGCGGACGTTCGCGACGGCAAGCCGATTGGACGTATTACCATCCGCGCGCATGACGGGCGTGAGCTCGCGCTGCATGAATTAATGTGGCTGGACGACGATGGGCGCGGCTACCGGCTGCCGGAGCCGTTGACGATCGTGGAAGACGCCGCCGCCTGAGCGGCCGGCAGCTGCTTATTCGTAGTCGCCGCCGCTCGGAGTCGGCCGCGGCGGGGCAGCTGCGGTCAGGCGGAGGGCCTCCGCCGACTCGCTGAGGCTGGCCAGCTCGTCGGTCGCATCCTCCTCGTCGACCTGGACGCGCTGCAGCCCGCTGACCACAGCTTCCTCCAGCTCGCGCGGGCGCACCGTTTCCTCCGCGATCTCGCGCAGGGCGACGACCGGGTTCTTGTCGCGGTCGCGATCGATGGTCAGGTCGGCGCCACCGGAGATCTGCCGGGCGCGCTGCGCAGCGAACAGGACGAGGTCGAAGCGGTTGGGGATCTTGTCGACGCAATCTTCGACGGTGACGCGCGCCATGGACCGGGCCTGCCTTTTTGTTGGAGCAGCATGAAAAGGAAGCGTGCGAAGTAAGCCGGAGCCTCCGGTCTGTCAAGGAAAGCGGCCTGCTCCCATTCCATGACAGCCGGTGATGGACGCTTGCCACTGCGGCCAGGTCGTTCCAAGTCGCTCCCAATGGCTGAAGCGGTCCTGTCAGCTCCTGCTTCCGAGACCCAGCGGATCACCGCGGAGATCGCGGGCACGCGGCTGGAGGTGCTGGAGACCGGCGCGGCGCGGTTGCGGGCGCTGCTGGCGCTGATCGACACGGCGGAGCGCAGCATCCGCATGCTGTTCTACATGTTTGCCGACGACAGCGCCGGCAAGGCCGTCCGCGACGCGCTGACCCGCGCCGCCATGCGCGGAGTGGCAGTCGACCTGCTCATCGACGGGTTCGGCTCGGACGTTTCTGCCGGCTTCTTCGACCCGCTCAGGAAACAGGGTGGGAAGCTGTGCCTGTTCCACCCCCGCTACGGGCGGCGCTACCTGCTGCGCAACCATCAGAAATTGGTGGTGGTCGATGACCATCGTGCGATCATCGGCGGGGCGAACATCCATGCCCATTACCTAAGCGATCAGGGGCCGGCACACTGGCGCGACCTGTGGCTGTTGCTGGACGGTGCCGCGGTTCCGGCCGCGGGCCGCTACTTCGACGCGATCCTCCGGTGGACCGGCACCAAGGGCGCGAAGATGCGCTCGCTCCGGCGGATCATGCTCCGCCACACGGAGCGGGAAGGACCGCTGCAATGGCGCTTCTCGGGCCCGATGAGCCGCCGCAACCTGTGGGTCAGGCAGATCGTCAAGGAGCTCAAGGAAGGGCAGCGGCTCGACCTTATCGCGGCTTACTTCTCGCCTCCGTTCGCCATGCTGCGGCGGGTGGCGCGCATGGGGCGGCGGGGACAGGTGCGGATCATCACCGCCGCCAAGTCCGACAATGACGCCACCATTGCCGCCGCCCGCCATACCTACGCGCGGCTGCTCCGGGCCGGGGTCGAGATGTTCGAATATCGCCCGGCCAAGCTGCATACCAAGCTGCTGATCCTGGACGACGCCGTGCACATCGGCTCGTCCAACTTCGATTTCCGCAGCCTGTACCTCAACTTGGAGTTGATGCTGCGGATCGAGGACGCGGGCTTTGCCGCCCAGCTGCGCAGCTATTTCGAGCGGGAGCTGGCGGACAGCGAGCGGATCACGCCCGAGCTGCACAAGGCCAGGGCTGGCTGGCTGCGGCGGCTGAAGTGGACGGTCAGCCACTGGCTGGTGACCAGCATGGATTATACGGTCACCCGCCGGCTGAACTTCGGCGCGGAACGTTAGTCGCTGGGTTCGCGGTACGCCCAGAACAGGGTGGCCGGCGGGACGTTGACCCATTCGAACCCGCGCTCGACCCGCTCGAACACCGGCGCGATGAAGTCGAGGACCTTGGGGCTGAACTGGTAGACCAGGAACGCCCCGCCAGGGCGGATCACCTGTGAGGTCGCGGCACCGATGGCATGGCCGACGCCGGGCGGCAAGGTCGAGAAAGGCAGGCCGGACAGCACATAATCGGCCTGGGCAAAGCCGCGGTCGGCCAGGATCTTCTCAACCTCCGCCGCGGAGCCGGTCACCGGCACTAGCCGGTCGTCGTCGACAGATTCCCGCAGGAACTCGGTAAAGCCCGGGTTGGTGTCGATGGTGATCAGCGTTGCGTTCGGGCCGAGCCGCTCCAGGATCGGGCGAGTGAAGGTGCCGACGCCCGGGCCATATTCGACGAACAGCTCCGTGTTGTCCCAGTCGACCGGCGCCAGCATGCGATCGATTAATTTGCGGCTGGACGGGATCACGGACCCGACCATCACCGGGTGCTTCAGGAACTCGCGCAGGAACTGTAGGCGCGGGTTGGCCGACCCCAGCGCATTGCGTCGGGCAAGGCGGCGGGGTCCCTTCAGCGTGCGGGCGGACGAGACGGACATGCAGGCTCCGGTGACGGGGGAAAGCGGCTCGTCAAGCAAATGCCGCAGTCTTTGGCAAGTTCCGCCCGATGTCGGTTGCGTGGCCGGCCCAGCAAGTTAAGGCCGCCGCATGCCTGGAAGCCGCAAGCATCAGCGGGTCGGCGGCTCGGCCTTGTCGACGTCCAACTTCCTGCTGCTGTTCGCGGCCATGTTGGTCGCGGCCGCGGGCAACACCGCGCTGCAATCGGTCATGCCGGCCATCGGCCGCGCCATCGGCATTGCCGACTTCTGGGTGGCGATCGCCTATACCTGGTCGGCGGTGCTGTGGGTGGTGCTGGCCCCCTACTGGGCGGAGAAGAGCGACCGCAACGGCCGCAAGGCGCTGACTTTGCTCGGCGTCGGCGGCTTTATCGTATCCATGGCCTTGTGCGGCCTCGCCCTGGTCGCCGGACTGCACGGCTGGATCGGCGGAACGCTCACCTTCGTCCTGTTCGGGCTGTTCCGCGCCATCTACGGCTCGCTCGGCTGCGCCACCCCCAGTGCAACCCAGGCCTATCTCGCCAGCAAGACGCGCAAGTCGGCGCGGGTCGCCGCCCTGTCCGCCCTCTCCTCTTCCTTCGGCCTCGGCACCATCGTCGGACCGGCGCTTGCCCCCTTGTTCGTGCTGCCGTTCATCGGTCTGCCCGGCCCGCTGTTTGCCTTTTCGCTGATCGGGGTGGGCGTGTTCGTCGCCATCCTGCTGTGGCTGCCCGACGATGCGGCGGGGCCGAGGGAAGGCCGCGGGGCCGCGATGAGTTACCCGAGCCAGGCGTCCATGGTGACGGGCGCCAGCGTGCGCGCGGCCACGGCCGAGCAGCGCGGGCCGCGGCTGAGCTGGCGCGACGGGCGGATTCGCCGCTGGGTGCTGGCGGGCGTCGCGGCGGGCCACGCCCAGGCGGCGGCGCTGACCTGCATCGGCTTCTTCGTGATCGACCAGCTGAAGCTCTCGCCCAACGGCGCGGAGGAGTCGATCGCGATCGTGATGATGGCGGGTGCGGCGGCGACCCTGGCAGCGCAATGGGGCCTGATCCCGCGCCTTGACCTCAGCCCGCGGAGCCTGATCCTGTGGGGCAGCGCCATCGCCTGCTTCGGGCTGGTCACTACCGTGTTCGCCGAGGACCTCTACGGGCTGGTGCTGGGGTTCGGCATCACGTCGGTCGGCTTCGGTTTCACTCGCCCAGGCTTCACCGCGGGGGCGAGCCTGGCGGTGCCGCTGGCCGAGCAGGGCGCGGTGGCGGGCGTGATCACCGCGGCCAACGGCATCAGCTTCGTTGCGGCGCCGGCAGTCGGCATGGCCCTGTACGAGCTCGACCAGCACCTGCCGTTCGCCGCTGCCGCCCTTCTGCTATTGCTGCTGCTGCCATGGGCGGCGCTGCGCCTCGCTAAGCCGGGCGCTCAGCCCCACGCGGACGAAGCATCCCCGGCGTAACGAACCCGATTCCACCGCCGTCCGGCCGCACCGCATCGCTCTTCAAGGTCGCCTGGATGCGCTCGTACTCGTCCAGCATCTCCTTTGTGACGGAAGCGCGCGTCTCCTCCAGCGCCTTGTCGAAGTCGGCCATGGTGACCTCGGTAGCATCGACACCGCGGCGCAGGGCGGTGAGGCCCGCGCGGCGGGTCAGATCCTCAAGGTCCGCGCCCGTAAACCGCTCCGTTCGCTCGGCCAGCGCATCCAAGTTCACGTCCGCCGCCATTGGCATCTCCTTGGCGTGGATCGCCAGGATCTGACGACGGCCCTTCGCATCGGGCACGCCGACATAGACCAACTCGTCGAAGCGGCCCGGCCGAAGCAGCGCGGGGTCGATGAGGTTGGGCCGATTGGTGGCGCCGATCACCACCACGCTGCCAAGCTCCTCCAGCCCGTCCATTTCGGCGAGGATGGTGTTGACTACCCGCTCGGTGACCTGCGGCTCGCCCATGCCCCCGCCGCGCGCGGGCACCAGGCTGTCGAGCTCGTCGATGAAGATTACGGTGGGTGCAACCTGGCGGGCGCGGGCGAACAGCCGGGCAATCTGCTGCTCGCTCTCGCCATACCATTTACTGAGCAGGTCCGAAGACTTCACCGCGATGAAGTTGGCCTGACTCTCCCGCGCGCAGGCCTTGGCCAGCAGGGTCTTGCCGGTGCCCGGCGGGCCGTAGAGCAGGAAGCCTTTGGCCGGTCGGATGCCGAGCCGGCGGAACGCTTCAGGGTGCTTGAGCGGCAGTTCGACGCCTTCGCGCAGCTTCTCCGCCGCCTGGTCGAGGCCACCGACATCGTCCCAGCCAATGTTGGGCACCTGCACCATGACCTCGCGCATGGCCGAGGGCTGCACGCGCTTGAGAGCATTGTCGAAGTCCGAGCCGACCACCGCCAGCTTATCCAGGACCTCGTTGGGAATGGTGCCTTCCGACAGGTTGATCTCCGGCATGATCCGGCGGACGGACTCCAGCGCCGCTTCGCGGGTCAGCGCGGCCAAGTCGGCGCCGACGAAGCCGTAGGTGCGGCGCGACAGGCCGTCGAGGTCGACCCCGCCGTCCAGCGGCATGCCGCGGGTATGGATGCCGAGGATTTCGCGCCGGCCGTTCTCGTCGGGCACCCCGACCACGATTTCGCGGTCAAAGCGGCCAGGGCGGCGCAGCGCTTCGTCGATCGCCTCGGGCCGGTTGGTGGCGGCGATCACCACCAGGTTCTGGCGCGGCTCAAGCCCGTCCATCAGAGTGAGGAGCTGCGCGACCAGCCGCTTCTCCGCCTCGCCGGTGACCTGTCCGCGCTTGGGCGCAATGGAATCGATCTCGTCGATGAAGACGATCGACGGCGCGGCTTGCGCGGCTTCCTCGAACAGCTCGCGCAGCCTTTTCTCCGACTCGCCATAGGCCGAGCCCATGATCTCGGGTCCCGCGATGTGGAAGAATTGGGCATCGCTCTCATTGGCGACCGCGCGCGCCAGCCGGGTCTTGCCGGTGCCGGGAGGGCCGTGGAGCAGCACGCCCTTGGGAGGATCGACACCGAGGCGCTGGAACAGCTCGGGATGGCGCAGCGGCAGCTCCACCATCTCGCGCAACGCGTCGATCGTGTCGCGAAGCCCGCCGAGGTCGTCGTAGGTGACATCCGCGCGGCGTTCGCCATGCTGCTCGGTGAACTCGGGCAGCAGCTCCACCTGGGTGTTCGCGTCGATGTGGACGATCCCGCGCGGCCCGGTGCTGACGACGTTGAGGCGTATCTCCTGCAGCGCAAAGGCCGGGGCGTTGAGCAGGTGGCGGACGTGCTCGGGCATGTCGGCGTTGACTCGCTGGTGACCGGTGGTGGCGACCGTATCGCCGGCGGTGAGCGGGCGCCCGGCGAAGCTGCGCTTCAGCGCCTCCGTCGAGCCGGCCAGCCGGATGTTGTTCTGCGCCGGCGCGAAGACCACGCGCGTGGCGGGCTTGCTGTCGGCCTTGCGCACCTCCACGAAATCGCCTGAGCCGACCCCGGCGTTGGCCCGCTGAAGGCCGTCCAGCCGGATGATGTCGAGGCCTTCGTCGTCGCCATAAGGGCGGATCGCGCGAGCCGGGGTGGTGCGCTTGCCGACGATCTCCACCACGTCACCGTCCGCCAGCCCGAGCTCCGCCATGAACTTGGTCGGCAAGCGGGCGATGCCGCGACCGCTGTCCGCGGGCGGCAGGTTCGCCACCTGCAAGCGCCGGACCTGGGTTTCAACATCGGCCATCAGACACAACTCCCTTTGCACCGGCCCAACCCGGCGGCGGCGCGTGGGTTTCCATGTGGGGCGGACGGCGGTTGAGAAAAGAAGGGGCAGGCTACGCTTGTCGCCGGCTGCGATTTCCGCAACCACGCCGCCCATGCGACTTTATCAGACCCTTCGGCCGCTGATCTTCCGGGTCGATCCGGAGCAGGCCCACAGCCTGACGATCGCCGCACTGAGGGCGATGCCGAAGCGCCACGCGCCAGCCTTTGCCCCTGAGCTCGCCAGCACGGTCGCAGGCCTGCGCTTCCCTTCTCCGGTCGGCCTGGCCGCGGGCTTCGACAAGCATGGCGAGGTGGCAGGCGCGATGCTGGCGCTGGGCTTCGGCTCCGTGGAGGTCGGCACGGTGACGCCGCAGCCTCAGCCCGGCAATTTCCGGCCGCGCCTGTTCCGGCTGCCCGAGGACGAGGCGGTGATCAACCGCTTCGGCTTCAATAGCCACGGCCAGGCGGAAGCGTCCGAACGGCTGCGGAAGCGCGATGGCCAGATGGGGATCGTCGGCGTGAACATCGGCGCCAACAAGGACAGCGCGGACCGGATCGCCGACTATGCGGACGGCATCCGCGGGATGGCCCCGGTGGCGGACTATCTCACCGTCAACATCAGCTCGCCCAACACGCCGGGATTGCGACAGCTGCAGGACGAAGGCGCGCTGCGGGAGCTGCTGGCTGCCGTGCGCGATGCCCGCAGCGCTGCCGGCCCTCCAAACGGGAGTCGCTTGCCTCCCGTTTTCCTCAAGGTCGCGCCCGATCTTGGCGAGGCCGAGCCGGCACAGATCGTCCGCGCTGCAATCGACCATGGGATCGACGCCTTGATCGTCAGCAACACGACGGTGTCGCGCCCCCCGCTTCGGTCGCGCCACGCCGGGGAGAGCGGCGGGCTGTCCGGCGCTCCGCTGAAGCCCCTGGCATTGCACGCGCTGCGCCGCTTCCGCGCGGCTTCCGGCGGGCAACTGCCGCTGATCGGCGCGGGCGGCATCGGCTCGGCGGGGGACGCGTGGGAGCGCATCCGCGCCGGCGCGAGCCTGGTGCAGCTGTACAGTGCGATGATCTATCAGGGCCCCGGGGTTGCGCGCCGCATCGCGGACGGCTTGGCCGAGCGGGTCCGCCGGGCGGGTTTCCACAGCATTGCCGAGGCGGTAGGGACGGAGTAGCGCTGCCCGTCATGCGTGTCCGCGTTCCGGCCCTGCTCGCCGTCTGGCTGCTCTCCGCCTGCACCACGACGCCTGTCGCCGGCCCGGCCGCCTCGCCCGGACTGGTCAGTGCCGCCGATCCCCGGGCGGCCGAGGCTGGAGCCGAGATGCTCCGTCGCCGCGGCAGCGCGGCCGATGCGGCCCTGGCGACCCTGGTGGCCTTGACCGTAGTCGAGCCGCAGTCGAGCGGCATCGGCGGCGGCGGGTTCCTGGTCTACGAGGATGGAGACGGCACGCCGCAGACCTACGACGGCCGCGAAGAGGCACCGGCGGCCGCCAACGAGCTGTGGTTCTGGGAGAACGGCCAGCCGCTCTCGGTCGGGCAGGCCATCCCGGGCGGGCGCAGCGTCGGCGTGCCGGGCAACGTCCGGCTAATGGCGCTGGCCCACCGCGACCAGGGACGGCTACGCTGGGCGGAGCTGTTCGGCCCGGCGATCCGCCTGGCACGGGACGGCTTCGCGATCACGCCGCGGTTCCGGCGCGCGCTTGACCGCTCGCGCGAAACGGGAGCGCTTAGCGCGGAGGCGCGCGCACTCTACTACGGGCCGGAAGGAGAGCCGCTGCCGGTCGGCACGATCGTTCGCAATCCGGCGCTCGCGGGCTTTCTGGAGCAGCTGGCGCGGGGCCCCGAGGCCTTTTACGTCGGCCCCAACGCGCGGGCAATCGTCGCGGCGGTGAACGGGAGTCCGCGCAATCCGTCACGTATGTCGACGGGCGACCTCGCCAGCTATGACGCCAAGCCGCGCCCGCCGGTGTGCGGCCGGTATCGCGCCTACCGCATCTGCGGCATGGGGCCGCCGTCGTCGGGCGGCACAACCGTGTTCGCCATCCTGAAGCAGCTCGAACGCTTCGACCTCGCGCGGCTCGGCCCCGGTTCGCCGACCAGCTGGCACTTGTTGGCGGAGTCGATGCGCTTGGCCTTCGCCGACCGCGACCACTACCTCGCCGACCCAGACTTCGTGTCGGTGCCCACGGCGGGGCTGGTCGACCCCGGCTATCTCTCGCAGCGCTCCGCCGTGATCGCACCCGACCGCGCGCTGACGAGCGTTGCCGCGGGCACTCCCGCCGGGGCCCCGCGGGTGGCTGCCGGGCGCGAACAGGTCGAAGCGGGCACCTCCCACTTCGTCGCGGTGGATCGCTGGGGCGAGGTGGCGTCGCTCACCTCCACGATCGAAAGCGTCTTCGGCTCGGGGCTCACGGTCAACGGATATTACCTCAACAACGAGCTGACCGATTTCTCCATCGTCCCCACGGTCGACAACCAACGGGTCGCCAATCGCGTTCAAGCGGGCAAGCGGCCGCGCAGCTCCATGTCGCCGACCATCGTCTACGGGCCCGACGGCAAGGTCCGGCTGGCGGTCGGCGCAGCAGGCGGAGCGACCATCATCGCGCAGGTCGCCAAGGCGATCGTCGGCGTGGTCGACTGGAACATGACAGCCCAGCAGGCCATCGCCGCACCCACGCTGTTTGCTCCCGGAGACACGGTGTTCGTCGAGCGCGGCACTAGCTTGGAGGCGATGATCCCCGCCCTTCGTGCCCTCGGCCACAAGGTCGAGGCACGCGAGCCGGGCTTCAAGGCGAATGCGATCGAGTGGCGCGACGGCGGATGGCTCGGAGCAGCCGACCCCCGCAGCGAAGGGGCTGCGGTCGTCCCGTGAGCAAGCGCACCCAGCTGGAGCATTTTCCAAACCTCGTGGCCATGTTCCTGGCGCGGGTGGCGGAAAAAGGGGACAAGCCGTTCCTGTGGGCCAAGCGCGGGGGCAAGTGGCACTCGACCACTTACAACGAAGCCGCACGGCAGGTCGCCGCGCTGTCCGAGAGCCTCCTCAAGCTCGGGCTGCAACCCGGTGACCGGGTCATGCTGGTGAGCGAGAACCGGCCCGAATGGCTGATCGCCGACCTCGCGATCATGGCCGCGGGCTGCGTTACCGTGCCGACCTATACTACGAATACCACCCGCGATCACACCCACATTCTGGGCAACAGCAGCGCCAAGGTGGCGATCGTCTCCAACCAGAAATTGGCCAAGGCGCTGGTGCCGGCCGTGCTGTTCTCGTCCGACTGCCATGACGTCATCGGCATCGAGGATTTCCGCACCGGCCAGTCGATGGAAGGCGCGCGCTTCCACCAGTGGGGCGAGCTGGTGTCGGACGGCAGTGACCTCGAACTCTTGCGCAAGCGAGTCGCAACGCTCCGCCGCGAGGACCTCGCCTGCCTGATCTACACCAGCGGCACCGGGGGCGCGCCGCGGGGCGTCCGCCAGCATCATGGCGCCATCCTTCACAACGTCGCCGCCTGCACCGACGTCATCGCCAACGACTTCGGCTGGGACGAGGAGATCTTTCTCTCCTTTCTCCCCGCCAGCCACGCCTATGAACATAGCGGCGGACAGTTCTTCCCGATCGGACTCGGCGCTCAGATCTACTTTGCCGAGAGCCTCGAGAAGCTGTCGGCCAACATCGAGGACGTGCGCCCGACCATCATGGTGGTGGTGCCGCGGCTGTTCGAGATGCTGCGCGCGCGCATCCTCAAGGCGATCGAGAAATCGGGCGGGCTGTCCCAGCAGCTGCTGACCCGCGCGCTGGAGATCGGGCAGGAACGCTACGAGCAGGGCTCGATCCCGCTGACCGACAAGCCGATGGACCTGCTGGTCGGGCTGACCGTGCGCCGGAAGGTCGCCAAACGCTTCGGCGGACGGATCAAGGCGATGGTTTCCGGCGGCGCGCCGCTCAACCCGGAGGTCGGGCTGTTCTTCCACTCGCTCGGGCTGACCGTGCTGCAAGGTTACGGCCAGACCGAGGCCGCGCCGGTAATCAGCTGCAACCGTCCGAAGAACGGCATCCGCATGGACACGGTCGGCCCGCCGCTCCTCGATACGGAGGTCAGGATCGCCGAGGACGGCGAGCTGCTGGTTCGCGGCGAGCTCGTCATGCACGGCTATTGGCGCAACGCGGAGGAGACTGCGCGCGTGCTGCAAGACGGGTGGCTGCACACGGGCGACGTCGGCCACTTCGACGAGGCCGGACGGATCGTCATCACCGACCGCAAGAAGGACCTGATCGTCAACGACAAGGGCGACAACGTCTCGCCCCAACGGGTCGAGGGCATGCTGACCCTCCAGCCCGAAATCGCTCAGGCGATGGTGGTCGGCGACCGTCGGCCGCACCTGGTCGGGCTACTGGTGCCCGAGCCCGAGCTGGTAAGCGAGCTCGGCAACGACGAGGCGGCGGTCCGCGCGGCGCTGGGCAGGGCGGTGGACCGGGTGAATGCCGAATTGTCGGTGGTCGAAAAGGTCCGGCGATTCGCGCTGACCGACGAGGCCTTCTCGGTCGAGAACGAGATGCTGACCCCATCCATGAAGATCCGCCGCCACGTCATCCGGGCCTGCTACGGCGAGCGGCTGGACGCGCTCTACGGCAAATAAGCTCAGGAGCGGCGCGGCCCTTCAAACGGCACGAAGTCGCCGAAGGAGCAGCTGCCCACCGTGAAGCCGTTCGCGGTGTCCACGACCGTTGCGATCTCGCCGCGGCACAGGCCCGAGCCACCGAAGCTGCGGGTGACCAGAGCGGTGCCGGGCCGGCCCAGGCCACTGCAGCCGCCAACGGGATCGGTGCGCCACACCCGGTTGGATCCGTCGCGGAACAGGATCGTCCGATCGTCGACCACGACCATGTCCTGCGAGCGGTAGGAAGGCAGGCAGCTCTGCGGCGCCCCGGCCGTCTTGCCGGCAAGATAACGGTCGAGCGTCTGCTGCCCGCGCAGGGAGCGCTGCCCCTGCTGAGCGTCGTTGACGGCGCAGCCAGCCAAGGTTGCGATGACGAGTGCTGCGGTAAAGAGGGCGCGCATGTGTGGTCTCCAGGGCAGGACTTCGATCCTGCAACGCACGGCCGAGAATGCTTTCTCCCGGCTTAACGGAAGCTGTCTTTGCGGGCCCGGAGCGCGGCGAACTCCTTTGCGCTGGCGGCGCGCAGGAAAGGATTAGTGGCGCGCTCATCCGCAATGCTGGTTGGCAGGGTGACCCGCCCTTTCGCTCGCGCCGCCTCGACCGCGCGCAACCGCTCGGCGATGGCGGCATTGCCCGGCTCCGCATGCGCGGCGAAGCGGACGTTGGACAGCGTATATTCGTGCGCCGGATAGGCCAGCGTCTCGCCAGGCAGCTCGCCCAGGCGCTGCAGCGATCCGAACATCTGCTCTGGCGTGCCTTCGAACAGGCGGCCGCAGCCGCAGGCGAACAGGGTATCCCCGACCAGGGCAACGCCGATCTCCGGCAGTATGTAGGCGATGTGCCCGAGCGTATGACCCGGCACTGCCCAGACCTCCGCCGTCCATGGGCCGACCGTCACTCGGTCGCCCTCGCCCACCCCATGATCGAAGCCGGCGAACTTAGCGCGCTCGGCCCCCGGCGCCCAAACCTCGGCGCCGCTTGCGGCCTGCACCTGCGCCACCCCAGCGGTATGGTCGGGATGCCAGTGGGTGACCAGCAGCTGGTCCGCGGTCCAGCCGCGCTCGGCCAAGGCGTTCAGCGCCGCCGCGCCGTCACCCGGGTCGACTACCGCCGTATGGCCGCTGTCCCGATCGTGGAGCAGCCAGATGTAATTGTCGCCGAGCGCTGGAACCGCGACGACCTCCGCGCCGCCTGTCATCACCATTCGCCCGTGTTGGGCATGGAGGCCCAGGGCTCCGCCGGCGCCCGGGCGCCGCCGCGCTGCAGCAGCTCGATCGAGATATTGTCGGGGCTGCGGACGAACGCCATTCGTCCGTCCCGGGGCGGGCGGTTGATGGTGACGCCCGCGTCCGCGAGCCGCCGGCAGCTCTCGTAAATATCGTCCACCTCGTAGGCGAGATGCCCGAAGTTCCGCCCACCAGTGTACTGCTCAGGATCCCAATTGTGGGTGAGCTCGACTTCCCCGCCTTGGTCGCCCGGCGCGCCGAGGAAAATCAGGGTGAAGCGGCCCGCCTCATTGTTCATCCGCCGTCGTTCTTCGAGGCCAAGCAGATTGAAGAAGCGGACGGTGGCGTCAGGGTCCGACACCCGGATCATGATATGGAGGAAGCGCATGCCCGCTCACTTGGGCGCGGCGGGCTTGTCCAGCAAGGCCAGTGCCTCGGCTGCGGCCTTGCCGGTTGGGCTGGTCGGCTCCGCGGCTGCCGCGCGGCGCCAATAGTCCCGGGCCCGCTCGAGCTCTCCCGCGAAGTGGTAGACGTGCCCGGCCTCGAACAGCGCGAGGGCGTCGTTCGGAGCAAGGCTCAGCGCCCGCCCGATCGCGGACTTGGCATTGGCGGCATCGCCCTCGCGGATCGCCAAGGCAGCCGAGAAATACCACAGGAACGGGTCGGCGCTGATCGTTCCCGTCGCCTCCGTCACCTTGGCGCGGGCGAGCTTCAGGTCGTTCTGCGCCTCGGCGGCCCGCGCCCGGTCGAGCAGCGCTTCGCCTCGCTGTTCGGCCTGCAGACCGCTTCCGGCCAACGCCCGGTCGAGCGCAAGCGCAGCTTTGCCCGGCTGGCCTGCCGCGATCCACATGTTCCCGGCTGCCGCCAGCGCGCGATCGCGGGCAGGACCCGACGCGGCAGCAGCGGCCGTCTCGAACTCGGCGGCTGCGACCGCGGGCTGGTTGCCCTTGACCGCGGCCACCGCGCGGCAGGCAGCTCCGGGCGCGCCGGCGGGGCAAACGGCCTGGGCAAGGGCGGCGCTGGCGAGAAAGGCAAGGATCATCCGGCAAGCTCCAGCAGGTCCGCCGCGGTCCGCAGCATCGTTCGGACCTCCGACGGCTCGGACAGACGATGCCCGCCGCCCTTGACGATCGTCAGCTGGACATCGGCTGAACGCAGCGCGTCCTTGAGCCGGACGGCAACCTCGAACGGCACCGTCTCGTCGGCATCGCCGTGGAGCAGCCGCACCGGGCAGGACAGCGCGATCGGACCCCCGAGCAGCAGCAGCTCCTGGCCGGACTGCCAGAACGCCAGGGTGGTCAGCCCGGCGTTGCCTGCCTCCGGATCGCGCACCAACTGCCCAGTGCGCCGCAAGGTGGCCCGATCCTCCTCGCTGAAGCCCCATTGAGTGAAGTCGGGCGCCGCCGCGATTCCAAGGAGGCCGCGCACCCGGTCGGGCAGAGCGAGCGCCAGATGCAGCATCAGCCACCCGCCCATCGACGAGCCGATCAACATCAGCGGCCCGGTCGTCAGCTGCTCGATGGCGAACCGTGCGTCCTCCAGCCAGCGCTTGAGCGTTCCGTTCTCGAACCTGCCCGACGAGGCGCCCGTACCCGAATAGTCCAAGCGCAGCACCGGGAGGCCTCGCTCCGCCGCCCAGGCGTCCAGCGCGACCGCCTTGCCGCCTTCCATGTCGGAGCCATAGCCGGGCAGGAACACCAGGGTCGCCGGTCCCGAACCCACCCGATAACGCGTCGCAACCTGGCGGCCGTCGGGCAGAACGAGCATGCGGAGGTCCGGCGAGGTCACCTCGGGCCCCCGCCGAGCGGGACGGCCGGTACTCCGCCTGCCCTGGCGCCGGGCGGCAACGACCGGGTGACCACCGCCCCAGCCCCGACGATGGCGTGATCGCCGATGCTCACCCCCTTGAGCACGATCGCATGGCTGCCGAGCCAGACGTTGTTGCCGAGCGTGATGGGCTGCTTGACCGAAGGCTGCACATTGTACGGAGCAGCGCTGGTGCCGTGGTCCTGGTCGCGGATCATGCAGTAGGCGGCGATCAGCGCGTCTTCGCCGATCACCACGCGGCTAGATGCCGAGATCACTGCTCCGAAGCCGATAAAGCCGCGCGGACCGATGCTGAGGTGCCCGGCCGCACCGAGGTTGCAGTAGGGCTCCACCGTGGTCTCATCGCCGATCTCGATCCGTCCGCCGGGCGGGATGTCGAAGCGCACGCCCTTGCCAAGCAGCACCTCCCGGCCAATCCGCAAGCCGGGAAAAACCCGCGGGAAGTACCAGCAGCGCAGGCGGTTTGCGAGTTCTTCAAGCCGATAATGGAGATAGCGGAGCACGCGGGAGCCGTAGCGACCGGCCGGGACAAGCTCAACTTGGGGCACGCCGGGGAGCTTCGGACCGCGCGGCGCATTGAGGCTGCTCACAAGGAGACAGCCCATGCGTTATCGGCAGCTCGGCAGCAGCGACCTCCAGGTGTCGGAGATCAGCCTCGGATCGTGGCTGACCTACGGCGTCGGGGTCGAGGCCGACCAGGCCCGTGCCTGCTTGGAGGAGGCCTTCGCGCAGGGGATCAACTTCATCGACACGGCCAACGTTTACGGCCGCGGCGCCGCGGAAACCTTCCTCGGCGAAGCGCTCGCCGGCCGGCCGCGCGACAGCTATGTCCTCGCGACCAAGCTCTACTTCCCGATGAGCGACACCGATCGGGGGCTGTCGCGAGCGCAGGTCGAGAAGCAGCTGGAAGCTTCGCTGCGGCGGCTGCGGACCGAAGTCATCGACCTGTATCAATGCCACCGCTACGACCGGGACACGCCGCTGGAGGAGACAATGGAGGCGCTGACCCGCGCGGTCGACAGCGGCAAGGTGCGTTACCTCGGGTTCTCGGAATGGCCGGCCGAGCGCATCCAAGCGGCGGTAGACATGGCCGGCGTCGCGCGCTTCGTGTCGAGCCAGCCGCAGTACAGCCTGCTGTGGCGCGCCCCGGAGCGCGACGTAATACCGCTATGCGCGGCCAACGATATAAGCCAGATCGTCTGGTCACCGCTCGGCCAGGGCGTGCTCAGCGGCAAGTACCATCCCGACCAGCCGCCACGCGCGGGGACCCGCGCCACCAGCGACGAAATGGGCGGGTTCATGGACCGGTTGCTGCAGCGCGCGGTGCTCGAAGCGGTGCAGCGGTTGAAGCCGCTCGCGGCCGAAGCCGGGCTTACCCTGCCGCACTTCGCGCTCGCCTGGGTGCTGCGCGAGCCCAATGTCGCGAGCGCGATCATCGGTGCCTCGCGGCCCGAACAGGTGGTCGAGAACTGCGGCGCATCGGGCGCGAAGGTCGACCCAGAGTTGTTCACCCGCGCGGAAGCGATCGTCGGCGAAGCGCTGGGCGACTAGAACCCCAGGGTGAAGCGCACCGCGCCCCCGACGTCGCCATCGGCCTGGGCGAAGTGGCCGGGCTGCCGCCGCGCGAACAGATTGACGCCCAGCCAGCCGCTGCCGTCGAGCACGGTGGAGGAGTAACCAAGCTCCGCATCCATCTCGCGGCCGCGCGGCGCAAGCGACATGCGCGACAGGCTCAGCGTCGGCGTCTCCGTCGCGTAGCTCCAGCCCGTCGGCAGGGTCAGCGCGAGGCCGCCGCGCTCGATCCGCAGCGGCTGGGCCAGGCGGAAGCTCAAACGATCGCCGCCGCCCAGCACGCCCAGCTTGGCAAGATCGAAGGCATAGGCGCCGCTCTGGAAATCGCCGCCCGCGAAACGGGTCCAGCCGCGGCGTGCCGACAGCCCGGCCGAAATGCCGCCGCCGAACTCGCGCCGGGCTTCCAGGTCGAGGAAGCTGGTCGTGGCCCCGCCGCCGCCAAGAATGTCGGTCATCCAACCGCCGAGCACCGTTCGCTTCTCCTGAAGCCGGCTCAGCCCGAGCGATAGGGCGGTGCCGCCGAGCCAGCGATCAACCGTTATGCCCGTTAGCTTGTAGCTCGAGTCGAGCCCGCGGCTGTGCAGCGACTCCCACGCCTTGCCGGTCTCGCCCGCGACGGTCACTCCGACCGGCCCGAGCTGATGTCGCACTGCCATGCTGTTGCCGTGCCGCGCGACGAACCCCGGCTCCCCCAGTGTATCGGCGGCGACCAGGAAGCCGCTGCCGTTCACGCCGGCCAGGCGGCGGCTCATGGCCTTGGCGCCTTCCGCGAAGCCGAGCGCCACGGCCGTCCTGTTGCTCAGCTTGGCGACCATCGAGCCGGCGACCAGCCGCGACTGCCGCAGGTCCTCGGGACCAATGCCGGTGCGCTCAAGCGCGAAGCCCTGACGCCGGTCCTTGCGCTCGCTGACGGTCATGGCGATGCTGATCGGCCCCGCGCTTGCGCCGGCGATCCGGCTGTTGCCCGAGAGCGCGCGGCCGAGCGGCTGCGCCTGCTCCGCAGTGCGCAGCGAACGGGCGAGGTCGACGGCGAACGCCCGTGAATAGCCGTCGAGGATCACCGCTCCCAAGCCCGTGCCAGTCTTGGGCGCGTCGCCCGCAGCCCCTGGCACGGTCGACGTAGTGCTCGCCACCGGCACCTGGCTGCCGGCGAGCGTGGTGGCCCCGATCGGCTGGAAGGCCCGGGCGATGTTGAGCCGACCGCGCCCGAACACCGGATCGGTGCCTCGGGCGCCGAGGTCGTCGGCGCTGGTGAACAGGATCTCGACCATCTGCTTGCCGGTGAGATTGGGAAAGGCCTGGGCCAGCAACGCCACGGCGCCCGTGATCGCCGGAGCGGAAAAGCTGGTTCCCGACATGAAGAACCGGCCGCCGTCCTGATCGACCGTCTTCACCCCCGCGCCAAGTGCCGCGAGGTAGGAATTCTGGGCGGTGCCGGCGCGATTCGAGAAGGGTGACAGCTGATCCAGCGCAACGGTGGTCCTGCTGTCCCCGTCGAACGTTCCGACCGAGCCGGCGACGATTACCCAGCCCGGAAAATTGCCTGCGGGGACGGCGGCGAACGGGTCGGCATTGGCGCTCTTGCTTGCGTCCTCGCCGTCGTTGCCGGCCGAGATGACCAGCACCGCGCCCTTGCCCACCGCATAGGACATGGCGTTGAGCAGGGTGCTTCCAGGCGTGCTGCCCCCGAGCGACAGGTTGATGACCTTGGCCCCGGCATCAGCCGCCGCCCGAACGCCCGTCGCAATTGCCGGATCGCCGAACTTGCAGCCGTCGTCATCGCTGCAAGTGCCCGGGCTATCGGCGCGGAAATTGAGAATGGTCGAATCGAACGCCACGCCATGAATGAAAACGCCGTCCCGCGCCGCGGCGGCAACCGCGGTTACCGCCGTGCCATGGCCGTCTTCGTCGCTAACCCCGCGGCTGCCGGCGACGTCGCGGCTGGCGGGATCGATCCGCCCGGAGAACTCCACCAAAGCTGGGTTGATGCCGCTGTCGATCACCGCGAGCTTCACGCCCCTGCCGGTGGCGCCCTTGTCATAGGCAGTAATGGCGCTGGCCGCGACGGCAGCATTGCTGTTGGCATATTCAGCGGTGTTGTATCCGCCAGGAGGAACCGGCGTCAGCTTGGCGCCCGGAGGAGGAGGAGGAGCCGGCGTCGGTGTGGGAGTTGGTGCCGGAGCCGCGGGCGGAGGCGCGATCGGCCGCGGCCGCGCGCCGCCGCCGCCGCCGCCGCCGCAGGCAGCGAGTGCGAGAACCAGCAAGGAGGTCGAACCCGTCCGCCAACCATCTCCCATTTGATTCTCCAAGCCACTGAAAAGTAGGCGGAATAACCACAGGCTCGATGAACGGATGCTTTCATCTGGCCGGTTCGGCCGTTGGCCGCTAGGTGCCGCAAGGATGGACCCGCGCTTTGCTCATGTTCGCGACTGGATCTTCGACCTCGACAATTGCCTGTACCCGGCGTCGACCGGGCTGTTCGGGCTCATCGACGAGCGCATGGGCGCCTACATCCAGCGGCTGTTGGACTGCGACCCGGTCGAGGCGCGCCGCGTCCAGAAGGCCCATTTTCACGCCCACGGCACCACACTGGCCGGGCTGATGGCAGAGCATGGCGTCGACCCGCACAAGTTCCTCCAGGACGTGCACGCGATCCCGCTCGAGCGGGTCGCGGCCGACGAGCGGCTGGCGCGGGGGTTGGGGCAGCTGCCGGGGCGCAAGTTCGTCTTCACCAACGGGGACGCGCCCTACGCCCGCCGGGTGCTAGAGCGGATCGGAGTGCACGACCATTTTGAATCCCTGCACGACATTCATGCGGCCGAGTTGAAGCCTAAGCCCGATCCGCATGGCTACCGCCTGCTGTGCGACCAGTTTGAGATCGATCCTACATTTGCGGTGATGGTGGAGGACATGGCGCAGAACCTGCGGCCCGCGAAGGCGCTGGGCATGACCACCGTGTGGGTGGACAATGGCTCCGAGCGCGGCAATCACGACGCCGACCCGGCCCACATCGACCTGACGATCACCGACGTCGGCGATTGGTTGCAGCAGATCCTGGGAGATGACGATTGAGCGACCTGCATGCCGTGATTGAGGCGGCCTGGGAGCGGCGCGATGAAGTGGGTGCCGACACCAACGGCGAGGTGCGAAACGCGGTCGATCGCGCGCTGTCGCTGCTCGACTCCGGCGAGGCGCGGATCGCGGAAAAGGTCGATGGCGAGTGGCAGGTCCGGCAGTGGCTCAAGAAAGCCGTGCTACTGAGCTTCCGCCTGCAGCCGATGGAGCTGATCGCCGGCGCTCCGGGCGGAGCGCACTGGTGGGACAAGGTGCCGAGCAAGTTCGCCGGTTGGGGCGAAGCGGAGTTCAAGGCCGCCGGCTTTCGGGCAGTGCCTGGCGCGGTCGTCCGCCGCGGTGCCTATGTCGCGCCCGGCGCGGTGCTGATGCCGAGCTTCGTCAACATCGGCGCGCGGGTCGGCGAGGGCACCATGGTCGACACCTGGGCCACCGTCGGCAGCTGCGCGCAGATCGGCCGCAACGTCCATATCTCGGGCGGTGCCGGGATCGGCGGGGTGCTGGAGCCGCTGCAGGCCGGACCGGTGATCATCGAGGACGATTGCTTCATCGGCGCCCGCTCGGAAGTGGCAGAAGGCGTGGTGGTCGAGCAGGGCGCGGTGCTGAGCATGGGCGTATTCCTAGGCGCCAGCACCAAGGTCGTCGACCGCGCCTCGGGCGAGGTCATGTACGGGCGGGTGCCGGCATACTCGGTGGTGGTTCCGGGCGTGCTGCCGGGCAAGGACGAGGGTCTTGGATTAGCCTGCGCGGTGATCGTCAAGCGGGTGGACGAACGGACGCGCAGCAAGACCAGCATCAATGAGCTGCTGCGGGACTGAGGGTGTACCGCCGGTTGTACCGACCTTCCCGGCGGTAAGATACTTGTTGCGGTTGCTGGATCGGTGATGGGAAGAGCCCTACGGCCGAGCCACGCGGCGATCCTGAAACACGAGCCTCCTAGCCGATTGAGGCGACTCGCATCTGCGGCCCGAACATCTGCGGCATGGCCTGCGCGTCGAACCCGTAGGGATCCGCCCGGAATACCACGCCATTGGGGGTCGGCGCCACGGTCAGGTAAGTCATGTAAATAGGCACGGGCCGCGGCAGATCGATCCGCTGCTCCGGCACGTTACTCGCCTGAACACCGCCCGGAAAGACCCAGGAAGCGAAGCGGCGATAGTCTTGCAGCCTGACGCAGCCGTTGCTGATCCAGCGCTCGGTCAGGTTGAACTTGTCCTTGAGTGGCGTGTCGTGAAGAAAGATGCCGAAATCGTTGGGCATCTCGAACTTCATGGCGCCCATCGAATTCCAGGGCCCGGGCTTCTGCCGGACCAGCATGTCCGGCGCCTTGCGGCCCGAGGCGACCGCCTTCCAGTTGACAGTCCTCGGATTGACCGGGCGCGCATTGGGCCCCCAGTCGGATAGAACTTCGTAGTGGAAGTTCTGGAAATAGGAGGGCCCCTGCTCCTTGACCTTCTTGGCCGTCAGGCTGCGGACGAGGTCTGGCGGAACGTGCCAGTAGGGATTAGCCTTGGCATTGCGCATCAGCACGGCCATCATCGGCGTCTTGCTTTCGGGCGCGCCGACGATGACCTTCATGCCGTCGACGACCCGGTCCTTCTGGAACAGGTAGGTCTGCGCCGCGCCACTGTCGACGACGACATAGCGGTCGAAGGTTCCCGTGGTCGGCAACCGCCACGCCCGCTCCATGTTGATCGCGATCCGGCGCGCATAATAGTTGGGGCTCCGGTTCAGGGAGGCGACTGTTGCGCGCCCGGCGACCCCGTCCGGATTTCCAAGGCCATGGACCTGCTGGTAGGCGGACACCAGCTGGGCGACACGAGCGTCGTAACCGCCGGCAGCCGGCAGTCCAAGCCGTCGGCGCAACGCCGAGACCCGCGTACCCGTCGCGCCACGCTTCAGAGCGGAGCCTGCCGGAACTTTCACCTGAGGAAGGCGACCCCAGCTTGCCTGATACTGCTGCAGTCCTCGTGCGAGGTCGAGGAACATGGGATTGGGCTGATTGCGCCGCGGCGTCGCCGCCGGGTTAAAGAGACGGGCAAGCCAGTTCTGCGGTCGCTGCTTCTTGCGCGCGACGGTGCTCATCTGCGGATCGACATAGACGAAGTCGATACCCTGCTTGATCGCCCGCGGCACGGCGATCGGCTCGTCCCCGCGGGGAACAGCGGCCTCGGCCGGAGTGGCTGTCAGCAGGCAGGCCGCGCCGATAATCAGGGTAAGCTGTTTGTGCACAAACCTCGCGCCGCCGCGTGAACGACGCCCTCCCGACGTGAAAGAACGAGATGAACGCCCTTGCCGGACCGTGGGTTGCATGACCCTGAACGGGAGTCCCGCGGCGGCACGATGGTCGCCGGGTTCGCGACTGGACCGGAGCCGAGTCCGGCCGCAGCCACGGATCGTCTGCAATGGATCATCAGCGGACCTTCGGCCAGGATCCAATATGGGTCGTGAGCAGACGGCGGCGGGGAACCAGCTAGCGTGCTTCCTGCAGCAGCTTCGCCGCTTCCGCCCCCGTCCAGTCGAGGTCGCCCGTATAGCGCCAGATTTCCTTGCCGTCGGAGCCATACAGCACGGTTGTCGGCAGGATGGTCGCGCCCTGCGCGGAACTCATCGCCATCTCGGCGTCCTGATAGGCTTCGAGCGCGATCTTCTTCTCGGCCAAGAACGCCGCGACCTTCGCTTGCTCGCCGAGGTCCTGCGACAGGGCGAGCACCTGCGGCGCACCGGGACGCTCCGCCAGCGCGGCCAGCGTCGGCAGCTCCTTGACGCAGGGCGCGCACCAGGTGGCCCACAGGTTCACCAGCAGCGGACGCCCACCGAAATCCGCCAGGCTGGCCCCTTCGCCCTCGGGGTCGCGAAAGTTGATCCCTGGACCGGGCTTACCTGCCTGGCTCCGGTCCAAGCCTGCGCTGCGCGTTGCCGCCGGCGCGGCTTGGCTTCCCCCGTCCTTTTCCCTATCGCAGCCACCAAGGGCAAGCAGCCCGGCAAGGAGGATCAGCGCGCGCATGGCCGGAGCGATAGTGAGCAAGGCTGCGGCTGTCACCTTCGCCCTCATGGCACTTGCTTCCTGCGGGCGGGTCGGCGAGCTCCGGACCGCGCCGGGTCAGCCGCTGCCGGTCAAACCAAAGCTGGCGCGGACCACCCCGACGGCCGAGGATTTGCTTGCTCGTCCGCCCTACGCGCGGCCCGAGCGGGTCGACGAGCTGCAGAGCCGCAACGAGCCGCGCGGATCCGACCGCTTCGACCTGCCGCCACCCGACGGGGGCGCGGCGCCCGTGGCTGAAACCAACACCCAAGCCGAACAACGCATCGACGAACCAGGACCCATCAAACCGCAATGACCGACAGCTTCAAGCCGCTTCGCAAAGCCGTGTTTCCCGTCGCCGGCCTCGGCACCCGCCTGCTTCCGGCGACCAAGACCATGCCCAAGGAGATGCTGACGGTGATCGACCGTCCGTTGATTCAATATGCGGTGGACGAAGCGCGCGAAGCGGGGATCGAGCAGCTGGTCTTCGTGACGGGACGCGGCAAGTCCAGCCTGGTCGACTATTTCGACGTCAGCTTTGAGCTCGAATCGACCATGCGGAAAAAGGGCAAGAGCCTGGAAGCACTAGAGCTCAGCCGGGCGGACTTCGGCGAGCTGATCTCCGTCCGGCAGCAGCAGCCGCTCGGGCTCGGCCATGCGGTCTGGTGCGCCCGGCATGTGGTCGGCGACGAGCCGTTTGCGGTGTTGCTGCCGGACGACCTGATGGCCGGAACGCCCGGCGCGCTGGCGCAGATGGTCGAAGCCTACAACCGGGTCGGCGGCAACATCGTCTGCGCGGAGGAAGTCGCGCGCGAGAAGACGGGCAGCTACGGCATCGTCACTCCCGGCGCCACAAACGGCAACCTCACCGAGGTGCGCGGCATGGTGGAGAAGCCCGCGCCTGACGTCGCACCGTCGCGGCTGGGCGTGATCGGCCGCTACATCCTCCAGCCCGAGGTCATGAGCGTGCTCGACCAGCAGGAGCCGGGTGCCGGCGGCGAGATCCAGCTGACCGACGCCATGGCCAAGCTGATCGGCCAGCAGCCGTTCCATGCGGTCAAGGTCGACGCCGTCCGCCACGACTGCGGCGACAAGACCGGCTATGTGCTGGCGACGCTAGCGCTTGCCTTGGAACGCGACGATCTGGCGCCGACTGTGCGGGAGTTTCTAGCCAGCCGCTAAGCCTCCAGTTCGACGTCCCAGTAGAGGTAATCGCGCCAGCTTTCGTGGAGGTAGCCCGGCGGGAAGCTTTTGCCGTGGTCCTGCAGCTGCCAGCTGGTCGGGCGGATCGGCTCGCGGTGGATCGCCATGCCGGCTTGGCGCGGGGTGCGGCCGCCCTTCTTGAGGTTGCACGGCGCACAGGCGGTGGCGACATTCTCCCAGGTGGTTCGCCCGCCTTGAGCACGGGGGATCACGTGGTCGAAGGTCAGCTCTCGGTGGCTGCTGCAATAAACACAGCGGAAGCGGTCGCGCAGGAACAGGTTGAAGCGGGTGAAGGCCGGATATTCGTTGGGCTTCACGAACTGGCGGAGCGCGATCACGCTCGGCAGCTTGAGCGTGTGGTTGGGGGAATGCACCTCGCGCTCGTAGTGGGCGACCACGTCCACCCGCTCGAGGAACATCGCCTTGACCGCGGTCTGCCACGGCCACAGGCTCAGCGGATAGTAGGAGAGGGGCGTATAGTCGGCGTTGAGCACCAGCGCCGGACAACTGTCGGGATGGCGGATGAGATCGGGATGATACACGCGCGCGCATGGCCTTTCGTTCGGTTGAAACCGAACCCGCGCTCCCCGGCCCCGTCGCACGCAAGGAGGAGAGGCCGTGCTCGGCCGCTTCCCTTGTGACGCGCCGGATGCCAGCCCGGCGTGACAGGACCGTGAATCGCAACTTGGCTGGCAGCGGTCAAGTGGGACCGCAATGACGACGTCCCGCTTTGCGCCATCGCCGACGGGACGGCTGCACCTGGGGCATGCTTATAGCGCCGCTCTCGGCCGCGCGGCGGGGACACGCTGGCTGCTGAGGATCGAAGACCTCGATCCAGGCCGCAGCCAGCCCGAGTTCGTCGATGGCATACTGAAGGACCTCGCCTGGCTCGGATTGCCGCATGATGGCGCGATGTTGGTGCAGTCGGAGCGCACGTGTCTTTATGGGGCGGCGCTGCAGCGGCTGGTAGACGAGCGGCTGGCTTATCCCTGCTTCTGCACCCGCGCCGACATCGCGGCCTCCGTGACCGCACCGCATGGCGATGCCGCGACCGGCTACCCCGGCACGTGCCGCGGCAAGCCGGACGACCCGAAGCGGCGCGCCGCCATCCCGCACAGCTGGCGGCTGGACAGCGCAGCCGCGATCGCGCGCGTTGGCCTGCCGGGGTGGCGGGAAGTCGGCGGAGGCCATTTCGCCTCGCGCGAGCAGGATCTCGGCGACGCCGTGCTCGCCCGCAAGGACGCACCCTCCTCCTACCATCTCGCCTGCGTGGTCGATGACGCGAACAGCGGGGTGGACCTGGTCGTTCGAGGCGCCGACCTGCGGCCGTCCACCCCGATCCAGCGGCTGTTGCAGCGGTTGCTCGAACTGCCCGAACCGACCTACCTTCATCACCCGCTCGTCGTGCACGAGGACGGACGGCGGCTGGCCAAGCGCGACCAGGCGCCCACGCTGGCGGCGCTGCGCCAAGCCGGGGTGGACGGGCTAAAACTTCGCGACGATCTCGGGAACGGCCGCCTTCCTTATGGTTTTCGTCTAGCGGATGCCTAGATAGGACCAGCTATGAATACCCTTCTCATCGTTGCGCTGGTGGTCGCGATGGCCTTCACCGCTTACGCGCTGGTGCGCGGCGTCATGGCCATGGCTTCGGGCAAGCTCGGCAACGGCCAGCAGCAACAGCAGCAATGGATGCGCAAGCGCGTCCTGTACCAGGGCATTGCGATCATGGTCGCGGCGCTGATCCTGCTGCTTGCCGGTGGCGGCCGCTAAGCTGGTCAAGCTCAACCGGATCTACACCCGCACCGGGGACGGCGGCGAGGCCGGGCTGGTTGACGGCAGCCGAGTCAGCAAGGCCGGCCCGCGGATGATTGCTATCGGCGAGGTGGACGAGGCGAACTCGGCCGTCGGCGTTGCGGTGGCGGAGCTCGAGTTCGGCAGTCCTGCTGCCGCCAGCCTGTTGCGCATTCAGAACGAGCTGTTCGACCTTGGCGCGGACATCGCCACGCCTGGCGAGATCGAAGGCGCCCTGCGGATCGTTGCCAGCCAGGTCGCGCGGCTCGAGCACGAGATGGACGCCGCGAACGAGCAGCTGGAGCCGCTCACCAGCTTCATCCTGCCGGGCGGCAGCCGCGCGGTGGCGGCCGTGCACCTCGCCCGTGCCGTTGTCCGCCGGGCGGAGCGCGCGGTGGTCGCGCTCGCGGCCGCCGAACCGGTCAACGCCGAAGCTCGCGCCTATCTTAATCGTTTGTCGGACTATCTGTTCGTGACCGCGCGGCACCTTGCCGCGAGCCAGGGGGGCGATGTGTTGTGGCAACCCGGCGCGACCCGCACCGACTGAACGCCGCGGGACTCAGCGAGCGGCTGTTCGCCACGCGCCGGCTGACCGCCGATCTGGCCCGACCGCTGTCAGACGCCGACGCGACCATCCAACCGCATCCGGATGCCTCTCCGGCCAAGTGGCACCTGGCGCACACCACCTGGTTCCTTGAAACGTTCGTGCTGCGCGATCACCTGCCCGGCTATCGGCTGCACGACGAGCGCTGGCCGTTCCTGTTCAACAGCTATTACGAGGGCGAAGGCCCGCGGCATGCCCGGCCGCGCCGGGGGATGATCAGCCGGCCCAGCCTGGACGAGGTCCGCGCCTGGCGCAGCCATGTGGACGGGGCGCTGGACCGCGCACTTCCGGACTTGCCGCCGGCGGCGCTGGAACTCATCGAGCTTGGCATCCAGCATGAGCAGCAGCATCAGGAGCTGCTGCTGACCGACATCCTGGCGACCCTTGCCGAGAACCCGCTGGAACCGGCGTACATGCCCGTCATTGCGAGCAGAACGAAGCAATCCACTTCCTCTCCGCCAAGCAGGGAACTGAGTCGCCTCGTCGCTGGCGCTCCTCGCAAGGACGAGTGGCTTTGCAGCCAAGGCGGCATCGTCGAGATCGGCGCTCCTGCCGAGGGCTTCGCGTTCGACAGCGAGCGGCCGCGGCACCACGCCTTGCTGCACCCGCATGAGATAGCCGCAACGCCGGTGACCAATGGCGAGTGGCTGCAGTTCATCGCCGATCGCGGTTACCAGACTGCACAGCTGTGGCTCAGCGAGGGCTGGGACTGGGTGCAGCGGGAGCAGGTCACCGCCCCGCTCTACTGGCGCGGGGACGGCTGCGCCTTTACCCTCGCCGGACGCCGCGAACTCGACCGGGCCGCGCCGGTGGCGCACATCAGCTACTATGAGGCGGACGCCTTTGCGCGCTGGGCCGGCGCACGGCTGCCGACCGAAGCGGAGTGGGAGAGCTTGGCGGCGTCGAGCAATCCGGCAGGCGGCAATCAGCTGGACCGCGCCGGCCCAGCGATGCCTCATCCGGACGGCGCTTTGTTCGGCGACGTCTGGAACTGGACCGCGTCGGCTTTTCTGCCCTACCCCCGCTTCCAATCCGCGGAAGGCACCGTCGGCGAGTACAACGGCAAGTTCATGTGCGGCCAATTCGTGCTCAGAGGTGCCAGCTGCGCCACCCCGCGCCGGCACAGCCGGCCGAGCTACCGCAACTTCTTTCCGCCTGCTGCCCGCTGGCAGTTCTCCGGCGTGCGCCTCGCCCGTGACGCCTGATCCGGCGTTTCGCGACGATGTACTGCGCGGACTGCGGCAGCAGCCGCCCGCCATTCCCGCGCGCTGGCTGTACGACGAACGCGGGTCCGAGCTGTTCGACGCCATCACTCGGCTGCCGTCCTACTATCCGACGCGCACCGAAACGGCGCTGCTCCAGGAGATCATGCCGGAGGTCGCCGAGCGGGTCGGCAGCAACCGTGCGGTGGTCGAGTTCGGCGCGGGCTCGCTGACCAAGACGCCGCTGCTGCTCGAGGCGATCCAGCCCGCGCTCTATGTGCCCGTTGATATCAGCGGCGAGTACCTCCAGGCCAGCGCCGCCGAGCTGGCCGGCAAGCTGCCGGGCCTGCCGCTCCACCCCGTAGTGGCTAACTTCAGCGATGCCATCGCTCTTCCGGCGGAAGCGTCGGGGCTGCCAAGCCTGGGCTTTTTCCCGGGCTCGACCATCGGCAACTTCATTCCGGCCAGCGCGACGGACCTGCTACGCCACTTCCGTGCGGTCCTCGGCACGGGGGCGCTGCTGCTGATCGGGATGGACCGGATCAAGCCGGTTGAGCGGCTGCTCGCCGCCTACGACGATAGGCAAGGGGTGACAGCGGCGTTCAACCTGAACCTGCTCCACCGCATCAACGGCGAGCTCGGCGGTACGGTGCCGGTCGATGCGTTCCGGCACGAGGCGCGGTGGAACGACGTGCTGAGCCGCATCGAGATGCACCTGGTCGCGGCCCGCAATGTCGAGTTCAGCATCGCGGGTGAGCTGTTCCGCTTGGCCGCCGCCTCCTCCATCCACACGGAGAACAGCCATAAATACGGCCCCCGCAGCGCTCGCCTGCTGCTGCTGGCAGGCGGCTGGACTCCGCTGGCCGAGTGGACCGATCGAGCAGGCGACTTCGCGGTGGTGCTGGCGGAAGCGCACCCGGAGCGGTTCGCACCCTAACGCCCGTGTTGCCCCTGTAACGCGGCACGGCTAAGCGCAGGCCATGCTTCTTGCCCTTTTCGGTGTGCTGGACCTGCTGCTGCGGGTGCTCGGCTGGATCATCATCCTGCAGGTCGTGCTGTCGTGGCTGGTGGCGTTCAACGTCATCAACACTTCGTCGGACGGCGTGCGGCGCTTCATCGGTGCGATCGACCGGCTGCTCGATCCGCTCTACCGGCCGATCCGCAAGATCCTGCCGGACTTCGGCGGGCTCGACCTGTCGCCCATCGTACTGCTGCTCTCCATCCAGATCCTGCGGATGCTGCTTAGCGGCCTCGCTGCGGACGTGGCCTACCCGGGGTGAGCGCGCGACTGATCGACGGACGCGCCGCGGCCGAAGCGTTGCGCGCGCGGCTGGCGATCATTGCCGACTTCTTTCGGGCGAGCACCGGGCGGCCGGCCGGCCTGGCCACCGTGCTGGTCGGCGAGGACCCGGCCAGCGCGGTCTATGTCCGCTCCAAGATCAAGGCGACGGAGGAGGCGGGCATGCACGGCCTCCACCATCCGCTGCCGGCCAAGACGAGCGAAGCCGAGCTGCTGGCGCTGGTCGATACGCTGAACCGCGACGACGCAGTCGACGGCATCTTGGTTCAGCTGCCGCTGCCCAAGCAGATCGACTCGGCGCGGGTGATCGACGCCGTCTCGCCCGACAAGGACGTGGACGGCTTTCATGTGGTGAACGCCGGGCGCCTTGCGGTGGGCGCGGAGGCGCTGGTGCCCTGCACGCCGCTTGGCTGCCTCCACCTGCTGACGACGGAGCTTGGCGACTTGAGCGGCGCCAACGCGGTGGTGATCGGCCGCTCCAACATCGTGGGCAAGCCAATGGCGAGCCTGCTGCTGGGCGAAAGCTGCACGGTGACGATTGCCCATAGCCGTACCCGCGACCTGCCCGAAGTCTGCCGGCGCGCCGACATCCTGGTCGCGGCGGTTGGCCGGGCCGAGATGGTCCGCGGCGACTGGATCAAGCCGGGCGCTACCGTTATCGACGTCGGGATCAACCGCGTTCCCGGAGCGGCGGCGGGCAAGACCCGCCTGGTCGGCGACGTCGCATTCGACGAAGCGCGTGAGGTTGCCGGCGCGATCACGCCCGTGCCGGGCGGCGTGGGCCCGATGACCATTGCCATGCTGCTCAGAAATACGCAGGTGGCGGCGCATCGCCGCGCCGGCCTCAAGCCGCCGGAGGACCTATGATCTTTACCCTGCTGCTCGCCGCCGCTGCCCCGACCCAGACCGCCGTGGATGCCGAACGCGCCTTCGCCGCCCGCGCGCAACAGGCCGGACAATGGACCGCGTTCCGGGAATTTGCCGAGCCCACCGCCGTCATTTTCACGCCCCAGGCGGTGTGGGCGCATGAGTATCTGAAAGGCCGCAAGGACCCGCCGCAGTCGGTGCAATGGTGGCCGACACGCAGCTTCGTCTCCTGCGACCGCAAGCTGGCAGTGAACACGGGCGGCGCCCGCTTCCCTGACGGCAGCCATGGATACTTCGGGACGGTTTGGAGCCGGCAGAAGGACGGCGGCTGGAAGTGGGGGGTCGACCATGGCGACACGCTGAGCAGAGCGCCTGCCCGCCCGGCGCAGGCCGCCGTGCGCCGCGCGAGCTGCTCCAATCTTCGTCGCATTCCGGCCGCCTACCGCGCCGAAACCAAGCCGCTCGAGCTGATCGCCGGCCAGCCTCCGGCCGACGCCGGCCAGGGCCGCTCGGCCGACGGAACGCTGATCTGGGAGTGGCAGGTCACCAAGGAAGGCGCCCGCCGTTTCCAGACGCAGCTATGGAACGGGCGGCGCTACGCCACGGTGCTCCAACAGAACGTGGCCGCACCGCGCCGCCGATGATCGAGCTGTTCACCAGCGCGTTCATCACCCTGGCGGTGATCATCGACCCGCCGGGCTGCGCGCCGATCTTCGCTTCCCTGACCAGCGGCACCAGTGCTGTGCATCGCCGCGCCATGGCGGTCCGCTCAGTGCTGGTCGCGTGGGGCATCCTGGTGTTCTTCGCCCTATTCGGCGAGCCGCTGCTCCGCTCACTGGGAATCAGCCTCTCGGCGTTCCGGCTGGCGGGCGGAATCATGCTGTTCATGATCGCGCTCGACATGGTGTTCGAGCGACGCACCGAGCGGCGCGAAGCGCGGGCGCAGGAGATCGAGGGCACGCCGGACGCGGACGACATCTCCGTTTTCCCCATGGCCATCCCGATGATCGCCGGGCCGGGCTCGATCGCTTCCATCATGCTGTTGTCGGCGCGGGCTTCAGGCACCGCCGAGCAGGTGGTCGTCCTTGCAGCGATGACGGCCGTGATCGTTCTGACCCTGCTCGCCCTCCTGGCCGCGGGTCCGCTGATGCGGCTGATCGGGGCCCGGCTGGAAGCGATGATCACCCGCATCCTGGGCGTGATCCTGGCCGCGCTGGCGGTGCAGTTCGTGCTCGACGGGCTGGAAAGCAGCCTGCCCGGGCTGGCAGGCTGAAGCGCTTCCAGGAAAAGTGGGTACCGGTTTTCCGTCCGGAAGCGCGCCAAGCCAGACTCAGCCAACCACCCGCCACAGCTTGAGGGGCGGGTCCGCGGGCAGCGGCACGCGCTGAAGCCAGGCGGGGACCTGCCCGCGCTCGAGCTGCATGTAGAAGCCGTTCGGCGCGGCCGACTGGAACAGGGTCGCCGTGCTCATGTTCGGGCAGGTCAGGAGATAGTCGGCGCGGTACTTGCCAATGAGCGCCCGCGCCTGTTCGGCCGAGCCGCGGAACGCCTTCATCACGTCGGCGATCGCCTCGCCGTTGCGGTGATAGGGGCCGACGATGCTGTTGTGATGGGTGACGGTGATGAGCCTGGGCGCCAGGTCGACGTAGGTGAAGACGGTGCCCTTGGGCTGCAGCGCCACCGGGCGCAACGCCGGCATCGACGGGCACAGCCGATTGGCGGTGGCGATGGCCTTGTCGCGCGCGGTCTGCGGCTTCTCGGGGAAACGGCTGACCACCATCGGGATGGCCGCGCCGACCGCCACCACGACTACCGCCGCGGTGGCGAGCACCGACAGCGACCGGTTCTTGAGCGCCCAGGCCTTGGGCACCAGCAGCCAGGCCAGTGCCGCGCAGCCGGTGACGCCGAGCATCTGCGCGGCGGGCCCGGCGCGGGTCTGCCACAGGAGCAGCAGCAACGCCGTCAGCGCAATGGCCGCCACAGACAGCACGCGGCGGAAGCGATCGCGGTCGCCGAGCGAGGAGAGCGCCAGCAGGATCCAGCCGGCAAGGCCGATCAACGGGAGGGTAACCACCACCGCGACGATCTTCGCCGAATGAGCGTAGATCGGCTTGGCCTCACGGACGTTATTAAGCCACAGCTGCTGCACCTCCGGCGAGACGCCTTCCAGCCGCGACAGGCAATGCGGCCACGCCAGCGCGTGAAATAATGCGACTACCGCGCCCCCCGCTGCCGCCCCCGCGAGCCGCGCTTTCCAACTGCCCGGCGACCACCAGGCGAGCAGGGCCAGCAGCGCTCCCCCGAGCAGTGCGTCCGACAGCCACACCGGCGATAGCGCGTCGCACACCGGGGCGCGATTGGCGTAGCTGGCGAACAGGAGAAAGCCGAGCGCAGTCCCGCCCGCGAGGGTCACGGCATAAGCGCCCAGCCGCCGCCGCTGGTCGCGCTCGTCGATCCACATCAGCACCTGCGCCGCGCCGGCCAGCGCCAGGTAGATCAGCATCTCGAGCCCGACGCTCAGCGACAAGGCCGTGGCAATGCCGGTCGTCGCGCCCCCGCGTGCGGGCCTGGGATCGGCCAGTCCCGCGACCGCGATCGCCAGGAAGGTCAGCTGCCAGCCGTGATGGTCGATCCGGGTCGGCATGAACATGCCGTTGGTCGATGCGGCGAAGTAGAGGGTCAGCAGCGACAGGGCAAAGGCGGCCGGGTGGATCAGCCGCCGGGCGGTCAGCGCCAGCGCCCCGGCGAGCGGAAGCAGGGGGATCAGCGGCGCAGCGGCGACCGCGAAGCGCTCGGCATTGGCGCCGCTGGTGAAGAGCTTGCCAATCGTGATCAGCGCGGCGAGCGGCAGGTCCACCAGCCGCGACCAATGGATGTCGGCCCCGATCGGAGCCGCCAGCCGGTACTGGCGCAGGTCGTACCAATCCTGCCCCTGCAGCCAGGCGCGCACCTGGCTCATCCGCATGTTGTCGTCGGTGTCGCCAAGCGCGAACAGCTGAATGCCATTCCAGCGCATGGAGGTGAACCATGCCGCGGCGAGCAGCCAGAAGACGAGCACCAGCAGCCGCCAGTGCCTGGCCGTCCAGATCAACGCCCTGTCCAACCCCTCACCCCGCCGCCGCAGTCCCAAGAAACACTGGCGTCGTAGACCGTCGGCTCTAAAGGGCAAGTTACCCCATGCTTGCGATCCTTCCCCCCGAGCGCCGCGCCATCTTCGGCCAGCTGCTGCGCTTCCTGGTAAGCGGCGGGATCGTCACGGCCTTGGGCGTTGGCGTGTACGCGCTGGTCGCGCTTGGCCTGCGCTGGCACCCGCAGCTCGGCAACTTCCTTGCTTACGTGACCGCGGCGGCGACTGGTTATCTGCTGCACAGCCGCTGGAGCTTTCGCGATCATGGGGGAGAGCGGGGCGGTGGCACGCTGGCGCGGTTCGTCACCGTGTCGCTCATCAGCCTGGGCCTGAACAGCTTCTGGGTGTGGCTGCTGACCGAGCCGTTCCGCCTGTCGCCCGCTTGGCCGATCGTCCCGATGCTGTTCGTGACGCCGCTCGTCACCTTCACTCTGAATCGCCAATGGGTATTCCGCTAAATGGAGCGGGTCGTCTACGACCGAATGGCGGAGCTGGACCAGCGCCATTGGTGGTACCGGGCGCGCCGGGAGGTGCTGGCCGCGCTGATCCGGCGCCGGGCGCTCCCGCCGCCGGGCGCCCGCATGTTGGAGGTGGGCTGCGGGACTGGCCACAACCTGGCGATGCTGGCTGAGTTCGGCACAGTGGAGGCGATCGAGGTCGATCCCGCTGCGCGCGCGGTGGCAGAGCAGCGGCTCGGCCGGGCGGTCGGCTCGGCCCCGCTGCCTGCGCTCGACGGCGTTCCGAGCCATGCCTTCGACCTCATCGGTTCATTCGACGTGATCGAGCATATTCAGGATGATGATGCCGCCCTGGTCAGCGTCGCCCGCTGCCTGAAGCCGGGCGGCCGGTTCATCATGACGGTGCCGGCGCACGGCTGGATGTGGTCGGCCCACGACGTAGTGAACCACCACAAACGGCGTTATTCAAAAGCCGGCCTCGAGCGGCTGGTCGATGCTTCGCCGCTGAAGCTCGAAGCGCTCGGCTATTTCAACAGCCTGCTGTTCCCGCTGGCGGTCGGCGCGCGGGTCGCGGGCAAGCTCACTGGCAAGCAGGACAGCGACGACAAGCTCCCGCCCGCACCGCTCAACCGGGCGCTGGAAATCGTGTTCGCTCACGAAGCGCGGCTGATCGGCCGGGTGCCGTTGCCGCCCGGATTGTCCTTGTTCGCAGTCGCTTCCGCGATCTGACCGAGCTGGCCTTCGCGCTTGTCGGTCTCACCGGCGATCGCCTGCACTATGTACAGCGGACGGCGCTTGGCCTGGCTGTAGAGCCGGCCGATATACTCGCCCATCATCGCCAGCACGAACATTTGCACCGCACCCAGGATGACGACCACCAGCATCAGCGAGGTCCAGCCCTGGATGCTTCGGCCGCTCGCCCAGGCATAGGCGATGTAGACGATGATCAGCAGCGATCCCGCGCTCAGCAGCAGTCCGGCGTGGCTGGCGAGCTTCAATGGGGCGGAGGAGAAGCCGGTCAGCGCATCGAAGGCGAAGCGCAGCATCTTGCCCAGCGGATATTTGGTCTCGCCCGCGGCGCGCTCGTCGCGGTCGTAGGGGAACGGAACCTGGCGAAAACCGATCCAGGCGACCATGCCGCGAATGAAACGGGCCTGCTCCGGCATCGCCAGCAGCACGTTCAAGGCGCGGCGGCTCATCAGCCGAAAGTCGCCGGCATCGAGCGGAATGTCGATCTCGGTGGCGCGGGACAAGAGCCGGTAAAAGCCATGGGCGGTGGCGCGCTTGAAACGGGTCTCGCCCGCGCGGGTGCGGCGCACGCCATAGACCACGTCGGCGCCTTCGCGGCGCATGGTCTCCAGCATCGCGCCGAGCAGTTCGGGTGGATCCTGCAGGTCGGCATCGACGATCAGGATGAGCTCGCCCCGCGCGAGGTCGAGCCCGGCGGTCAGCGCCAGCTGGTGGCCGTGGTTGCGCGACAGATCGAGCGCGACCACGTGCGGGTCGCCGGCCGCCAGCTGCTGCATCAGCGGCCAGCTGCCGTCGCGCGAACCGTCGTTGACCAGCACGATCTCGTAGTCCGTGCCGACCACCGCACGGGCCGCGTCCGTCAGCCGCCGGTGCAACAGGCGGAGGCACGCCTCCTCATTGTAGCAGGGCACGACAATGGACAGCGCGGTCATTGCCGCTGCGTAGCGCTTCGTTCGTTCAGGCGGTAGAGGGCCGAGCCGTTGGGGCCCTGCCAGACTGGTCGCGCGTCGCCCAGCAGCTTGCGGTCGAACGGCGGCGGGTCGATCAGCCAGAGATAGTCGAAGGCTTGCCGTGGGAAGTTGGCCAGCATGGGGCCGACCGGATGGGCGGAGCCGAGCCGGCAAGTCGGATGACGGACCAGGTTCGAGGGGTCGTACCTCCAATAGCCGGCCGGCTCATAGGTGACGGTGAGCAGCTGCGCGCCGGGGGTTTCCCAATGATCGTTGGAGAAGCCGTGGCGCCGGGCGACGACCAGGCCGCCAAGGTGCGCGTTGCGCCACATCGGCCAGCTCTTGTTCCGGCAGCTTAAGCCCACCATCGACACCACCCGCGCCCCCATCGGAACATGCTGGAGCGCCACCAACTGCTGGCGGTGATCGTTGGCGGCGATCGCCAGGCTGGCGGTCACGCTCGCCGTGCGAACGAGGAAATAGGTCAGCGCGGCCAGCGCCAGGCTCCAGGCGAACCAGGCCGGCGGTTCCGGCTTGAACCGCAGGGGCAAGCGGAAGCTGCGGGCCGCCCGCGCCAGCAGCCAGGACGGCTCGCGCCGGAAACGGATCGCCAGCATGGCGACGGCGAGCAGGAACGGCACCAGCCGCATGTCGGCGTAAGCCGAGCCGAAGATAATGCGCGGCAGCAGCGCAAAAGCGGCGCACAGCACCAGCAGGGTGAAGAACAGCATGCGCGATAGGGTCAGTCGCGGGTGAACGATCGCCAGCAGGAACACCAGCCCGACCGCCGCCACGGAGGCCCGATCGAAATCGTACCAGCGGTCGCGCAGCGCCATCTCGATCCAGCGGCCCTTGATCGTCCAATTGAACCAGTCGGCGGTCTGCCCGCCGCCCTCACCCCGCCACAGCAGCATCAGCAGCAGCGGCACCGCGAGCGAGAGGCAGTGAAAGGCGGCGCGCGCGGCGGACATGATCCAGCCGCGACCCTTGTCATGCTGGCGCACCGCTTCGGCCGAAAAGGCGAGCAGCCCCAGCATGCCCCAGCCAAAGGCGTGGCAAAGCCAGACGAAGATGCCGATCGGCACGAACAACGCGGCGCGCAGCCGCACCTTACCCAGCCGCGCCAGCCGTAGCCACAGGCCGAACGCCAGAAAGGCCAGAGCCATGCTCAGCGCGTAGTTGACGAAGCCGAACAGGAAATGGTGGCCGTAGGCGAAGGGCAGCGCGAACAGCACGGTCGGGGGCAGCCGGCCATGCACTTCGCGCGCGACCCACAGCATGCCGGCTATAGTGGTCGGCGGGATCAGCAGCACGATCAGCTTGACCGCCGGCTCAAGCCCCAGGAGCTTGCCGAGCGGCCAGATGAGCAGGTCCACGCCAAGATTGCCGACGGTCGCCCAATGATAGTCGTAGAAGCGCTGCAGGCTGGGCGAGTTCCCGAGGTCGAGCTGGACCCGGTAGCGGCCGATATGTCCCAGCAGGTCGACCAGCGGCGGCAGCGGCGGATAGAGCAGCGGAACCGCGGACAACAGGATGGCGGCGGCGGCGAACCAGCGGGTCTCCCACCAGGCCAGGGGTCCTAGGCCACCGGACCGGTCCGGTGAAGTGGCGAGCGTCGGAGCCATGGCGCCATTCCCTAGCGCCGTGCCGGACGTTTGCCAGCCTCCGGGGAGTCACGGACGGGGAGAAGCGGTTTGCCTCAGGCGGTGGCGGGCTGCGGCGTAGCGGCGAGTAGCGGGCGCTCCAGTCGGTCGCTGAGCCGGCCGGCTGCGATCCATAAGCCCACCGTCAGTGCGGCGGCGGCCAGGCCGTCTATGGCATAATGCCAGCCAAGGTGCACCGAGCCGATCCAGATGAGCACGGCATAAGCGGCAAGCACCCAACCCGCCGCCCGGTTCAAGCGAAAGGCGGCAAGCGCGAACAGCACCGCCAGCGCATTGTGGACTGAGGGCATGGCGGAGATGCCGCCGCCGACCCGGAGGCGGTCACTGCCGATCGCCTCGAGCAGCATCGCCTGGTTGCGGAGGGCCGCCAATGGGGAGCCGGTCGCGGCTTCGGTCGCCAGAAGCCGGCCATGCAGCGCGTCGAACGATGGGGAAGAGCCGACCAAGGCCGAGGTGAAGCACGGTCCCGCGGCCGGCAGCAGGAACGCCAGCACGCTGCCGATGCCGATCCAGACGCCGATGTAGGTCAGGGTATATTGGGTGCGCAGGCGGTAGGTCGCGGCCGGCAGAAAGGCGCATGCGACCAGCCCCACCGACATCGGCACGAACCAGCCATGGTAGGCCTTGTCGACCAGATCAGTGGCGGTGGGCGAGCCGAGCAGCGCATGGGTGATCCGCCACGGATCGACGCCCCCGAACAATGCCCGGTCGAGGGCGGTGAAGGCGGGGTCGAAGCGAAACCCGGCAAGCGGCAAAATCATCTGCTTGAAAGCATTGAAGGAGGTCAGCAGCAAGGCGAACAGCAAGGGCGGCCACAGCAGGGACACGCAGCGATCACGCTCCCAGCGGGCGCCGAGCGAACCGCGGAGAAAGGCGGCGAGAAAGGGCTCACGGCCGCTGCGATGCGCACTGCGGGCAAGCGCGGCGATGAAAACGCCCGCGCCGATCACGGCCCATAAAGAGAAGCTGGCGGTCAAGTAGAAGAGCAGCAGCCGGCCGAACTCGGGCAAGGCGACGCGCCCACTGGCGAGGACCAGTGCAATATATGCGCTCACGGCCATTGCCCCGACGGCCGCAGCCCTGATCTCGCGCTGTTCCCCGATCACCGTTGACGCTTCCCCAGCCCTCGCGACGACGGGCGTAGCTGCTTACGGTTAACAGCTGCTTTCACCGCCAATGCGCGGAAGTCGCCTCCGGCGGCAGCAGCGACAAGCCGGCATTAACCATTCGCGCCTAAGCCGGCGAGGTGAACGCTCCTGCATTCCGATTTGCTGTTGCCGATCCTGCGGTGACGGGCCGCATGTCGCCGGTCTGGTGGGTGCTCGGCGCGCTGGCGCCGCTGGTCTTGTTCTTCGGCGACTGGGTGCTGTTCGACCGCGGACATGTGGCCGGCGGAAGCTACTGGGGCCGCGACTTCGTCAACTTATGGACCGCCGGGCAGCTCCTTCGCTCGGGCGAGCTCGGGCTCATCTACGACATGCCCGCCTACCAGGCCTTTCAGGCCGGACTGTTCGGTCCACTGCACCCGCACAACTACTCCTACCCGCCGGTGAGCTTCCCGATAGCTGCCTTGTTCTCGCTGCCGCCCTACCCGCTGGCGCTGGCCGCCTGGACGCTCGGCACGGGCGCCTTCTTCGTTCATGCCTGCCGCCGCTGGTGGCCGGCGGGAGCCGGTCCGTACTGGCTGGCGGTGCTGACACCGGCGGCGCTGCTGAACGTCTGGGCGGGTCATTACGGCTTCCTGCTCGGCGGCCTGTTCCTGCTCGGCTGGCAGCGGCTAGACCGCCACCCGGTGCAGGCCGGCATTTTGTTCGGCTGCATGCTGCTGAAGCCGCACCTGGCGGTGATGGTCGCGGTCGCGCTGCTCGCCCGACGCGAGTGGAAGGCGGTCGCGGCGGGCGCGGCCACCGTGGCGGCGCTGGTGGCCACAACCAGCCTGGCGTTCGGCTGGACCTTATGGGTGCAGTTCCTGTTCGACGTGGGCGCCGCGCAGTCCGGCATGATCGATGCGGGCGGCAAATTCTATGGGCTGATGTCGACCTCCCTAGCGACCGGAGTGCTGCGGCTGGTGCCCGACATGCCGATAACGGCGATGGTGCAGAGCGCGGCGAGCCTAACCGCAATCCTGCTGGTCGTGACGGCCGCATGCCGGCCGCATCGCACTCGCGACTTGGCACTGCTAGCCGCGACCTCCACCTTTGTCGCGCTGCCTTACGCCTTCAATTACGATCTCACCGCCGTGATGCTGAGCGCAGTGGTCCTGATGGTGGAAGCCCGGCGCCGCTGGCAGCGCCTTGCTGCCGGCATGGCGTTCATCGCGCCGGGCCTAGGAATGGCGGCAGCCTACGCATCCGTGCCCTTGCTGCCCCTGTCGCTGGCGGCCCTCGCGTCGGCGCAATGGTGGCAGATGCGCCGATCGGCAATGCCGACCGCCACCGCGGCGGGGACAGCGTTCAACCGCCAGACAGCGGCCTCCGGCTAGTGCCCTCCTCAACAAAGAGGAGTTCCCATGTCCAAAATGTCGATTGCAGCCGGTGCCGTTCTTGCCGTTGCAGCTTCGGTGGCGGCTTCGGCCCAGACGCCGCACCAGCACGGCGGCGGCAACGGGGCGCATAGTCGTGCCGAGTTCGTCCAGCAGATTCAGCAGGTCTTCGCCCGCCTGGACGCGAACCGCGACGGGTTCATCACCCGCGCCGAGGCTGGCGCTGGCGCGGCTCAGGGTGGGCAGCTGTTCGCGATGGCGGACGCCAACCGCGACAACCGCGTTTCGCTCAGCGAGGCGACGGGTGTTGCCACCCAGCACTTCGACCACGCCGATGCCAACCGCGACGGCCAAGTGACCCGCGAGGAGTGGCAGAAGATGCGCAAGCACATGCCGGCCCGCGGCTAGTTCCCCACATTTAGAAAGAATGTAAGGGGCTCGGCGAAGTGCTGCCGGGCCCCTTTCCTTGCGCGACGGGACCGCTACCAAGGGTTGCACATGGCAATCGATCAAGGATTTTTGATGCGCCTTCCCCAACTTGCGGCCGGTGCCGCGATACTCGCCTTCGCCCTGCCGGCGGTGGCCCGGGCAGACGAGGGCATGTGGACGTTCGACGCCTTTCCCGCCGCCAAGATGCGCGCGACCTACGGCTGGGCGCCGGACCAGGGCTGGCTGAACAAGGTCCGCGCCTCGGCGGTGCGGTTGACTGGCGGCTGCTCGGCCAGCTTCGTGTCGCCGGAGGGGCTGATCCTGACCAACCACCATTGCGTGGTGAGCTGCCTGCAGGACCTGTCCACCGCGCAGAACGACATCGTTGCGAACGGCTTCACCCCCGCCTCTCGGACGGCCGAGCGCCGGTGCCCGGGACAGCAGGCGGAGGTCGTGACCGCCATCACCGACGTCACCGCTGACGTCCAGCGCGCGATCGGTTCGGCCACGGGCGAGGCCGCGGTCAAGGCGCGCGACGCCCGCATTGCCGACATCGAGCAGACCGGCTGCACCGACACTGCTACGACCCGTTGCCAGGTGGTCCGGCTGTACGGCGGCGGCCAGTACAAGCTGTACAAGTACCGGAAATATTCGGACGTGCGGATCGCCTGGGCGCCCGAGTTCGCGGCAGCCTTTTTCGGCGGCGACCCCGACAATTTCAACTTCCCGCGCTACGCCATGGATGCCGCCTTCCTCCGGGCTTACGAGAATGATCGGCCGGTCGCGACGCCGACCCACCTCCGCTGGAACCCGCGAGCGCCCAAAGACGGCGAGGCGACCTTTGTGGTCGGCAACCCCGGCTCGACGCAGCGGCTGCTGACCCAGGACCAGCTCGCCTTTCAGCGCGAAGTGGCGCTGCCGATCACGCTGGCGACCTACTCGGAGCTGCGCGGCCGGCTGCTGTCGGCCATGGCGCAGAGCCCGGAGAAGCGGCGCGAGGGCGGCGATGCGCTGTTCGGCGTGGAGAACAGCCTCAAGGTGTTCATCGGCCGGGTCAAGGCGCTGAACGATCCCGCCTTCACCGCCAAGCTGGCAGCGGCGGAAGCCGACCTCAAGCGCCGCTCGGCCGGCAACGCCCAGGTCGGCGATGCGTGGGGCGAAATCCGCCAGGCGATACAAGCCTATCGCGACATCTACGTGCCCTACCGCTTCATCACGCCGCAGGGCGACTTGTACGGCTATGCCGAAGCGCTGGTGCGGGCGGCGGAAGAACGGGCCAAGCCCAACAGCGAACGCCTGCCCGGCTATACCGACAGCGCGCTGCCGCTGCTCGAGAAGCAGGTCACCGACGCCAAGCCGATCACCACCTGGCTCGAAGAGCTGATGCTCGAATGGAGCGTGGCCAAAGCGCGCGAGTATCTCGGCGCGGACGATCCGCAGACCCGGCTGATGCTGGGCCGCGAGTCGCCGGAACAGCTCAGCAGGCGGCTGGTGCGCGGCACCCGACTGGCCGACCCGGCCTATCGCAAGCAGTTGTGGGAGGGTGGCCTCGCCGCCATCCAGGCGTCGAACGATCCGTTGATTCAATACGCCCGCAAGCTCGACGCCCGCGACCGCGAACTGACGCGGCTCTACAACGAGCGCTACGACGCTCCGGTCACCGCCGCCCAGGCGCGGCTGGCGACGGCGCGGTTCGCGGCATACGGCGATACCGTCTACCCCGACGCGACCTTCACCCTGCGGATCAGCTACGGCAAGGTCGCGGGCTGGACCGAGCGCGGGGAGCAGGTGCCGGTTCGCACCACGCTCGGCGGCGCGTTCGAGCGGGCCACGGGCGCCGAGCCGTTCAAGCTGCCGGCCGCCTTCGTCCGCAATGAAGCGCGGATCGGCAAGGGTCTGACCTACGATTTCGTGACCACTAACGACATCATCGGCGGCAACTCGGGCTCGCCGGTGATCGACCGGGCGGGGACGGTGATCGGCACGGCGTTCGACGGCAACATCCACAGCCTGGGCGGCAATTACGGCTACGACGGCACGCTCAACCGCACGGTGGTGGTATCGACGGAGGCGGTGACCGAGGCGCTGCGCGACATCTATCCGGCGCCGGCGCTCCTGGCCGAACTGGGTGCTCGGCGGCGCTAAGGGGCAGGCGGAGGACCGGCGCGCAACCGCTCCTCCGCCTGCCCCATGTAGTCGCGGGTGAGCGGCAGGGCGTGGCGGTCGCGGACGTACTGGATCTGGTAGTTGCCCATGCCGCCATGTTCGAAGGTGACGATCACCCCGGCGAGATAGAACAGCCACATGCGATAGAAGCGCTCGTCGTACATGGCGACAATCGCCTCGCGGTTTTCGACGGTGCGGCGGTACCAGTGCCGGCCGGTCAGCGCATAGTGCAGCCGCAGCATCTCGATGTCGGCGATGATCAGATTGTTCTTCTCGCTGGCCGCGACGATCTCGCTGAGGGCCGGGATGTAGCCGCCGGGGAAGATGTACTTGCGGACAAAGGCGTCGGTGACGTTCGGCCCTCCGAACCGGCCGATGGTGTGGAGCAGCATGACGCCATTCTCCGCCAGCAGGTTGTGGCAGGTGCGGAAGAACTCGCGGTAGTGCGGCGGGCCGACATGCTCGAACATGCCGACCGAGACGATCCGGTCGAAGCGGCCGGTGAGCTGGCGGTAATCGGTCAACTCGAAGCGGACCTGGTCGGCGACGCCCGCGGCCTTCGCCCGCTCCCTCGCCACGGCGAGCTGTTCCTCCGACAGGGTGATGCCAAGCACTTCCACGCCGGCGGTGCGGTGGAGGTAAAGCGCCATGCCGCCCCAGCCGCAGCCGATGTCGAGCACCCGTTGGCCGGGCTTGAGCGCCAGCTTGGCCGCGATGTGGGCCTTCTTGTCCTCCTGCGCCCGCTCCAGGCTATTCCGAGGGTCGGTGAAGTAGGCGCAGCTGTATTGCAGATCCGGGTCGAGGAAGAGGCGGTAGAAATCGTTGCCGAGGTCATAATGGTGCGCAACGTTGCGGCGCGAACGGCGCTGCCAGTTAAGCCGAGACAGACGCCCGGAGGTCCTGCTGACCGCGCGCCGCAGCGGGTTGGGGATCTTGAGGGCTGTACTTTTCGACCAGGGCGCATTGCCGCGCATCAGCGTCAGCAGCGCCAATATGTCGCCCTGCTCGATGATAAGGCGTCCGTCCATGAAGGCTTCGGCCGCACCCAGCCGCAGGTCGCGGGCGATCGCTCCCGGCACGCCGCTATCCGCGAACCGAACCGTGACGTCGTCGAAGGCGGGATCGGGCCGGCCGAAGCGCCGCTCCGAGCCGTCGGCGTAGCGGACGGTCAGCACGCCGCGCCTCACCACCCGGTTCAGCAGGCCCTCAACGATCCCCATGGCTGCCCTCCCCATCCTGTTTAGCGCGGCGACAGGGCCCAGCGCAAAGTCCCGGCCAAGCCCAGAGTCGCGGCGCCCACGGCCGGCCGCGTCAGGCCGGAGGAGCGCACCGCGTGCATCCGCCGCGCCCAGGGCGGCAGCAAGTCGACCGCGGACTGCATCAGCAAGGCCTGCACCGGCAGGATGCGCAGCTTGTCCGGCGCATTGCGCAGGATGATGTTGCGGACCGTGCGCGTCCGCTCGTCCGGCTTGAGCTCGGGGATGAAGCTGCGCAGCAGTTCCGCGGCCGCAGCCGCCGTTTCCGGAACCGGATCGGCGCCGAGCAGCCGGGCCACCGGCGCGACCTCGCGCCAGTAGGCGTCCTTGTCCGCGGCGCTCATCCCCGGTTCCCCGAAGCGGATCCAGCCATTGAGGAACATCGCCGAGCCCGCGACATGCACCCAGGCGAGCAGCCGCGGATCGTTGGCGCCATAGGGCGTGCCGTCGGGCAGCGTGCCGTTCACATGATCGTGGATGCGCCGAACGCGGGCGATCGCCGCCTCCGCTTGATCGCGGTGGCCATAGGTGGTGACCGCGATGAACCGCGCCGTGTTGCGCAGCCGCCCGTGCATGTTCTTCTGGAAGTCGCTGTGGTCCCATACGCCAGCAAGCGCCCCGGGGTGCAGCATTTGCAGCAGCAGCGCGGCAATTCCGCCGACCATCATGGAGGTGACGTCGCCGTGAACCCGCCAGGCAACGCCATGGGGTGGGCACAGCGAGTCGGGCGAGGACTTAATCGGCTCCTGCCCCTGCTCTGAGTCATTGAAGAAGGCGACGATCTCGCCGGCGATGCGGCGGCGGAGCAGTTCTACGGGTGGTGCGAGGGAAGCCATCAAGCTTCAACGTGCAGGACACTGCCGTGCTCCGGCGAACGCCGGACTCCAGCCGCGGATGTATCGCGGTTCCCCCAAAAAAGGGCTGAAGCCCCGGCGTTCGCCGGGGAACAAACCTACGCAGCCTGCTCGCGATCCAGCGCCGCCCGGCTGCGCTTTTCGGCCGCGGTCTTCAGCTGGCCGCAGGCCGCATCGATGTCTCGGCCGCGTGGAGTCCGGACGGGAGCGGAGATGCCGGCTTCGAAGATGATGTTGCTGAATGCGCGGATGCGTTCGTCGGTCGAGCACTCGTAGGGCGCGCCCGGCCATGGATTGAACGGGATTAGGTTGACCTTGGCCGGCAGGCGGTAGTGGCGGATGAGCCGCACCAGCTCGCGCGCATGCTCGTCCGAGTCGTTCTTGTCGCGAAGCATCACGTACTCGAAGGTGATCCGCCGGGCATTGTTGGCGCCCGGGTAATTGGCGCAGGCCTGCAGCAGCTCCTCGATGCCGTACTTGCGGTTTAAGGGCACGATCTCGTCGCGAATCTCCTTGGTGACCGCGTGCAGCGACACGGCCAGGTTGACGCCGATCTCCTCGCCGGCGCGCGCCATCATCGGGACCACGCCCGAGGTGGAGAGCGTGATCCGCCGCTTGCTGAGACCCAGGCCATCCCCGTCCATCACGATCTTCAGCGCGTCCCGGACATTGTCGAAATTATAGAGCGGCTCGCCCATGCCCATCATCACGATGTTGGTCAGCATGCGGCCTTCGGGCTGGGACGGCCACTCGCCGAGCGCGTCGCGGGCGAGCATCACCTGGCCGACGATCTCATGCGGTTCGAGGTTGCGGACCAGCCGCATGGTCCCGGTATGGCAGAAGCGGCAGTTGAGCGTGCAGCCGACCTGGCTCGACACGCACAGGGTGCCGCGGTCCGCGTCGGGGATGAACACGGCCTCGAACTCGTGGCCGTCGTCGGTCTTGAGCAGCCACTTGCGGGTTCCGTCGGTGGAGACCTGCGCTTCGACCACGCCCGGACGCGAGATGCTGAACCGCTCGGCGAGCCAGGGCTGCTGCGCCTTGGCGATGTCGGTCATCAGCGCGAAGTCGGTGACCCCGCGGTTGTAGATCCAGTGCCACAGCTGCTTGGCGCGGAGCTTGGCCTGGCGCACGTCCATGCCGGCGGCCCCCAAGGCATCGCGGATCGCCTCGCGGGACAGGCCGACCAGCTCCACCCGCCCGTCGGCGCGCACCGGCGCGGCGCGGGGCACGGGCACGGGGTCGACCGGGCCGGGGATCGGCATCAGGTTGGTGTCGGCGCTCATGAGGAAGCTTCCATGTAGTGGAGATCGCGACGCTTTTCTACCGGGGCCGCGAACAGGCCGCCACGGCGGCATCGATCGCCGTGGGGCCGCCGGCGAGCAGGTAGCGGTCGGTGTAGCCGCTGCCATGCCCACGGAAGCGCACCCGCATGTCGCCGGCCCGGCGCAGCGCCGCGATGATCGCGCCTTCCTGCGCCGGTCCGCGGCTCCAGGCATCGGGGCCGCGGGCGAGAAGCTGGAAGGGCTGTCCGCCGACCACCAGCAACACGCTGCTCCCCGGGCGCGCCGGCCGGCTCAAACGGACGTGCAGCTCGCCCTGGCGTGGCCCGCGCGAATCGAAGGTGAAGCTCACCCGCGCCTGGTCGCTGCCCTTCGGCGCGATCAGCTCCGACCGGGCCAGCGCCGCGCAGCTGCGGCCGTCGGGACGCTCCACCGCGACCCAGTGGCCGCCGGCGAACAGCGTCCGGGCATGGACCGGGCCGCCCGTTGCCAGCAGAAGGGCCAATCCGAAGCTGAGATGGCGGCGGCGCATGCGGCGTTGTTCCGCGCCATCCGCGGAGGCGCAAGTCCGCGCGGTGCGAGACGCCAGGAGTTGTTGCAAAGATTCTCTTCACCTTTGTCGCAGTAGAGGTGCTGGGACAGGCAGCGGCCGGCTCGGGGTTTGTTGCGTGGTAAGAGGCCCGAGTACCGTTCGCCGCTTCGGCAAGGGTCGCGCCCGTGACCGCCAGCCGCGCCGCTATCGTTGGTGGAGCTGGACTTCGGCGGCTTCGGCCAGGCGGAGGAAATGCCGCTCTCCCAGCTTGCCGCCACTGCGCCGATGCGGCGGCAATCGGCGCCGGCCACGTTCATCGACAAGCCGCGGAGCGGGTTCGACCGGCTGTCGCTGTCCAGCTGGGCCTTCATCCGGCAGGAACAGCCGCAGCTCGTAGACCTGCGCGCTCAAGCCATGCCGGTCGGCGAAGCCCCGCTTGCTAGCGGCGGAACGCTCGGCGGGAGCCAGGCCGGGGCTCGGCTGACCTGGCGGCCGAACCGGGCTCTCGCGGTGAACCTGCGGGTCTCCGCGCCGCTGCGGCAGGGTCAGACCAAGATGGCCGGAGAGGCGGCGCTGGGCGTATCCTGGCAGCCGCTGCGAAGCGTACCCGTCCGGCTGATGGTTGAGCGGCGCAAGGCGATCGGTGCGCCGGGCGGTGGCCGCGACGCCTTCGCGGTGCTCGGCGAGGGCGGGGTCTACGGACGCGCGCTGCCGTGGCAGTTCCGCTTGGACGGTTACGGTCAGGCCGGCGTAGTCGGCGTGCGGACCCGCGACTGGTTCGTGGACGGCGGGGTTACCGTTACCCGCCCGCTGTTCGGCCGCTTCGCGCTGGGTGCGGGCGTGTGGGGCGGAGCTCAGCCTGGCCTGTCGCGCCTCCACGTTGGCCCGCGCCTGTCGATGCAGGTGCGGCCGGGCATCCGCACCCACCTCGACTACCGTCACCGCCTGTTCGGGCGATCGGAGCCGGGCAGCGGCTTCGCGGCTACCGTCGCCACCGACTTCTGAGGCAAGGTCTCAGAAGGGCACGTCGTCGTCCAGGTCGTTGTCGAAGGTCGCGGGCGCCGGGCGCGACTGATTGCCGCCGCGCGAGCCGCCGCCATAACCGCCGCCGCCGAGTCCGCCATCGTCGAAGTCGCGGCCACCACCGCCGCGTCCTCCGCCGCCGCCCTCGCCGCGGCCGTCTAGCAGCACCATCGAGCTGTTGAAGTTCCGCAGCACCACATCGGTCGTGTAGCGATCATTGCCAGACTGGTCCTGCCACTTGCGGGTCTCGAGCTGGCCTTCGAGATAGACCTTGCTGCCTTTGCGCAGATACTGCTCGGCTACCCGGGCGAGGCCTTCGGAGAAGATCGAGACGTTATGCCATTCGGTCTTGTCCTTGCGCTCGCCCGAGCCCTTGTCCTTCCAGCTTTCGGAGGTCGCGACGGTGAAGCTGACCACCTTGCCGCCATTGGCGAAGCTGCGCGCTTCGGGGTCCTTTCCCAGGTTGCCGACCAGAATGACCTTGTTGACGCTGCCCGCCATGACTCGCTCCCTCTTGCTTGAGGGCCGCTATAAGCCGAGCGCGGTGGCCGTCCAGTAGGTCGCGCCGGCTGCGAGATAGGCGAGGGCGAACAGGTAACCGACCATGAACGCCGGCCATTTCCACCCGTTGGTCTCGCGCCGGGTAACCGCGATGGTCGAGATGCATTGCGGCGCAAACACGAACCAGGCGAGGAACGCCAGCGCGGTCGGCAGCGGCCAGTTGCCGCCCAAGCGCTCCTCCAGGCTCTGGTTCATCTGCGCTTCGTCCAACTGGTCGATGGCGTAGACGGTAGCGATGGCGCTGACCGCGACTTCTCGCGCCGCCATGGCGGGCAGCAACGCCATCGCGATCTCGTGATTGAAGCCGATCGGGCTGACCACGACCTCGATCCCGCTGGCGATCCGGCCCGCGATCGACACCTCGCTCTGCTTCTCGCCCGGGCCAGCCTGGGGGAAGCTCATCAGCGCCCATAACGCCACGGTGGTGACCAGGATGATCCCGCCCACGCGCTTGAGGAAGATGGATCCGCGCTGCCACAGGCCCAAGGCAACGTCCTTGAGCGGCGGCAGCTGGTATTTGGGCAGCTCCATCATGAAGAAGCTGGAGCCGCCCCGGGCGACCGTATTGCGGAGAAGCAAGGCGACCCCCAGCGCGCCGAAAATGCCGGCCAGGTACAGGCCGAACATAACGACACCCTGCAGGTTGACTCCCGGCAGCACGTTGCGGTTCGGGATGAAGGCGGCGATGATCAGCGTGTAGACCGGCAGCCGCGCCGAACAGGTCATCAGCGGCGCGACCAGGATGGTGGTCAACCGGTCCTTTTCATTGTCGATGGTGCGGGTCGCCATGATCCCGGGCACGGCGCAGGCGAAGCTCGACAGCAGCGGGATGAAGGCCCGGCCCGACAGCCCGGCGCGGCTCATCAGCCGGTCCATCAGAAAGGCCGCCCGAACCATGTAGCCGGTGCCTTCCAGCAGCAGGATGAACAGGAACAGGATCAGGATCTGCGGGAGGAACACGACCACTGCGCCCACCCCGGCAGTGACGCCGTCGACCAGCAGCGAGCGGAGCAGGCCTTCGGGCAGGGCCGCGGTGACCGCTTCGCCGATGCCCCCGACCAGCGCCTCGATCCAGCCAATCGGGGCTTCCGACCAGGCGAACACCGCCTGGAACATGGTGAACATGACGAATGCCAGGATCAGCGGCCCGGCAATCGGGTGCAGCAGCACGCGGTCGAGTCGGTGAGTCCACCGGCGTACGGGCGTTTCGTTGACGATCGCGGCCGCGGCAATCCGGCGCGCCTCACGCTGAACCGTCGAGCGATCGGGCACCGCGGGCTCGTGCCTCGCCTTGGGCCCGAGCAGCCGCTGGCTCAGCGCTTCGCGGAGCTCGTCCACCCCCTTGCGCCGAACCGCGATGGTCTCGACCACCGGCACCCTGAGTTCCGCCGACAAGCGCTCCGCGCTGACCTCCAGCCCGTCGCGGCGGGCCATGTCGACCATATTGAGGGCGATCACGGTCGGCAGGCCGAGTCCGATCAGCTGGAGTGCGAAGCGCAGATGATTGTCGAGGTTGGACGCGTCCACCACGATCAGCAGCCCGTCGGGCCGCCGCTCACCCGCCAGCTTGCCTAGCAGCACGTCGCGGGTGACGGCCTCGTCGGGACTGGACGGATCGAGGCCGTACGCGCCGGGCAGGTCGACCAGCTCGACCGGACGGCCGTCGGCCAGGGTTGTCCGCCCGCTCTTCCGCTCGACGGTCACGCCGGGATAGTTGCCGACCTTCTGCCGGGCGCCGGTCAGCGCATTGAACAGCGCGCTCTTGCCGGCGTTGGGGTTGCCGACAACTGCAATCAGGGGTGCCGGGTTCACCGTTCGCTCAGCGGCTCAGGCGCCGGGTATCACCCGCACGGCTTGGGCATGCGTGCGGCGGATGGCGACGGTCATCCGTCCGACTCGCACTGCCAGGGGATCACGACCGATCGGGCCTTGGTGGAGCGGCTCCACGACCACGCCTTCATCGAACCCGAAGTGCTGGAGGCGGCATGCTTCGCCGTCTTCCAGCGCAGCCCAGTCGACCCGTTGGATCCGCGCGCGGCTGCCGACCTGCAACTGATCCAACGGCAGAGCAAAGGTCGATGGAGGAGCGATCGCCGTCATATTGCTACTGATTATCAATAACGACGAGCGAAAGCTAGACCCCTTGTTAGCCAGCGCCCAACCTCAGCGTGGTGGGTAGCGCAACCGCCCGAGGAAGCGGGTGAGGCTCAGCCGCCGCTCGCCGCTGCCACTCCACTGCGCTTTGAAGCGTTCGAACTGCATCACCTCATCGATCCGCCGGTCGAGGAACGCCGCGGTCTCGCTCGCGCTTGGACTGTCGTCGCCGAGCCAGGCCAGCAGCGTCGAGCCGTACACGGCCGACAGCGTCAGCCGTTTGGTATAATGGTTGAAGTCGGTCGACGTGTCCCCGGCCAGCCGCCACATCAGGTCGGCGCTGCGCCAGCCGGTTCGAGTCGCCAGGGCAAGGTTCTGCGGCATTGCCAGGATCGCCACCACGCGGCGCACCGCTTCCTTGGCGGGCGCCTGAATCTGCAATCGTTCCCAAACCATCTCGCGGATGCGGGCACGGATCTTCATGGCCGCGATCCGTTCGGGCGGGAAGGTGGCTTCCAACGCGCGATCGACACCCCGAATGTAGACGTCGATGAGCCCCGCCGCGTCCTTGGGCAGCGCCAGCCGGGCCTGGACGGGGTCAATCCCCTCGGCTGCTGCGGCGGCCTCGACCGCGGCCCCGGTCCAGCCGTCGAATGCCGCGTTTTCACCCACGACAAGGGCAAGCTGGCGGCGGATCTGCTCCAGCGGAGACGGGGTATCTTCCATCGCGCTCAAGTGGCGGGTTGCGCGTCGGCACGCAAGCGCACCAGCACCAGGGCTGCGCCGATCGCCACGGCGCCGACCCAATCGAGCGGGCTCAGCGTCTCCCGGTAGGCGAGCCAGCCGATCAACGCGCTGATTGCCGGCTGGGTGAGCAGGGCCAGGCCGATCACCAGCGGCGGCATGACACCAAGCGCGTAGACCAGCAGACCCTGACCGAGCACCTGGCTGCTGAGCGCCAGGATCAGCAGCGGAGTCCAATTGCCCGGCAGCAGCCGTTCGCCGGTGGCCAGAGCGAAGGGCAACAGCATGGCGGCGCCGAAAGCGCTGGCGAGGATCAGGGCCGGCAGCGGCTGGAGCTTGCCCCGCGCCCGCTCCATCCCGATCAGGTAGCCGGCGTAGAGCAGCCCCGCAGTCAGGGCAAGCAGGTCGCCGTGGAGGTTGCGGGCAGACAGCTCGGCGCTGCCGGCCATCAACAGCGCCGAGCCAACCGCCGCCAGGATCAGCGCCGCCGCCTGCAGCCCGGTCGGCCAGCGCCGCGCCTGCCACACGCCCCAGGCGGCAAAGGCGAAGCTCGCGACGTTGCCGAACAGGGTCGCATTGCCAAGCTTGGTGAGACGGATGCCGGCATGCCAGGCGGCAAGGTCGGCCGCGAAGAAGAAGGCCGACACCGCGACTACCACTGCCAAGGCACGCCCGGGCCAGTGCGCCGGCTGGCCAGCCAGGCGGGCGATCACCAGCAGAAAGGGAATGGACAGGGCGAGGCGCCAGAAGCCCGCGGCGGCTGGTCCCACGTCCGACAAGCGCACCAGCCACGGTCCGAACGCCAGCGCAGCATTGCCGAGCAGCAGGGCGGCGAACGCGAGTGGATGCGGTTTGCTGGTCACGGTCGCCCCCTAGCCACGCGGGCAGTGGCTGACCATCTGTGCCGCCATGACAAGTCTCTTCGAACCGCTCACCGTCGGTGACCTCCAGCTTGCGAACCGTATTTGGATGGCGCCGCTGACCCGCGGCCGGGCCACCCGCGAAGGCGTACCAACGCCGATGATGGCCACCTACTATGCCCAGCGCGCCGCGGCTGGACTGATCATCTCCGAAGCCACCGGGATCAGCCGCGAGGGCCTCGGCTGGCCTTATGCGCCCGGGCTGTGGACCGACCCGCAGGTCGAGGGGTGGAAGCCGGTGCTGGACGCGGTGCATGCCGCGGGTGGGCGGATGATCGCGCAGCTATGGCACATGGGCCGGCTGGTGCACCCGGACCTGGGCGGCGGGCAGCCAGTCAGCGCTTCGGCCACCACCGCTCCGCACAAGGCGCACACCTATGACGGCAAGAAGCCCTATGTGAAGGCGCGGGCGGCGACCCTCGAGGACGTCGCCCGGATCAAGGAGGATTACGCGCGCGCTACCCGCCATGCGCTCGCGGCCGGGTTCGACGGCGTGCAGCTGCATGCCGCCAACGGCTACCTGATCGACCAATTCCTGCGCGACGGCTCCAATGGGCGCGACGACGATTACGGCGGTCCGGTCGGGAGCCGCATCCGGCTGCTGCGCGAGGTGACGGAGGCGCTGGTGGCCGAAGCAGGCGCCGCCCGCACCCACGTCCGCCTGTCGCCCAACGGCGAGGTGCAGGGCGTCAACGAAAGCGATCCCCTCGCCCTGTTTACCGCCGCAGCGGCCGCGCTGGGTGAGCTCGGCGTCGCCAGCCTGGAGCTGCGGGAACCGGGCAGCCAGTCCACCTTTCTGGCATCGGACGTCGACCCGATCAGCCCCGCGATCCGCCAGGTCTTCAGCGGCGCGCTGGTCCTCAACAGCGACTACGTCCGCTCTTCGGCCGAGCAGCGGCTGGCTGAAGGAATCGCCGACGCGATCAGCTTCGGCCGGCCATTCCTAGCCAACCCTGACCTGGTCGAGCGCCTCCGCGCCGGCGCGACGCTCAACGCGGCTGACGTCAAGACTTTCTACAGCCAGGGGCCGGAAGGCTATCTCGATTACCCGACCCTGCAGGAACAGCAGGCCGCCTGAGCCATTGTCCGTGCAAGGAGAGCGGACGAATGCGCAAGAACACGGGCTGGGCGGTCGCGGCAGGAGGTGCTGCCCTTGGGCTGGGCATCGCCTGGCTGCTGCGGGAGAGGGCGACGCCGGAGCCCGAGCATCGCGTGCTCGCCAGCGAGCGCGAATTCGAGATCCGCGCCTATCCTCCATTCCAGGTCGCCGAAACAGTGGTCAAGGGTCCGCGCAAGCAGGCGTTGAACGAGGGTTATCGCATCCTGTCCGACTATCTCACCGCCAAGTCGCGACCGGGCGAGAAGCTGCCGATGCGGGTGCCGGTGCTGCAGGATGCGGGCAATCCGATGGCCAGCGACCCGCCGGTCTTCGACGATGCGGTGGACGGCGGCTGGCGGGTACGGTTGACGCTACCGGAAGGCGGCGAGCTGCCGATGGCGCCCGATGGCGTCACCCTGACCGAAGTCCCGGCGCGGCGGGTCGGTGCGATCACCTTTCACGGCACCGCCAGCGACGAACGGCTCGCGGCCGAGGGCGACCGGCTGCGCGGCTGGCTCGCGCGGCACGGCGAGAACTGCCTGGCGGCCGAGCCCGAGTACGCCTTCTACAACTCGCCGATGATTCCGCCGGCGCTGCGCCGCTGCGAGGTGCTGCTGCCGCTCAGCTGACGAAGCGCTCGCGCAGCGCGAGCAGCGCCAGCGCCGCCCGGGCCGCATCGCCGCCCTTGTCCCCCTGCGCGGGGTCGGCGCGGACGATCGCCTGCGCTTCGTTCTCCGTCGTCAGGACGCCGTTGCCGACCGCCAGCCCGTCCATGGTCAGCGCCATGATCCCGCGGGCACTCTCGCCGGCGACGATCTCGAAATGGTAGGTTTCGCCGCGGATCACCACGCCGAGCGCGACATAGGCGTCGAACTCGCCAGCCTCCGCGGCGAGCGCGATCGCTCCGGGCAGTTCCAGCGCACCGGGGAGGGTGATCGTCTCGTGCCGGTGCCCAGCCTCCTCCAGCGCCCTTCGGGCTCCGGCCAGCAGCATGTCGTTGAGGTGCGCGTAGAACCGCGCTTCGGCAATGAGAACCCGGGGCATCAGGCCTGTCCTGAGCTTTGTCGAAGGACGGTCTCGCGCTCCGCCGCGGGCTCCGCGCCGCAGTCGATGCCGCGCTCCTCGACGATCGCCAGTCCGTAGCCGCCGAGCGCCACCGGCGAGTGCTGGGTGTTGGTGAGCAGGATCATGTCATGGACGTTGAGCGCCGCGAGGATCTGGGCCCCGATGCCATAGTCGCGCAGCATGTCGCCGCCTGCCACCTCCTTGCCGGAGCGGCGGTCGGCCGCGCGCGACAGCGAGCCGGGCGCGGCGGCATGCAACGCGACGATCACGCCGGAGCCCTCGGCCTCGATCATCTTCATCGCGCCCGCCAGCAGGCCGCTCCGCTCACCGCGCTCCCGCAGCAGATCGGCGAAGAGGTCGAGGCTGTGCATCCGCACGAGGACCGGCCGGCTGGTGTCCAAGGGGCCGTGCACCAGGGCGAGCTGCTCGGCGCCGGTCGCCTTGTCGCGAAACACTTGCGCCTGCCATTCGGCGCCCGAGCCGCCGATGAAGCCGGTCTGGGCGACCCGCTCCACCATATTGTCCTTCTTCAGCCGATAGGCGATGAGGTCGCGAATGGTGCCGATTTTGAGGCCGTGCGTCAGCGCGAATTCGACCAGGTCGTCGAGCCGGGCCATGGTCCCGTCCTCGCGCATGATCTCGCAAATAACGCCCGACGGGTTGAGGCCAGCCAAGCGGGACACGTCCACCGCAGCTTCCGTATGACCGGCGCGGACCAGCACGCCGCCCGGCCGCGCTACGAGTGGGAAGACGTGGCCTGGGGAAACCAGGGCATCGGGCCCGTTGGCGCTGTCGATCGCAACGGCCACCGTTCGCGCACGGTCGGCGGCGCTGATGCCGGTGGTGACGCCATGGCGCGCTTCGATCGACACGGTGAAAGCGGTCTCGTGCCGGGTGCCGTTGGCTCTGGCCATTAGCGGCAACTGCAACTGCTCGACCCGATCCGCCCTTAACGCCAGGCAGATCAGCCCACGCCCGTGCCGTGCCATGAAGTTGATCGCATCGGGTGTAGCCATCTGCGCGGGAATGACCAGATCGCCTTCATTCTCGCGGTCGTCGTCGTCGACCAGGATGAACATGCGGCCGTTACGCGCCTCGTCGATGATCTGCTCGGCACCGACCAGCACCTCCGCCGTGCCGCGCTTGAGCAGTTTCTCGAGTCGCACGAGCGTATCGGCGGTGGGATTCCACTCGGGCGACCCGAGCTTGCGCAGGCTGTTGGGATGAAGGCCTGCCGCCCGGGCCAGGCCTGCCCGGCTGACCTCCCCGGTGTCGATGATGGCAGCAAGGCGGTCGATGAGGGAAGAGGACATAAGCGCTCGTTATCACATCATGGTGTGATTGCGAAGCTCATATCTGCGCTCTTCAATGTGATTGGGCGGCAAGCATGCGCTGGAGATAGCGCGCCAGCACGTCAATCTCGACGTTGACCTGCCCACCTGTGGTGAGCGCTCCCAGCGTGGTCTGCGCGGCAGTGTGCGGGATGACGTTGACCGAGAAATGCGTGCCGTCGACCTCATCGCGGACCTCGTTCACCGTCAACGACACGCCGTCGAGCGTAACCGAGCCCTTGGGCGCAAGCGCTCCGCCCAGCTCACGCGAAACCCGGATCCCAATGCGGGTCGAAGCGCCTTCCGGGCAGGTGCCGATGACTTCGCCGACCGCATCAACGTGGCCGGTGACGAGGTGGCCGCCCAGCTCGTCGCCCATCCTGAGCGCTCGCTCCAGATTTAGCGGAGCGCCCCGCTGCCAGGCAGCCGGCGCCGTCCGCGACAGCGTCTCGCCGGACACGTCCACTGCAAACCAGTCAGCGCCCTTGTCCACTACGGTCAGGCACACCCCCGAGCAGGCGATGGACGCCCCGAGCTCCACGGTGCCGAGGTTGTAGCCGCAGCCGATCGCGAGCCGGAGGTCGCCGCGCTGCTCGGCGGAGCGGACGATACCGACGTCGGTGATGATTCCGGTGAACATGAGGACCTCAGCTGGAACGCACCCGCTCGTAGACTTCGAGCCGGTCGATGCCAAGCAAGCGTCCGCCCGCCGGTGCCCAGCGGCCATGTGCGTCGGCAATCGCATCCAGGCCGATGTAGCCGACGGAAGACTTGCCCTGGCCGATGATGATCGGGGCACGGTACAGCAGGATGCGGTCGACGAGGTCGGCGGTCAGGAATGCCGTGGCCGTCCCCGATCCGCCCTCCACCAGCAGGTCGTTGACGTCATGAAGCCGGAACACGTCCTCGGGCGAGTGCAGCACTTCCCAGCCGGGCACCGGCTCGCCGCGGGTCAACAGGGCGCGGCGCGGCGACCGGTCCTCCAGCCCGGGGAGGCGGACGTCCAGCCGCGGCCGGTCGGCCAAGTAAGTGCCGCGGCCGACCAGGATCATGTCGGCCCGCGCCCGCTCGAGGTGGACATGGGCCCGCGCGTCCTCGCCGGTGATCCACTTCGACTCGCCCGAAGGCAGCGCGACCTTGCCGTCGATCGATAGGGCAAGTTTGAGGGTGATCCGGGGCCGGCCCAGCGCCAAGCGGGTCAGCCACCCGGCGATCGACTCGGCTGCCGCCTCCGCGCCTTTGCCGACGTCCACGGCGGTGCCGGCGGCCTGCAATTGTTTGAAGCCGTCGCCGGCGGTGCGTTCGTCGGGGTCCTGCAGTGCGGCCACCACTCGGGCGACCCCCGCCTCCGCGATCAGCCGGGCGCAGGTCGGCCCGCGGACGCTGCGGTGAGCGCAAGGTTCAAGGCTGGTGTAAAGGGTGGCGCCCCGCGCCAGCTCGCCCGCCTGCTCCAGCGCGACGGCTTCGGCATGGGGCCGTCCGCCGGCTCCGGTCGCGCCACGTCCGACCACCTCGCCGGCGCGGACGATCACGCAGCCGACGTTCGGATTGGGCGCCGTTTGCCCGCACGCAGCGTCACCGAGCGCGACTGCCTCGGCCATCCACCTGGCGTCACTCAATGCCGAACTGCTTCTCCAGCTTCTGGTACTCGGCCTGCCGGGCCTTGCGTGCCGCGTCCTTGGCCGCCTGCCGCTCCTTCTGGTCTGCGATGATCTCGGCGTCGGTGCGGGTCGGGGCGTAGCTTTCAACCCAGATGATCTGCGCGGGCGGGGCCGTGTTCACGCTGGCATCAAGGAAGAACACGACGACGATGGCCAAGGTGATCACCAGCGCGAGCGCTCCACCAATGGCCTGCTCGCGGCTGCGCCGGCCGAGGAAGGCCCGGAGGTCGGCAAGCGCCACGCGCGGGCTGGAAGGGCGGGGAAAGATCGGCATGAAACCTAAGATAGGACTGGCGGTTGGGCGCCGCCAGTCCTGTGCTCCCGGTCAGGCGTCCTCGAGCTGGAAACGCAAGGTGATCACTAGGGTGGACCCAATCGAACGGCCGTTCTCGGTCGCTGGCTGGTAGCGCCAGTGGCGAACGAGATGACGGCGGGCGGAGGCCAGGAACTCGGGATCCGCCGGGCCGACCGACTCCACAGACGTCACCCGCCCGCGCGCGTCAATCAACAGGCGGAGGCGAAGCGTGGCTTCCTCCTCGCCCTGACGCTTACCCTCGGGGTAGGGCGGCCGGAGCAGGTCGGCGGGGGTGTTGAAGCGCGCGGCAACGCGGATCGGGGGCGCCGGCTTGGGCGGGTCGAGTGCGGGCGGCAGAGGACGCAGCGGCGTTTCCAGCACCGGCCGGATGTCGGGAACGATCGTTGTGGTGGGCGGCCCGAGGTCGATCGTCGGGGCGGCGGTCGGCGTGTCGATTAGCGGTTTGGGCTGGGTGAGGTTGCTGGGCTGCGGAGCCGGAGTGCGAGGTGCAAGCTGGGGCTGGGACTGGGGTGGCGGTGGCGGCAGCGGCTCAGGCGGCAGCGGAATGTGCTTGACCCAGGTCTTGGTCACGGGCGGAGGACCGCTCACCTCCATCTTGGCGCCGATCAGCAGTGCCAGCGCCACTGCGTGGGCGCCGACAATTAGACTGAGTGCGGTTGGGCTGAGTTTCCGCTGTTGGCGGCGGTGGGCGGCATAAGCGAGCATGGCAGCCTCCTCATTGAGCACTGCATGTTACAACATAACAAATGAAGTTTGGCAAGCAGGAGAGCGGCTGCCTCGCTTCGGGCACCAGGCTGGCTAGGTTGCGGCGTTCCGCAGGCGCGCGATCGAGCGCCGCTGCCCGATGCGCTTCACCAGCGTTGCCATCTCTGGCCCCGACTCCCGTCCGGTGAGCGCCAGGCGGAGCGGCAGGAACAGCGCCTTGCCTTTGCGGCCGGTGCGCTCCTTCAGTGTGCCGGTCAGCGCGTGCCATGGATCGCCGCCCCAGTCGGTGACTTCGGCGACCTCGGCGGCCTCCGCAAGGTAAGGCTTGTCCGGGGCCTCAATTTCGGGTGCAGGCAGGTCGCCGGCCAGCACCGGCAGCCAGTCGGCAGCTTCGTCCAGATGAAGCAGGTTGTCGCGCAGCAGCAGCCAGTCCGCTTCACTCAGCTCGGGCGGCAAGCGGTCGCGCACCAGCGCGAACGGCAGCTGGTGGAGCAGCTTGGCATTGACCAATTCGACGTCATGGAGGTCGAAGTGCGCGGGAGCGCGGCCGAAATGGCCTAAGTCGAAGTCGCGGGCGAGTTCGTCCAGACTGGCAACCGCTCCGACCGGCTGCGACGTCCCGAGCCGGGCGAGCACCGACAGCAGCGCCGTGGCTTCGAGCCCTCCGTCACGGATCGCATCCACCCCGAGCGAACCGAGGCGCTTGGACAGCTTGCCCTCGGCCGCGACCAGCAGCGCTTCATGCGCCAGCTGCGGCGGGGCGCTGCCCAACGCGTCGAACATCTGCAGCTGCGCGGCGCTGTTCGAGACATGGTCCTCGCCGCGAACGATGTGAGTGACGTTCAGATCGACGTCGTCGATCACCGAGGGCAGTAAGTACAGGTAGCTGCCGTCGGCGCGGCGGACTACCGGGTCGGACAGCAGCTTGGGGTCGAACCGCTGTTCGCCGCGGATCAGGTCGTTCCAGGCGATCGGCGACTCGTGGTCGAGCCGGAAGCGCCAGTGCGGCGTGCGTCCCGGCACGGGCGCGTTCTCGCCCTCGGGGCGCTCGTAGACGGGCGGCAGGCCGCGCCCGAGCAGGACCTTGCGGCGCAGGTCCAGCTCTTCAGGCGTCTCGTAGCAGCCGTAGACCCGCCCGGCCGCCCGCAGCCGCTCGAACTCGCGTTCGTACAAGGCGAAGCGATCCGACTGGCGCACACTGCCATCGGGCTGCAAGCCGAGCCAGGCGAGATCGTCGCGGATGCTCGCCTCGTTCTCCGGCGTGGAGCGCTCGCTGTCCGTGTCGTCGATCCGCAGCAGGAACCTGCCGCCATGACGCCGCGCGAACAGGAAGTTGTGCAGGGCTGTGCGGATGTTGCCGACATGCAGCCGCCCTGTCGGCGACGGGGCGAAGCGGGTAACGACGCTCACGAGCGATGCGTCCGGAAGGCGTTGGTGATCGGGTAACGCCGGTCGCGCCCGAAGTTGCGGCCACCGATCTTGACGCCGGGCGGAGCTTGGCGCCGCTTGTATTCGGCGCGGAGCACCAGCTTCTCGATCTCGGCCACAACCGCTATCTCTGCCCCGGTCTCCGCCGCGACCTCCGCCACCCCCTTCTCCTCGTCGACCAAGCCGGCCAGCATGCGATCGAGCAGCGCGTACGGCGGCAGGCTGTCCTCGTCCTTCTGGTCGGGCCGGAGCTCGGCGGAGGGCGGCTTGTCGATCACCCGGCTTGGCATCACCGGCCCGTCAGGTCCAAGCGCATCCGCCGGCCGCTGCGCGTTGCGCCAGCGCGACAAGGCGAACACGGTCGTCTTGTAGGCGTCCTTGAGCACCGAATAGCCGCCCGCTAGGTCGCCGTAGAGGGTAGAATAGCCGACGCTCATCTCCGACTTGTTGCCGGTAGTCAGCAGCATGTGCCCGTACTTGTTGCTGAGAGCCATCAGCGCGACCATGCGCAGTCGCGCCTGGATATTCTCCTCGGCAAGGCCCGGTTCTGTGTCAGCGAAGGCGGGCGCGAGCATCTCCCCCAGCGCCTCCACCGCAGAAACAATGGGGATGACGTCATGGCGGCAGCCGAGCAGCTCCGCGCTTGCCTTGGCATCCTCCACGCTCGCCGAGCCGGTGTACACGGACGGCATCATCACGCCCCACACCTTGTCGGCCCCAAGCGCATCGACCGCCACCGCCGCCGACAAGGCGCTGTCGATGCCACCTGAGAGGCCCAAGATCACCCCGGGGAAGCCGTTGCGCGTGACATAATCGCGCAGGCCCACCATCATCGCGTGGTAGACGTCCTCCGGATAAGGGTCGAGCTGGTAGTCCTGCCGGGTCGCGCACGACCAGCCGCCCGAGGAACGCCGCCACTCGGTCAACAGCAGCGCGTCGTCCCAGTCGGGCATCTGCACCACCAGCTCACCGTTGGCGTTCACCACGAACGAGCTGCCGTCGAACGCCAGCTCGTCCTGCCCGCCGACCCGGTTGAGGTAGGCCATCGGCAGGCCGGTCGAGGCGACGCGGCTCTTCACCAGGGTCTGACGGAGATCGTCCTTGTCGAGTTCGTAGGGACTGCCGTTGGCGACCAGCAGCAGCTCGGCCCCTTCCGCGGCCAGATGCTGGCAGACATCCTCCAGCCAGATGTCCTCGCAGATCGGCAAGCCGATGCGGACGCCGCGGAAGTCGAACACTTCCGGCAGCGGACCGCTGGCGAACACCCGCTTCTCGTCGAAAGTGCCGTAGTTGGGCAGCTCGCGCTTGAGAGTCATAAACAATTCGCGGCCGCCCTCCGCGACGATCATCGCGTTGTACGCCTTGCCGTCGCGCACCACGATGGAGCCGAACGCCAGCGCCGGACCGCCGTCCGCTGTCGCCGCGACCAGCTGTGCCGCCTGCTCGGCCGTGTGGCGCAGGAAGCCAGGCTTCAACACCAAATCTTCAGGCGGGTAGCCGGTCAGCTGCAGCTCCGGCACCAGCAGGAGATCGGCGCCGGTCGCCCGGCCGCGGGCCTCCAGGATGGCGGCGCCGTTGCCCGGCAGGTCGCCGACCCGCTGGTTCATCTGGGCCAAGGCTATCAGGAGGCGATCGGTCATGCGCTCCTCCTAGCGCGACCGAGCCTTTCGTCCAGCGCCGCCCACCGCTAGACGGAGCGCGCGTTCCTCGGGGGTGACCATGAAACTGCTTGCCGGCAACTCCAATCTACCGCTTGCCAAGGCGATGTCCGAATATCTGGAGCTGCCTTTGACGCAGGCCAGCGTGCGGCGCTTCGCCGACGAGGAAATCTTCGTCGAAATCCACGAGAACGTACGCGGCGAGGACGTCTTCCTCATCCAGTCGACCAGCTACCCCGCCAACGACAATCTGATGGAGCTGCTGATCTGCATCGATGCGCTGCGCCGCGCGTCGGCCAAGCGGATCACGGCGGTGGTGCCCTACTTCGGCTATGCGCGGCAGGACCGGAAACCCGGGCCGCGTACGCCCATCTCCGCCAAGCTCGTCGCCAACCTGATCACCGTTGCGGGCGCCAACCGGGTGCTGTCGGTCGATCTCCATGCCGGGCAGATCCAGGGCTTCTTCGACATCCCCACCGACAATCTGTTCGGAGCCCCGGTGATGAGCGCCGACATCCAGGCGCGCTTCGGCGACCGGCCGATGACCGTCGTCTCGCCCGATGTCGGCGGCGTCGTCCGGGCCAGGAGCCTCGCCAAGCGGCTCAACAACGCGCCGCTGGCGATCGTCGACAAGCGCCGGGAGCGCGCGGGCGAGTCGGAGGTGATGAACATCATCGGTGAGGTATCCGGCCGCTTTTGCATCCTCATCGACGACATCGTCGATTCGGCCGGCACCCTGTGCAACGCCGCGGCGGCGTTGCGGCAGCAGGGCGCATCGGAGGTGGTCGCCTACGTGACCCACGGCGTGCTGTCGGGCGGCGCGGCCGCGCGCGTCGGGGCAAGCGAGCTCACCGAATTGGTGGTGACCGATTCCATCTACTCAGGCGAGCCGGACGAAAGGGGCAACAAGATCCGCCGCCTGACCATCGCCCCGCTACTGGCCGAGGCGATCCGGAGAATTGCCGACGAGTCGAGCGTTTCGAGCCTGTTCGACTAGGAGACTTGCCATGCCCACAGTTTTGATCACCGGCGCCAATCGTGGGCTAGGGCTGGAGTTCGTGCGCCAGTACCAAGCCGAGGGCTGGACCGTCGTGGCCGCCCGCCGCAATCCAAGCGAGGCATTGTCCGCGCTGTCCGTACGGGAAGAAGCGTTGGACATGGGTGACCTCGAGGCGGTCTCGGGCTTCGCGGACCGACTGGACTCGAACCTCGACCTGCTCGTCGCCAACGCCGGCATCTACGGACCGCCCGAGGTATCCAGCGTCGAGGACGGCCAGGCATGGCTTGAAGTCTTCGGCGTGAATTGCATTGCGCCAACCTTACTGGCGCGGTCGGTGCTGCCACTCGTGCAACAGGCGCGTGGGAAGATGGTCGCCATTTCAAGCCGGATGGGAAGCATCACTGATAGTTCCGCGGGCAGCATCGCCTATCGCTCGTCCAAGGCGGCACTCAACATGGCTTGGCACGTACTGGCGCTCGAGGCGGCGAACAGTGGGGTAACCATCGCGACGCTCAACCCCGGCTGGGTTCAGACGGACATGGGCGGCGCCAGCGCCCCATTGGCAGCGAGCGAGAGTATTCGCCAGATGCGAGCAGTGATCGCAGACCTTTCACCAAGCGGGAATGGCGGCTTCTTCGACCGCACCGGCGAAGCGCTGCCTTGGTAGGCTAGTCCTGCTTGGCGACCGCCGGCGCGCCGATCGACCAGCGATGGCCGAACGGATCGCGTATGACACCGTAGCGGTCACCCCAGAACTGGTCTTCCAGCGGCATGACCACGGCCGCGCCGGCGGCAAGCGCGCCGTTCCATGTCGCGTCCGCGTCCGCGACCTGCAGGTGGAGCGTGCAGCCATGATAGGGTCCCGTCGGCTCACCCGATCCGACATACTCGGGAAACTCGTCGTTCAGCATCAGCGAGCCGCCGTTAATCAGCAGGTGGGCGTGCATCAGCCGGCCGTCCTCGCTTGGCATCCGCGCCAGCTCGCGTGCGCCGAACGCCGCCTTGTAGAAGTCGACCGCTTCCGCTCCACGGCGATCGGGGATGCTGATGTGCGCGGTGACTCCGCCCTCCGGCCCCTGGTTCTCCTTCCGCTCCATGCCTGCCTCCTTGCCTTGTCGCGTGACCACCCTTATAGGCGCGCGCTTTCCAGATTAGTGGAAAAACGAACGGCCCGGCCAGTGAGGGCTGCCGTGGCAGTTTGCGAACGTCGCCCCTGCGTGGGGGCAACAAGGAGACGAAAATGCCCAAGCTCAAGACCAAGAGCGGCGTCAAGAAGCGCTTCAAGCTCACGGCCACCGGCAAGGTGAAGCACGGCGTCGCCGGCAAGCGTCACCGGCTGATCAGCCACAACGCCAAGTATATCCGCCAGAACCGCGGCACCGAAGTTCTTGCCGACGCCGACACGGCGCGAGTGAAGCTTTGGGCGCCCTACGGCCTCAACTAAGGACCGGATAGGACATGGGACGCGTCAAACGGGGTGTAACCACCCGCGCCAAGCACAAGCGGCTGCTGGAACAAGCCAAGGGCTATTATGGCCGCCGCAAGAACACCATCCGCATCGCCAGGCAGGCGGTCGAGAAGGCCGGGCAATACGCTTACCGCGACCGCAAGGTGAAGAAGCGGAGCTTCCGCGCTCTGTGGATTCAGCGCATCAACGCCGCGGTCCGCGCCGAGGGGCTGACCTACGGGCAGTTCATGCACGCGCTGAAGGTCACCGGCGTCGACTTGGACCGCAAGGTGCTGGCCGACATGGCGATGCACGAAGGCGATGCCTTTCGCGCGCTAATCGGCCAGGTCCGCGGCAATGTCGTGCAGGCGGAGCAGCAGCAGGCCGCCGCGACCTAAGCTCGCGATCCACGTGAAACAAAGAAGGGCGCCTCGGGAAGACCGGGGCGCCCTTCTTCGTTCGGCACGCTGACAAACGTGAGCTGGTTCAGTTAAGCAGCGGGTAGGCCGGAAGGGTCAGGAACTCCTCGCAGTCCTCATCGAGAATCATGCGGCGGAACAACCCCGCGGCCTCATCAAGATGCGGCTGGTCCGGGATCGCCGCCAAGTCCTCTTCGAACAGCCGTTCGAACGTCGCCCGGTCGAACTTGCGGCCATCCTCTAACGGAGCTTCGAACCGGAGCCATTGCCAGAGCTGCGTCCGGCAGATCTCCGCAGTCGCGGCGTCTTCCATGAGGTTGTAGAGCGGAACCGCGCCGCGTCCGCTGAGCCAGGCGGCGATATACTGGATGCCGACGCGGATATTCTCGCGCGCGCCTTCCTCGGTCCGCGAGCCGCTGTGCATGGCCAGCATCTCGTCGCGTCCAGGAACCTGCGGCGGCAGCTTGTCGAGCTGGTTGGGCCCGTGCATCTGCTCAAAGGCCTCCAGCGCCACGGGAACCAGCGCCGGGTGAGCTACCCAGGTGCCATCATGGCCGTTGCCGACCTCGCGCTGTTTGTCCGCGCGCACCTTGTCCATCGCGGCCTGGTTCGCCGCCTCATCCCCCTTGACGGGGATGAAGGCCGACATGCCGCCCATCGCGAAGGCGCCGCGGCGATGGCAGGTGGCGATCAGTCGCAGCGAGTAAGCCGCAAGGAACGCCTTATCCATGGTCATCGCCGACCGGTCAGGAGTCAGCCGCTCGGGCGACCGGCCGAACCGCTTTATGTAGCTGAAGATGTAGTCCCAGCGCCCGCAGTTCAGACCGACAATATGCTCGCGTAAGGCAAACAGGATCTCGTCCATCTCGAACGCCGCGGGCAGCGTCTCGATCAGCACCGTGGCCTTGATCGTGCCACGGGGCAGGTGCAGCTTGGTCTCCGCAATGCTGAAGACCTCGCTCCACAGCTCCGCTTCGAAGCGGGACTCGAGCTTGGGCAGGTAGAAGTAGGGGCCCGAGCCCGCCGCGATCGCCGCCTTGGCGTTGTGCCAGAAGTAGAGCCCAAAATCGAACAAGCCGCCGGCGATCGGCTCGCCGTCAACCGTGAGGTGCCGCTCGTCGAGGTGCCAACCGCGCGGGCGGACGATCAGCACAGCGGGACTGTCATTCAGCCGGTATTGCTTGCCGCTCGCCGCGTCGGTGAAGCCCAGCGATCCCTGCCAGCGCGCCCGCAGATTGAGCTGACCCTGCAGCAGCTCGTCCCAGGTCGGCGCGGTGGCGTCTTCGAAGTCCGCCATGAACACCTTGGCGCCCGAGTTCAGCGCGTTGATCACCATCTTGGCGTTGGTCGGCCCCGTGATCTCCACGCGCCGGTCCCGGAGGTCGGCCGGAATCTCGCCCACCCGCCATTCGGCGTCCCGGATGTCGCGCGTGGCCTCCGGGAAGTCCGGCAGCTCACCCGCGTCCAGCCGCTCCTGCCGGTCGCCGCGGGCGGCCAGCAGGGATCGGCGGCGCGCGTCGAAACGCTGGTGGAGCTCGGTTAGAAACTCCAGCACGTCAGGAGTGAGCAGCTCGGAGGCGCCCGGAACCCCGCTCGGCTCGGCGACTGCGCGCGTTCGGTCAAGCACAGTGCTCACCGGGCTTGCGCCTCCGGTTCAACGCAGATCGAGTAGCGCTCGGTAGCACCGCAACGGTCGCGGAAGGTTAGGCGCTGCCACTCCATGCGGGCTTTCACCTCGTCATGGAAGGGGCCGCTCACCCGCTCTGTGCCGGGCTGAAGCTGCTTGAACATGCAGTCGGAATACTCGCCGCCGACGATCCAGAAACGCTTGGACATGCTGATGCTCCTTCTCAGGCCAGATTATTCCGCAGCCACGAACTGGGCGGCTTCGGTGGACTCGCTCAGCGCCGTGGTCGACGCCTGCCCGGCGCTGACTGCGGTGGCGATTGCGTCGAAATAGCCGGTCCCGACCTCGCGCTGGTGGCGAGTGGCGGTATAGCCGTCCTTTTCGGACGCGAACTCGGCCTGCTGCAGTTCCGAGTAAGCTGCCATGCCATGGTCGCGGTAGCCCGACGCCAGCTCGAACATGCCGTGGTTTAGGCTGTGGAAGCCCGCCAGGGTGACGAACTGATACTTGTAGCCCATCGCACCGAGTTCGCGTTGGAACTTGGCAATGGTTTCCTGGTCGAGCTTGGCTGCCCAGTTGAACGAGGGCGAGCAATTGTAAGCGAGCAGCTTGCCCGGATAGACCTTGTGCACCGCTTCGGCGAACTTGCGCGCATCCTCAAGGTCCGGGTGGGAGGTTTCCCACCAAAGCAGGTCAGCATGCGGCGCGAAGGCAAGGCCGCGGGCGATGCAGTGGTCAAGCCCGCTCCCCTCGCGCAGGCGGAAGAAGCCCTCGGGCGTGCGCTCGCCGGTGATGAACTCCCGGTCGCGCTCATCGACGTCGGAGGTGATGAGCTTGGCGCTCTCCGCATCGGTGCGGGCGACCAGCACGGTCGGGACCCCGCAGATGTCGGCCGCGAGCCGGGCGGAGTCGAGGTTGCGGATCGCCGCTTGGGTCGGGATGAGCACCTTGCCGCCCAGATGTCCGCACTTCTTCTCGGACGCGAGCTGATCCTCGAAGTGCACGCCCGCGGCGCCCGCCTCGATATAGGCTTTCATGATCTCGAAGCAGTTCAGCGGCCCGCCGAAGCCGGCCTCCGCATCCGCAACGATCGGCACGAACCAATCACGCTTGGCGCCGCCTTCCAGATGCTCGATCTGGTCGGCGCGCTGCAGCGTGCGGTTGATCCGCCGCGCGAGTTCCGGCCCGGCGTTGGCCGGATACAGCGACTGGTCTGGGTACATCGCGCCGGCGGTGTTGGCGTCGGCGGCGACCTGCCAGCCCGACAGGTAGATCGCCTGCAACCCGGCACGGACCTGCTGCATCGCCTGGTTGCCGGTGACGGCGCCGAGCGCGCGGATCGGCTCCTCTTGCCCATTCAGAAGCTCCCACAGCTTCAGCGCGCCGCGGCGGGCAAGCGTGTAGTCGATCGGCACCGAGCCGCGGAGCCGCTCGACATCTTCTGAGCTATAGGGACGCTCGATGCCGTCGAAACGGCCAGGCGGAGCGGAAACAACGGACGCGTAATCGGACATGGACGACCCCTCGTTAGGAATTTCGAAAGAAGGCATCCAACGCCACCCGCCGAGTCGCGTCGCATCGAAAAGAGCTAAGCAGCCAAGTTACGACTTGTGCTCCTTGTAAATAGTTGACAATCTGACTCGATGGCGCAGCGCAAGCTCTTCCTGGGTGCGAGATTGAAGCGGCTGCGGCGTGAACGCAGTCTTCAGCAAGCGGCGATGGCGGGCGAACTGGGTATTTCCGCCAGCTACCTCAATCACTTGGAACGCAATCAGCGGCCGGTCACCGCCGGCATTCTGCTGCGTTTGGCTGAAACGTTCGATGTCGACATCAAGCAGTTTGCGGCGGAGGGCAGCGATGGAGGCGGCGCCGAGCAGCTGCTGGAAGTCTTCTCGGATGGCATGTTCGCCGACCTTGGGATCAGCCGGCACGAGATCATGGAGCTCGCCGACAACGCCCCCGCCCTGGCCGACGGACTGACCCGGCTCTACACGGCATTCCGCGAGCTGCAGCGGCATCCGCCGGACGCAGCAACCGGCGGCGCGGACCCGCGGGTGCTGATCACGCCCGAGACCTGGGTGCGCGACTACATCCAGTCGCAGCGCAACCACTGGCCCGAACTGGAGGAGGGTGCGGAGACGCTGGGCGGTGCGCTTGGCGATCCTCTGTCGGTGGCCGAGCCGCTGCGCCGGCGCCTCAAGGAAGCTTTCGGCGTGGACGTGCGGCTGGTCCCGCCCGAGACGCTTGAACAGGCCAGCCAGATGTACGACCCGCAGCGCCGGTTGCTGCTCCTGTCTTCACTGCTGCGGCCGGAGAACCGCACTTTCGGCATCGCCTATCAGCTTAGCCTGCTCGAGTTCCATCCGACCATCGTCCGGATGCTGGAAGCGGCGCGCCCGCCTGACCCGGGGAGCCGGCGCCTCCTGCACATGAGCTTCGCGAACTATGCCGCGGGCGCCATCATGATGCCTTACGGCAAGTTCCTGCTCGCGGCTGAAGAGCATCGCTACGCCATCGACCGGCTGTGCGGCGATTTTGGCGCCAACGTCGAGCAGGTGGCGCACCGGCTGACCACGCTTGGCCGGCAGGGCGCACGCGGGGTGCCGTTTTTCATGCTGCGGGTCGACCCCGCAGGGAACATCTCAAAGCGCTATGCGGGCGAGAACTTCCCGTTCAGCCATTTCGGCGGCACCTGTCCGCGCTGGCACCTGCACGCGGCTTTTCAGACGCCAGGGCAGACGATCCGCCAGCTGATCGAAACGCCCGACGGGCAGCGCTATTTCACCATCAGTCGGACGATTGAGCGGCCGATCCGTCCAGACCTCAGGGACGATTCGCTCCTAGCGATCGGGCTGGGCTGCGATGTCCGCTATGCGGGCCGGATCGCCTATTCGGACGGCCTCGATTTGGTGAACACTCCGGCCACCCCGGTCGGGCCGGCGTGCTCGATCTGTCCGCGGCTGCAATGTCCTTACCGGGCAACTCCTCCCGCGGGCCGGGCGCTGGCGGTGCACGAGAACCGCAAGAGCATCTCGCCCTACCCGTTCGTGCCCTCGTGACGGGCCGCTGAGCCGCCGCTACAGCTTCGCGCCATGAATGACGTGGAAGGAACTATCGCGCGGATCGCCGCCGCCGACGATCTGCCAGCGCTGGACGTGGTACGGGTCGAGGCGCTCGGCAAAAGCGGCTGGGTGACCGGATTGCTCAAGACGCTTGGCGGCATGACGCCGGAGGAGCGCCAGCTCCGCGGGCCGGAATTTCAGCGCGTGCGCGCTCGCCTGACCGACGCCATCGCCCAACGCAGAGAGCAGCTGGAGGCCGCTGAGCTGGAGCGCAAGCTTGCTACCGAGCGGATCGATCTGTCGCTCCCTGCGCCCGAACATTCACGCGGCACCGTTCACCCGATCAGCCAGGTGATGGAGGAGCTGGCCGAAATTTTCGCCGACCTGGGCTTCGCGGTGGCGGAAGGGCCGGAGATCGAGAGCGATTGGTATAATTTCACCGCGCTCAACTTCCCGCCCGGCCATCCTGCCCGAGCGATGCACGACACCTTCTACCTTCAGCGCACCGACGCCGACGGCCTGCCTTACGTGCTGCGCACCCATACCTCCCCTGTGCAGATCCGGGCGATGCAGGAGCGGGGGGCGCCGCTGCGGGTGATCGCGCCCGGACGCGTGTACCGGTCGGACAGCGACGCGACGCACACGCCGATGTTCCACCAGATCGAAGGGCTGGTGATCGACCGCGCGATCCACCTGGGTCACCTCAAATGGACGCTGGAGACCTTTCTAAAGGCCTTTTTCGAGCGCGATGACATCGCCATCCGCCTGCGCCCGAGCTATTTCCCCTTTACCGAGCCATCGGCGGAGGTCGACGTCGGCTGGTCGCTGGAGAAAGGCCGCCGTGTAGTCGGCGGGCAGCAGGGCTGGATGGAGGTGCTCGGCAGCGGCATGGTCCACCCCAAGGTGATCGCCGCCGCCGGCCTCGACCCCGACCAATGGCAGGGCTTCGCTTTCGGCACCGGCGTCGACCGGCTGGCGATGCTGAAATACGGCATGGATGACCTGCGCGCCTTTTTCGACGGCGATATCCGCTGGCTCAAGCACTACGGCTTCAGCGCGCTGGCCGTGCCCACCCTGTCCATGGGAGTGGGCGCGTGAAGTTCACCTTGGCCTGGCTCAAGGATCACCTGCAAACGGACGCGTCGCCGCAGGAGATCGCCGAAAAGCTCACCGCCATCGGCCTAGAGGTCGAGAGCGTCAGCAATCCGGCAGAATCGCTGGCGCCGTTCCGGGTCGCGGAAGTGCTGACTGCCGAGAAGCATCCACGGGCTGACAAGCTGCAAGTGCTCTCCGTGAACGCGGGCGCCGAGTTCAACGATGGGGGTCCGCTCCAGGTAGTATGCGGCGCGCCCAATGCCCGCGCAGGCATGAAGGGCGTGTTCGGTCCGCCGGGCGCCTACGTGCCGGGCAGCGCCATGACCCTCAAGGTCGCGGCGATCCGCGGGGTCGAGTCCAACGGCATGATGTGCTCGGTCCGCGAGCTACAGCTAGGCGAGGAGCATGACGGGATCATTGAGCTGCCGGCCGAGGCTCCCGTCGGGCAGAGCTTCGCCGCTTACGCCGGCCTTGACGATCCGCTGTTCGACATCGCGGTCACGCCCAACCGGCCCGACTGTCTGGGCGTCCGCGGGATCGCGCGCGACCTCGCGGCCGCGGGGGTGGGCACGCTTGTCGAGCGCCCGATCGCTCCGGTGTCCGGCGGCTTCGCGCAGCCATTAGCGATTGCCACGGAGGAGGACAGTGGCTGCGAGGCCTTCGCCGGGCGGCTGATCCGCGGCGTGCGCAACCGCCCTAGTCCGGAGTGGCTGCAGCGCCGGCTGACCGCGGTCGGCCTGCGCCCGATCTCGGCGCTGGTGGACGTCACCAACTTCTTCTCGGTTGATCGGGCGCGGCCGCTGCACGTGTACGACGCGGCCAAGCTGGTAGGCCGCATCATCGCGCGCCGCGGCCGCGCCGGCGAGCGCTTCCTGGCGCTTAACGACAAGGAATATGAAGTCGTCTCAGACGACTGCGTGATCGCGGACGACAGGCGGGTGCTGGGCTTGGGCGGCGTGATCGGCGGCGCGGACACCGGGGTCGGGGACGGCACTGCAGACGTGTTGCTGGAATGCGCGTGGTTCGATCCGGCGAGTATCGGCGCGACCGGGCGGCGGCATGGCGTCGGCACCGACGCACGTGCACGCTTCGAGCGGGGCGTCGACCCGCTGGCGATGGGGGAGATGGTCGAGGCAGCCACCGCCATGATCCTGGAACTGTGCGGCGGCGAGGCATCGGATGTCACGCTGGCGACCAGCAGCCGCTGGGCGGCGGTCACCGCAGAGCGCCATGTCGAGCTCCGGCCGGCCCGGGTCAACGAACTTGCGGGGCTGGACCTGCCGCTTTCCGAGCAGCATGCCATTCTCCACCGTTTGGGCTTCGCAGTTGAGCCAGGCGGCATCGTCCCGCCCGGCTGGCGGCCGGACATCGACGGCGAGGCCGACCTGGTGGAGGAGATCGCCCGCATCCACGGCTACGACCGGGTGCCCTCCACACCCCTGCCGCGCGATCCCGGTGTGACCCGACCGACGGCCACGGCGGCGCAGCGGCTGGAGCGGCGGCTGCGGCGCGCGGCCGCGGCCAGTGGCCTCGATGAAGCGATCACCTGGAGCTTCGTCAGCGAGGCCGAGGCAGCGGGCTTCGGAGACGCACAATGGACGCTGGCGAACCCGCTCAGCGAAGAGATGAAGGTCATGCGCCCTTCGCTGCTGCCGGGATTGCTGGCGGCGGCCCGGCGGAACCTCGATCGCGGCGCGGCCAGCGTTCGCCTATTCGAGATCGGACGGCGCTACCTCCATGATGCGGAACGGCCCACCGCCGCCGTGCTGCTGGTTGGCGAGGCAGGCGTCCGCAATTGGCAGGCCGGCAAGGCCCGGCCGTTCACGCCGTTCGACGCCAAGGCAGAAGCGCTGGCCCTGCTCGAAGCAGCCAGCGCACCGGTCGGCAATCTCCAGACCTTCGCCGACGCTGGACCGACCTGGCATCCGGGTCGCTCGGCGACGCTGCGCCTTGGCCCCAAGACCGTAGTGGCAGCCTTTGGGGAGCTTCACCCGCGTCTTGCGCGGCAGTTCGACGTGCCGGAGGGCACCACCCAGGCCGCCGAGATCTACCTCGAAGCGATCCCCGCAGCACGGGCCACTGCACGCGGTCGGCCGGCCTTCACACCGCCCGCCCTGCAGCCGGTCAGCCGCGACTTCGCCTTCCTGGTGCCGCCCGAGCTCGCCGCCGAAACGCTCGTGCGGGCGGTGCGCGGTGCTGACAAGGCGCTGATCACCGGCGCTCGGCTGTTCGACCGGTATCAGCCGGAAGGCGGCGAGCTCAGCCTTGCGGTAGAGGTGACCCTCCAGCCGGTCGAGAGGACCTTGACGGAAGCGGAGATACAGGCGGTGTCCGACAGGATCGTCGCCGCGGCGACCAAGCTAGGCGCGCGGCTGCGGAGCTAGCTCCAGAGCATTAATCGCGGCGTGGACCCGCGCCTCGATCTCTGCGCGCTTGAGACCCGGAGGGATCACCTCGCCGACGCGGACGTGGATGGTGCCGCGGCGCTTGACCAAGCTCCGGCCCCACAAGCGCCCGCTGTCCAGAGCCACCGGCACCACCGGTAGGCCGAGCGCCCGGTATAGTCCGGCGAAGCCCGGCTTTAGTTCCGGCGTCTCGCCCACCGGCATCCGCGTGCCCTCCGGGAAGATTACGACTGGACGTCCGTCAGCGATCGCCCGCTTGCCCAGGGCCATCATTTCCCGCAGCGCACTGGCCCCCGCGTCGCGATGTACGCCGATCACTCCGTAGCGCAGGGTCACCCAGCCGAAGAGCGGAATCTGCGTCAATTCGCGCTTCATCACCACCACCGGCGTGTCGGCCAGGCGCAGGCACTCGACGGTCTCCACCACCGCCTGATGCTTGATGGCGATGAGGTAAGGTCCGGGAGGGATCGTGCCGTCGATCTGCCAACGGATGCCGAGCAGGTAGTGCACCAGCCAGTGGTGGTAGTCGGACCAGCCATGCACCACCGCCCGAACCGGCCCCCTGCCGAACGGCGACACGGCGAACACGCCCAGCACGTAGACCAGGGTTCCCAAGTAGAAGAGCAAGGTAAACAGCGCTGAGCGAAGCCACTGCATCACAGGTCCAACAGCACGGCGAGGCGCCGCAACAGATATTTGTTGTACTCGCCGAACAGAGTAGTGAGCCGCGGCTTGGTTGGAACGCCATCGGTAATCACGGAGAAATCGTCGTCCAGGTGCCGACGGAACTCGTATTCCGCCCGGCGCATGTGCCAATCGCTAGTGATCAGGCGCAGCGAGCGATAACCCTTCCGTTCCAGCCAGCGACCCGCTTCCTCTGCGTTGGAGCGGGTATCAACGCTCTCGGAGCCGAGATCCACGCAGCAGCGCAGCACGCTTGCCGAGCGCGCACCGAGCCGGCGGCGGAGGTCGGCGCGAGTGACGCTGGGATCGGCGCCGGCCACCAGCATCCGCTTGGCCCCGCCCTGCCGCATGACGTCAATTCCACGCTCGATCCGCCCCGGCCCGCCGGTCAGGACCACGACGGAGTCGGTCTCCGTGGCACCCGCCGGTTCGCCGAGCGTCACGCCGAACAGGGCGAAGCCTAGCGCGTAAAGCAACAACAGCAGGGCACCCGCGCGGAGGATCATAGGACCCTGCGCAATGCCTTCAGGACGGTGGTTCTGGCAACCAGCATTGCCACCAGCGTGCCAAGCAGCGGCAGCAGCGCGAGCAGGAACCAATCGAGCGGACGCAGCACCGGCCCGCCGCCAAGGTCGTTCAGCAGCGAACCCGGGACAGTCCGCACCAGCAGCAGCACCAGCGCTGCCGCCGCGCCACCCACCACTCCGCCAACCAGCGCGTCGCGCGCCAGCCGGCGCTGGAACAGCCGGGCGAGTTGTTCGTCCGTGGCGCCGATGCCGTGCATGATCTCGATGGTGGAACGGTGGGTGTCGAAGGCGCCGCGGGTCGCCAGCACCACGGTAGCCGCTGTCGCGGCTGTCATCAGCAGCACCAGCCCGAGCGCCAGCCACTGCAGCGCGCGGAGCGAGCCGGTGACCGGGCCCAGCTGCTCGCTATAGGCGAGCACGCGGGCCTGCGGGACCGCGCGCCGCACCTGCGTTGTCATCCGGATGGGATCGGCGCCGGGCTGAAGGTCGACGTCGATCAGCGCGGGCAGCGGCAGGCCTGCAGAGGCTGCCTCGGGGCCAAGCCAGCTCTGCAGCGTGGCGCGGATATCCGCTTCCGGTACTTGGTTGACCGCCAGAACACCCGGAACGCGCCGCGCGGTCGCGACCGCGACGGGAGCAGTGCGCGCGCCGCCGGGAATCTGGATCGAATAGCGGCCGGTCACGCTGTCTCCGAGCACCCGCGCGGCGTTGGCCATCGCCAAGCCGGCCGCGGCGACCACCAGCGTCACGAACATCATGATCGCGATCACCCACGGGGTCGGCCGTCCCGTTCGGTCGGGCAGGAATCCGCGCTCGCCGGCGGGGGTTACCAGGGCGGCTAGCATCATCCTTCACCGACCCGCCGCGGTGGGTTGCGCAGCGCGCCCGTGGGATCGACCAGCCGGCCGTTCTCTAACCGCATCAGCTCCGCGCCCTTGGTGGCGGCGATCAGCGACAGGTCGTGCGTCGCCACCAGGATCGTGGTCCCGAGCCGATTTAGCGACTCAAACAGATGAAGCAGGCGTGCCGCCATGTCCGCGTCGACGTTGCCGGTCGGCTCGTCGGCGACCAGCAGCTCGGGGTGGGCGATCACCGCGCGGGCGATCGCTACCCGCTGCTGCTCCCCACCCGACAGGGTCGCCGGCTTGGCGGCCGCTCGGTCGGCCAGCCCGACCCAGGCCAGCAGCTCGCGGACCGGGCCGATCACGTCCGCCTCATCGCGCCCGGCCAGCCGCAACGGCAGCGCGACATTGTCGAACGCCGACAAGTGCTGCACCAGGCGGAAGTCTTGGAACACCACGCCGATGCGGCGGCGAAAGGCCGGCATGGCGTCACGCGGCGCGGCACTCAGCTCCTCCCCAAAGATCCGCATCCGCCCGCGCGTCGGACGCTGCGCCAGGTAGAGCAGCTTCAGCAGCGAGGTCTTGCCCGCGCCCGAGGGCCCGATGAGATAGGTAAAGCCGCCGCGCGGCAGGCGCAGGTCGAGGTCCTTGAGCACCTCCGCACCCGTCCCGTAACGCAATCCCACGCTGTCGAACTCGACGATCGCGCTCACCTGAACCCCACCCATCTCCCACCCTGTTCTCTCGCATGCGGGCCGCGCCTTGCCAATGGCGCTCGGGAGGGGTTACCAGCGCGGAATTGGACCCGGGGGCGAAAGGCGCTTGCATGATCCTTACCTGTCCGGAGTGCGGCACCCGCTATGTGGTGAAGGACGGCGCCATCCCCGAGGGTGGCCGGCAGGTCCGCTGTGCATCGTGCAAGCACAGCTGGCACCAGGACCCGCAGGAGCTCGACCCGCGACACGATATGCCCGACCAGAGGCAACCCGAACTTGGCAGCGCGGAGGAGTTCCCCGCGCCGGCGCCCCTGACGCACCCCGCGGGAGAGCCTGGTGGAAAGGCTCCAGAAGTCGCTCTGGCGGATCATGCCCATCCCGACACGCCGGGGGAGGCGGCATGGGACGCTGGCGACCCGGACGCGCACCCGCTGCCGGAGCCTGACGCCACGACGCCGATGTTCGCGGCGCCCGACCAGCCGGAGGCGGTGGCAACCGCGCGCAGCGACTTCGAAGCGCAACCGGTGTCCGCACCCGGGCAGCCGCATGCCGCGCAGCCGTTACCGGAGGAAGGTGTGGCGGAGGCTGCCGAGGAGCCTGCGTTCGCCGCCTACGCGCCCGAGGAGCACCACGAGCGGCGCTCGCGCACCTGGCTGTACCTGCTGGTCGCCGCGCTCCTGATCGCCGGCCTGGCGGCGGCCCTGTGGTTCCTGGCTCCGGCAAGATGGCAGCAGCGGCTTGGCGTAGCGCAGCCGAACGACACTCCGCTGCTGGTGCAGATCGACGAGCGCAACCGCCGCACGCTGGCCAGCGGCAATCAACTGCTGGAGGTCAGCGGCAAGGTCATCAACCCGACCGACCAGGCCCAGCGCGTGCCCCCCTTGCAGGCGCAGCTGCGGAGCCTGGAGCAGCAGGTGGTCTACCGCTGGACCATCCCGCCGCCCGCCGCCGTGCTCTCGCCGGGCGGCAGCGCCTCGTTCAACAGCGCGGAACTCAACATTCCGGCATCGGCGGCGTGCCTGGACGTGTCGTTCGGCGGCGTCTCGGCCAAGGAGCCGTGCCGGGCAATGGGTGCCGAGGGGAGCAGCCAGGCCGGCTGAGCGGCGGGCAGTTGCGCAGGCCGGGAGCCGCTGCTAGAGGCTCGCGCCTTGCCAGCGGCGGTCCTCCGGGCCGGCGAATATGATGCGGTCGTGGCGGAACTGGTAGACGCGCAACGTTGAGGTCGTTGTGCCCGAAAGGGCGTGGAAGTTCGAGTCTTCTCGACCGCACCATCGTGAAGGTGAAGCGAAGCTTTAGCCGTGCCGGGGGCACGGCGGCCTGCACGATCGCCTTAGCCGTGCTGCGGGGCCCAGCCAGCTTTGCTCAGATCACTCCCGCGGAGGCGGCAGCGCATCCGCCGCCGTCGACACGCGGGACGTAAGCGCAGCAGCTGGGTTCCCGCCCTCGCGGGAGTGACGGAGCCGTCTAGGCTCATGCCGATCCGCCGCGAAGATTTCCTCTGCCTCGGGGTACAGCCCGACCAGCAGCCGCTTGGCCGCATGGGCCAGCACCGGCTGCAGCGCGTCGGCAACAGCCTCAAGCCCGTCCTTGGCGCGGTCCCAGGCGGACCGAAGCGCTGACTGCTCGCTGGCTACCGCCTTTTCTACCGCAGCCTGCCAGTGGGTGGGGTGCTCGCCCTCTTCCCACTCGCCACGGCCACGGCCGAAGTGCGCCACCGCCAGATAGCGCAGCAGGGCCGAGCGGGTCAGCCCGGCCAGGAACTCCTCCGACCAGCGCACGGCGTTGGTCTCCTCGCCGCGCGCCATGTTGTAGCCGCGCGCGGCGGTCTTGGCCCCGAACGCGCCGAGAACCGACCCGACCAACATGCCGGCGCCCAGCGTCAGTCCGCCGGCGGCGAGATCGGCCGCAAGCCCGCCGGCCGCCCCCGAGATGAGGCCGCCGAGCACGGTGGCCACGCCCTCGCGGGCCGGAGCGGACTCGGTGTAGTCGCGCTTCAACCGCTTGAGCACCTCACGCGCCGCCTTGCCACTGAGGCCATGGAGGGCGATCAGCTCGTCCGTCGAGCGGCGGATGTCAGCGTCAAGCCGCTCGGCCAGCCGGCCCATCGCGCGCTGCGCTTCGGGCGAGTTGTCGCCGCCTGCGGGGTTGAGGATCGCGCCGCGGATTCGGTCGCCGATGTTGCGGTCGGGGATGTCCTCGCGCGCAGTCGCCGCGCCCGCCAGCTGCTCGGACAACACGTGCATGGAGCGGTGGAAGCGCTCGAGGTTGCGCTCCGCCCAGGCCGCTGCCAGCGCGGGCATCGCCGGACGCTTGTCCGGCGGAAGCAGCGGATCGATGCGCTTCAGCAATTCGCCTTCCTGCACCCAGCAGCGGGCAAAGGCGTCCATGGTCATGGTGTCGCGCACCAGTTCGAGATGGGCAAGATGGCGGCCCCAGCGGTCCTCATCGCTGCGCGACTGCTCGCCCGGCGGGCCGGTCTGGTTGAGCAGGAGCATGACCGGCTTGCCCACCCAGGCCAGCACCTCCATCTCCAGCGGAACATAGGCAGCGCCGGCCGGGTCCTCGCTGGCATTGACGAGGTAGAGGATGACGTCCGCTTCATCGCGGGCGTTGCGCACGGCCTGCTGCGACGACCACAAGGGCCGGTCTCGGAAGCGGTCCCAGACTTGGGTCAGCAGCCAGCCAATCGGATTGCCGCTGATCCGCAGGCGGCTGACCAGCCGAGCGGTGTCGCCGAAGCCTGGCGTGTCCCACAGCATCAGCGTGTCGGCGTCCGCCTGCAGCATGACATATCCGGTTGCCACCTCGGTCACGTGCGCCGCATCACGCACCTCGCCCACATCGCGGCCGAGCAGCGTCCGCACCAGGGTGGTCTTGCCAGCATTGGTGTGGCTGATCAGGCTAAGGTTGACGGTGCGGGGCGGTTCGTCGCTCATGCCGGTACCGGTGAGCGCATCAATGCCTTCTCCAGCGTCCGGGCGCTGACCTCGTCCTCGCCGAGCTCGAGCCCGAGCAGCACCGGCGCGGTGCCGACCGGCGCCAGCACTCCCCGCCAGGCGGACGCGCGATCGTCCAGCCGCCGCGAAGCCGAGGCCTGCCCACGCAGCCGTTCGCGGAAGCTGCTGTCGTCGATCAGCAAGGTGAGGCCGGTACCGCCGCCGACCAGCGCGTCGCGCACGCCGCGCGCGAACGCACCGTGGTTTTCCGCTTCGGGGGTCGAGGCCATGGCGAACAGCAGTACCAACTGGTCGGCACGGCCGAGGTCCCTGCCTTCGGACGCTAGCCAGCGGTCCTCGGCGCCATAGGGAACGGGGTCGTCCACCTCGACCCGGACCTTCTCGCCCAACGCAGCTCCGAGCAGCCGGCCAAGCCGCTCGCGAGCCGCGGGCGAGGGTTCGAAGCCGTACGGGACAACTCGGGCGACGCCAGGGCGGCCAAGCGCATTGCGGAGCAGGGAGCGTACGTAGAAGTCCTCGGCACCCGGAACCGGCACCCGCCGCTTCAGAACGGCAGCCTTGCCTGCGTTCCAGGCGGCGAGCAGCAGCCGCGGGCCGATCACGAACAAGGTTGCGGTGACCGCCCACAGGATCAGCCAATCGCCGGCATTCTCCCCGCCGCCGCGCAGGGCGCGCAGCCGTTCGACGTCCGGCAGGGCGATCCCGGTCAGCCAGCTCGCCGGGCCGAGGACGAGCTGGAGAAAGCCCGCAACCTCCCCTTCCGCCCCCGCCCAGGTTCCGGCCCAGCCCGCGCGGTACTCGGCGGTGTAGCGGGCACGGATCAGCAAGCCGGCGATCACGCCCACCGCGAACAGCGCCGCGCCCAGGTGGAGCGTGCGGCTCGCCCGGTAGCGGGTCAGCGCTCCGGCTGCCCGGCCCCAATCGCGCACGAAGCGCGCCACCCCGCGCTCCAGCGTCGGCTGAGCGGCAAGGCGGGTGGCGGCAGGGCCTCCAAACCGCTCCAGCAACTGCAACAGCGGATGTCCGCTCATCTCCGTCCGCCGGCCGAGCGCACGCCGGATCTTCCCGACCAGCAGCCAGGCATAGACCAGGAGGTTCCAGGCCAGCATACCGAGCAGGGGAAAAGCAAGGATGTTGAGGCGATCACCGTCGAGCCGGTGACTGACGAGTCCGACCGCCAAGGCCAGCAGCGGAACCGCCCAGTTCAGCCACGGCGGCCAGCGCGACAGGCCGCAAGCGCGGCGCAAGGCTGGGAAGCGGCTGAGCATACGTTCGAGCGCCAGTTCGGAGCGGCGGTGGAGAAAACGGGCGGTCTCGCGCGGATCGTCCCGCTCGCCTAGCCCGCGTTCGCTGAGCGCTGCGCCCGTCGCGAACTGCCGGTCCTCGCGGGTCAGCACGGCGCCCTCCGGATCCTCGCTTTCAATGGCGCGAACAAGCAGCACCTCGCGGGCACTGGCCTCGGGAAGACGGATCTGGCTCACGAGAGCAACAACCCGTCAGTTTACAAGAAGATGCACGACCCTTCCCTCTCCACGGCGGCCTTCCCACATGGAACGGCACAAGGAGTTGATCATGGCGAACATGCCGACAAACGAAGCGGAGTGGCGCGCGAAGCTGGGCGAGGATCGCTATCGCATCCTCCGCCAAGCGGGCACCGAGGCGCCGTGGACGGGCGAGCTGCTCGGCAACAAGGCGGCGGGCGAGTACCGCTGTGCGGGCTGCGGCGCGCCCTTGTTCCCGAGCGACACCAAATTTGAAAGCGGCAGCGGCTGGCCGAGCTTCACCGCTCCCGTGGCGGGCGAGGCGGTCGAGGAGATCGCGGACGACAGCCACGGCATGCGCCGGGTGGAGGTCCGCTGCGCCACGTGCGAAGGTCACCTCGGGCACGTGTTCCCCGATGGTCCGGGTCCCAACGGTCTGCGCTACTGCGTCAATTCGGCAAGCCTTGAGTTCGAGCCGAAGGACGGGCGTTCCTAAGCCGACCTTGCGGGGTTCCTGCTGAGTCCGTAAGCCATCGGTACCGATGGCCGCTCCGCCCCGCAGACCTTCCGCAGCGCCGCTCCCCGCCACGCCGAAGCGTTCGGTGCTGACCCGGCTGTTCTGGTGGGGGCTGTACGCCTTCCTCGCCGGGCTGATCGCGCTTGCAGTGTCGGTCGGTGTGGCGACGACGCAGCTGCCGAGCTACGGCGAACTCGTCCAGCGTAACGACCTCGGCCAGATGATCCGGGTGCGCGGCGCCGACGGCAAGCTGCTGGTGTCGCTTGGCCCCAGCTTCGGCAAGTGGATCCCGTACGGGGACATCCCGCCGGCGATGCGCAGCGCCATGATCGCCGTGGAAGACAAGCGCTTTCGTGGACACATCGGCGTTGATCCGATCGGCATCGCACGCTCGTTCAAGGTGCGGCTGGACACGGGTCGCTGGACCCAGGGCGGTTCCACCATCACGCAGCAGCTCGCCCGTAACATCTTCCTGACTAACAGCCGGACCTTCGGGCGCAAAGTTAAGGAAGGCATCCTGGCGCTCGCGCTCGAGCGCAAGTTCAGCAAGGACCAGATCCTCGAGCTATATCTCAACCGAGTGTACTTTGGCGGCGGCGCCTACGGCATCGACGCCGCGTCGCGGACATTCTTCGGACACGACGCCACCTCCATGAGCCTGGGCGAAGCGACGGTTATCGCCGGACTGGTCAAGGCGCCGTCCAACTACTCGCCAACCGCCGACGTGGAGGCCGCCCGGGGGCGCGCCGGAGTGGTGCTGCAGACCATGGTCGAGAACGGCTTCATCTCGCGTAGCGCCGCGCAGAACGTCGACCCCGCACGGATCATGGTGCAACCGACCGAGAAGCAGAACAGCATCCGTTACTTCACCGATTGGGCGCTGCCGCAGCTCGACACACTGATCGACGAGACGTCCGAGCCGATCGACGTATGGACGACCTTGGACACCCGCATGCAGGGCGCCGCCGACCGCGCGATCAACGCCAACACGCCGCGCGCCGCACAGGGCGCGCTGGTGGCGCTCGACCGAGACGGAGCGGTACGAGCGATGATCGGCGGCCGCGACTACGTCAGCTCGCTCTATAACCGCGCGACCCAGGCGCAGCGGCAGCCAGGTTCGGCATTCAAGCTGTTCGTATATCTGGCGGCGCTCGAAAGCGGGATGAAGCCGACCACCACCCTGGTCGATGAGCCGGTCACCATCGAAGGCTGGCGGCCACGCAACTCGACCCGGACACACCTGGGCCCGGTCACCCTGCGCGAGGCGTTCGCCCGCTCGATCAACACCATCAGCGCCAAGATCGGCGCCGAGCTGGGCTTCTCCACCATCGCCGACATGGCGCACCGCTTCGGGATCACCGGAAACATCTCGACCAACCCTTCGATGGTGCTGGGCACCGCGGACGTGCGCCTAATCGACATGACCCGCGCCTATGCCGCCGTGGCCAATCGCGGGGTCGGGGTCATGCCCTATGGTATCACCCGCGTCGCCACCGCGGACGGCCGCATGCTGTACCGCCATGAGGAAAGCGACGCCCGCGTGCTGGTGGCGCCCTGGGTAGCGGCGGAGATGACCGACCTGCTGCAGACCGCCGTGCTGTCGGGCACCGGCCGGTCGGCGCAAATCGGGCGGCCGGTCGCCGGCAAGACCGGGACCACCTCATCCAACAAGGACGGCTGGTTCATCGGCTTCTCGTCCGGGATCACCGCAGGCGTGTGGATGGGCCGCGACAACGCTCGTCCGATCGCCGGCCTTCAGGGCGGCACCGCTCCCGCCAAGGCGTTCCACGACTTCATGGTGTCCGCAGTCGCCAGTCGTCCGGTGGAGCAATTCGAGACCGCCGTACCGATGCCCGACTGGCAGCTGGAGCCAGAGGAGCAGCTGTGGGGCAACGAAGCGGGCGGCGGCGAGCCGTTGGTCGATGCTTATGGCAATCCGCTGGAGGTGCAGCCGGTCGATCCGCAATCGCAGCCGCTTCCACAAGCCGGTCAGCCGCCCGAACCTTATCGCCAGCTGCTAGAAGAAGAAACGGAGATCGACCGCCTCTACCGTGGCGTCCCTCCGCCCCCCGCGCCCCAGCCGCCCCGCGACCCGCGGAAGGTGCCTTCAGCCCCCCCGACCGACCCTGCGCAGAGCCGGCCCGAGTTCTCGGAGTAACCGCCGCGCGTCGCTGACCGAACCGCCGAACAGCCGTTGCTCCGCCCCCTTGAAGGCCAGCGAATGGTCCATGTGCAGGCGGTGGGCGACCTCGTGCGCCACTACGAAGCGGAGGACCTCCGGGGGGGCCAGGATCAGCCGCCAGCTGTAGCGGATGACGCCCGCTGATGAGCAGCTCCCCCAGCGAGTCGCGGCGTCGCCGGTCGCCACCGAACGCACAGATACTCCAGCGAGAGCAGCGATCCGCGCAGTCTCGGCGCTGAGCTCCTCCCGCGCTGCGGCGAGCAGCCAGCGTTCGATTGAGCGAGCAAGACTCGGGTGTGGGCCCCCGACCTGGAGCTTCGCGCCCACACGCTGGACACCGCGGCGGGCGCCTTCGTGCCAGCAGATGGTCAGCGGCTCGCCGCGGAATGGGATGGTTGCACCGTCCACATAAGGGATTGAGCCGGGCTCTGCCGCAAGCTGCTGCTCCACCCACGCTCGCTGCTCGCCGGCCCAACGCAGCGCGGCCCTAGCAGAGCCCCGCGTCGGCAGCGTCAGCCGAAGCAGCTGGCGATCATGATCGATCCTGAGCCGCAGCCGCCGGGCGTTCGCCAGCCGCCGGACCGCGACCGGCAGCGGCAATCCTGGAACCTCAAAGGTCCCGGTCGACAAGATGAAACTCTAGCTGGCCTGCATCCACTTCGCTGACAGTCCAGCCACGGGTCGACATGCCGGCCTCATGCACAGTTTCACGGCTGCCGCTCACCAGATAGTGCCAGGAGGGAAGCGGCTGCCCTTCCCCGCGCAGCTTGTAGGCGCAGGTGGACGGCAGCCATTCTAGGGCGTCCAGCTTGCCCACCGCCAGCTGCACGCAGTCGCTGACGTGCTTGCGGCGGTTCGCGTAATCGCTGCACAGGCCGCTCCTCCGGTCGAGCAGCTTGCAGGCGACGTTGGTCGGGAACAGCTCGCCCGTGTCCTCGTCCTCCAGCTTATGCAGGCAGCAGCGGCCGCAGCCATCGCACAACGCTTCCCACTGCCCCCGATCGAGCTCCGCCAAAGGCTTGTGCCACCAGGGATCGTCGCTGTTCATGGTCATGGCAGCTGTGGTCTGGTAAGCGCCCGGCGGTCAAGGGTGAACGGCAGGACGGGGCAGGAATGCACAAGCTTACCAAGTGCTTGGTGGTCGGGGCAATGCTGGTGGCAAGCGCATCGACGGCGCTCGCGCAATATACCCCGGCCGGCCTCAGTTTCCTTCAAGCGGTCCGCGACCGTGACGGCGCCAAGGTCGAAGAGCTGCTTGGAGCGGACGGCTCCACCGTGATCAATTTCCGCAACGACCGCGGCGAGGCGGCGCTGCATATCGTCGCCGCGCGGCGCGACCAGACTTACCTGGGCTACCTCCTGGGCAAGGGTGCGGACGCTAACATTCAGGCCAAGTCCGGCGACACCCCGTTGATCGTGGCGGCACGCATCGGCGACGCCGACGCGGTTGACCGGCTGCTGCGTAGCCGAGCCCGGGTCGACCTCGCGAATCGTGCCGGCGAGACCCCGTTGATCATCGCCGTGCAGCAGCGGCACCCGCCCGTGGTCAAGCGGCTGCTGGAGGCAGGCGCCGACGCGGACCGCAAGGACAATGCCACCGGCCGCAGCGCGCGCGACTATGCCAACGAAGATCGCCGCAACCCGGACCTGTTGAAGCTCTTGGAGACGGTCAAGCCGGCCAAGGCGTCCGGCGTCGCCGGTCCCAAGCTCTAGGGCCTAGTTCCCGAAACCCAGCGTGGGATCGATGTGGGCGGACAGGCGGCGCGCGGCCCGGCGCGCAAAGCGCAGTAGCTCCGCCTTCCGCCTCGCGGGGGCGAGCGGCCGCTGCGGCGCGACGCGGGAGACGGCGGCATCGTAGCGGTCGGCAACGATGATCCCGACATCGCCCGGCAGGTAACGGTCCGCATCCAGCAAGCCGGCCAAGGCGGGCGGGACCGCCCAGAAGAAGCGGTCGCAAAACTCGAGGTAGTCGGTCCACTTGGCATCGCCCGCCAGGTCGGCACGGCTGACCTTGATCTCGACAATGGTCAGGCACCCTTTCGGGTCGATCGCCATCATGTCGGCGCGGCGCCCATTCGGCAGCGGCACTTCGCAGATGGAGAATAAGTCCTGGCGAAAGAACAGCCGGGTGACCCCGCGCGCCACCTCCGCTGCGACCGGAGACGCATCGGCAAAGCAGCCAGGATCGAGAAGGGGCTCGGGCGCGCTACTCACGCCCGAGCATTAGAACAAAGAGGGGACGAAAACTAGCGGTAGAAGACGTGGTTGCCAACGCTGGCCACCCGGGTCAGGCGCCAGCCGGGCGACACGCGGCGGGCGTGAAAGAAAAGCGCCCGGCCAATGCTGCTGTCGTGCAGGTCGGCGTCGACGATGCGGGCGATCGCCACAGCATTCTTCCACTGCGCCCCCGACTTGTTCACGGCCGGCCAGCGGTCGCCCCGAACGAAGCTGAACTGGCCGCGTTGAAACAGCACGCCGCAGTAGGATGAAGGGAAGCGGCCCCTGCTGTTGGCGCGGTTGGCAATGACTTGGCCGACAGCAAGCTGACCGGCCAGCGGCTCGCTCTTGGCCTCGAAATAGACGCCGGCCGCCAGGCATTCCAGTTCACGGCTGCCGGCGTCGCTGCCGCGCATTTCCGCCACTTTCTCGGCGAGCGAAGCGGCAGGTTGAATGGCCGGCTTGAGCTCGACCATGGCCGGTTCGGTAATGGAAGCGGCGTCGGGAGAGGGCGTAATAGGCGGCGTTGCCGGTGAAGGCACATCGTCAAGGGCCGTGCTGGGCACCGAGGTTTGGACGGAGACCGGAGCAACCTGGGCGGGAGCAACCGAACCGGCGGTAAGCGCGATCCCGGCAATCAGCACGGCGAAACGATGCAGCATTCAAGAACCGATCAAGTGCGGTGGAGCAGCCGCAAGGATGCGCAGGACCGAGCGATGGTTCGCTCACGCAGCTTGGCTTTTCCCCCGTCTCGCGCCACTCACCGCAACGGCTAGAATTGCCGCTCACGGAAGCACCCGCTGAATATGGTTCCTCCGTTCACCGCAATTTCGCTGATGATCAAGTCGTCCCGATCGTTTCAGCGATGAATCGTTCGCTGTGTGGGATATCCAGTTCAATCACCCAACAATCCGGGTCGGAGTGGCTGCGTCGCGCAACATATTGTGTTGCGAGCGCCGAATCGATCTCACGCGGGCCGGTTACCGTCCAATCGTACACTCCATCGGCGCCAAGGCTTCGCTCCAGCAAGCTGGTTTGCCGGCCGCGTTCCAGAATCACCAGCAGGAGAGAGCCGCGACTTTCGTCCCCCTTGTGCAGAACCATCCCGAAGCCGCCGTGCGCTTCGGCAAGCCGCAGGAACGATGCGACCTCGAGCCCCGGGGCAAGTCGGTCAGGCTGCGTCGCGCTCATCCACGCCTATCAGAACCGCCGCCAGCGCATCGCGCGAGCGGGCACCACGCAATTTCTCTAGCGTCGGCGCGTGGCGCGCCGCCCGGCTGATCGCCGCCAATGCCTTGAGGTGATCTGCGCCGGCATCGGGCGGCGAAAGCATGAAGAAGATGAGATCGACCGGGTGCCCGTCAATCGCCTTGTATTCGATCGCCTCCGACAGCCGCGCGACGCTGCAGTAGATGCGCGCCAAGCCGGGAAGTTTGCCGTGCGGGATGGCTACGCCGTTGCCGAACCCGGTCGAGCCCAGCCGTTCCCGGTCAGTGATCGCCGCGACTACCGCGCCGGTCGCGACCCCTAGCCGTTGCCCTGCCATCTGCCCCAAGATCTGGAACACGCCACGCTTGTTGGTGGCCGGCAGGTTCGGCTTGATCGCTTCCAGGTCGATGAAATCATGCAATAGCATAGATGCGCATTCTGTCCGGCAAGCCCGCCCCGGAGCTTGCGCAAGTAAAGAGAGGCGAGCTTCAGGCCGCTTTAGGCTCCACCCATCCGACCGTCCCGTCCTCGCGGCGATAAACCATGTTATAAGTGCCCGTCGCGCTGTTGCGGAACATCAGCGCGGTGGTGTTCCGCAGGTCCATCATCATGACCGCATCGCCGACACTCGCCTCCGGGATGTCGACGCGCGTTTCCGCGACGATCGGCGGGTAGTCGGCGACCTCAGGCTCGTCCGCGGGTGCGGCGAAGACGGTGTAAGCCGCGTTCTCGTTCATGCTTGGCGAGACCTCGCTAGCGCCCTTGTGCTCGCGCAAGCGGCCAACATAGCGGCGGAGCTGCCGTTCGATCTTGTCGGCCGCCGCATCAAATGCGATGTGCGCGTCGGGCGCCCTGGTGCTGGCCTTGAGCACCATGCCATGGGCAACGGGCGCGACGATGTCGCAGGTGAAGCCGTGATCGTGCGGCCCCTTGCCGAACGTCACATTCGCTCCGATCGCGCGGGAGAAATAGCGTTCTGCCAAGCCCGTGACCCGCGTCGCAACATGCTCCTGCAGGGCGCCGCCCGTCTCGACTTGGTGGCCGGAAACCCGAACATCCACGTGCGCGATCCTCCCTGTACCGACCATGGCCAGCCCCATTCAGCAAGTCGCGGTCCGCCCTTCGGGCACGGCGAGCCTGGCCCACAACGGGTCGGTTATCGCCCGGAGGAACTGGGCATGCCGTTGCCGTTCTTCAAGCGACGCAGAATGCGGCCGCGGCGGGCGGATCGGGCGCTGCGCCGGAGCGTAGCCGAAGCGCTCTCCGCTTTGTGGGGCGATCTCGGTCATCAGCCCAAGGCCGATCTGGCGACCGCCCGTCAGCTCGACATAAACCTGGGCAAGCAGCTGCGCGTCGAGCAAAGCACCGTGCTTAACCCGTTGGCTGCGGTCCACGCCGAAGCGGCTGCACAGCGCGTCGAGGCTGTGCTTGGCACCCGGATGCTTGCTCCGAGCCATCACCAGGGTGCAGACCATGCGGCTGAGGCACACGGGGTCGCGGCTGCAGCGAGCGAGCTCGGCGTTGAGGAAGCCGAAATCGAAGCCGGCGTTGTGGGCGATCAGCGGCGCGTCGGCGATGAAGTCGATCAGCTCGGCCGCACGGTCGTCGAACAGGGGCTTGTCCGACAGGAAGATGCTCGACAGGCCGTGCACCGCTTCCGCTTCGGGTGGCATGGCGCGCTGCGGGTTGAAGTAGGCGTGAAAGGTTCGCCCGGTCTCGACCCGGTTGACCAACTCGACACAGCCGATTTCCACGATCCGGTCGCCCCCGGCAGGGTTGGTGCCGGTGGTCTCCGTATCGAACACGATCTCGCGCATGAATGGCGTCATGCGCTTGTCGCGAGGCCTAGTCCAGCCAGGATGGCACGCACCTGCGTCTCGGTTTGGGCCAGGCTGCCGGAGGTGTCGATGACGAAGTCGGCGCGGCTGCGCTTCTCCTCGTCAGGCATCTGTCGCGCCAGGATGGCGTCGAGCTTGGCTGCGGTCATCCCGGGCCGTTGCAGCACCCTCTGCCGCTGCAGCGCAGCGGGAGCGCTGACCACCAGAACATGGTCGAAGGCGTTCTCGCCGCCGGTTTCAAACAACAAGGGAGTGTCGAACAGCAGCGCCGGCGCACCGCCATGTTCCGCGATGAAGTGGGCGCGCTCGGCTTGTACCGCGGGGTGCACGATGGCCTCGAGCTCCACCAGCTCTTGCCGCGACCCGAGCACCGCTGTGCTGAGCGCCTCCCGGTCGACGCTGCCGTGGCGGGTCGTGCCTGGAAACCGTTGCTCAATCGGAGCCACCAGCCGCCCGCCAGGTCCCTGCAGCATCCGCACCACAGCGTCGGCATCGAACACGGGGACTCCGAGATCAGCGAATATTCGCGCCACTGTGGACTTGCCCATGCCGATCGAGCCGGTGAGCGCGAGAGTGATCATTGGATGAGAAGCCGCCGGAGCTCAGCGTCATGCTCGCGCGGTGCAGAATGGCCGTAGAACGCCTCGAATGCGCGTGCGCCCTGCGCAACGAGCATGTCCACTCCGTCGATCACCCGCAACCCCAAGGCGCGCGCCTGTTTAACTAGGCCGGTTTCCAGCGGGTGGTACACCATCTCGAACACGATCGTATCGGGGTAGTAGCTCGACAGGTCGACCGGAACCTCGGGTTGGCCTGCCATGCCCAGCGGCGTCGCGTTGATGATCACGTGGGAGTAGCGCTGGTCCTCTGGGCCGCTATCCGGATTGCGGATCGGGCCCAGGGCATCAATAGATTGGCACTCGCCGAAGGGCGTTCCGATCAGACCGGCTAAAGTAAGGCCCTGTTCCCGCGAGCGGCAGAAGACGTCGAAGTCACCAAAGCCGGCCCGAGCCGCCCCAAGACCGGCAGCGAAGGCCGCGCCTCCCGAGCCGATGATCTGGACGTAGGTCGCGACATGGCCGGGGTAATCGGCTCGCGGCAATCGTGATAGCGGCTCCGCCACGCCCCGGACATCGCTGTTCTCCGCGCGCAGAACGCCTTGGCCGTCCGGCAGGAGGAGGTTGGCCGCGCCGAGCACCGACGTGTCGTCGCTGAGGCGTCCAGCGTAAGGAACGACTGCCCGCTTGAGCGGCATGGTGACGTTGCAGCCGCGCCAACTAGGGTCGCGTCGGCGTTCAGCAAGGTAAAGGTGCAGCTCGTCCGTGGTGACCCTCGTCGCGCGGTAAGCTCCCTCAAGGCCAAGCTTGCCGAGCCAGAAGCCGTGGATCAGCGGCGACTTGCTGTGCGCAATGGGGTCGCCGATCACCTCGGCATAGGGTGTCGGCGACATCATGCCGCCAGCATGCCGCGTTCTCGCAGGGCGCCGAGCAGCGGCAGCAGCGGCAGGCCCAGGATGGTAAAATGATCGCCCTCGATCGCCGAGAACAGCTGAACGCCGGGTCCTTCCAGCCGGAACACGCCGACGCAGTAGCTGACCTCCGGCCAGTCGGCGTCGAGGTAGGCTTCGATAAAGCTGTCGGTGAGCGGCCGCACTTGCAGCCGGGCTTCAGCCGCGTGCCGCCACTCCACTGTTTCGCCGCAGGTCAGAGCCACCGCGCTGGTGAGCTGCATGCTCCGGCCGGAGAAGAAGCGGAGGTGCTCGGCAGCTTGCCCGCGGCCGCCGGGCTTGCTGAAGCGGCGGCCCTCGACCGAAACGATGCTATCGCTACCGATTACCAGCGCGTCCGGCCGGCTGCGGCTGACGCTCAGGGCCTTGGCTCCCGCCAGCGCGGTCGCCAGACCGGCATCGCTTCCGGCGAACCCCGCTTTCACCGCGGCCTCGTCCACTTCCGGCCGCACCGCACTATAGGGTACGCCGGCGTTGGCCAGTAGCGTCCCCCGGATCGGGGAGGTTGAAGCAAGTAGCAGGTCCATACATGTTCCTGTGGAAAAGCCGGTGGCTTCCCCTAGCGCCGAGCTGGGTACGGTCCAAACTTCGTGATCGCCCCTGCCAGCGCAAGGGTCATCCGGCATTCTGTCCACTGCCGCCGGCAGTGATCCCCAGCCTGTGAATAGCGGGAGCGCCTCGACCCGACTCGCCGGAGCCCAAGCCGAGTTGGCTGCACCTGCCTGTTGGCAAGTTCGGGAGGCGGCCTTATTCCCCACCTCCCGCCGCCCATCTAACTTCATCATCCTTTTTAAGAATCTATAAGAAAGAGAAGAAAAGGGTGGACCCCAAGCCCCTCGATCAATCGGTCGACAAGCCGCTCCTCGCCGTTCTCGGAGGCGAGCGGCGGGACCCGCCGCCGGTGTGGATGATGCGGCAGGCCGGCCGCTACCTGCCTGAGTATCGCGCCTTGCGGGCGGACAAGGGCGGGTTCCTGGACATGGTCTATGATCCGCCATCGGCTGCCGAGATCACGCTGCAGCCGCTGCGCCGCTTCCCGCTCGACGCAGCGATCCTGTTCTCGGACATCCTGATCGTGCCCCATGCCCTCGGGCAGGAGCTGAGCTTCGTGGCCGGCGAGGGCCCGCGGCTTGCGCCGCCGCTCACCGATGCATCGCTCGGGGACTTCCAGCCGCGCATGGATCGCCTGCAGCCCATCTATGAGACTGTGCGGCGAGTGAAGGCCGAGCTTGCGCCTTCCACTACCTTTCTCGGCTTCGCGGGCAGCCCATGGACGGTCGCCACCTACATGGTCGCCGGCGAGGGCAGCCGCGAACAGGCCGATGCCCGCCAGCTGGCCTATCGCGATCCGGGCCGCTTCGCCGCGATCGTCGAGGCGATCGAGAACACGACGCTCACCTACCTGCTCGGGCAGGTCGATGCCGGGGTTGATGCAGTGCAGCTGTTCGACAGCTGGGCCGGCAGTCTTGCTCCGCGCGAGTTCGAGCGATGGGTGATCGCCCCGACCGCGCGGCTAGTAGAGCGGCTGCGAGCCGAGCGGCCTCAGCTCAAGATCATCGGCTTCCCCAAGGGCGCGGGAGGCAAGCTTGCCGCTTACGCCCGCGAAACCGGTGTGGACGCGTTAGGCCTGGACGAGACAGTGGATCCGGCCTGGGCCCATTCGGTCCTGCCCGACAGCCTGCCGGTTCAAGGTAACCTCGACCCGCTCTCCCTGATCGCTGGAGGCGAGCCGCTGAAGAATGCGATCCGGAACATCTGCGATGCGCTTGCCGGGCGGCCGCACATCTTCAATCTGGGCCATGGCATCCAGCAAACCACGCCGATCGCCCATGTTGAAACCCTGCTGCGGCTGCTAGGGAAGCCGCTGTGACCGGGCTTGATCAATATGTCGGCTTCATGGGTAGCGCCTACCTGTGGGTGAAGGCGGCCCACCTGACTTTTGTAATCTTCTGGATCGCCGGGCTGTTTCTGCTGCCGCGCTTTTACGTCTACCACCATGCCACCGCTCCCGGCTCGGCCGAGGACCGTGCCTGGATCGAACGGGAAGGCCGCGCCCGATCGATCATCCTGGGGCCGGCGATGCTGATCGTATGGGTGCTGGGGCTCGCCCTGGCGCTCAACATCGATGCCTTCGCGCAAGGCTGGTTCCACGCCAAGCTGGCGTTGGTGGTCCTGCTGACCGGCTATCAAGGCTGGATGTCGGCGTACGGCCGCAAGCTCGCCAAAGGGGCGCGGCCGCTGGAGAACCGCACGCTCAGGATCATGAACGAAATTCCGGGGATTGCGACGGCCGTGATCGTGGTGCTGGTGATCGTCAAACCGTTCTGACCTTGCAGTCGCGGCGCAGCCCAACCATGTTGACAGCCTAGGGCGCTGGCCATAACCTCGTGTCACGCAGTCGCGATCGACTGTGCCCTGTTCCCCCGCCGGTGTGACTGCCTTCCTGTTGCGGTCGAGTCACCGGCTCTCCCCACGCCGAACACCAGCCAGCATAGAGTTCACCCATGCACCTCAAGGACCTGAAGCAGAAAACCCCGGCCGAGCTTGTCGCACAGGCTGAGGAGATGGGGGTGGAGGGCGCGTCCACCCTGCGCAAGCAGGATCTGATGTTTTCGATCCTCAAGGTCCGGGCCGAGAGCGGGGCGGAAATAATGGGCGCGGGCACCATCGAGGTGCTAAACGACGGCTTCGGCTTTCTTCGCTCGCCCGAAGCAAATTATCTTGCCGGTCCTGACGACATCTACGTCGCGCCTCAGCTGGTCCGCCGCTTTGGCCTGCGCACCGGCGACACGGTAGAAGGCGAGATCCGCGGCCCCAAGGATGGCGAGCGCTATTTCGCCCTGACGCGGGTCACCGGGATCAACTTCGACAATCCTGAGGTGGTCCGCCACCGCGTGAACTTCGACAATCTGACCCCGCTTTACCCCGACGCCAAGCTGCGGCTCGACACGCTCGACCCGACGGTCAAGGACAAGAGCGCGCGGGTCATCGACATCGTCTCGCCTCAAGGCAAGGGCCAGCGCGCGCTGATCGTCGCGCCGCCGCGGACCGGCAAGACCGTGCTGCTGCAGAACATCGCCAAGGCGATCACCGACAACCATCCCGAAGTGTTCCTGATTGTGCTACTGATCGACGAGCGGCCGGAGGAAGTCACCGACATGCAGCGCTCGGTCAACGGCGAGGTGATCAGCTCGACCTTCGACGAGCCCGCATCGCGCCACGTGCAAGTGGCTGAGATGGTGATCGAAAAGGCCAAGCGCTTGGTTGAGCACAAGAAGGATGTGGTGATCCTGCTCGATTCCATCACGCGTCTTGGCCGCGCCTACAACACGGTAGTGCCGAGCTCGGGCAAGGTGTTGACCGGCGGCGTCGACGCCAACGCCCTGCAGCGGCCCAAGCGCTTCTTCGGCGCTGCCCGCAACATCGAGGAAGGCGGCTCGCTGTCCATCATCGCCACCGCGCTGATCGACACCGGCTCCAAGATGGACGAGGTCATCTTCGAAGAATTCAAAGGCACCGGCAATTCGGAGATCGTGCTCGATCGCAAGGTCGCGGACAAACGCATCTTTCCCGCGCTGGACGTCGGCAAGAGCGGCACCCGTAAGGAAGAGCTGCTGGTCGAACAGGGCACCTTGTCCAAGATGTGGGTGCTCCGCCGCATTCTGATGCAGATGGGCACGGTCGACGCGATGCAGTTCCTGCTGGACAAGATGAAGGACGCCAAGTCGAACGAAGACTTCTTCGCATCGATGAACCAGTAGTCTGGTTACGGGGCAGGGGCCCGGGAACTCGAACCCGCCTCTTGGCTTTCCAACTGCTTCCTAGTTCCAACCGCCTACGGGGTAAGTTCCTTTGCTCGATTTGCTGCTAAGCGCCGTCGCCTCCGTCAACGCTGCGCCGATGGATTTCGGCGGCCCGGCCGAGATCTGGGCGTCGATTGTCAAGGACTTCTCCAACATCAACGAGCCGGGCGCCTTCGCCGCCTTTCTCCAGGTGCTCATGATCGATCTGGTGCTGGCCGGCGACAATGCGATTGTCGTGGGCGCCCTTGCTGCGGGTTTGCCAGCCGAGCAGCGCAAGAAGGTCATCCTGATCGGCGTCCTCGCGGCACTGGTCCTGCGCATCGGCTTCGCGCTGATCGTCACGCAATTGCTGCAAATCATCGGGCTCATCTTGGTGGGTGGTCTGCTACTTCTGTGGGTGGCGTGGCGGATGTGGCGCGAGCTTCGGCACGCCGGCGGGGAGAGCCACGGTTCGCCCGAAGTTGCAGGCGACGAGAGTTCGGGCTTGCGACCAGCGAAGAGCTTCGCCGGAGCCGCCTGGGCCGTCGCAGTGGCGGATGTCAGCATGAGCCTGGACAATGTGCTGGCGGTCGCCGGTGCGGCTCGCGAACACCCCGGCATCCTCATAGTCGGCTTAGTGTTCGCGGTTGCGTTGATGGGCCTCGCGGCCAACGTCATCGCCCGCTACATCGAGCGCTACCGCTGGATCGCTTATATCGGTCTGGTCGTAATCCTATGGGTGGCGATGAAGATGATCTACGACGGCTGGGTCGATCCGCAGGTTGGCGTGGGTCGCCTGCTTGCTTGAGGAAATCGCCTGAGGCAGCCCGCCGGTGAGCGGATCCGACACGATCTACGCGCTTTCGAGTGGCCGCCCACCGGCCGCCATCGCAATCATCCGGGTCAGCGGCCCTCTTGCACGCCGGTCTGCTAGGCTCCTCGCCGGCGGTTTGCCCGAACCGCGTACGGCTTGCCTCCGCACCCTGCGTGATGGAGCTGGCGTCGAACTCGACCGAGCGTTGCTGCTGCGCTTCGATGGACCGGCCACTTCGACGGGCGAGGATCTGGTCGAGTTCCATTGCCATGGTGGCCGCGCGGTGGTCGGCGCCGTGCTCCTGGCCCTGCGCGAGTTGGATGGGCTCCGGGAAGCGCAGCCGGGTGAGTTCACCCGCCGGGCACTTGAGAACGGCCGTATTGACCTGACCGAAGCAGAAGGACTGGCCGACCTGCTCGAAGCAGAGACGGAAAGTCAGCGGAAAGCGGCGCTCGCGATTGCGTCCGGCGGGCTGCGGCACTCAGCTGAGCGCTGGCGCATGCAGCTCATCGAGCTTTCGGCGATGGCGGAAGCTGCGATCGACTATGTCGGCGATGAAGATGAGACGGCAACGGACGAACACCGGCTGTTCCACCAAACGCAAGAGCTCGCCGACGAGCTCGCCAGTTGGCTCCAACAGCCCCGCGCCGA